>JAQUHA010000024.1 GCA_028683855.1 Desulfuromonadaceae bacterium
GTGGCGTCGTTCAGACCGTGATACCAACAACACCTTTATCTGGTATCTGAATGGTGCCACACCAACCGCTGCCAGTGCATATCTGCCGAACCAGGCGGCAGCATGGCAGGCGGTCGGGAAATAGTATGGTAGTAGAGGAAAGTTGAACGTAAAAGCCCCTGTTCGGAACAACAAGTATATGTTCTGGACAGGGGCTTTGTTTATGGTTTGCGGTTTTTGTGGATGTTCTGAACGGAGTTGAGCTAGAAACTGGATTGGTTTGGAATATATATGGAATAGAGGTGGGTGGTATTATTACGGTAGCGATTTTTGGTGTATTCAGCAGAACGTGAAGATTTACGCTGGTAGCCTGAACCTCGGAAAACTAAAAGCCTCCAAAATAATTTGGAGGCTTTTAGTTTTCCGGAAGTAAATGGATGTTTAGGCTAGGACGTTGCTCCACCTATACCATCAGCACCTCCACCAGCTATAAACATTGTTTGGGATGCTACACTACCTTTTTTTAGCTCTGGTTTTGCCCATGCACCTGACGCGAATTGACTTTTCATGGTAATTATCTCCTTATATCTGGTTTTTACTGCGAATTGACACTAGGTCAACGAATAAAATGCAAACCCACACCTGTTCCACGGGTGAGTACCATACCACAGACGGACGAGTGCAGCAAACTTTTTTTATCATTTTTATCATACAAAATTGTCATTATTTTTGCCACATCAAGACAGGTTTTTGCAACCTCATTTTTTTCAATTTCTACCAGCACTGAAGAAAACGGTTGGTATTCTGCCTGCACTCGAAAGGCTACATCCGCTGATTGCGCGCCGATCCTCGTATTGAAAATTACCTCTGCCGGCATACGGTCGATCATGGCGTGTCGGATCAAATTTCTTTTTTTTCCCTGAGAAAAATACTGACGGTCTGGCACCTGCAGACAGAATTCTATTAGTCGGCGATCAATAGTTGGATCACGGACTTCTATATTATACGCTGCACCCAGTTCATGCCACAGTGAGCCGACTATTGATTTACCTGGATGTAGTATCAGCAGTTGCATATGTGAATAATGTATCGACAGAAGCGTAGGGTCATGGCCATCGTCTGCCATCAAACCCGCAAGATTTATCTGACGGGCGAAATGAGGATTTATTGCCGAATAATCCAACCAGGGTTGTCCGCCCGATTTGATGTGCTGATGGTAGAAAATCCGTGCCGGTGTCAGCAGCGGTTTTAAAATCTGCCGCTTGAGTGTCAGCCAGGGATTTGCTTCTGCATGGCGGAGTTGGTGCAATGCTTCTTTGTAACAACCGTTTTTCAGAAGTGAAAGGCCCTGACCGGAACCGGCGTAGGAAACAGTTCCGTTGCCGCACTGACCCGTCAGCAGTACCCCCACGCCACGATTTCTGGCTTGCGACAAGATGTCCTGTATCCAGTACTGATTGCTGGCCGCGTGGCCCGGTTCGTCATGAATCTGTAGTTGCATTCGAATGGCATCAAGAACGCTGGAGTTTTCTGATTTAGTTGCAATGTGCTCAATGTTATCACCGGCCATGCGGGCCGTAGCTGATGCAAACTCCCATTCATCACCGAATCTGTTCGGCCCTGCACCTACCGGCTCATATAAAGGCACCGACGTATAGGCGATGAGACTCTTTCCCTGTGCAGCCAGCAGTGGCGCTGCCAGGGCGGTGACCGAACCGGAATCCAGTCCGCCGCTTAATGTTACTGCAATAGGCTTACTGCTGCGTAAGCGGCTCTGCACCGCATTACCATACAGATGCAGGAGTTCATCGACATATTCCTGATCGTTTTTACGATAGAGGAGCGGCAAGTTCTCCGGAAACCAGTATTTTTTGAGGGTTTGTTCCGTTTTGCCAACCAGCATGGTATGTGCCGGTGGAATACGGTGGATCTGCTCATGAGCCGTGCGCCGACCATCGCCGGGCCAGGAGGTGAGCACCTGGGCAATCCTGATCATATCCACATCTCGCGGTACATCATGCAGCGCCAGAATTGCTTTTTTACAGGAGGCAAACGCCAGATAATTGTTATTGTTAAAGTAGTACAATCCGGTGTTACCAAAGTGATCACGGGCAATAAACAGCTTTCTGGTGGTGTGATCCCAGGCGGCAAACTGCCAATCACCGTTGATATGATCAGGGCAATCCATTCCCCACTTCAGATAGGCATCAATCACCAGGGCGCTATCGGGAGTGGTGGCGTAATCGGCAGGAGCGTAGTCAAAGCTGCGAAGCAGTTCATCGCGGTTATCAAGTCGGGCATACGTAACGAGGGTAACATTACCTTTTTTTACCGGCTGAACTTCATAACTATCCTCCGGCGTCACCCGCAGCAGCAGATGCCCCAGACCAACCGAACCTTCCTGCCACTGCCCCCCGCCATCCGGCCCGTAATAGGCCATCGCTTCGCGCATGGCACCTAATGTTTCCGGCAGTACCGGTGCGCCATCAAAACGAACTATGCCGTATATTCCGCTCATGATCTTCCTTTTGAAAAATACGATAACACGCGAAAACTTTCATGGTTTGGACCGCCGGTGACAATCCGGCTGCCGCAGCGGAGCCAGGCGTGAGCATTAAATGCTGCTCCTGTTTCCGCCGCCGCCACGCCAAAATACACCGTCCCGCGTACACCGCGCCGGCTCAACATCCACCATGCCGACAGCGCCTGCACCAGGCAGCGACTTTGCCAGGGGGTGTGACGCGCCATCGTTTCTACCGCCCATCCGGTGCGTTGTGCGATCTCGTCCTGTGCTGCGCTCACAGCCGTGTCACTCTCCAGGCCGACCGTGCCAAGCTGCGCCGCAAGCTGTCGAAACGGTACGCATTTAATCAGGACTCGCGCCGTGAATAGGGCGCATAAAGCTTCCACTAATAGCACCTTATCTGCGGACGACAGGCAAAAAAAGCGGGATGCTTTACGAAACAACTATCAGACCTTCCGCATTCAATTCTTCAAGATAGGCTATGATGTCCGGGCCGCAGATGTCGGGTGTGACGTTGTATTCCTGTGACAGGAGGTCAATCAGGTCAGCCACGCTTGTGGGTGTTTCGATAAGCTCCCAGATGCGGCGTGCTGTCGCTTCCATGCCGTAATACGATCCCTGCTCAACGCTCATCAGGATGGTTTCGTCGTCAAGGTCGGTAGCGATAAGGTTGAGTGCTCTAACCACGGTTGCCTGGGGAGTGATGGGGGGCTGTACAGAATTCATTGTGTATCCATTCTCCTTTCAAAAATAGTTACTGGGCGTTCCATTGCTGTTCAAGCAGATCAATCAGTTCTTCAATCCGCTCAGTATCCCGAGGTCGCTGAAGTTCGTACATCGTCGTTGCTTTCGCAATGTCAGCTGACATCTGCATGATATGCCCCTTGTTTTGAAAACCGGGCAGATACAACAGGCGGTAGAGATTGCTAATCAAGAGGTTCACCCGGTCAAAGCCCTGCAGTTTATTCTGTGTTATTTCCGGGATGTCGTTGTCTGCCAACTGATAGATAGAGTGTAGCGGAAAGTTGTCAGTGCTGTAGGTCTGATTAAGCGGAATGACATATTTATCAACGTCATAACGAGCACCGCTAGTAGCGTCGGTAATGTCATCCAAACGTTCAAAAGCATCGCTGCAGAGCCTGATTTGCGGAAAAGCGGGAAGCACCCGGAAGCCGCTGCTGCCATCATTGGTAATGGCGCAGACATCATCGCTGAGCACGTAGTAGCCGCGACGTTTAAAGTGAGCAATAAGGGTCGATTTTCCTATGCCCTGCGGGCCGACAAAAATCATAACACCCAGTTTTGTCGCGATGGCGCTGCCGTGCAGCGGAAATAAACCGCGCTGATACAGGAGCGCACCCATTGCAGAGCCAAACAGAAACAGGCGGATTTTATCGCCGTCGGCACCAGGAAATGGTTCAACGATAATTTTCCGGCCATCGGTAACGTGATAGCGGGCAATGTCACGCACCGTCATCAGAAAGTTGTGTGGTGAGACCTGAAAGAAGTCTGTTGCAAGGGTAGGTGCATGAAGCTGTTCTGCTACCGTTCCGATTGAAATGGTAACGTCCGGAGTAATACAGATTTTGTCCTTATTGCATCCACCGGGCGGTTCATAATAAGAATCGAAAAAAGGTTGTAGGCGCAAAAGCTGTAGTTCATCGATACCTTCTTGTGAATTTTTAAACATCGGTAAAGCGTGGAAGGTTTGAGTAGTGTTGTATAATGGTCTAAGATGCTGAAAATGACAAGTACATTTGCTCTTGAGAATATCACCTTGCCACATTCCACGCATTCAACTACAATCCCACTCTGTCTACAAAAGAGAGGTTGTGGCACTTATGTCGAGATGGCAAATATTGATAACGATCCTTGTTTCCGACCAGAAGCAGTCTTCGTTTAACGCAAAACTTCCTGCTGTTTGAACTATGATTTTGTCATTCCAAAACAGTTGATAAATATTCTGACTTAACCTTATTGGATATTTTATGAAAGATTGTTCGCATATTGAGAGTGTTGAATTAAATAAATGTGGAGAGCTGCTGAAAAACCTTGTCAGCAATATTGCTGAGGTGGTGGTCGGGCAAAATTACCTGATTGAGCGTATTTTAGTGGCTCTGCTTGCCGATGGGCATCTGCTGATTGAGGGTGTGCCAGGTCTGGCAAAAACAACGGTAGTTAAAACTCTTGCAAGACTAATTGATGTACGTTTCCAAAGGATTCAGTTTACGCCCGATCTCTTGCCCGCTGATCTGCTTGGAACGCTGATATATAATCCTGTCGAGGGGGTGTTTACAACCAGGAAGGGTCCGGTGTTTGCGAATATAGTGCTGGCTGATGAGATAAACCGTGCGCCGGCTAAGATCCACAGCGCTCTGCTTGAGGCAATGGAGGAGCGCCAGGTAACTATTGGCGAACATTCATACTGCCTGCCTGACCCTTTTCTTGTAATGGCGACCCAAAATCCTATAGAGCAGGAGGGGACTTATCCGCTGCCGGAAGCGCAGATGGATCGTTTTATGCTCAAAGCGGTTATAACGTATCCGACTCGTTTGGAAGAGCAGGAGATAATGCGGCGTGCTGCAATTGCGACAACTTCTTACAAACAGCTGCCACTGCTGCATCCGGATGATCTTTTGAGAATGCGTGCGCTTGTTGATACTGTCTATGTGGATGAAAAAATAGAGAAGTACATTCTTGATCTGGTTACAGCTACGCGTAATCCGGCTGCTTATGGTTTTGCTGATCTGGAAGCTTTTATTGGTTACGGAGCTTCTCCCCGGGCAAGCATATATATGCTGCTGGCTGGTCGCGCACTCGCTTTCCTGCGGGGAAGGGGATATGTAGTCCCGCAGGATATCAAGGATATTGGACCTGATGTACTGCGCCATCGAATTATAACTACCTACGAAGCTGATGCGGAAAACATTACGGTGGAACAGATAATAACCAGGCTTTTTGCTGAAACGGCTGTTCCGTAAGCTGATGTCACTTAGTCAATCCACCATTAAACAAGCCAACAGAAGTCGACATCTGCAGATTTTGTCCACGCGCCTTGTTTCCACTCTCTTTGCCGGTACTTATAAAAGCGTTTTTCGTGGCAGAGGTATGGAGTTCGGGGAGTTGTGCGATTATCAGCCTGGTGATGATATTCGCAATATCGACTGGAATGTGACCGCCAGGAGCGGGAGACCATTTATAAAGCGTTTTGTCGAAGAGCGGGAGATGACAGTTATGATACTGCTTGATCGTTCCGCATCCCTGAACTGTCCATCTCCTGCTCGTGCAAAGTATGATGCGGCTCAGGAGGTCTCTGCTATTCTCGCTACTGTTGCCGGACGTAATAACGACCGTGCCGGGCTAATTACTTTTGGAGAGGGTGTTCAGTGTTACATTCCGCCGGGTAAGGGGCTTCGTCATACCCGAAGGCTTATTACAGAAATTGCTTCTAACCGCTCTGCCGCTTCTGCGTCTGATCTGGCAGCGGCTCTCAATTACCTGAATTCTGTGATACGACGGCCGGTTATCCTTTTTATAATATCAGATTTTATCTGTACCGATTTTACTGCTCCCCTCGCTTCCGCTGCACGGCGACATGACACCGTTGCCATAGCGGTAAACGATCCTCACGATCTTAACCTCCTTGATGTAGGTCTGCTGCAGGTTGCAGATGCCGAAACCGGTCAGCGAAGAGTTATTGATACAGGTTCCGTCAAAGTTCGTAGTGAGTATGCGCGTCTTGCGGCTATACGGATGGCAGATACTTACAAAACTGTAACTGCTGCCGGTGCAGAACTTTTGCCTCTTGCTACTACAGTTAATCCTGTGCAGGCTCTCAGCCGGTTTTTTCAGACACGACAGCGACGATCCAGAAGTTTAGCATAATATATGAAACCTCTTATAATCTCAGATATCAAAGAGTCGCCTGCTATTAATTATTTGCCCCCTTTTTTCGTAAGTGGAGCGATGATTTTAACGGGGTGTATTATTCTGATTATTTTTTGGCGACGTGCCAGGTTGCCGGATAACCAGAAAAGTAAAGAGGTCGGTACACCTTTTGTTGATTCGGTGGAGCGACTAAGGGGAGAGTATGCTCTTGGAACCGTTTCACTGGATTTACTCTTCTCTCGTTTATCGGATCTTTTGATTGCAAGGCTGGTTAGCCCACCTCTAACTTCAAACTCTCAAACCACAGATGAAATTCTTAATAGTATTCTCGCTGTTGATGGTATGAGTGCTGAAAATTTTGAGCAGGCTTCAGCCCTTTTTAAACTGTGTGATCAGGTTAAGTTTGCGCGTTACAGACCTGAAAAGCCGGAGATATGCGATGCCCTCTCAGCTGCGGTTGCTCTTATTGGACAAACTTCCGGAGCGGGACAATGAGGTTCCAAAATCCAGAGTTTTTTGCGCTTCTTTTTATAGCTCTGCCAATTCTTATTGCAAGAAGATCTGGAAAACAGCGAGCTCCATCAATTACCATTCCTGACGGCACCCTTCTGCTTCGTCTCCCGGAAACAATCTGCTCACGCGCTGTAAAGATGTTGCCATGGATGCGTCTGGCTGCTCTTCTTCTGCTTGTAGTCGCTCTTGCAAGGCCGCAGAGTATAATGCGTGAAACAAGAACATTGACAAAGGCGTCGGATCTTATGATTGCGCTTGATCTCTCATCGAGTATGCTGGCTGAAGACTCGGCTAAGGGTGGTAGTGTAAAAAACCGTCTGATGGTTTCTAAAGAGGTGCTCGGCTCTTTTCTGCAAAAACGGACCGGTGACCGGATAGGGTTGATCGCTTTTGCAGCTCTCCCATACTCTGCTGCCCCTTTGACGCTGGATCATGTCTGGTTAAATAGTGCTATAGAGCGACTGCAGGTAGGTGCGATTGAAGATGGTACGGCTTTGGGCGACGCTCTTTTAGCTGCTTTGAATCGCTTGAGGGATAAAAAAAACGATAGCAGTACTGTTATCCTTATTTCTGATGGTCGTAATAATACCGGTACATCGCCTGAAGAAGCTGCTGCCGCTGCTGCCGCACTTGGTATTCGTGTTTATACTGTTGGCATCGGTTCAAAAGGGGGAGCCTTTTTTCCGGTTGATGACCCTTTGGGTGGCGTAAGTTATACCAGGATGGAGGCAGATCTCGACGAACCCACCTTGCGTGCGATAGCCGCCTCAACCGGTGGCAAGTATTTCCGCGCAGATGATAAGCCAGGTATGGAAAAGGTGTTTCTTGATATTGATGCTTTGGAAAAGCAGAGGATAGAGCAGAAGTTATATTTTTCCTATCAGGAGCTATTTCCGTTTTGTGCTGTTACCGCTCTTCTGCTGTTTCTTGCAAGTGAGCTGCTTGGTATGACTCTCTTGAAGAGGATCCCCTGAAATGTTATGGGGTGCGCCGGAATACGGTTGGTTGCTATTATTGCTCCTTCCGGTTTTTTTTATTGCCCGCCGGTCTAAACAGATAAGGCAGCGGAATTTATGTAAGTTGGGGAGCTGCGAAGAGAGACCAAAGAGTATTTTGATATTTCTGAGAGCCGTCTGTCGCGTGGCAGCTTTTTTGTTTGTTGTTTTGGCTCTATGCCGTCCGGAGTTAGGAACTGAGTCTGAATCTGTTGAGTCTATGGGAATAGACATTATTGTTGCTCTTGATACTTCACGCAGTATGCTGGCGGATGACTTGCTCCCTACTCGCCTGGACGCGGCAAAGAGAGAGATTGTTGAGCTTGTCAGCCGTTTGCATGGAGATCGTATCGGATTGGTCGCTTTTGCAGGGAGTGCTTTTCCGGTCTGTCCGCTGACATTGGATTATGACGCATTTATACAGGTTCTGACTGAAAGCGGAAGTAATACCATCCCGCGTGGAGGAACCGACTTTTCTGCTCTGACAAAAGAGGTTGTTAATGCTTTTGCAGGGACTGAACCCCGTAGTCGTCTGTTGTTGTTGGTAAGCGATGGTGAGGATCATGGCAGTTTTGATTCCAATTCACCTGGGCAGCTTCTTGAGAGCGGTATTACGATTTGCAGTGTGACTGCAGGAAGTGAAGCAGGTGGGATAATTCCACTCCATGATGGAGATTTTCTGAAAGATAAGTCTGGAAATATTGTTCAAAGTCGTGCAAATCCATCGATTTTAAACTCTTTTTCAAATAGAAACATTATGCTTGGTTCCGATGTTGGTAAAGTAGCCGGATTATACGATGAAGTCAGACCGCTTATGCAGCAGCGGTCGATTAAAAACAGGCAACAGCGATATAAGGAATACTTTCAGCTGCCCCTTGCCGCTGCACTGCTGCTGCTTGTTGCAGAGGCTTTTCTCGCCTGCAGGATACGCGCATGAGTAGACGATTTACTCTGATTCTCTTCTTCCTTGCGCTTGCGGCTGCACTCTTGTTTGATTTCACCCGTCTAAACAGTTACAACAACTCCCTGGCTTTTGAAGAAGGGGTTGCAGATTATCGCACGGGAAAATACAGGGTGGCACTTGAAAACTTTACTGCGGTTAATTCCGCTGGAGACTCTCTTCTTCTGCATCGGGTTCGCTACAATGAGGGGAACTGTTTTGCACGTTTGGCAGAAGAGAGTGCTGCAATAAACAGCGTTGAAGCTGTCAGGTTGTATAATAATGCACTTAAAAGGTATCAGGATGCTCTTAATCATCTGCCTGGTGACCCCGATACACTCTATAATCAAAGTAGTGTGAAAGAAGCTATGGCTGATCTTCTGGCGGATCAGAATAAAAATGGAGCCGGAAACAAACTCTCCGGAGCACCTCTCTCTAGCTCGAACTCCGGATTAAAACTTAAATTAAATGAGACTGCAGATGCTGTAGAGAAGAATAATCAGTCAGCTGATTTCAAAAAAGATGGTAAGTCCGGATCAAAAAAAACTATGGGACTGGAGCAGGCTGAACGATTGTTGAATAAAAAACGGGGGAAGGTGTTGTTGCCGTCTGCCATCAAAACATTACCAGGCGGGAGTATGCAGGAGTTACCGGAAAAGGATTGGTGATATTAATTGTTTTTAGCGCGAATGTTAATAATCTGCTGCATTCTGCTTTTCTGCAGTTCCATTGTGGTTGATGCTGCCGAAACTGTTGGTGTAATGAGTATGTCTGTGGAAAAATCCAGGCTCTATCTTGGTGAATCTACGATCGCAACAATCACTCTTCTTACCGGAGCGGAAAGAGTAGATAATCTGGGTTATCCTGTTTTGGCTGTCAAAAAAGCTACCGTTGGAGAGTTTATTCTTTCTGATCAGCACGAATATATGCATGAAGGGCGTTCAGCAGTACGTTACAGGTTTACTGCCAGAGTAACTCCGCTTGATAGTGGCGTAATTAGTTTGGGACCGGCTCGTTTGGCCGGAGAAGTTCTGGAAACGGCTGGAGATTCAACCGGTTTCTTTGGTGGAACGATTTCAAAAAAAATCAGTTTTGAAGCGCCGAAAGTTGATTTAGTGGTTTTGCCGCTCCCTACAGTCGGGAGACCGGCAGGTTTTTCTGGCGTAATTGGTCGTTTAAATATGAAAGTTTCAGCTGAGCCTGCGTCACTATCTTTGGGAACTCCTTTAACAGTAAAAACCTCTATCACAGGTTCGGGCAATATTTCAAAAGCCAAATGTCCAGAAGTAGATGACCCCGATTTTAAATGCTACCCCCCCAGGATTCGTCGCTCTGACAATATGCTGCTCTGTACTCAGGTTGTTATCCCGCAAAATACCTCTATTACATCACTCCCCCCTTTACTTTTCTCTTTCTTTAATTCAAGTACAGCGCGATATGAGTCACTAAAAAGCATATCCATTCCATTAACTGTCTTAGAGCGAAAGTCCGGGCAGGCATCTGTTCCTACCGGTTTACAACTCCCGAAATTTCAAGAGTCTAAACCGCTGGTACAATTTTTCAGGTGGTGGCAGGGATTGCTGTTTGCTGTTCTGTCTGTAATCACCCTGTTTCTGGTTCGGTACATAAAAAATGTTTCAAAAGATGAAATGCCGTTCACCGTTAACAACTCCGCTTCACAGCGGCTATTGTATGCAGAATATCTTCAGATTGCGGAAGATGCGCTTTCCATCAACGATGTTGAAAAGTTTTATCTGTCACTGTTTCGGGCGTTGGAAATCATTGAAAGTAAGACAGATATTGCAGAGAGCTCTGAGATTAATTTGTTGTTTGAAGAGTGTATTGCGGTCCGTTATGGTCGTCGTAAATCTGACCATGAAGAGATGGAGCTTGTTCTTGGCAGAATGAAGTCATTACAGGTTTTTGCTCAGCCTGATGCAGCTTGACGATTGAGCTCTTTGATGCTACTTTGCATACGTTTTTATCGATAATTACTTTATATCATTCGAATAAAAGAGGCTCGATTTGATTACGCCAAATAAAATTATTAAAATGGCAAGTGCGTTCTATGACTCCTGTCTGCTTTTTACCGCTTCTGATTTGGGCGTATTTGCGAAGCTTGCCGAGTATGGTTCTGCCGATGCCAAAACTCTGGCGGGAGCGTTACAGGTTGATCTTCGAGGCATCCGTTTGTTACTGGATGCTTGTGTAGCTCTTGATTTATTAATCAAGGATGGTGACTTTTACAAAAATACAGCGGAAGCCGCCCTTTTTCTGGTTCCAGGATCACCCGCTGATCTCTCTGGAGCAATTAAATATAATCGTGATGTTTATCCGGCATGGGGAGAGCTGAAAAGCTTTGTAGAAAGCGGCAGGCCGGTTGAAAAGCCGGAAGAGCACCTGGGGCTGAATTCGGAAAGAACCCGTACCTTTGTGATGTCTATGCATTACCGGGCTCTTGCGATTGGTCGCGCGGTAGTTGGGGAGCTTGATCTGGCAGGTTGTAAAAAACTCCTTGATGTCGGTGGTGGTCCAGGTACTTACTCTGTGCTGATTTCGCAGAAATATTCGGAAATTCAATGCACAGTAATGGATCTGCCTGATATTGTAGCTATTGCAGACGGGTTGATTGCTCAACAGGGGTGCCAAGAGCGTGTTAAAACTCTGGGGGGTGATTATCGTACTGCACCATTTCCGGATGGTAACGATGTAGTTAACTTTTTTGGAATGTTTCATCAGGAATCGCCGGAGAGCATACTGGCTCTGCTTAAAAAAGCATATAATTCACTTAATCCGGGCGGTGTAGTAAATATTATGGATATGATGACCGACCATACGCATACGAAGCCTCTGTTTAGCGCCCTCTTTGCCGTTAATAT
The DNA here is from genome assembly GCA_028683855.1 of Desulfuromonadaceae bacterium. Taxonomy (GTDB): domain Bacteria; phylum Desulfobacterota; class Desulfuromonadia; order Geobacterales; family Pseudopelobacteraceae; genus JACRCG01. Next base: position 11,719 of record JAQUHA010000024.1, read on the forward strand.
GGCGCTTACAACAGATAATGGATGGGTCTTTTCCGATACTGAACTTCTTAGATGGTTGAATGAGGCAGGTTTTACAGACTGTCTTGTTAAACCATTACCCCCGCCTATGCCACATACTTTTGCTTCTGCACGTAAACTATGAATACCCAAAAAGGAGATTATATGAATACGATTTGTCGCGCTCTTGTTGCTGCTTCATTCAGTTTTCTAACGATGACTGCCGGTGTGATTGAAGCCCGTGAAATTCCAGTTCCTCCAGCAGGAAACTTAATCCCGGCACCACCTGTTTATAACTCTCCGGCTATTGAAAAGCTGGGTGATGGAAAGTACCGTATAGGTGAAATTCTCATAAATAAACAGGATAAGTCTGTTACATTTCCGGCTGTTGTTAATATGAACAGTGGAATTCTTGAATATCTTCTGGTTAACAATGTCGGCAAGACTCACGAAAGTCTATTGAGAACCGGAATAAGCCCATATAACCTCCAGGTTGCCTTCATGCTGCTTGGCTACGAAGGTACCAATAAACGTCTCTCCAGCCAAGGCTCTCCCGAGTTGCCTAAAGGGGAGTCTGTTAATATAATGTTGAGCAATGTTGCAGAAAAACAGACCGTGCCGTTTCCTGTGGAGTCATGGCTTGTAAATAAAACCGGATCATCTACAATTGATGTCAATCAGCTTAACTGGGTTTTTTGTGGATCGTATGTAAATGAACTTGGTGGGTTTATGTCCCAGGAGTCAGGTTCTATTGTTGCTATCTGGCATGACCCTGTTGCAATGATTGACAACGCATCTCCTGGCGGAGAGAGTAACCGTATATGGTATGTCAAAGAGGGAACCGTTCCAGCTGTTGGTACAAAAGTAACCGTAACTGTAATGCTTGCAAAATAAATATATGGGGTAAATTATGAATATCTTTACAAGATCGTTATGTCTGTCTTTAATTGGAATGCTTCCGGTTGCCTCGTTTGCTGCTGACAAAATTGTTGAAAAAACCAAGTCTGATATTTCGTTGAAACTTGAAGTGGAAAACGCCATTGGAAAAGGTCTCACTTGGATGGCTGGAAACCAGAAGGTTGAAGGGAATTGGGGGCAGGTTGAATATCCTGCACTCTCGGCTCTTACTCTTACGGCATTTCAGGGCGACCCTTCCGGTTTCTATAAACAAAAGTTTAGCAAGAATATAAAAAACGGGTACGACTATCTGCTGAAGAATGTCAGACCTGATGGTGGAATATATGGTAAGGATTTAAAGAACTATAATACTGCTATTTCTATGATGGCTCTGGTTATGGCTAGGAATCCTGAATATGAAACTATCCTTAAAAACGGTCGTAAGTATCTTATGGCTCAGCAGGATGACTTTGGCAAAAAGGGTATGGGGGATCATCCACTTGATGGTGGTATCGGTTATGGTGGCACATACAAAAACTCTGATATAAATAATACCACTACTGCACTTGAAGCGATTCACTATACACGCTATCTGAAAAGTGATGTGGCTAATGATCCAGAGACTAAAGAGCTGAACTGGAAGGCTGCTATTCAGTTTATTTCGCGCACGCAGAATCTTCCTGAATACAATGATCAGAAATGGGTTACGGGTGATTCCGACAACAAGGGTGGATTTGTATATTTCCCGGATAATACAAAGGCTGGCGAGGTTAAGCTGGCAGATGGGAAAACGGCTCTGCGCTCTTACGGTAGCGCCAGTTACAACGGTCTGCTCAGCTATATCTATGCTCAGATGGATAAAAACGATCCACGCGTAAAGATGGTTATAGAGTGGTTGAACCGCCATTATTCGCTGGATGAAAATCCGGGTATGGAGCAGGCAGGATTATATTATTACTACCACACTATGGCTAAAGCCCTCAGCGTGGCGGGTGTTGATGTTATAACACTAAAAGACGGTAAAAAAATTAATTGGAGACAGGATCTCGCAAAACGTCTGATTGATCTTCAAGATGCCGATGGTACATGGGTAAATGAGAAGAGCGGACGATTTTGGGAAAAAGATCCAAGCCTAGTTACCTCTTATGCTGTTATTACTCTTGAAATTTTGCATCGCGGACTATAGGTGTAAAGTTAGAGTCTTTAAAAGGGAGAAACATTATTTCTACGTTGTTGCAAAATTTCTGTGTCAACTATACGTTTCCTGTCATTTTTACCAGCGATGTTTTCTCACTTGAGAACGAAATTCTGGTTGATGTAATCAAATCAAGTGGAATGTCTCATAACCGTGCTCTGATTTTTATAGATAGTGAAGTCTTAAAAAGAACAGATGGTTTGCTGGAAAAGATAAGCCGCTATGCGGAACGGCATTCGGCTCTGCTTGAGTTTGCAGCAGAGCCGAATGCCGTTCCGGGTGGAGAGCTTTGCAAAAATGAACATTGCGAGATTGAACGAATTCAGACTATGGTTGAGAAGTACAAGATCTGCCGTCATTCATTCATTATCGCAATTGGTGGTGGCGCTGTACTTGATGCTGTCGGATATGCTGCATCGACATCGCATCGGGGTGTCCGGCTTATCCGTATTCCTACAACGGTATTGGCTCAGAACGATGCTGGTGTGGGTCTGAAAAATGGCGTAAATTTCTGTGGTAGAAAGAACTTTCTAGGTACGTTTGCTCCCCCTTTCGCAGTTATTAATGATAGTTGTTTCCTTGAGACCCTTTCGTCGCGCGATATGCGAGCCGGCATGGCAGAGGCTGTCAAGGTAGCTCTTATTCGGGATCGCGGATTCTTTGAAGTTCTCTACGAATCTCGTTTTGATCTGGCTTCTTTCAACCAGGCTACTGTCAAAGATATGATCTTTCGTTGTGCCGAATTGCATCTGTTGCATATATCAACCGGTGGTGATCCGTTTGAGAACGGCAGATCACGACCATTGGATTATGGTCACTGGTCGGCGCACAAGTTGGAGGAGTTGAGTAACTGCGATTTGCGTCATGGTGAAGCTGTTGCCATTGGCATTGCTATTGATTCCATCTATTCAAACAGGTGCGGTTTTCTTGGGGAGCCTGATCTAAATAAAATTTTAAATATCCTTGATAGCCTCGGGTTTAATCTGTTTCACCCTGCTGTTTTGCTTCTTGATGTGGAGCGCGCTCTTGATGATTTCAGGGAACATCTCGGTGGCGAGCTTTGTATACCGTTGTTGGCTGGAATAGGTGTGAAAATAGAGGTCAATGATATTGATCTGAATCTTATGAAACAGTGCGTTACTTTATTAGCTGAGAGAGTAGTTAATAAAGAGCCTTTGCCGGTTTTACCACTGTGTGCATGAAGCGGGTTTTGCCGGCGTACTGAAAAAAAGGGTTATATATGATAAAGAACAAACAGCAATTACCGATTCCGCTCTCTTCCAGTCAAATTCTGGATATGTCATTTCTTGAAAATAGGGCGCGCCTGCTTGAAATTGCAGCATTTATTGACAGGATTGAGCGTTCCGCTGATCCGGATACAGGAAAAGCGGATTTCAGGTATAAGAGCTTTATTGAGGGGGTACGTCTGTTGCTTGATGATTCGGCTGCTGTTAAAACCTCAAGAATTCAAATAAATTTTAGTGATCCAACAACCGAGCCTATTGCAAGCGCCATTAAACTTAAGGCTCATGGTGCATGGAGTGGAGAAACTAATGAAGGTTATTGATCCTCACATTCACATGGTTTCCCGTACTACGGACGATTATCTTGCCTTGGCATACGGTGGTATTCATACTGTTTCCGAACCATCATTCTGGCCCGGTTTCGACCGTTGCGGCGTGGATGGATTTCGTGATTATTTTCAGCAGTTAACCGTTGTTGAGCCTGCCCGTGCCGCCAGGTTTAAGATTCGACATTTCTGCTGGATTGGTTTAAATGCAAAAGAAGCCGAAAATACGAAAATTGGTGAGCAGGTTCTGGCTATTCTACCAGAATATCTTGACTCTCCAACTGCGTTAGGGATCGGCGAGGTTGGTCTTAACAAAAACAGTAAAAACGAGATTGCCATGTTTGAGCGTCAGGTCGAACTGGCTGCGGTCAGGAATGAATTGATGTTAATTCACACCCCGCATTTGGAGGATAAGCTGAAAGGGACGCGTATTATTATGGATATTTTACGCAATGAACCACGAATTATTCCGTCACGCGTCCTTATAGACCATGCAGAGGAACATACAATCGGAGAGATAAAGGATAATGGGTTCTGGTTCGGCTTGACTCTCTATCCTGATTCAAAGGGGAGTCCTGCTCGTGCTGTGGATGCCATAGAAATATTCGGTGCAGATAAACTATGCATTAATTCATCTGCTGACTGGAGTGTCAGCGATCCGACAGCAACCTTGAAGACAGTAAATGAAATGCGTCGGCGCGGTCATCCGGATGATTTGATCAGGAGAATTTTCTACGATAATCCAGCTGACTTTCTTGGTCAGTCTCCCAAATTTTCTGTAGCGTGATCACCTACTGTACCAACATTCACCCCGGTGAAAGCTGGACGGATACATTCCTGAATCTACAAGCTCATATTCCGCCCGTAAAATCTGCAGTTTCGCCAGATAAACCTTTTCCGATAGGACTTCGTCTTTCGTGCCAGGCTGCATCGGAAATAAAATCAGACACTGGAGCATTCAGAGCTTTTACAGAGTGGATGCAACTTACAAAAACGTATATTCCTACCATAAATGGTTTTCCTTATGGTTTATTTCACTCTAAACGAATCAAGGAAAATGTTTATCTTCCTGACTGGCGACAGCCAGAGCGGGTTGACTATACAAAGCTTCTTGCCTCTTTACTTGATTGCTGGCTCCCCTCTGATCTTCAAGGCTCAATTTCTACAGTACCTATTGGATTTAAGGGGTGTATAAGCGAAATAGATTTCGGAATAGTAAAAAAAAACCTGACATCTGTGCTCGAATACCTCTCTCAGTTGTATCTGAAAAGCGGAAAGAAAATTCTGCTGGCACTGGAGCCCGAGCCCGGATGTCTGCTGGAAACAGTCGATGAAATTCTGGTTTTTTTTGAACGTATGGAGTTTTCGGATGAACATCGCGATCATATTGGTGTGTGTCTTGATTGCTGTCATCTTGCAGTTGAGTTTGAAGAGCCTGACGCTGCGATTGCCCGGCTGGGCGAAGCCGGTATTGCAATTGCCAAAGTTCAGATCTCATCGGCACCCCGGTTTGTTGATCCGCTTCGAGCAGATCTAGAGAGGCTGTGTGAGCCGAATTATCTGCATCAGGTTGTAATTCGTTCTGTTGAGGGGAAACTTTTGCGTTATGTAGATTTGCCTGAAGCCTTGCAGCTGCATCCGTTCAGCAGAGGGGAGGAGTGGCGCGTGCACTATCATTTGCCGGTATTCCTCAAAAATACATTATGGGGCAATACTACGCAGCAGTTTATTATGGAGCTCTTGCCCCTGTTAGATTCTGAAACCCTACTCGAAATTGAAACATATACATGGGATGTTTTACCTGCAGAGCTGAGATCAGACAGCGTCACTGACTCCATAATTCAAGAAATTAAATGGCTGAAGACAGAGATAAAATGAAACGTACCGTTGTACTAAATGTCGTTGGACTGACGAAGAGCCTGCTTGGAGGCGCTGCTACTCCAAATCTGAACAGGCTGCTTTGCAGCAGTGTCCCTGTGGAGACAATCACCCCGGCAGTTACCTGTTCGGTTCAATCAACATATCTTACTGGTAGGATGCCATCCAGTCACGGTATTGTCGGTAATGGGTGGTATTTCAGAGATCAGTCTGAAGTGTCATTCTGGAAACAGTCAAACAAGTTGGTGCAGGGGGATAAAATATGGCATGAGGCCCGCCGGATAAATCCGGATTTCACCTGTGCGAATACCTTCTGGTGGTATGCCATGGCAACCGATGCGGACTATACCATTACTCCCCGCCCTCTATACTGTGCAGATGGTCGAAAAATGCCAGATTGCTACAGTGTGCCTATGGATCTGCGCGAGCGCTATAACTCCCGGTTTGGTACCTTCCCTCTGTTCCACTTTTGGGGGCCGGCTACATCGATTGTTTCAAGTGAATGGATTGCTAACGCAGCTATGGCGCTGGAGGAGGATTTTCGTCCAACATTGCAGCTGGTATATCTGCCCCATCTGGATTACATCCTTCAGAAAGTTGGTCCTGGTGGGGCAATTGAACGGGATCTTGCTGATATTGATGCTCTTTGTGGAAAACTGATTGATTTCTTTAAGGCAAGAAACTGTCGTGTGGTAGTGTTGTCCGAATATGGCATAACCCAGGTATCAAATCCTATACACCCCAACATCATACTCCGTGATGCCGGTTTTCTCTCAATTAAAACAGATCTTGGCAGAGAGTATATGGATCCCTGTACCAGCCGGGCTTTTGCTGTTTCTGACCATCAAACAGCCCACATCTATCTGCGGGATTCCAAGGATCTTCCAGCTGTTAAGGCGCTTTTTTCCGTGATTCCAGGCGTTGAACAGGTGCTGGACAATGCGGGCAAACAGGCACATGGTCTTAGCCATGAGCGTTCTGGCGATCTGGTGCTTGTTTCGTCTAGCAATAGCTGGTTCACATATTACTGGTGGTATGATAATGCTCGTGCGCCGGATTATGCACGCACGGTTAATATTCACTCTAAGCCTGGCTATGACCCGTGTGAACTGTTTCTCGATCCCGAAATATTGTTGCCTAAGTTGAAAATAGGGTGGACTCTCGCAAAAAAAATGCTTGGATTCAGATATACTATGGATGTGATCCCTCTTGATGCGTCACTGGTTAAAGGGTCTCATGGCAGGGTGACAGACTCAGTTGAGGAGGGGCCGATCTTTATGACAACGGAACCTAAGCTTCTATCGGGCACTTCTCTCCATGCAACAGAGGTGTACTCTCTACTACTTGCGCATATTTTCAGCGAATAATAACACTATGTCACTATTTAAAGCTTATCTCGCTCTTTTCAGGGTCAGCAATCTTCCGACGGTCTGGAGCAATGTTCTGGCGGCATTTCTTGTCTCCGGAGAGACCTTCTCCTGGATAGTTGCAGCGCTTCTGATTATGGCAATGTCCCTATTTTACTCAGCTGGGATGGTGCTGAACGATATTTGTGATGTAGAGTTTGATGCTGTGCAAAAAAAAAGTCGCCCGTTGTCATCCGGGATTATAACTCTGCTGGGCGCAAAGATGGTGCTTACACTGCTCTTTATCCTTGGTTTTGCTATTCTGCTCTTCCTCCCTAATCCTCTCTTGGCGGTAGTTGCAGGGATTGTCTTGTTTGGATTGATTGTTTTTTATGACAAATACCACAAAGGGAATCCAACCTCCGTTTTTCTTATGGCTGGTTGTCGGCTGATGGTATATATGGTAGTTGCAACTGCTGTTAGTGGAACTGTTAACAAAGTTGTATTAACTGTTGCCTTATGTCAGTTCGCCTACATCATTTTTCTAAGTTGCGTCGCTCGCTATGAGAACGCCTGGCAACATACTATTTCATTTCCACTGATTCCACTCCTGCTGGCTGCTATTTGTTTGGTTGACGGTCTCTCTGTCTCTTTGGCTCTGAAATCTCCAATATGGTTTGTCGGTGGATTTGCAGGATTTACAATGACTCTTGCAGCTCAAAAATATGTTAGAGGTGATTAGGTGATACGTAGAGCAAAAGATGAGCTGCTGAGATCTGTTCCACTGATTGGTAAAGGTATCTTTCTGGTCTGGCAGGCTGCCCGGGGTTGGACAGTCGCCTGGGGTTTGCTGCTTTTAATTCAGGGTGTTATACCGGCGGTACAGGTCTATCTGACCAAGATGGCAGTTGACTTTCTCTCAGTAGATATCTCTCAGGTCACTTCTGCGGCTGTTTTAACACGGGCTCTTCCGCCAATAATCGCTATTGGACTCTTCTGGATTATAAGTCAGGTTGTTACAAGCCTTATCCGCTGGGTACGGGCAGCACAAACCGAGTTAGTTCAGGACTCGATCCATTCTCTGATTCACGATAAAGCGATAGATCTTGATTTGGCTTTTTACGAAAATCCTGAGTCATACGATCTTCTGCATCGTGCCAGAGTTGATGCACTGTCACAGCCTATAGCGCTTTTGGAAAGTGTTGGTGTTGTGTTGCAGAACAGCGTAACCCTGCTCGTATTGGCTGGTATGATTGCTATGTATGCCTGGTGGATGCCTTTTCTCCTAATTGGCAGCGCCCTGCCGGGACTATGGTCAGTCAGCCGATACGTTCTGCGCGAACATAATTGGCGCCTGCTTAATACCGCTAACGAACGACGCTCCCGCTACTATGACTGGCTGTTAACCGACAGGAATAGTGCAGCTGAGATGCGATTATTCGATCTTGGTGTCTATCATAAGAGGTTGTTTCAGAAACTGAGATCAACATTGAGGGAGGGACGACTTAAGCTGGTTCGAGATGAGATGAAATCTGAGCTGTTTGCCGGATCAATTGCGTGGTTAGGTGGAATTGCTGGAATTGTCTGGCTTCTTATGAGGATTTCCCGAGGCTTGGCTAAGCTTGGAGATTTAGTTCTATGTTATCAGGCATTTCTGCAGGGGCAGAAATTACTCCGCTCTCTCCTTGAAAGTGCCGGCAGAATCTATCGTAGTACCCTGTTTTTGGAAAATTTGTTTCAATTTCTCTCTGCGAAACCTTTTCTTGCTATTCCGGAAAAAAAGTTGCCTCTCCTACCGTATCTGAACCAAGGGATACGTTTTGAAGAAGTAACTTTCCGTTATCCCGGAAGCCCGTTCAATGCCCTTGATAATTTCTCATTGGATTTGCCGGCTGGAAAATCCACTGCAATAGTTGGACATAACGGAGCTGGTAAAAGTACTTTGATTAAACTGCTATGCAGGTTTTATGACCCACAAACGGGTAAAATACTTATTGATAATAATGATGTTAAGGAGCTTGACCCTTCAGAGCTGCGTAGATCAATTACGGTACTTTTCCAGGAGCCGGTACGATACCACACTACCGCTTCAGAAAACATAGCTATGGGTGATCTTACAGCACTTGGAGACCAAGGCAGGATTCAAGCTGCAGCAGTCGCTGCAGCTGCTGCAGCTCCGATAGAGCGGTTGTCTAATGGCTATGAAACGGTTTTAGGTAAATGGTTTGGAGGAGCTGAGTTGAGCGTAGGCGAGTGGCAGAGGTTGGCTTTAGCCAGAGCTTTTCTGCGTAATGCCCCTATCATTGTTCTGGACGAGCCGACAAGTGCCATGGATTCATGGGCAGAGGCTGATTGGCTGAACCGTTTTAAGCAACTGACGGCGGGACACACAGCACTTATGATTACTCATCGTTTTACCACTGCTATGTATGCGGATATTATTCATGTTATGGAAAGTGGCAAAATAATTGAGTCTGGTACTCACGAACATTTAATCTCAATCGGAGGGCATTATGCTGAGTCATGGCAGTCTCAGGTTAGGGAGATGAAATATGAATGATGCTGTGCAGGTTTTTCCGCAATATATTAAATTATCTAATGAATTCAGGCTATTGGTGGCAGCTTCATGGATGGCTCCATCTGAATATTCGGCTACTCAGGCTTCTACTATAAAGTCAATCTGCAGAGCTTGTAATATTGACTGGGATCAATTTTTGATATTGGTAGATCGTCATAGAATACCAGCGCTTGTCTATAACTCATTGCAGAAAAATGCTGCTGATCTTGTCCCCGAACAAACTGTCAAATTATTAAAAGAGCGCAGCACTAGATCACGTTTTCAGGCGATGCGCGATTCTAGTGAGCTTGCGATGCTTCTTAAGATTCTTGCATCCAACAGTATTAAGGTTATTCCTTTAAAAGGTGTTGTTCTATCACAACAACTTTTTAATGATCCTTGTCTCCGGCACTTAAAAGATCTCGATATTATGGTTTGTCCGGAGAATATTGATGCAACTGATCAATTATTGAAAAAAAATGGGTATGTTAATATTATTCCAGGCATTGAACTTGCTGAAGATCTGAAAAACTACTTACATAAAAATTCTCACCATTTTGTATACAAGAACCCTTCAAGCGGTCTTATAATTGAACTACACTGGCGAGCCGGGCTTTGGTCCGCTAAACAGACAAGGCAGTTATGGGAACATAGCATCGACGAAAGCTGGTTTGGTGCGCCGGTCATTGTTATGAATCCAGTCTATAGATTGTTATACCTCTGTGAACATGGCGCCGAGCACAAGTGGTTCCGATTAAAGTGGTTAAGTGATACAGCTCACTTGATTGGACTGCTTACAGATGCGGAGTGCAAAGAGCTTTTGATTCTAGCTGAAGAGCTTGACATTAAGAACGGGTTGGCGCAGATGCTTTTACTCCTTAACTGGCTTTACGGAATTACATTGCCGAAACCTTTTCTATCACTTATGCAAGAGAGAGGTATATATCGGTCTCTTGCGGAGTCTGCTTTGACCGGAATGCTCTTAAATGATGAGGATGTTTTGGGCGGCGGCAAACCTTTCGTCTCAATAAGAAGGGCTTTTTATATAATGCAGCTTAAGCCTAATATGCCTAAACGTGATGTCCTGAGAAGTTTGTTTGTCTGTGAAGCAGATATGATCTCTGTTCCACTGCCACCCGGTTTATTTTTTCTTTATATCCCATTGCGTCCAATACTCTGGTTGAAGCGATACTTTCTTGCTCGAAAACAGTTCTGATGTAGAAACAATTGCTACAAGCTGTTTGCTTTTGTAGTTTATTTGAAGTCCCTTTTGTGATACTTCTTCCCACTTAATTTTCATGTTCGTCTTTGTCTGGAATAATCTTCAACAGCCTGGCTTACGAACTTCTTCAGCTAATTTAAAAAGGTTTAAAGGCACTGTTATGGCTACAATTAATGACGTAGTACTTGTTTATGTTGACGATAAGCCCGGGTTTTATGCTCGTATTGATGAAATTACACCTGATGTCAAGCCTGGCTGGTGGCAGGTTCAGTTGTTGGTGCTAACTTTTCCTCTGCAGGTCTTTACCTGGATTCTTGACGAATTTCAGCTTGAAGGAGCAGACTTTACTATGGGAGGTACGCCGCTTCGTATGGAGATGCTTGTTTCTCCGATAGAGCTTGAGCGAGCCGAGAAAGAAAAGAACGATAGGGAACAGGCGCAGAAGGAGCGAATTGAGGCTGGAGCACCTAAGGTTATATCTCTTCAGGATAGACGCAAAAAAAAGTGATACGCTGTAGAATTATGTTAATCTTACAATAACTTCAAGGGGGATAAAATATGTACTTTCCACAGTTTCGTGCTCGCAGAATCAGAGGCAGTGAAGTTTTTCGCCGAATGGTGCGTGAGACCTCCGTGTCGGTTAACGACCTCGTATATCCAATGTTTTCAGCTTTTGGGAGCGGTATACGGAAAGAAGTGTCGTCAATGCCCGGAATATATCAGCAGTCAATAGAATACATTGTTGCTGAGGCAAAAGAGGTTCGTGATCTTGGAATTCCTGCTGTACTTCTATTTGGTATTCCTGAGGTTAAAGATGCTGTCGGTAGTGATGCCTATTCGGATACAGGTATCATTCAGCAGACAATTCGTGCGATTAAAAGTGAGGTGCCTGGTCTTGCTGTCATAACTGATGTCTGTATGTGTGAATATACAGATCATGGTCACTGCGGAATTATTAAAAACGGTGATGTTGATAATGATTCGACGCTGGAATTGCTGGCGCGTGAAGCTCTTTCTCATGCAGAAGCCGGAGCGGATATGGTCGCCCCCTCGGATATGATGGATGGAAGGGTAGGGGCAATTCGTGAAATGCTTGACGAGCATGGTTTCGATGCTATTCCAATTATGAGTTACGCTGTTAAATATGCATCCGGATATTACGGCCCTTTCAGGGAGGCTGCAGAATCGACTCCGCAGTTTGGGGATCGTCGCAGTTATCAGATGGATCCTGCAAATCGCCGGGAAGCTCTAAGAGAGGCTGCGTCTGATATTGAAGAGGGTGCGGACATAATAATGGTGAAACCGGGTCTCCCTTATCTCGATATTCTACGTGATCTTAGTAACGAATATGACCTCCCTTTGGCTGTTTACAATGTCTCCGGTGAGTACAGTATGGTAAAAGGTGCCGCAGAGCGTGGTTGGATAGATGAAGAGAGGGTTGTTCTGGAAACTATGACAGCTTTCAAGCGGGCAGGGGCGGATATAATCATAACCTATCACGCTAAAGATGTTGCAAAATGGCTCGGAAGGTAAATTTATTTTTGTAGCGGCGGTCTGTCCAGATATACCGGCAGACTGCCGCGAACCTCAACAACAGGCCCATCTTCAAGTTCTTCCAAATCTCCGCTGTCATCTTCGTATTCATTCTCACCCGCTGCCCATTCATAAAGTTTTTGGGAATCTCTAAGAACCGGTCTGTCAGGCGTATTGAAAACTCTTTTCTGCATCTCTTCATCATATAGCCCTATACATCCGTGCGAAGCGGGCTTGCCGGGAAGGTCACGGGCATGAATCCAGTATGAGACATTGTCTTTGCCGAAATGAAAGCGTAAGGCATTATCCATTGGATACTGCTCTTCATCATTGGCAGTTTTATAAAGTGATGAAGTGTGTTTGAGGTGTCTTGTCAGAACTCTGAAGATACCAGTCGGGGTCTCAGTCGTTGCTTTCCCCGTCGCTGCGGGCGTCGAAAATTTCAGTTTTCCGTATTCGTATGCTCCAAGCCACTGTTCAGTTATATCTACAAGTATGTATTTTTCGTGATGCTCGGCAGGTTTGTAGAGTGTGGGCATAGGTGTATAGCTCCTTATATCTTCAATAATATCGGGAGCTTTAATAGTCATGCCTGGATATACATGGCGGCGGTCAATCCTGTTAAAACGCGCAACCGCAATCCAGTCATTACCGTAGAGAGACTCAAGTGTCTGGTCCGGCTGAATAAAATGAGCGTGCCACCTGATTTTCTCCAGACTTGGATATACTATGCGCGTGAGATCCTCTTTCGCATAGTCGTCAGGAGAAGCTCCCGGAAGGTGAGTTACTGACGGTTTTCGCAATACCGTAAAACCGACCAGTATGGTTGTCAGAAAAAATATCAGGGCTATTTTGCGCGAAAGGCGCAAGCTGACATTGCTCATGGATAAACTTCCGTATATTGAAATAAATTACAGCGCATAATAGACGCATCTTTACGACTATTCAACTGTAGAGTTCTTAAATCAAGTTGCAAGCCTCCCCGTCACTATGATAGGAAGAGTGCATGAGCGAAGAAAAAGTTATCCCCTTTGTTGAACATCTTGTTGAACTGCGAAAGCGATTGGTCATCATCGTTATTGCCATCGTGATAGGAATGGGTGTCTCCTGGAACTATTCAACTGATCTGATGCATTTCATTGAAAAGCCGCTTACCGGCAAGACTTATTTGACTGAAATAAAGAAGGATATTTATTTAAAAGTTAAAGAGCTTGCACCTGCCATCTATCTTAGATACAAACTTGACAAAGAGGTTGATGCTCCGCAGAAACAGCGTCCACTGAACTACAGTGCGCCACTTGAGCCTTTCTTCATGCAGTGTAAGATCTCTATGTTGGCTGGTTTTATACTGGTTCTGCCGATAGTGTTTTATCAGGTATGGTTATTTATAGCGCCTGGTCTGACAAAACGTGAGCGTAGGCTTGTTATACCTTTTGTCACGGCGGCAACAGTAACTTTCTGTTTAGGTGCAATATTTTTTCTGGTAGTTATATGGCCGGTGATCATAAACTTCTCTTTGTCTTATGAATCTGAGGGGTTGCAGAGCTGGTTCAATATCAGCGCATATATCAACTTTTGTCTTCGCCTTATTCTTGTGTTTGGTCTTATCTTTGAAATTCCAGTTATCACACTTCTTCTGGCTCGCTTTGGGATTGTAAATTATCAGATGCTGGCTCCAAGGCGTAAGTACGCCCTCCTTGCAAGCTCAATCGTAGCAGCTTTTCATGCAGATCTTATCACCATGTTTGTAATTATGATTCCAATGTACCTGATGTATGAAATAAGCGTATGGGTTGCGTTTATTTTCGGCAGAAAAAAAGGTGTTGCCAAGGGCTGAATCTCTGCTCGGCGGACATAAATATTATTGACAAGTTTATGTAAACCACATAAAAGGATAAATAATGTCTTTTAGGGGGTTTATATGATGGAGCTTACGCGTAAAGGTGAATACGCTATAAGAGGTATAGTTTATCTTGCAGGAAGGCCTCTAGATAAAGTCTGTCTGCTGAGTGATATTGCGACAGCAGTGGATGTCCCGCCGACTTTTCTGGCAAAAATATTCCAGCAGTTTAGTAAAATCGGACTTGTAAAGTCGTTTCGCGGAACCGGCGGCGGTTTTCTTCTCGGTAGACCTGCAGAAAATATTACTCTGCTTGAAGTTGTTGAGGCTGTCGAAGGCCCAATAGTTCCTAACCGCTGTGTTGCAGCTCCGGCTGAGTGCGAGCGTTCAGGGTATTGTAATGTTCATCCGGTCTGGAGACAGGTGCAGTTGGAAATCAAGAGTGTGCTGGAGGGTGTAAGTCTCAGGGAACTTGTTGAAAATAGTAAATAACATATTGAAATAATGGAGTTATATTTTTAAAAGGTTGACATTTTAACACTTCTGCTATAATGTCCCGCCTACTTGTACAGAAATCCCGAATCCCAAGAATCGGGATTTTGGCGTTTTTGAGACAAAATAACCTGTAAAGGAGTACACCGCCGGAGATACGCCCTCGAATTTAGTGGGCAACGACGCAGCTCCGGCAAAGCCGATACCACTTCCACACTCTCTTATTATGCGAAAAAAACTTGTATATCTAACTTTTCTGTTGCTCTTGACAGCATGTGAGAACACCCCTTTCAACCTGGCTGAAATCCAGCCGGCGACTCCGCTTGCGTCTGAAGAATCGATTCTTGACGGCGAAAGCATCTCCCTTATACAGCGAAAAAAACAGCAGGCTGTCATCGAAGCCGCCTTCTGCCGTAGAACCACAACTGACCGCGCCAGGCAGTTGGCAGAAATATGTTTCGACAAGACTAAGAATACGCTCTTTATGCCTTTTGATCTGGCTGAGATTGCACTGGTTGAAACAGGTGGTCATAAACTTTCTTCCCGTGCTGTTTCTACTAAGGGGGCTCGTGGTGTATGGCAGATAATGCCGAGTCGGGCAAAGAGTCATGGATTTACAGGTAGCGATATGCTTGATGATTATAAATGTGCGACGGCTGCTGTCCGTGAGCTTTACACAAAACTTGATATGGCGCACGGTGATCTTGAGCTTGCAAAAAAATATTACTGTGGACAGGGACCGCAGGCAGAGGCGTATATGAAAAAAATCCATACTGTACGCAAGGAGATGCTTGCAGAACTGCACACTCAGGGTGATAAACTGGCTCTGGCAGAATCAACTTCCATGATTCGTTAATCACCCTCTGAATCTCAGCATTTTTCCTTGATATAAAACTTGCCGCTCTGCTATAGTCAGGCGGCTTTTTTGTAGTTGTGCCTAACCCTACTGTAAGTGTTGCAGAGGAGAAAATTAGTGGATATAAAAACATCTTCCGCCGGTTCCAAGGGGCTTACTCTCCGTACCAAAATGGTGCTTCTCTCCGCCGCTGCATTCGCCGGCATTTTAATTGTGGGCGCGATAAGTATGTATCTGATGAACCAGGTGAGGATTGGTGGGGCGGTATATCAGGGGATACAAAAAGACAAAGATGCTCTTGAAAGTATCGCACTTCTGAAATCGGATCTGTTTCAGATAAACAGCGAAATGCAGAACTTTATGCTTGAGGCGGATCCTGATACTGCGGATAAAAATATAATTACAATCAAAAATCTTACGAATGACATTGAACTTAACTTCGGTATTGCCCTCGAATCTGTAGGATCCCCCGGTAAGCACGACGCAATAAATAAAGCAAATGCAATATGGAAGGAGTATCAGAAGACGCTGCTGGAAGAGGTTCTGCCCGCAGCTGAAGATGGAGATGTACTGAAGGCAAGTTATCTTATGACCGGAATTCAGGCAACCCGTTTTAAGACGTTCAGTAAATCTGTTGCACAGATGGTTGATAAAATAAGACAGGACGTTGGTGCAGCCGAGAGACAGGTTGCTGCCGGAATAAGAATCAAGATAATTCTTGCTACATTGGTTATGGCTGCTGTTATCGGATTGATAGCTGTCTGCTCATATCTGATAACGACTTCTGTTACCGGCCCGCTTAAAAATTGTGTCGATTTTGCCAAAGCGCTCGCTGCGGGGCAACTGGATGCACGCCTAGAAGTTAAAGGGGGCGGGGAGTCTGCCGAGCTTGCTTGTGCGATGAATATAATGGCGGAGAACCTTCATAGTATGGTCTCAAGGATAGGGTCTGCATCAGAAGTCCTTACTTCGATTGATAATAATCTTGAAAAGGCTTCACGACAGGTTGTGAGCTCTGCCCAGATGCAGGAAAAGTCAGTTAAAGAGACTTCTGAGGCTGTGATTCAGATAAATAAATCGGTTCACGAAGTTTATGAAGGTATTGATAGGCTCTCGACTTCAGCAACCGATACCTCCGCTTCTTCGCTTGAGATGGCAGCTACTATTGAAGAGATTGCAATGGGTGCCGAGAAACTGGGAGAGGCTGTTGAAGAGGTAAGCTCCTCGATAACAGAAATGGCGTCTTCTATAAAAGAGATAGGCATAAGCATTGTAAATCTGCTTGATGCATCTACAACCACCGCCTCCTCAATTGCCGAGATGGATGCAACGATAAAACAGGTTGAAAAAAATGCTATGGATTCTGCTTCAATCTCGGAGGCGGTTCGTAATGATGCCGAAGGTGGTAAAAAAGCTGTTCTGGAAGCAATTTCAGGTATGCAGGCTATACGGGCATCATCGCTGATAACTTCAGAGGTAGTAGAGACGCTGTCGCTCCGGGTAAACGATATCGGTACCATTCTCTCCGTTATTGATGAGGTTGCAGAGCAGACTAATCTTCTGGCGCTAAACGCGGCAATTATAGCTGCTCAAGCGGGAGAGCACGGAAAAGGTTTTGCTGTTGTGGCTGATGAAATCAGGGAACTTGCTGAACGAACCAGCAGCTCTACAAGGGAGATTGCGGCAGTAATTAAAGGCGTTCAGGAAGAGACGAGGCGTGCGGTTGACGCTATAAGTCAGGCAGAAGAGAGCATAGCAGCCGGTGAAAAATTATCTCAACGCTCCGGCACCGCCCTGGAAAAAATTGTGGTTGGTGTCGAGAGGGCTGGTATCCAGGTTAGTGAGATAGCTAAGGCGACGGTTGAACAGGCTAGAGGCAGTCAGAGTATAAGAGAGGCTATGGAGAGCGTCGAGGAGATGGTAGAGAGCATAGCCAACTCTTCCCGGGAACACTCCAGGGGTACTGATATGATCTCTGCGGCGGTTGAGCGGATGAAGGATCTTACAGTTCATGTACGCACCTCGACCCGTGAACAGAGCAAGGCAAGTAATCTGATAGCTCGTTCGGCTGAAGACGTTACAGAAATGGTTGATCAGATCAGGGAGGCCTGCCGGACACAGGTTGAAAGCAGTAAGCTTATCTCAAAGTCTGTCAACAACATTGAAGGTACTACAGTTGCCAACAGTCATGCAGCGAAGGTAATGAACAGCTCTGTTACAGATTTAACACACCAGATTGATCTGCTTGATAAGGAGATGTCCGGTTTTAAAATATAACCGGATTACTAAACTATGAGCAGACTTGCAACCAGATTCAGCACACTTAAAACTTCCGGCTCCAAGGCGCTCGTGACCTTTATTACTGCCGGAGATCCCGATCTCTCGGTAACTGAAGAGTTGATATATATTCTGGAGGGGGCTGGAGCAGATGTCATAGAGTTGGGTGTTCCTTTTTCTGACCCTATGGCAGATGGTCCTACAATACAGCTCTCCTCGGAGAGAGCTCTTTCATCAGGTACAACACTCTCCGGAATTCTCGAAGTTGTTAAAAAAGTACGTCTTCAATCGCAGATACCTATTATTTTAATGGGTTATCTTAATCCGATTCATTCTTACGGATATGATGTTTTTTTTAGCGATGCCGCTGCTGCTGGAGTTGACGGAGTTCTTATAGTTGATATGCCTCCGGAAGAATCTGCTGAGCTTCTGAATTCTGCCAGACAGTACGATGTCGATGTTATTTTTCTACTTACACCGACGTCTGACTCTTCGAGGATGTCCGCAGTTGAAAAACTGGGGAGCGGGTTTATTTATTATGTAACAGTAACCGGTGTTACTGGAGCCAGAGCCTCTGTCTCCAGTTCATTGGCAGAGGAGTTGAGCAGGGTTAAGGGTTATATTTCACTCCCTGTTATGGCAGGTTTTGGTATAGCAACACCGGCACAGGCGGCAGAAGTAGCAGGGATGGCTGACGGCGTAGTAGTCGGAAGTGCAATAGTCAAACTTTTCGAGCAGTATAGCGGCGATGTATTAAAAGATCGGTTGCGTCAATATGTTGCAGAGTTGAAGAAAGCTATCTGAATTATTCTATTTACTTGCGAAAGATACGAGGTTGAATATGAGCTGGTTTACTAAGGAAAGAGTGGGTATTGAGAAATCAGGTGGCAAGAAAGTTACATTTCCAGATGGAATGTGGGTCAAATGCCCGGGATGTTCTGAAACACTGTTGAGTAAGGATGTTGAAGCAAACTTGCAGGTCTGCCCAAAGTGTGGACATCATTACAGAATTTCTGCTCGTAAACGTCTTGAATCTATGCTCGATGGTGCAGTATGGAGCGAATTTGACGCGGATGTTACTTCTGTCGACTTTCTTGATTTCAAAGACGCTAAAAGTTATCAGGATCGTATAGATGCCGCTCTAGCCAAGGGTGGGGCAAAGGATGCTGTTATCTGTGTTGAAGGATCGATCGAGAACCTTCCTGTGCAGGTCTCCTGCTTTGATTTTTCTTTTATGGGCGGGAGTATGGGGAGCGTGGTCGGCGAAAAAATCACCAGGTCAATTGAACGTGGTCTGGAAAAGAAACAGCCGGTTATTATTATTTCGGCTTCAGGCGGTGCCAGAATGCAGGAAAGCATTCTATCACTTATGCAGATGGCAAAAACATCGGCTGCTCTTGCTGCGCTTAAGCGTGCAGGTATACCTTTTATCTCGATTTTGACTGACCCTACCACCGGTGGAGTTACAGCTAGTTTTGCCATGCTCGGGGATATTAATATTGCTGAACCCAAAGCTCTGATAGGTTTTGCGGGTCCCCGTGTTATTGAACAGACAATCCGTCAGAAGCTCCCCGAAGGTTTTCAGAGAGCCGAATATCTGCTCGACCATGGTATGATTGACGTCATCGTTCCGCGTACGGAGATGCGCTCCAAGCTGGCTTCCATTCTGAAAATGCTGCATAGACCCGCCGCCTGATATGCCTCTGACAGATATGCTGGGAAGGCTTTATGCCCGTCGGCGTTTTGGTATCAAGCCAGGCGTCGACAGGGTTGCCAAGCTACTGGAGCGTCTGGGCAATCCCGAAAAAAAAATCCGCACCATTCACGTTGTTGGCACAAATGGAAAGGGGTCAACATCCGCCTTTCTATCCTCAATTCTTCTTGAAGCAGGTTGCTCTGTTGCCCAGTTCAGCTCTCCGCATCTTGTATGCTTTACCGAGCGTTTTAAAATAAACGGAGTAGAATATTCACCGGAAAAGCTGGCTGCTGCACTTGGCGTCGTTATGGATCTTGCTCCGGATGAGGCTACTTTCTTTGAGATAATCACAGCGCTGGCAGCTTACGTTTTCAGTGAAGAGAATATAGAAATTGCTGTCATGGAAGCAGGTATGGGGGGGCGCTCCGATGCAACAGCTGCTTTTAACGGAGAAATGACCCTTGTCACACCTGTTTCGCTTGATCACACAGCATATCTTGGATCAACAGTAGAAGAAATTGCGAGAGAAAAAGCCGGAATAACAAAGCATGGTACGGTTATGATTTCCGCTGAACAATCTGCCGCTGTAGAACAGGTTGTGCGGCTTCTTAGCGCAGAGCGTGGCTGTATGTATCTTAGCTCCGGAAAAGATTTTTCAACAGTATGGGGTGACGACAGAACCCTGAGTTATTACGGTATAAACAGAACCTTATCTAAACTCAAACCGGGGATTCCCGGGCGCTATCAATCAATGAATGTTGCAGTTGCGCTTGCTGCAGCCGAGATTTTTATCGCTGGTGGAATGGATATTCGAGAGTCTGCGTTAAGTAACGGTGTAAGTTCCGCCCGTTGGCCAGGCAGAATGGAGCTTATAGAAGGTTCGCCAAGGTTGCTGCTTGATGGCGCTCACAACCCGGCAGGTTCGTCGGCTCTTGCCGAGGCGCTGCGTGATTTTTCCTACTCAAAGTTGATTCTGGTTACAGGTGTTTGCGATGATAAGGATCTGGAGATGATTTACAAGCCTCTTATACCTTTAGTAGACGCAATTTATACGGTAACACCGGCAGTGGATCGGGCTTTGAGCGGTCAGAAACTGTCAGAATTCTTTCTTGAGTATGGTATTAACTCGCAACTCTGTTCGACTGTGATTGATGGCATAACCAGAGCCAGAGCTGTCGCAGATGCTGAGGATATAATTCTTGTATGCGGGTCGCTCTTTATTGTCGGTGAAGTAAAGGCGTGGCTTGAAGAAGTTTCATACGAAGGTATCAGGGGTTGATGTGCCTATAGCGTTAAGGAGTTATATAATATTCCTAGTCATCTGTTTCTGGTCGCAATATGCGTCTGCTGCAACAAGTTCTGACGAAAATATTCATATCTCTGCCGATAAAATGACAGGAACGTCTGCTGATTCAGTTTATATTGCCGAGGGGAATGTAGTTGTCACTTCGCAAGGAATGAACCTTGTGGCAGACAAGGTAAAATATGATTCAATTACACATACTCTTGAAGCTAGCGGCGGAGTGGTTTTGTCTAAAGGAACTGCGGTTCTGAAGGGTGAATTTCTGACTCTTGACGTTGATAGCGGTAGGGCTGAAATAATGCCTACAGTTCTGAAAGTTCCTGAGTCTGGTATGACTCTTACCGCTGCAAATCTTGTTCGTATAAACGAAAATGAGTTCAGTTCAAGCTCGTCTGAACTGACAAGCTGTGATGTGCCGAATCCGGGCTGGAAGTTTGGCGCGGCAAGGCTTGACGTGGATTTACAGGGGTATGCAACAGGGCGGCACGTCATCTTCTATGTAAAGGATATACCTGTTCTTTATATTCCATGGATTGCTTTCCCGGTTGTTATGGAAAAAAGATCCGGCATCCTCTTCCCGCGTTTGGGTCACTCCAAAAGTAGAGGGATACAGCTTGATATACCGGTGTATCTGGTTATCTCTCCGAGTCAGGATGTTCAGATAGATCTGGATATGATGTCAAAGCGTGGCGTAGGAACCGGAATAGATTATCGTTACATCCGTAAGAGGGGGAGCGAGGGGCACGCGAGTTTATACTCGATATATGACAGGGTTGAAGATAGGTGGAGATGGCAGCTGGCACAGGAACATAAGGAAATACTCTCTGAGAGTTCAAATCTCCGTATGTCACTTAATTTCACAGGTGATCGCAGCTTTTTAGCTGATTTCGGGGAAAAGAGTGGAGATTATAATCGTCAATCTACCGATACAGTCATAAATGTATTGAAAACATGGCAGAATTTTGCAGCAACGGCATATCTGCGTTATAACGACAATCTTTATACTATTAATAACTCAGCTACAGTACAGACACTTCCGTCTGTCGGGCTCGCAGCAGTGAGAGAGAAGATTTTCTCAGCACCGCTCTACTTTGATTTTGATAGTAACATAGAAAATTTATATCGTGAAACTGCACCGCTTGGTCAGCGCCTTTTGATGTTTCCCCGAATAACCCTGTCGATGCCTCAAAACAGCTACATACAGAGCTCATTATATGCGGGTGTGCATGGAAGGGGCTATATTACAGAAGAGCGTGTCGGCGGTTCTGATGTTCATACAAATGATGGTGATTTAATACCTGAGACAGGAGTTCGCCTCTCATCATCAGTTTATGGAATATTTGATGTTGGAGGAGATTCACTTAAAAAAATCAGGCATGAAATTATCCCTGAAATCAGTTACAGTTTTGTACCCCACCGGGATCAGCAAAATCTGCCGTTCTACGATTACTCTGATAGTTTGATTCAGAAAAACCGGATATTTATCTCAGTTGCAAGCGTAGTAAATGGCAGGTTCTCTTCAGGGGATGCAACAGAATATCGGGATATCTCACGAATAAGGCTTTCGGCAGATTACAAGATTGATGGAGAACGTAGTGATATTTTAACTCTTGTCGAAGATCAGAAGCCATGGAGTGATCTTGTCCTTGAGTCAGAAACCTTATTCAACAAGGAGTTCCGTGCTCTTTTTGATACCCGTTATAACGTCTACGAAAAGAACTTATCAGCAGTTGCAGCAGGAGTAGGTTTTGATGATTTGGCGGGTAATTCCCTGTCTGCCGCTTACCAGATGGCAAAAGACCATGTAGAGTATTTTGAAGGTCACCTGTCCACAAAAATTATCAGACCGCTAACTCTTTCATACACAGCCCGTTATTCATTTGACAGGAGCGATTTTCTTGAATCAATATACTCTCTGGAGTACAGGCATAAGTGCTGGAGTGTTAATCTGGCTATAAATGAGCGCCCCGGCAATCAATCCTACACGGTTAATTTTAACCTAGCGGGTCTTGGGAGCAGATGATTTAAAGCTTTTGTCTTTGAATTAATTACGGTTTTACGGTATGATCAGCTCCCATTGGTGTTTAACTTTCTGAAGGTCATTCTTTCTTTTGTTCTGACGATATTTTTCCGTTCAAAAAAGCGTGTTTGTCTGACTTTCTCCCACTATACAATTGGATGCCCAAATTGAATTTTCCCCGGATCTTACCAAATTTAATATTTATTTTTTGTCTGCTCTCTCTGTTCACTGCCTGCCAGGAAAAAGCAGATATACGGCAGAATAATCTTAAACCGAGTAAATCCCATAAAACATTAAAAGAGAAAAAGGTTGTTGTGCCAACGGAAGTTTTATCCCGTTGGAAAGCTGCCAAGCTGGTAGTGATAGATAAGGTTCATGGTACGGAAAATATTTACACAATACCTGTAGGCTCAATTTTTAAAGTCCCCTCTTCAAAGCTTACAATAACTATAGACGCATTTCTTCCGGCATTCACAATGGAAGGGACTACAATCACAACATCTTCAAATGAGTTGATAAATCCGGCTGTAAAAGTAAAGATTTCAGAGGATGGGATACCTGTTTTTCAGGGGTGGATTTTCTCGAAATATCCTAATACTCACGCTGTAACACATCCTAAATACGGTTTCAGCTTGATAGGCGCTGTACGGGGTAGTAAGTAGAGTCTCTTAAACCTTAAGCCTACACAGGGATTCCTTCCCGGGCGAGCTGGTCGCAACGTTCATTTTCAGGGTGTCCTGCGTGACCCTTAACCCATTTCCATTCGATTATATGTGATTTTGACAGAGTAAGCAGCAGTTCCCAAAGGTCTCTGTTTACCACAGGTTCTTTTTTGCTGTTCTGCCAGTTTTTACGCTGCCAACTGTTGATCCACTCAGTCATTCCTTTTACCAGATATTGCGAATCGGTGGTAATAATCACTCGACAGGGGCGGGTGAGTTGCCGAAGAGCCTCTATGGCGGCAGTCATCTCCATACGGTTATTTGTAGTCTCTCTTTCTCCACCGTTTAACTCCTTAATACGTCCGCAATATCTCAAGATTGCACCGTATCCGCCAGGGCCAGGGTTGCCGCTACAGGCGCCATCGCAGAAAATTTCAACTGTTTGGTGTTTACTTTCTGCCACAGTCTATCCCCTCCTGAGATAATAAATCCGCTATTGCCCCCATGACTCTTTCAACAATTAGCAGATGCGACTCCTTGTTGTTCTCCAGCAGGAACAGGTCACTAAAATCGAGAGGAGCCCCGAACTTAACGGATGCACGGCATTTAAAACATGGGAACTTCCAGCTGTTTATTCCGGTTAAAGCGGTTGGTATTACTACAGGACGAGAGTCGTAAATTATTTTTCCAACGCCACGGTTACCAGCCCCCAGCTGCCCATCTTTGTGTCGTGTACCTTCAGGGAAAAGCATAACCTTCTGATCGAGGAGAAGGTCGCTTAGTTTACGACCGGCTCTTACATCACGTTTGCGTTTAACAGGAAAAGCTCCCCATGAACGGTATATGAGGCTCAATAGAGGGTTTTCAAACAGCTCTTCCTTTGCGGGAGCCCAGAGCATTTGAAGTTTGTTATTGCTGATTACAGCCCATGGAAGAAAGATAGTGTCATAAGCGGATATATGATTGGAGACTATCAGAACCGGCCCTTTATGCGGGATGTTGGCAGCCCCCTTGATTATAAACCTGTTCAGAAATGATGCATAAAAACCGACAACATATACGGAGAAAGTAACCCAGACACGTTGTAATAAATGTGCTTTCAAAATACTCCCTGTGACTTTGTTTAGTATAAAATTTATATTGCAGCAGAAACTGGGACAATATCGCACGGTCGGTGGAATAATACAATATCATCTGATACACTTGGACTCTAAATGCTGGATGATCCAAAATACTGGAAAGTGTACAATGCCTGATTTTGCTGTAAGTGAAGAAAAAAAACGCTGGCTTCATCTAAAAATGGCGGAGTTGGGTGTGCGTGAAGAGGATCTTATTGAAACCTTTGTGCGTTCATCAGGCAATGGTGGACAGCACGTCAATAAAACTTCCAGTTGTGTCCAGCTGAAACACAGGGTTACAGGTATAACCGCCAGCTGTATGCGTGAACGGAGTCAGTCTGTTAACCGTTTTCTGGCAAGACGCGAGTTGCTCGAAAAGATTGAGGCAGCAGCCGGAATAATAACTTCTGAGATGAAGCGGGTTCAAAAGCTTCGTAAACAGAAAGAGAGACGGAGACGCAGATCCAAAAAAGCTGTTGAATTGTGATGTGTCTCTTTAGTGTGCCTCGCTCCAGTTCGCGCCTGAACTTATATCAACTTTAAGTGGAACTCTGCTTCTGATCGCCTGCTCCATCTCCTCTCTTACAACAGCTTTTATCTGATCCAACTCAGAAGATGGCACTTCAAAAATCAGCTCGTCATGTACCTGCATTATAAGTCTGCTTTTGTAATTTTCTTTTCGTATTCGCCTTGTTAGGTTCAGCATCGCACATTTAATGATGTCAGCGGCAGACCCCTGAATCGGATAGTTGATAGCGTTTCGCCTGGCGAATGCAAGAATGTTTCCGTTAGAACTTTTAATGTCAGGGATAGGGAGGTGCCTGCCAAGAACTGTTGTGACATAGCCACACTCCTCCGCCTGTTTTATACATGAATCCAGATACTGCATCGCACCATTGTGGCGTTCTCGATATGAAGAGATGAAGTCCTCGGCAGTTTTACGGGAAATGCTGAGTTGTTTAGCCAGCGAAAAAGCTCCCTGCCCATAAATGATTCCAAAATTAATTGTTTTTGCCTGACGCCGCATTTCCGGAGTAACCATCTCCGGAAACAGGCCGAAAACCTCAGCGGCAGTTCGGATATGAACATCCTCATCGTTGGCAAAAGCGTGACATAGTATTTTGTCTCCGGATAGGTGAGCCAATACCCGAAGCTCAATCTGTGAATAGTCTGCCGAAAGGATGACATAGCCTGGAGGGGCAATAAAAGCGTGGCGTATAAGTCTCCCTTCTTCAGTACGGATTGGTATGTTCTGGAGATTCGGTTCTGATGAAGAGAGCCTCCCGGTATTTGTAACCGTCTGGTTATATGAAGTATGAACCCTTCCGCTTGCCGGATTGACCAGTCGTGGGAGAGCATCGGTGTAAGTTGATTTAAGTTTGGCAATGCTTCGATACGAGAGTATCAGGCGGGCAACCTCGTTCTCTTCTGCGAGTGCTGTCAATACTTCATTGTCCGTTGACCATCCGTTTTTCCCTTTAGTCTTTTTTACGCTTTTAAGTCCCATGCGCTCAAACAAAACATCTCCGAGCTGTTTTGGTGAATTAATATTAAAGCGTTCGCCAACATTGGTGAAAATTTGATTTTCAAGTCCGGTCAACCTTCTGTTGAAATCTTCAGAAAGATCTCTTAGAAGATCGCTGTTGAGAAGAACCCCATGATTTTCCATATCCGACAAAACTGAAACCAATGGCATTTCAACCTGTTTGAAGAGTTCAGCTAGATTATTATTTGATAGCTCCGGTTCAAACTTCTGCCGCAGGAGCCAGGTTGCATCCGCATCCTCGGCTGCATACCTTGCCGCTGTTTCAATATTGACTTCTGCGAAGTTAATCTGATCTTTCCCTTTTCCGGCTACTTCAGTGTAACTGATCATGCGGTGATTCAAATACTCCTGTGCCAGTGCCTCAAGTCCATGCCCGTTACGGGATGGGTTCAGGATATAAGAGGCAATCATCGTATCAAATGATACACCGTTCAGCAGAATTCCGTTGTTTGCGAATACCTGAATATCATATTTGATATTTTGGCCTGTCTTGAGTATTTCCGTGCTCTCAAGGAGTGGTTTCAGCTTTTCGAGTACACCCCCGAGTGTCAACTGTTCCGGCGCACGTCTTAGACTGTTGTCCGAACATTTCTCAGAATTGAATAATTCGGCAGAATATGAAAATAGACTTTCTGTATCTGTATCCTTATCAGTCGTATTAGATGTCTGCAGATTTATCAGATGTCCGGTCGGAACATAATAGGCTTCATGATCATGGCAGGAGAATGATAGCCCGACTATTTCAGCCATGCGTGGATTAAGGCTTGTAGTCTCAAGGTCAACCGCAAACTCACCAGCCGTTTGTAGCTTGATCAATAACTCCTCCAACTGCTCTTGAGTCCTGACGGTGTAATATCTGTCTGTGTCAAGTGTCGGTTCAGAGATCAAATCCTTTATCAGGGTGTTGAATCCGTAATGTTTGAAGAAAGCGTTCAGAGCCTCTTGATTGTGGGGCTTTGCAGAAAATAAATCGGAAGGGAGTACTTCATTCGCGGAATGCACATCAAAAATTTTGTTAAGTGGCACACTGTTTTCAATTGTTGCCAGGCGGCGGGATAAAAGTGCCTGTGCATGAAATTCTCTAAGCCTCTCGCCGGTTTTGCCCTTTACCTCGCTTGCGGATTCCAATAAACGATCAAGGGAACCATATTCATTTATAAGTTTTGCCGCGGTTTTTTCGCCGATTCCGGGAACCCCCGGAATATTGTCAGATGAATCACCCGCCAGAGCCAGGATGTCTGTGACTCGTTCTGGTGGTACGCCGAAACGCTCAATTACATCTGCAATTCCTGACTTCTTCATTTTCATGGTGTCAAGTAACGTAATCCTCTCTGTTACAATCTGCATAAGGTCTTTGTCGCCGGTGACGACTACTACGTTTCCACCTTGATCCGCAAAGCAGTTGGCTAAAGTACCGATTATATCATCCGCCTCGAACCCCTCAAGCTGCAGCATCTGTATATTGAACGCTCTGACAACTTCGCGGATGGGCTCCATTTGAATTTTTAAGTCATCAGGAGTTGCCGCACGATTAGCTTTGTATTCAGGATATATTTCGTTACGGAATGTTACTTTTGACGCATCGAAAATTACAGCCAGATGCTGTGGATTATAATCTTTAAGGAGCTTGAGCAGCATCTGTATGAAACCATAGATGGCGTTAGTTGGGTGTCCGCCGGGTGATGAGAGGTGGCGAATTGCATAATAGGCGCGATAGATATACGAGGAACCGTCAACCAGATATAGAGTGTCATTTCTGTTCATTACTCATCTCCATCTTTAACGTCACGGGTAAAGAGAACAAAAGCCATAGCGGGGCGCTTACTTGATTCACGCATGGCAAATTGCATGGTGTCTAAATTCCAGCCTTTGGAGCTCCATTTGTTGAGGGTTTCCTCTATACTCTCCTCAGTAACGGTGCTTAATTCTATAACCTTGTATATGGGCATAATATTTTCCTCGGAGTAAATGAAAATAATCTCTATTTAAGGGGAGGGGTAGATTTTAACGTGCGAAAAGAAAAAGGCGGCTTGAAAGCCGCCTTTGAAGTAACTAAGTGGTCAGAACTATTTCTGAAATCCGAGTTTGGCAGAAATTTCATCCCCGGCTTTTATTACGAGAGGAATCAGCTCACTATTTATGCGGTCATCTGAAAAACGCATTGAAGGGCCTGAGATGCTTACTGCGCCGATTATGCGTCTTGTGTAGTCACGTATTGGCGCGCTGACGCACTTAACTCCGATATCTAGTTCTTCATTGTCGAGTGCGTATCCCTGCTCCGTGATAGCCTTTAACTGTTTCTTTAACGCATCCCGATCTGTAATGGTGTTTGGCGTATAACTCTTAAGCTCTTTCAACGGCAGATATGTTTCAAGCTCTTCATCACTCATAAATGCGATCTGTACCTTGCCGGCGGCAGTACAGTAAGCGGGCAGCCTTGCTCCTACGCGTGGGACAACTCTTACGGTCATGGCAGTTTCTACAACATCAAGATATACTATGTTAAAATCCTTGAGTATTGATACATACGTTGTTTCATTGCAGCTGTCTACCAGTGTTTCAAGTACCGGTTTAGACTGGCGGAGAAGGCCCATCTGTTTAATGAATGTCTGTCCAAGCTCAAGAGTTTTAAGGCCAAGCCGATAGTTCTCGGTAACTTTATTCTGTTCTATGTAGCTGCGTGATTCAAGAGTTGCAAGAAGCCTGAACACATTGTTCTTGTGAAGTTTAAGCCGCTTGCTCAGCTCAGTGACTCCAAGCTCATCAACCTCTCCATGAAACTGTTCGAGAAGGTCAAGCGCATGAGAAACCGCTTGTATCAGATATTCTGATTTTTCTTTTTTTGCCATGAGAAAATGTCCTTTTTTTGAAATATAGTATAATAATTGAGTGACGCAACATACCAATATTTAGTCATTAATTAGAAAATGAGCCATATTTGGCGATTTTGTACGAATTGCCGAGAATGTTAGAATATTGTTTTACAATTGTCAAGCGCGAAAAAATGCTTTATATCTGAAACCGTAATTATTCTAACGTCTGCGGTTGCTGTTCAGAACAAAATAATAGAGGGTGAAATGCTAAATCTCCGTAAAAAAATACTTGTGGCTATTGATGGTTCACCTGCGTCAGACAAGGCGGCTGAAGAAGCTGTCAGGCTGGCTTCTGGCAATCAGAGTCAATTTAAAAGCAGAATCTATGCTTTGCTCGTTTTGCCGAATGCGCCTAATTCTACCTACACCGATTTTGTACCGGTTGCACCAATGACTGAATCAAAAAAATGGGATGAATTGCGCGAACGCATATTCTATGTTGTGGAAAAGTGTGCAGCAGAACATGATATCCCATTGGAAATGATTGTCGAATACGGTGATCCCGTTGACAAAATTATTACTCTTGCCGCCAGAGAAGAAATAGATGTCATCGTAATTGGCAGTTCTGGTAAGGGGTTTATTCAGAGGCGCATAAAAG
Organism: Desulfuromonadaceae bacterium; assembly: GCA_028683855.1. Classification (GTDB taxonomy): domain Bacteria; phylum Desulfobacterota; class Desulfuromonadia; order Geobacterales; family Pseudopelobacteraceae; genus JACRCG01. Next base: position 41,195 of record JAQUHA010000024.1, read on the forward strand.
GGAGTATCTCCCATAAAGTCGCAAGCAATGCAGGTTGTTCAGTTTTTATTGTGAGAGGTTGACTATTGAAAACCACAACATTTAACACTTCACTTCTGATTGTAATTGTTCTGTTCGTCTCACTGCTCTGTTCGCCGGTTTCCGTGTCTGCCGCGGAATCATTCCGGGTTCCTATTCTGCTTTATCATCGTTTCGGAACATCAGTAGTTGATGGTATGACCATTACGACTCAGGTGTTTGAGTGGCAGATGAAATATCTGCATGACAATGGTTATAAGGTAATTCCCCTGCGACAGCTTGTTGACTATTATAACGGCAAAGGAGCAGCTCCTGAGCCAAAATCCGTTGTTATTGTTGAAGACGATGCTCACAAATCGGTACACAGTGATATGCTGCCGGTAATCAAAAAATATAGATATCCGGTTACGATATTTGCGTATCCATCAGCTATATCCAACGCAAAATATGCAATGACCTGGGAAGAACTCAGGGAGTTAACTGCCACCGGATTATTTGATGTTCAATCACATACTTACTGGCATCCTAATTTTAAAAGGGAAAGAAAAAAACTTAGTAGAGTGGCGTTGGACGCGCTTGTTGATACGCAGTTGAGAAAGTCAAAAGCCCGTTTGCAGACTGAACTTGGGATACGGGTAAATATGCTCGCCTGGCCCTTTGGCATTTACGACGATTATCTTATGGGAAAGGCTAAAGAAAACGGTTATGTCGCTGCCTTTACCATAGAGCGTCGTCATGCAACATCTTCTGATTCACTTCTCAAACTGCCGAGGTATCTGCTAGTAAATGCAGATAACGGAAAGGCTTTTGTCCAGTTGCTTGAAGGCAATGCAGTAAAGCGAAATATTGAATATTAATGCAGGAACGTCCACCTCAAAAACAGCCATGCGCTGACTGTGTCTGCTGCCAATGGTGTTCGGATGATCGTTGTCGTATATGTTTGAAGCGGACAGATCTGTGCCGCTGTAAGCTGTCGATTGTCGAACAGATAGCCATGTATGATTCGCTTAATGTCAAGGCTGATGAAGATAAATAACAATAATATCGCTTTGTTAGCTTGGTCAGAGGGTTTCTGTTGGTTTGGTTGAATAAAAAATAGTGTTATATTATGGGACGTTATAATATTTCTCTTTGAACAAAATCTCTGGATGTGATAATGATGCAAAACAATAAAAATTCAGGAGGTCGCAGGTGAAAAAAACAGCATTAGTAGTTCTAAGTATTGCCGCTCTGGCTTTTGCAGGCTGCAAAGACAAACCCAAGACTGAAGCTCCAGCAGCTCCACAGCAGGGTCAGATGCCTGCTGCTCAGCCAGGTGCTCCAGCAGGTGAGACAGTTAAGGGTGGAGATCCGCACGCAGGTATGAAAGCGCAGGAGATCCCGGCAGGAGCAGGTAAGAAGGCAACAGTTGCACAGACAATGAATTCAGGCGGCTACACCTACGTAGAAGCTGTGGATGAAAAAGGTGAAAAAGCGTGGTTGGCTCTTCCTGAAGTTAAAGTTGCAAAAGGGGATAAAATTGAGTATCCGGAAACTCCACCTTTGGCTAACTTCCAGAGCAAAACCCTCAATAAGACCTTTGAGAAAATTTCATTCATCCCTGGTATCAGGATTGTGAAGTAAATCAGGTTTCTTAGGTCAAAGCAGGGGGCGTTCAGCGCCCCCTGCTTTTTTTATTTCTGCATAACTCAAGCGCTTTTTTTGACGGTTCATGCTCCGGGATTATGCGGAGTACTTTGCTGTAACAGCCTGCAGCTCTCTCCGGGTTTCCAATCTCGGAATATAAATCCCCTAACAGAAACCAACCCCATGGATTATCCGGCGTATTAACCGTGATTTCTTTAAACTCCTTTTCTGCTTTATTGAGAGCCCCCTGCTGTCTGTACCACTCCCCGGCGATAACATTTGTTGTAAAGCACTCTCCAATACGTTTTTTCTGATCGGTAAAACGCTTTGGATTTTTTGGTCTATTTTCGGACAACTCCTTAAGAATAAGTTGGGCGGATCTCTCTTTGGGGGATGCAGCGTAAAGCGCATTATGCCTGGTTGCTGAAAAAAGAGTTTTTGTTGTTAAGCCTTTGGAAAGAGCATCTTTATAAAGTTTAGTGCCTGGATAATAAGCCAGTGGCGACACATATCCATCATCTGGACGAATTTTACGGATAAGTTCCAGAGTATGATTTACATCGTCAAGAGTCTCACCCGGTATATTGCCGATCAGGTAAATAGAAAGATTTATTCCTGCTTCGTTAATAATTCTGCTTGCGTTATTTATTTCTGCCGGAGATATATTCTTACCGAGTTGAGTAAGAATACGGGTTGATCCTGACTCAACTCCAAGCTGAATGCATTCACAACCCGCTCTTTTCATCTCTACTACCAGCTCTTCGTCGATTGCGGTAACACGCGATTGACAGTTCCAAATAATATTAACCCGTTGATCCCGGAGCAGTCGGCAGAAATCAATAACTCTTTTTCTGTCCGCTGTAAAAGTGTCATCTCTTATTGAAAAATATATGAGCCCAAATGTCTCCTGTATGTATAGAATCTCTTTAACTATAGCCTCTGGAGAACGAAACCGGACCTTTCTACCCCAGAAGTCCGGAGAACTGCAGAAATAACAGCTTGATGGGCAACCTCTGGTCGTAACTATGAACTCTGTTTGTAACTGAATATCAAGACCTGCAGAATATAGGAGGTGCTCTGCCGGCATAGGGAGAAGATCAATATTCTCGAGCCGTTTTCGAGGCGATGTGGTAACTATTGACTCACCATCTAGAAAAGCGATTCCGTTAATCTGTTGCCATGCAGCGCCTGACTCCAGGAGTGATACCAGTTCGAGAAGTGTAGCCTCTGCTTCACCTATAACAACAATATCAACCGGTGAATCAATGGTAAGTATTTCATCGTAGCAGAAGGTGGCGTGAGCCCCACCCATTATAATTGTGCAGTCTGGCAGTATGGTTCTACATAGTCTTGCGAGTTCAAGTGATGCGTACCTGTTGTGTGTCCATTGGGAAATCCCTATCATCTGTGGCTTGAAGTCATTGAGCAGCTGTTTTATATGGTTTGTAGAGCAGGCTGAGAAATTCGTAAGGAGTGAGTCGTGTCCGGCATCCCGCAGGCAGGCGTGCAGATAGCAGAGACCAGTTGGTAGTAAGCTGATGTATGGATCTTTTCGGTGTGATAAACCGGATTGGTAAGTGAGCAGTATTTTCATGAAGAAAAAAAATCCGGGTTATTAAACCCGGATCTCTTTGCGTTTACTGTTAACATGGAATTACTTTTCAATGTTAAGTGATACCCCGAGAGTATCGTTTGCCAATGTATCATCTTCATTTTCTTCTTCAACGCCGAGCAATAACTCGCTGAAATCTATTGAATCAGAAACAGACTCTGTCATACGTCTCGCGCCAAGATAGCGGGATAGATAGTATGGTGTGTCCATTTTTGAGATAACCACACGATGCTCACGGGAGGAAGCGTGAATCATTTTTCGATCACCAAGATATATACCTACATGCGATGGAAAATTGGCGTATGTCTGGAAGAAAACAAGATCACCCCTCTTCAGGTCACCTCTCATAACCTCACTGCCGGCATAAAACTGTTCGCGTGCGGTTCTTGGAAGATTAACGCTCTGTTCACGGAAAACCTGCTGTGTAAAGCTTGAGCAGTCAAGGGCGTTGCGGCTTGTTCCGCCGAAACGATAACGGGCGCCCAGAAAGCTGTAAGCACTTTTCTTTATATTGTTAATTGCCTGATTCTTCTCAAGTGTTTTGGCAAGGTCAACAGGCTTGTCTGACTGAAGGTCAGTTAGTTCAGCGAGAGTTTCAGCCAGTTCGTCTTCATTCAAGAGATCCTTGTTTATGAGTTGTAATCTGTCATTCTCAGCAGGGGGCTCGATTGTTTCTGCAGCAGCGAGAATAAGAACTTTTCCAGGCTGCAGCTTATTTTTTCCACTCAGACCATTCAACGCCTTGATATCGGCAACTTTGACACCGGTTTTTCTGGCAATCCTGAATAGTGAATCACCTCTGACAACTTTGTACGTCGCTGGGTGTGTCTGAGCAGTTTTCTTGGTATGTGCGGCAGGGTGTGATGGGATTATGAGTCGTGTACCCTTTGATATGCGCGATGAGGTGAGGTTGTTTACCTGTTTAAGTTCATCAACTGATACGTGATATTTACGCGCAATGAACTGTAGGGATTCGTTTTTTCGCACCAGATGTGATTTTGAAGCAAGAGAAAGCTGAGGCAGTGCAAGGAGTATAAGGCAGAAGATAACTAGAATACGAATATGTGCCATGCTCCCTCCCGTCTGTTTTAAATTTTACGATTTGGATCAATTTTATATAACAACTGATTTCAAAAGTCAACCCATGATGACCATTGGACACTCTTTTGCGCTCAATTATAAAGCAGGTAGCAGGTTAATGACCTCTTCTTGAATTGTGTATCAGTTTAAGTGTAACCGGCGAGTCCCTTAGTAAAGAAACCTGTCTGTCAGGGATCTTCAAATTCTTCCTGTAATTATTATTCTTTTCAAGTTTAGAAGCGTCCACCTCTTCCGTAGTTACATACCTGATCTGAGAAACCTGGCTTGCCGGACCCTCTATTTCTACAACAGATGGATCGCTTACAAGAATCATTCTTGACAGTTTAGACGCAACTTTTCCCTTTACGGTTATCTTTATTGGGACAGTTCTTCTGACTTTTTTTTCAGAGCTTATATGTAAGGTAGTGGGTGAAACCGAGATTATGCTCATTCCAGGTGGAACGGCGATATTATTCTGGTTCACGCGTAAAGGGACAGTCCCTTCCGAAAGTCTGGAAGCATCTATTTCAGCTATAAGATCAATTTTTGATGGGGCAGGGGCAAGACTTGACATCGCCTTGAGCTGAACATTAACCTCTTCCGGGGTTGTACGAAGCAGGAAAATATCATCTGGAACACCAACAAGTTGAACCGGAGCAGTAACTGTAGTTATCTGCCCCTGTCTTGTAGTTATCAGAACCCAGAAAACACAGACAGCGCAGAGAAGGGCGGCCTTGGGGAAAAGATTACTGAAAAACCGCTGCCTTATCTTTATTCGCGGGCTTTCTATGTCGCTGCTGAATATATCATCCAGAGCCATAATCAATTCAGTTGGATTGTTTACTGTCTGAATTGCCCCTGCATTAACCAGTGATACTTCGCCACGCTCCTCGGATACCACAACAATTAATGCATCACTCCGCTCCGACAATCCAAGAGCCGCACGGTGTCTGGTGCCGAAAAACTGAGGAAAATCAGGCGAAGTAGAAAGAGGTAGATGACAGGCAGCCTCCTCGATTTTTCCATTATTTATGAGAATAGCTCCGTCATGGAATGGAGCGCCGTCATAAAAGATAGATTCAAGCATTTCTGGAGAGATATCACTATTAATAGTTACACCGTTTGTCATTAAATCGTGCAGTGAGTCACCGCACTGAAAGACAATAAGCGCGCCGGTCTTTTTTTCTGCCATTTTAAAAAGAGTTTCGGCTATCTCCTGAAACTTGCTCTGTTCAGTAACCTGGTGGCTGTCCAGTATGTGCCGCAGAAGGCTGAAACGATACAGAGCCTGTCGGATCTCTGTTTGAAATACCACTATTATAAGAACTATCAGAACGGTACCAAGCTCCTGTAAAACCCAGCTTGTCATGTAAAGGTCCAGAAATCGTGTAGCAAAATAAATCAGCGTCACGACTCCCAATCCGATAAGCACCTGAATAGCCCTTGTTCCGCGAAACCAGGAGTAGAGCTGGTAGAGCAGAAAAGTCATAATAAGAATATCAGCAATATCCTGAATACGGATAGCAGGGATCACTATTTGTTCTCTCCTCAAGCTGTCTGAAGGTTTTTTCTGGTTTATGAGCTGGGAACTGTGCTACATTCCACGACATTTTATAACACTAATAACTCTGAAAAGGTAGCGTAAACGAATGTTCAGGCTTTCTGATAAAGGCGAAAAAATTCAGCAGATGTTTGGTGCGATCGCTCCAAGATATGATTTTTTAAATCGGTTGTTGAGTTTTGGGATTGATAGGCGTTGGCGTACTAAAGCAGTCCGGTTGCTTAAGTATAATGAAGGGTCCCGTATACTGGATGTAGCGACAGGCACGGGTGACGTGGCTTTGGAGATTGCCCTTAGAACGCCTCGATCCGTAAAAATCACTGGCGCTGATTTCTGTCAGGAGATGGTTGAACTTGGCGCGTTAAAAGTAGCAGCATCGCCATACCGCGACAGAATTGATTTTAAAGTCGCCCCTTGTGAGGACTTGCCGTTTGCCAATAACACATTTGATTCTGTAACCATCGCGTTTGGCATACGGAATGTTGTTGACAGGAAACTTGGGCTGGCTGAAATGTGGCGTGTACTGCGCCCCGGTGGCAGAGTCATTATATTGGAGTTTTCTACCCCTCGCTCACACCTGTTCAGGCAGCTCTATTATTTTTATTTCAGGCAGTTGCTACCCATGGTAGGTGGATTATTTTCAAAATATAAAGCCTATAAATACCTTCCAGACTCAGTTTTAGAATTCCCTTCGCAGAGTGAATTCTCCAGAATGATTGCCCAGGCTGGTTTCCGCAATATACATATTCATGAACTTACATTTGGTATAGCCACAATTTATGTAGGTGAAAAAGAGTAAGATACTGCTTTGAACCTTGCAGTGCTATAATTTTAGGCGCTTGACATGGTTTTCTGTCATCATCTGCATAGATCGTGTATTTTTTTTAATCTCTCCGGGTAAATTCCTCGAAGCTTGCTTCGATGCGAGAGATACATACTGTTTGTCAGATACCTCGCAGCTTGCTGCGGGGTAGTTCATTTAGTCCTGTTTTCTGTTATGAATGCTCAGTAAATATTGAAAAAATGAATCTTTCCGTACAGGTAGCCATGACCTCCAAAAAAGACCTCTCAGAACGTGACATCTGCACCCAGTATATTGTTCCCGCCCTTATAAAAGCAGGTTGGGACCTGGAGCGTCAGGTGCGTGAAGAGGTGTCATTTACCGATGGTCGCATCTATGTGCGTGGCACCAGTGCGGCTCGTGGCAGCCGCAAACGGGCTGACTTCATCCTCTATTACAAACCGAATATCCCCATTGCTGTCATTGAAGCAAAAGACAACAAGCATTTTGTAGGTGCCGGGATGCAGCAGGCGCTTGGATATGCGACCACTTTGGATATTCCGGTGGCATTCAGCAGCAATGGTGACGGTTTTGTGGAGCATGATCGAACCGCATCTTCCAGAGATGTTGAACGGAACCTTTCCCTTGATGAGTTTCCCAGCCCGGACGAGCTCTGGCAACGGTACAAGAAGTACAAAGGTATTGAATCTCCACAGCAGGAGCAGATCGCCTCTTTCGATTACTTCTTTGACGGCACTGGCCGCGCCCCCCGATATTATCAGCAGATTGCCATCAACCGCACAGTAGAGGCGATTGCCAAAGGGCAGGATCGGATTCTGCTGGTTATGGCCACCGGCACCGGTAAGACCTATACCGCTTTCCAGATCATTCACCGTCTCTGGAAGAGCGGCACCAAGAAACGCATTCTCTTCCTTGCGGACCGCAATGCTTTGATTGACCAGACCAAGCGGGGTGACTTCAGACATTTCAAAGACCGAATGACAGTCATCCGCAAGAAGAAGATCGACAAGGCCTTTGAGATATATCTGGCGCTCTATCAGGGGCTTACCAGCTACGATGAAGATTCAGACGCCTACCGTGAGTTCAGCCCTGATTTCTTTGACCTGATTGTGATTGACGAATGTCATCGTGGCAGTGCATCCGCAGATAGCGCCTGGCGTGAAATTCTGGATTACTTCAAGAACGCTACTCACATCGGCCTCACCGCTACCCCCAGAGAGACTAAAACTGTCTCCAATACGGAATATTTTGGCGAACCGATTTACACCTATTCGCTCAAGCAAGGTATAGAAGACGGCTTTCTTGCTCCCTACAAGGTTATTCGCGTGGGGATCAATGTTGATCTGGAGGGGTGGCGACCGGACGAAGGGCAACTTGATAAGGATGGAAACCCCATAGACGACCGGCTCTACAACACCAAGGATTACGATCGGCACCTGGTCATTGATGAACGCACCAATACCGTTGCCAGAAAAGTCACTGAGTTCCTCAAAAAGACCAACCCATTCGACAAGACGATTGTCTTCTGTGTTGATATTGAACACGCTAACCGTATGCGGCAGGCGCTGGCCAATGCCAATCCCGAAGAGGTGCTGAAGAACCATAAGTACGTCATGAAGATCACCGGTGATGACGATGAAGGTAAGCGCGAGTTGGATAACTTCATCAACCCTGAAGAGCGTTATCCAGTTATTGCCACTACATCAAAGCTGATGACCACCGGTGTTGATGCCCAGACCTGCAAGCTGATAGTGCTTGATTCCAATATAAATTCCATGACCGAGTTCAAGCAGATCATCGGACGTGGCACCCGTATCAACGAAGAGTTCAACAAGCGTTACTTCACTATCATGGATTTCCGCAACGTGACCGACCTGTTTGCCGATCCAGATTTTGATGGTCATCCGGTCATGGTGAAGCAGGTATTGGCTGATGATGTACTGACCGATACTGATATTCACCCTGAAGACGATGCGGTTATTGATGCCGAAACAGGGGAAGAGATCCCCTTTGATGCTGGCAAGAAGGACGTGGAGTATGAACGCCCGGAAATAATCGGCGGTGGCGGTATTGTGGCTGAACCGCTCCCCAAGATTTATGTCGCTGGTATTGATGTCTCCATCCTCAACGAGCGCGTTCAGTATATGGGAGCCAATGGAAAACTTACGACAGGGAGCCTGAAGGAGTACACCCGCAGCGGCCTGCTGAATGAGTTTCGCAGCCTTGATGACTTCCTGGCCCGCTGGAACAGTGCCGAGAAGAAGAAAGCGGTTATCGATCACCTGGCCGAGCATGACATCATTCTGGAAAACTTGTTGGACGAGACCAGGAAGGAACTTGATCTGTTTGACCTGATCTGTCACATCGCCTGGGATCGGCCACCACTTACCAGAAGAGAGCGGGCAGATGAGGTGGTGAAGCGGGATTATTTCACAAAGTACAGTGACAAAGCACGGCTGGTTTTGCAGGCACTGCTGGATAAATACGCCACCGACGGCATTGAAAACATCGAAGAGATGAAGGTGCTGACCATCGACCCGTTCAAGTCAATCGGCACACCTGCAGAGATCATCCAGCTCTTCGGAGGCAAGGCAGCCTATCAAGCCACCGTGAAGGCGTTAGAGCGAGAGATTTACAGAACTGCTTGATTATTTCTCCCTCCCCTTCAAGGGGAGGGCCGGGGAGGGGATGGGGTGAATGATCGGCCAGAACAATAAATCCATCCGAAATCACAAGTTGCCACAAACGTTGCGGAACAACATGACAGACGCAGAGCGCTGCTTGTGGCAGACGCTACGTGGCCGTCAAGTAGACGGTCTGAAATTTCGCAGGCAACACCCATTTGGCGATTACATTCTCGATTTTGTATGCCTTGACAAGAAGCTGGTTATTGAAGTTGACGGTGGACAACATGACGAACGCAAGGAATATGACTGTGTTAGAACGTTGGATCTTGAAAAGGCCGGTTTCACAGTGTTGAGATTCTGGAATAACGAAGTGATGCAGGAGCTTGAAGCGGTAAAAGAAAGAATTTGGTTGGAAGTGGAACGATTGTACCCCATCCCCCTCCCGACCTCCCCCTTGAAGGGGGAGGAGATAAAGGCATAATAAATGAAAAACATCGGTGGCATCATCAAACGGTTGCAGAACACCATGCGCAAGGATCAGGGAGTTTCTGGCGATGCCCAGCGTATTGAACAGTTGGGGTGGATGATTACCCTGAAGATACTGGACGACAAGGACAAGGAGCTTGAGATCCTTCAGGATGCCTATAAATCACCGATCCCACCGGCGGTGCAGTGGAGGGCCTGGGCAGCCGATGCCGAAGGCATGACCGGTGATGAACTGAAAGAGTTTATTGATCAGCAGCTTTTCCCGGCTTTGAAAAACCTGGACATCTCCACCGGCAACAAACGCGCCCTGATCATACGTGAGATATTCGAGGGAACCAACAACTACATGAAGAACGGCACCATCATCCGCCAGGTGCTGAACGAGCTGAACCAGATCGACTTTAACTCATCCGATGACCGTCATATCTTCGGCGACATTTACGAAACAATCCTGCGCGACCTGCAAAGCGCCGGAAACTACGGAGAGTTCTACACCCCCCGCGCCCTAACCGAGTTTATGACTGCCATCATCAACCCGCGTCTGGGGGAAAAGGTGCTTGACCCGGCCTGTGGAACCGGAGGTTTTCTTACCTGTGCTATCGAGAATATCCGAAAGCAGGATATCAAGAACGTGGAAGACCTGCTTACCTTGCAGGAGACTATTCACGGTATGGAGTTCAAGCCGCTCCCTTTCATGCTGAGTGTTACCAACCTTATTCTGCATGACATAGAAGTACCGAATGTGGACTACACCGACAGCCTCAACCGCGAGTACACCAGCATCGGCACTAAAGATCGGGTGGATGTAATCCTGGCCAATCCCCCTTTTGGTGCTTCAGTTACTGATGGTGTTGAAACCAACTTCCCACTCAACTACCGCACCACAGAAAGCGCCGACCTGTTTCTGCTCCTGATGATCCGCTATCTGAAAGATGGTGGTAGAGCGGCCATTATCCTGCCCGATGGTTCACTGACCGGCGATGGAGTCAAGCAGCGTATCCGTCAGCAATGGCTGGAGAGCTGCAACCTGCATACGATTGTGCGGCTACCCAACTCGGTCTTTCAACCCTACGCCAGCGTTGCCACTAACCTGCTCTTTTTTACCAAGGGGGAACCGACCAAGCAAATCTGGTACTATGAGCATCAACTGCCAGAAGGGGTCAAGTCCTACTCCAAGACCAAGCCGATCCAGAGCGGCGAGTTCAATAACCTGAAGGAGTGGTGGCAGAACCGACAGGAGAGCCACCAGGCATGGCGTGTATCCATCGACACCTTGACTGCCAACGGCTACAACCTGGACATCAAGAACCCGCACGTCAAGGAAACCGGCCAGAGCCACACCAGCGCCGAACTGTTGGAGCTGCTGCATCAATCCTTTCAGAAGAGCGACGAGCTGCTGCAGACGTTACGGAAGGAGCTGGCCGGTGGGTGAGTGGCGCTGTATAGCTGAATTGTTTGATTTTGGAAAAGGGACCCTTCAGAGTTCAAAGTGTACCCCTGGAGATTTCACCTTCATTACCGCTGCTGAAGAGTGGAAAACTCACAACGAGTTCACCCATGACTGTGAAGCCCTGATTTTTGCTATGGGGGCATCCGGTTCTCTTGGCCGCACTCACTATTTCTAGGGTAAGTTCATTTCCAGCGATCTTTGCTTTATCCTGCAACCCAAGAAGAACCTCAAGTTAGACCTTACATTCTACTACTATATTTTCAATTTTCTTCGTGCTGAGATCGTTGGCAAATTAGCAAAAGGTACTTCAAAGCTGGCCATCAATCAGAAAAGTTTTGGTGCCTATAAACTGCCATATTTTGATTACGACCATCAGCTGTTTTTCAGGGAAAAGTTAAAAAATATCGGCGGGATCACATCAGAAATTGGAAATGAGTTTGATGGACAACTCTCTCTCCTCAAACAACTCCGCCAGTCCGTGCTGCAAGATGCTGTTGAAGGAAAATTGACGGCGGAGTGGCGCAAACAGCAGCCAGTGGTGGAGGGAGATCCGCAGCTTGACGCAGCAGCGCTACTGGTGCAGGTCATGGCAGATAATGGCCGGTTAGTGAATGAAGGGAAAATTCGGGAAGAAAAGTCTCTGACGCCAATTCCTGATGGAGATAAGCAGTTTGACACGCCAGAGGGATGGGTGTGGTGCAGTTTGGGTGAGCTTTGTTCAAAGATTACTGACGGGACTCATCAAACACCAACCTACGTTGAACATGGGAGAATGTTCTTGTCGGCGCAAAACATAAAACCTTTCAAGTTCATGCCAGAAATCCATAAGTTTGTTTCAGAACAGGCATTTCAAGACTGTATCAAGAACCGAAAGCCCGAGTTAGGTGACGTCCTTGTCGCGCGAGTAGGCGCAGGGATAGGAGAAGCTGCCGTAATTGACCAGGACATAGAATTTGCTTTTTATGTGAGCCTTGGGCTTGTAAAGCCAATACACAAGGCACTTTACAACAGGTTCTTGGCAATGCTTTTTAACTCACCGATGGGAGTTGCTTACTCAAAAGGCAACATTGCCAGCGGTGGCACTTCTGCTGGTAATTTCAACTTGGAGAAGATCAGAACATTTCCAGTTCCCCTCCCACCCATCCTTGAGCAACTAGCTATTGTTGCCCGCGTGGACAATCTAATGGTCGTCATCGATGAACTGGAAAAACAGGTCGCAGAACGGAAGGATCATGCGCAGATGCTGATGCAGACGGTTCTGCGGGAAGCTTTTGCTGGAAGTTAGGCTGTCCAGGTAGCAGAATTCACTACAAACAAACTGAAAGTTAATGTATTTACGACCTATTCGGAAGTTGCGGAGGTTATGATGATTTCAAAATTTTCTATCAAAGGCTTCAAAGGGTTTGACCAGCTTGATATTCCCAGCTTGTCGAGAATCACCCTAGTGGGTGGCCGTAACAATGTCGGCAAGACCTCTGTTCTTGAAGCTCTCTTTATGTTCCATGACAGATTCAATCCAGAGATGATTCTACGGCAGTTTGCATGGCGTGGAGTCGGGACGATTCCTTTTAACCCTGAATCCATGTGGATGCCGGTTTTCTACAATTATGAAATGGGAAAGAAAATAGAAATCGATGCTGTAGTCAATAGCAATGATGAAAAAATGACGCTCAAGTACAACCCGAGTTACACACCGGCAACAATCCCGGCTAATAATACTCGTCCTGGCTTTAGACCAACTCAAATAAAAACAGACCAGAAACCTGAACCGTCGTTTTCACTGGATATCACGTATGACAGTAAGAAGATGAAAAATCAGACCGCTCATCTGTTGATGGGCCTCAACGGTTTTGGAATCCATCTGGATTCAACGAACATCGAACGTCGAAATGCTGCGTTCCTGGGTGCCAGAGTTGCTGTAAACCCGACAGAAGACGCTCAAAAATTTGGACAGCTGGATATGCCACAAATCTGGGAAGCAATCGCACTGGCAGCGCGTGAGTATGATTGCCAGGTAATATGCACGACTCACAGCTACGAGTGCCTTGAAGCTGCGTATGAGGGGCTTTCGGGTGATCTCGCAAGTGATTTCAGTTATATCCGTATTGACAGGACTGATAACAAGACCGCTGCTAAATACTTTGACCATGAAATGCTGAAGATTGCTATTGATACGAACATGGAGGTGCGTTGAACATGGCACCTCGTAAGGAAATTATAAAAGCCAAACTTCTTGTAGTAGAGGGTGCTGATGCCTTGCATTTTTTTATCAGTGCGTTGGATGCATACAACGTAGATGACGTGCAGGTTATAGATTTCGGTGGAGTTACCAATCTATACCATATTTAAAGACCTTGCCCATGCTTACTGGCTATGAGCAGGTTAAAACCATTGTAATAGCACGCGACGCAGAAAACAACTCAACCGCTGCTGTAGATAATGTAAAGTGCTCTCTACAGCTTGCAGCTCTCCCGGTTCCAAATAATCCATTTGAATATGTAGGAAACAGTCTCCGTGTAGCTTTCATGATTTTTCCAGGATACGAGAATCAAACTCTAACAGTTGGAACTCTTGAGGATCTATGTCTTGAGATCATTAAGGACAGAAGCCTCATAAGAGGACTTGCAGAAGCCAAAGGACTCCCTAAGCGTGTCGGTGAGCAGCAAGCAGTCAATTTTTTCAAGTAGACATTTTTCGTTACAGTCCCCCATGCTGTTCAAATACATGGTGTGAGTTAGTGATTGACTAGGCACTATGGCCAAAAGGTTGCGGGATGATCAGGAATTGTGTGGGATACATCCCGGTTCCTTATTTGATGCGGGGTTAGAAACACCAGGCGGAAAAATTTTACTTCCAAATCGCCCGCAATAAAAAATCGGGGTATTTCATGATTTGATGCCGGTAGAGAAATATTTTCATTTGATTTGGCAGTAGAAAAAATGTTGCTACCAGCCCGAAGGATAGGATAACCTAATACCGTGTATTAACCACGTCCGGAGAATAGATATGAGACGGTCAACGATACAGAGCTTGCCGCTGAATATTATTATTGAGGTAAAGAGACGTTTACGGGCTAACCAGGCCACCCAGCAGGATATAACCGACTGGATCAATGGGCTTGGCCACTCGGTAACAAAATCATCTTTAAACCGTTATGCAATGAAGCTTTACAAAGCGGATACAGCTCTGGGAATGGATCGGGATATAATGGCTGTGAAAGACGCTGACGTAGTAGCGCTATTCGAAGAGCTGGCAACCCTGAAAGCCCGTGAAGCCGTTATCCTCACTCAGATCAGAATGGCAATGACTCCCTGATCCCTCGTATCGCAACCACCACGCCAGACCCAGCTACAACCACTCTTCTATATATTCAGTAATCTCCACCTCATCAATGCCTGGCTTATAGTGATCCAGAAAATGCCGGTAGATCAGCACAACATCGCGTGACAACCGCTGCGGAGCTGCACCGGGGCGGGCATTACAATAACACTCGATAATATCACGGAGCAGCTTATAGC
>JAQUHA010000025.1 GCA_028683855.1 Desulfuromonadaceae bacterium
ACGGCTCAAGGCGTTCCCACTGATCGTCTCGTAAAATGATTCTATCCATCTGCAACCCTCCGAGAAATGGTTTTTAACCACTTATCGGAAAGTGTAAGGGAAACATTAATTGAGAACGCTACCTAGCCAATCAGCTAATCCCTTGTTTTTATTGGCGTCCCCGAGTCGATTCGAACGACCGGCCCCTTCCTTAGGAGGGAAGTGCTCTATCCAGCTGAGCTACGGGGACGTATGCAGGTTGTTCTCTATAACAGAGTTGGTATATCTAATCAACCAATTTCAAAAGTTGAGCAGAGAAAAGACCTTTCCGGTTGGCAGTCTTTTACGCCCTTCAAGAAAATCCAGTTCTGCCATAAAGCAACATTCAACTATTTCTCCACCCATGCTTTCAATCATATCAACAACCGCAGCCATAGTTCCTCCGGTTGCCAGGAGATCATCTGCTATAAGAACCCGCTCACCTTTTTTAATTGCATCTTTATGAATCTCCAGTGTGTCAGTTCCGTATTCTAGATCATAGGTTTTACTGAATGTTTCAGATGGTAATTTACCCGGTTTGCGAACCAGCACAACTCCGGCACACAGTTTGTACGCAAGTGCTGAACCTATAATAAAACCACGTGCTTCGACTCCTACAACTTTATCAATCCGTTCGCCGATATATCTATGAGCTATGAGATCAATCATTTTCTGGTATGATTGTGCGTCTTTGAGAAGAGTTGTTATGTCTTTGAAAATGATACCTTTTTTAGGAAAATCTGGTATGTCTCGGATAATGTTTTTTAAGTCGTTCATTCTGGGTTCTCCTGAATTTATTCGATTTTACTGCTTTGAAGGTAAGAGGTACGGAGCTTTTCAAGGCTTTTTGCTTCTATCTGGCGGATTCGTTCGCGGGTTACTCCGAACTGCTGGCCAATTACGTCGAGGGTTTGTGGTTCGTGGTCATCCAGCCCAAAACGGAGTGTAAGAATCCTCTGCTCGTGTTCTGTCAGTTTATGAAAGTGTTTCGAGATTAGATCAAATATGTCAATGTTTTCCAGCTGATCTTCCGGAGAGGTTACGGAGCAGTCTTCAATGGTGTCAATGAGTGCAAAGTCGTTGTCATCGCCAATTGGTGCTTCTATTGAACAGGTATTACGGAGCAGGGTTGTCAACCTGCGGACGTGCTCTATTTTTAGGTGAATTGTGTCGGCTATTTCAACCAGAGTGGGTTCACGATCCAACTCCTGGGAAAGCTTGCGTGTGGCTCGAATCATTCGTCCTATATCATCAGATATATGTACCGGAAGTCTTATTGTTCGGGATTGATTCATCAACGCCCGTTCTATGGACTGTCTGATCCACCAGGTTGCATAGGTTGAGAATCGACACTCTTTTTTCAGATTAAAGCGTTCGACCGCCTTAATCAATCCGAGGTTGCCCTCCTCAATAAGATCAAGAAATGGTAAGCCGCGATTCATGTATCTTTTTGCTATTTTTACTACAAGCCGGAGGTTTGATTCAATCATCTTCCCCCTTGCAGCAGGGTCGCCTTCCTCAACTTTTTTTGCCAGTTCCTTCTCCGAGTCGACTGTTAGCAGAGGGGTTATCTGAATGTCTCGCAGATATATTTTTATGGCATCATCAAAGCGTTCCAGTTCAGTAGCCGGAATTGATTCTTCTGCATCATCATCAGAGTCTTCGTCATCAACGATTAACGGCTCGTCTAACTCAATCAGAGTTAATGCCGAAAGTCCGATAAGTGGAATGTCGTCTGAGGGGGATATGTCAATGGGGTTTTCCAGAGTTTCTTTAAGTATCGATGGGGTCACGTTTGCCACCCCTGCTTGCCGATTAGCGGTACAAAACGGCATTTAACGGTTGATTCATGGTGCAGTTCACCATCATCATCTTTGGTTATTGTTATCAGTTCCTGTTCCGCATCACTACCGACAGGTATCACCATGCGTCCCCCTCTGGCAAGTTGATCTGTGAGGATTACCGGAATCTCCGGGGCGCCGGCTGTTACAATAATGGCATCAAAAGGTGCTTCTTCTTCCCAGCCTATCGGGCTTCCGTTGCTATCGTTGATTCGGAGCTGAACATTAAAAAGTTTAAGTGAGTCCAGGCATTTTCGCGCTTGAAGCGCGAGAGGTCTAATACGCTCGGCGGAATATACCCTGTCAGCCAGAGTTGCAAGCAGGGAAGTCTGATAGCCCGATCCTGTACCTATTTCCAAAACTTTCTCGTTGCCGAGCAGTGCCAGTTTTTCAGTCATCAGTGCTACGATATACGGTTGGGAGATGGTCTGCTTTTCACCTATGGGAAGTGCCTTGTCGCTGTATGCTTGGGCTGCAAACGCCTCTTGAACAAATATGTGACGCGGGATTTTTAACATTGCATCAAGAACCCGGTGGTCACATATACCCCTTGCAACCATCTGCTCCTGTACCATTTTTTTTCTTAGTATATCGAAGTTCAAAGCAATCCCCGTGGTTTGTAAGCAGTAGACTCATCTAATAAGGCGGGCGGAACTATAGCAGGAGACAAAAATAAAGTCCATAATCTGTTAAAAAGGGGCTTGTATGCTGCTATTGGCTGATATCTGATACAGGTTACTTTTTGAGAGCACTTCACATTTAGTTATAAACATGGTATGACAAAAAACGGCACTTAATGACTGTTTATGTTTTCATTTCTGTTTTTATAGCAAATATTTACCGGGAGCAGTATGGGAATTAGAATTCTGGTCGTTGATGATGAGTTAAGTATGCGGGAGTTTTTGTCTATTTTGTTGGAGCGTGAGGGTTACAATGTGTCTGTTGCCGATTCTGCTGATGAAGCATTGAAGATAATGGAGACTGCGCTTTTTGATCTGGTACTTTCCGACGTAAATATGCCAGGTTTATCCGGCATAGATCTGCTTTCTATTATCAAAAAGAAAACACCGGAGACAGCCGTACTGATGCTTACAGCTTTTTCTGCCGCTGAACAGGCGGTAGAGGCTATGAAGCTTGGGGCATACGACTATATTTGCAAGCCCTTTAAAAACGAAGAGATAAAACAACTTATAAAAAATGCCCTGGAAAAGCAGGGGCTTATTCGTGAAAACAGAATGCTTAAAAATGATGTGAACCAGCGCGACAGCTTCTGCGGAATAATTGGAAAGAGTTCAAAGATGCGTTCACTTTTTGACATGATTCAAAAAGTTGCTGTCAGCCAGAGTACTGTTTTAATTCTGGGCGAAAGCGGGACAGGCAAGGAGCTAGTTGCCCGTTCAGTTCACACTTGCAGTACAAGAAAAACAAAGCCGTTTGTTGCGGTAAACTGTGGCGCTATTCCGGAGAATCTTATTGAGAGTGAGCTGTTCGGGCATAAGAAAGGTTCTTTCACCGGTGCGGTTAGTGATCGTCCCGGTCTGTTTGAGCAGGCTGATGGCGGTACTCTTCTTCTGGATGAAATTGGTGAGTTGCCGCTCCTGATGCAGACCAAACTGCTGCGGGTTTTGCAGGAACGTGAATTTAAGCGGGTAGGGGATGCAGTTATACGCAAGACAGATGTGAGGATTATAAGTGCCTCTAATAGAGATCTTGAAAGTCAGGTAAAGGAGGGGACGTTCCGGGAGGATCTCTTTTACCGACTGAATGTTGTTCAATTGTTACTCCCCCCCTTACGTGAGCGCATTGAAGATATACCGTTGCTTATTGACTGCTTTTGTAGAAAATATCAGGTCGTTGGTCAGACGGCTCAGGCGACTGTAACGCCGGGCGCTCTAAAAAAGTTGATGAATCACCCTTTTCACGGTAACATCCGTGAACTTGAAAACTGTATTGAGCGAAGTCTTATTATTGATCCACTTGTTATTAGCGAGAATACTCTTCCCGAACAGATATTTCAGAGCAGGATTCCACTTCTTTCCGTCGATTGTGATATTCCAGAAAGCGGTATTCAGCTGGAGTCAATGCTGAACGAGTTGGAAAAGAAATATCTGCTTAAAGCACTCGAGAAAACAGGTGGTGCAAAGAAAAAAGCTGGTGAGTTGCTTGGTATGTCTTTTCGTTCATTTCGCTATCGGTTGGCTAAATTCGGTTTGGACAACGGGGACGATTGAGTTCGCTTTATGAATAGCAGGTTAAAGAATATTACGCATGATGAGAGGTGATACAAATGAAACGAGAAGGTTTGATTCTTATACTTTCTGCCCCTTCCGGAGCTGGTAAAACCTCTCTTTGCAGAGAGCTCTTTAAGACTTTTCCCGATATTAAGGAGTCGGTAAGTTATACCACTCGTGCTCCAAGACCCGCAGAGATAGAGGGTCAGGCTTATCACTTTGTAAGCAATGAAGAGTTTGAAAAGATGGTCGCTGAAGATGCGTTTGCCGAGTGGGCTTTTGTGCATGGGAATATGTATGGAACCGCGCTGAGCACACTTGAGGAGGCTAGAAAAAATGGTATAGACCTTATTTTGGATATTGACTGTCAGGGAGCCTTAAAACTTAAGGAGCAGTTTGATGGTGGAGTTTATGTTTTTATTATGCCTCCAAGTATGGGAGAGCTTCGTCGCCGCCTTGAAGGGAGATCTTCTGATGCTCAGGAGATAATTGAGCGCCGCATATTGAGGGCGGCTGAAGAAATAAAGGAAGCACGTTGGTACGACTACATAATTATTAATGATGATTTTTCTATCGCCTGCCGTGAATTAGCCGCCATATTGATTGCACACCGTCGTAAAACATTCAGAATGTTAGAGAAAGTCGGAAAACTGTTTGATATATGATGTAAAGTAGAGTACAAATTTAACCCATCTAAAAATGTATGAAGGAGTAGTGTATGGCTCGTGTAACGGTTGAAGATTGTCTGGAAAAGGTTGAAAACAGGTTTCAGCTTGTAATATTGGCGGCAAAGCGGGTTAAGCAGCTTTACAAAGGGGCTCAGCCTATGGTTGATTCCAAAAACCGTCAGGTCGTAACGGCTCTTCGTGAAATAGCTGCAGGCAAGATCACATACGATGTCTCAAAAAAACAGAGAATTTAATCTGTCTTCAGAGGGTGAAGCCGAAATATTTGAGCTTCACTCTTTTTTTATCTTTTAATCGAACGCTCCCATTTTAATTATTACAGGTGATGACTAACGTATGATCCGACTCAACGACATTCTTGATAAGGTTTCAGCGTATAACCCTACAGCTGACCATAACCTTATTCGCAAAGCTTATGTCTATTGTGCCAAGGTGCATCAGGGGCAAACAAGGCTGTCCGGGGAACCGTACATCATACATCCGATGGAGGTGGCAGGTCTTCTTGCGGATCTGAAACTTGACGTTCCTACTATTGTCACAGGTTTTCTTCACGATACCATTGAAGATACTCTGGCTACATCTGAAGATATAACCAAAATGTTCGGTGAAGAGGTGGCTTCTCTGGTTGATGGGGTCACTAAGATCAGCAAGATCAACTTTAAAACCAAAGAAGAGAGTCAGGCAGAGAACTTTCGTAAAATGTTGTTGGCTATGGCCATCGACATCAGGGTTATTCTTGTAAAACTCGCCGATCGTCTCCATAACATGAAAACTCTTGAGTTTCAGGATGAGATCAAACAGCGTCGTATAGCCCGTGAAACCATGGATATTTACGCACCTATTGCTAACCGGCTTGGTATCTCATGGATAAAGGTGGAGCTTGAAGATATATCTTTTCGCTATTTACACCCTGAGTTGTACTTTGATCTTGTAAAAAAAATTGCCCTAAAAAAGACAGAACGGGAGACTTTTGTCGAAGAAGCCAAGTCCATTATATCAGATAAGCTTGCTTATTACGGAATACATGGTGAGATATCGGGGCGCAGCAAGCATTTATATTCCATTTATCGTAAGATGCAGAAGCGTAATGTTGAGTTTGAAGAGATATACGATCTTATTGCAGTACGAATACTTGTGAATGATATTCGTGAGTGTTACGAGGTTCTTGGTGTTATTCATTCCGCCTGGAAGCCTATACCGGGGCGTTTTAAAGATTATATTGCCATGCCGAAGGGTAATATGTATCAATCCCTTCACACTACTGTAATCGGACCTAATGGTGATCGTCTTGAGGTGCAGATTCGCACTTACGAGATGCACAGCGTGGCTGATGCCGGAATTGCGGCGCACTGGAAGTATAAGGAGGGTAAAGGGTACGACGAGAAGGATGTAAAACGCTTCGCCTGGTTACGGCAGCTACTTGAGTGGCAGCAGGACCTTCAAGACTCAAAAGAGTTTATGGACTCTGTTAAGGTTGAGCTGTTTTCTGAAGAGGTATATGTCTTTACACCAAAAGGGGATGTGAAGGGTTATCCCAAAGGTTCTACACCTATTGATTTTGCCTATAGTGTTCATACTGATATCGGGCATCGCTGTGTAGGGGCAAAAGTTAACGGCAAACTTGTTCCTCTAAAGTATGAACTGAAAAACGGAGACATAGTCGAGGTAATAACCTCCCCACATCATAATCCAAGCAAAGACTGGTTGAAAATTGTTCAGAGTTCCAGAGCTCGAAATAAGATCAGGGCCTGGATAAAAGTAGAGGAGCGCAAACGCAGCATTGTGCTTGGGCGTGAATTTTGTGAAAAAGATTTCCGCAAATATTCTATTAATCTTCAGAAAATTCAGAAAAGCGGAGAGTTTAAAAAAATTGCTGCCGAGTTTGGATATGCGGCTGATGATGACCTTTTAGCTGCGGTTGGTTACGGCAAGATTTCCAGTAGCCAGATTGTCGCCAAAATTATACCTGAAGAGCGTTTTAAAGAGCGTTCCGATCATAAAGAGTCCAGGCTTGAAGCTGTAATAAATAAATTAAAGGGTAAATCCAGCAGCGCGGTGGAAATCAGTGGTCTTGATGATGTTCTGGTTCGTTTTGGCAAGTGCTGCAACCCGGTGCCTGGAGATGAGATAATTGGGTTTATTACAAGGGGTAAGGGTGTTACCGTGCATACCGGAGATTGTCAGTTTGCGCTTGAGAGTGATCCCGAACGAAGAGTTGATGTTAAGTGGAGTAAGGTTAAATCTGCGGTTCTGCCCGTTAAAATAAGGGTGTTGTGTCACGACGAAAAAGGGATTCTTGCAAATATTACCGTTGCTATTACGAATTGTGAGGCTAATATTGCAAGTGCTCAGATACAGAGTACTATTGACCAGCGCGGCGAAAACATATTTGAGGTGAATGTAACTGATCTTAACCATCTGCAGAAAGTTATGAATGCACTTATGAAGGTTAAGGGGGTTATTAAGGTGGAAAGGATGAAACGGTAATGGATAGCTGTATGAAAAAACCGGAAATATTATCAACAGATAGAGCGCCTTCGGCGATAGGGCCTTATTCGCAGGCGGTAAAATTCGGTAATATTTTATTCTGTTCCGGTCAGATTCCGCTGGACCCGGATTCCGGCGAAATGGTAGTCGGTGATATTAAGATTCAGACTGAACGTGTGATGAAAAATATAGCAGCTGTACTGAGTGCAGCTGAGACAGGTTTTGATAATGTTATAAAAACAACGATATTTCTTATTGATATGGCTGATTTCGCGTCAGTGAACGAAGTATACGGAATCTATTTTCCGGGTCATAAACCCGCACGCTCAACAGTCGCCGTTAAAACACTGCCTCGAAATGCCCTGCTTGAGATAGAAGTTGTTGCCGCTGTATAATAAAAATTCGGGATCACTAAAAAAAGCCGCATCCATCTGGATGCGGCTGAATTTAAAGATAAACTTGTTTTTAAATCTTATAGGGACTTGGTAACAAAGCCCGAACGTATGCAACGGGTACATACTTTTACGGTTGATATGCTGCCGTTGTTTTTTACAGCCTTGATTTTCTGGAGATTTGGATACCAGACAGTACGGGTTTTATTGTTTGCATGACTGACATTGTTTCCGAAGCTTGGGCCTTTTCCACAAATTTCACATTTTCTTGACATATCGTTGTCCTCCGTTGATTTTCACAAAAAAAACTTATAACAGACTGATTCTACAGTTGCAAGAAAAAATTGGGACTCGATATGAATTTCATTAAGGCTTTCCTTACAATTTGTATGATAATAATACTTGTAGTAGCGGTGCTTTTTATTGATTTTACCTACAAAACGTTTTCATATCGACAGATTGCTCATAATGCGGATGCAATAGTTGTTTTAGCGGGTGGTAAAGGGAGAGTTGAAGAGGGGGTACGTCTTTTTAAAGGTGAGAGAGCGCGTTTCCTCTTTTTTGTAGGTGTTGACCCGTCAGTAAGAAAAAGTGATCTCTATCGCCCTAAAAAGGGTGATCCGTCAGATGAAAGAGTTTTTCTGGAAAAGTCATCCCGCAATACTCTTGAAAATTCAATCTTTGGTCGTGATGTAATTCTACATAGCCGAGTTCACTCTATACTTCTGATAACCTCGCGCTATCACCTTAAGCGAGCTTCGATTCTGTTTCGTAATTCTCTACCTAAAAACATCACTATAATACCTTATCCGGTAGATTCAGCTAACTTCAAGGAGTCCTGGTGGAATCATGGAGGCAGCTTTCAACTGCTGTTTCGTGAGTTTTATAAGTACTGTCTGTTACGCGCTTTTTTTGCGCTGGCTCCAGCTGAACTGCGAGAGAGTCTGATCTTAAATGTTTCCGGGGGGTGACACCCCTTTCATATTTAATTTCTATCTGCTATAGTCCACGCCAAAATTTTTAGAGAAAGGTTTTAAATCATGCGTTATATAAGTACC
This sequence comes from Desulfuromonadaceae bacterium, assembly GCA_028683855.1. GTDB lineage: Bacteria > Desulfobacterota > Desulfuromonadia > Geobacterales > Pseudopelobacteraceae > JACRCG01. Next base: position 8,714 of record JAQUHA010000025.1, read on the forward strand.
CGTGGGGGAATAGCCCCAATATCTTTTAAAGACGCAGTCATGATGGGGTTAGCCTCCGACGGTGGGCTTCTTCTGCCTCAATCATACCCATCTGTTTCAAGTGAAGAGCTTGAGTCGTGGCGTAATCTTGGATATACCGAACTTGCATTTGAAGTGATATCCCGTTATGTCGGAGATATACCTGAAAATGACCTTAGAAATCTAATCAAACGTTCGTATTCAACCTTTTCACATCCAGAAGTAACTCCACTGGTTAAGAAAAATGGAATTTACATTCTGGAACTTTTTCATGGAGTAACTCTCGCTTTTAAGGATGTTGCTCTTCAGTTTCTTGGTAATCTGTTTGAACACATACTGTCGGAGCGGAATCAGAAATTGAATATCATCGGAGCAACTTCAGGTGATACAGGCAGTGCCGCCATACATGGTGTTCGAGGTAAAAAAGGTATTACTATTTTCATACTGCACCCCCACGGTAAAACCTCTGCCGTTCAGGCGCTCCAGATGACCTCAGTACCAGATCCAAATGTCCACAATATAGCTGTTAATGGAACTTTTGACGACTGTCAGGATATCGTTAAAGAACTCTTCGGGGATCTTGATTTTAAAGAGAAATATTCACTTGGTGCGGTAAATTCGATCAACTGGGCTAGAGTGCTGGCACAGGTAGTGTACTATTTTTATGCCTGGCTGCGTGCTACGGATGAGGCGGTTTCTCCGGTTAGCTTTTCAGTGCCGACCGGAAATTTTGGGGATATTTTTGCCGGATATGTAGCAAAAAAGATGGGATTGCCTATTGATAAACTTTTACTGGCAACCAATGAGAACAATATACTTACCCGTTTCATAAATGATTCTGACTACTCTCTGGGAAAAGTTGTGGCGACTGTTTCTCCTTCAATGGATATCCAGATAGCCTCAAACTTTGAACGCTATCTTTTCCATCTGTTTAACAACGATTCTGACCGGCTTAAAAAAGCTTTTACTGAACTGAAGGAGTATGGGCGCATATCATGCAGCACGGATGAAATGGCGAGGGTTCGTACTGACTTCTGCTCATCGTCAGTTGATCAGGAAGCTACACTGCAGGAAATAGCTGAGTTTTACACCGAGACCGGATATCTTCTTGATCCGCATACTGCAGTTGGAGTAAAGGCTGCTCTTGATCTCTTGCCTGATAACTCTGCAAAGATATGTCTTGCAACTGCACATCCGGCAAAATTTAGTGAAACCGTTGAGTTGGCTCTTGGTTTTAAGGCACCTGTGCCTGCATCGGTAACGGAGTTATACGGCAGGCAAACCAGATGTGAAATTATGGATGCCGATATTGAAACTGTCAGGGAATTCATTGTTACTCATATAGGTTAATATCACCCCGCTATGTCTGAAAAAAAACATATAGCCCGGGCTGCAGGAATACTCGGTAGCGCTACAATGCTCTCGCGTATTATGGGTATGATTCGCGATATGGTTGTATCGCGCCTTTTTGGCGCAGGTATGGCTACTGATGCCTTTTTTGCAGCATTTCAGATACCTAATATGTTGCGGCGTTTTTTTGCTGAAGGCGCATTGACCTCCGCTTTTGTTCCTACTTTTTCCGCAACATTTGTACGTCAGGGCGAGGATAAAGCCCGTGAATTAGCCAACATCTGTTTTACTCTCCTTACTATTGTAATGGCGGTTATAACCATTGCAGGGATTCTCCTGTCACCAATTTTAGTAAGTTTAATGTTTCCAGGTTTCCGGGCTGAACCTGGAAAATTTGAGTTAACGGTACTGTTGAACCGGTTAATGTTTCCCTACATATTCTTCATAAGTATTGTCGCTCTTTTTATGGGCATTCTCAATACCCTGCGCCATTTTTTTGCACCTGCTATATCTACTGTGTTTCTGAACTTATCAATAATTATCTCCGCCCTTTGTCTGAGAGGTTTCTTTGAGGTTCCGGTAACCGCTCTTGCCATCGGGGTTCTTGTTGGCGGCAGCATTCAACTTGTTATACAACTACCGGTTCTATGGAGTAAGGGTTACAAACTTACTCCAAATTTCAATTTCAGCTCACCTGAAATCCGCAGTATTGCTCTTCTTATGCTTCCGTCGACTTTTGGTGTCGGTGTTTATTATCTGAACATAACCGTTAGCGCTATTCTTGCTTCCATGTTGCCCCAGGGGAGTGTTTCATATCTCTATTACGCACAAAGACTTTTTGAGTTTCCTCAGGGTATTTTTACAGTATCTGTCGCTCAGGCAGTCTTGCCCTCAATGAGCAGGCAGGTCGCTGACGATGATATATCTGGCATGAAAGAGACTCTATCTTTCGGCGTGCGCCTGATGCTCTTTATAACCATTCCTGCGATGGCTGGTCTAATGATCTGCTCAACACCAATTTTCACTCTTATATTTATGGGTGGAGCGTTTGATTACGATACAGCTGTTAACTCTGCTAAAGCTCTTATGTACTACTCTCTTGGACTCTCCTTCGTTGCACTGACGCGGGTTCTGGCACCGGTATTTTATGCGCTGAAAGACACCAGAACCCCTGTGTATACTGCATTTTTAGCATTTGTTGTAAACCTTTGCTTTAGCTTGGCTTTAATGGATTCCCTGAAACACGGGGGGTTGGCTCTTGCAACAACTATATCTGCTTTTTTTAATATGATTCTGCTGTTTTGGTTTTTACGGCGGAAAATAGGTGCTTTTGGCGGCTTTAGAATAATGACTACGGCATCTAAATCTTTTGCAGCCTCACTTCCGATGTCAGTTGTAGTCTGGTACGGCTGTTCGTTTGTTGAATGGTCAAGACCGGGGGAAAAAATATTTAAAGCCTCTGTTCTGGGTGGTTCTATACTATCCGGATTAATTGTATATTTTATGGCAGTCAAGTTGGTGCGTTCAGAAGAAATTATGGATGCTATAGCTTTGATTCGGCGTAAATTGAGAAAATAGCTATATGTCGCTTTACAGATCATATTTCGAGACAAAATACGGTTCAGGTTATGTTTGCGCTACAGAATTAGGGGTGGTTAAAGTTGAAATTCCGGATCTTGCCAGCGGAAATCAGCTCCATATAGTGTCATTAAGTGACTCTGAACAATCCGAAATAACGATCAAGGCAGCTATGCACCTGAAAAGTTATTTTAACGGAGATCGGGTCGACTTTACGGATATTCCTGTCTCACTTGACGGTTTGACCTCATTCAGGCAGAAAGTTCTCATTGCCGCCAGAAATGTAAAATATGGAGAAATATGCAGTTATGGGCATTTAGCTGAGCTTTGCAATTTTTCTCGTGCCGCTCGAGCTGTGGGTGGTGCATTAGCGGCTAATCCTGTTCCGGTTATTATACCGTGCCATCGTATTATATCGTCTACCGGGCATTTGACAGGATTTTCAGCTAAAGGGGGTAAAGCCTCAAAATATGCTATGCTGAAGATGGAGGGTGTTGAGTTCAGTGAGATGATGGTCGTTAAAAATCAGCAGGTTATGAACAGTAAACGGGGTAGAAAATAATATTTATTACATCGCGAAAAACGCTTGACAGCGCAACCCCCTATTTTTACTGTAAATGCTATAACATGTTGAAATTATTGTTAAATAATTTTGTATAAAAAAACGGCAATCAGGATAAAACTCTTGCAAAAATATGACTTTTACCTGTCGTAAACACTGTTCTCCACAAGTTATCCACAATTTTTGTGGATAAGAAAAACAACCTAACAAAAACAGTCAGATCGAGCTGTCTAATTAAGATTTTACATCATTTTCTTTTCGTTTGGCATCTTCCCATAATGAATTCATCTCTTCCAGGGTCGCACTTTGCATCGACATCCCCTGCTTTAGCAGTGACTCTTCCACAAAACTGAATCGTCTTTCAAAGCGTGCTACTGTTTTTCTCAAAGCCTCTTCCGGATTCAGATTCAGAAATCTGCCCAGATTTGTAATCGCAAAGAGCAGGTCTCCCAACTCATCCTCCATTCGTGCTGAATCACCACCAGCCCATGCCTCTTCGAATTCGTGCAGCTCCTCCATAACTTTGGCATATACCTGGTCAACATGTTCCCAGTCAAAGCCGACCCGGGAAGCTTTTTCGCTTATTTTATGAGCTTTCATAAGTGCCGGAAGATGCACCGGAATTCCTGAAAGAGCGGATGGTCTCTCATCACCTTTCTCAATACGTTTGATCTTCTCCCAGTTTTCAATTTGAGCATTACTGTCTTTGATTTCAAGATCACCGAAAACATGAGGGTGACGACGAATGAGTTTGTCACATAGTGTACTGATTACGTCATTAATAGAAAAACTGCCGGATTCTTCAGCAATAGCAGCATGAAAAACCGGCTGCAACAGGAGGTCACCCAGCTCTTCCTTAAGATGTTCCGGTGATTTTTCATCAATAGCTTCAATAACTTCATACGTTTCTTCAAGAAGATATCGTGTTAACGTCTCATGTGTCTGTTCTGCGTCCCAGGGGCAGCCGCCAGGAGCCCGTAATTTACGCATTATTTCTAAAAGTTGATCAAATGAGTAGTCTGTATTCATACTGTTCCTTTTAAGAGTATATTTTATTAAAGAAGATATGCCTCTTGAGTCTGTTTTTGTCAATCTATCAACTTGAAATTAAGTAGACAATACATGGTAAAGAATATTATCTTTGCCCGAACAATAATACTTGTTATTCCTTACAGGAATCTGGATGCCTACAGTTAAAATTTTAAAAGAAAATTCGATCATAATCCCCGCTGAAATATTAAACAAATTGAGTCTTAAGGTTGGAGATTCTCTGAACTTGGAAGAAGTTGACGGAGATCTTGTTGTTCGCCGTATTTTCCCACTCATCGATCAACTGACTCCAAATCCCTTAAAAGATGAAAACAGCTTGAAGAGCTTAATATCGCGTAAAAATCTCCAGACCGGGATAATGAATATTAAGGGTATTGGTCCGAAGTTGGCTGCTATCCTTGAAAAAAAAGAGATTCGCACTGTTGAAGATGCGCTTTATTTGCTGCCCCTCCGTTATGAGGACCGTCGTCGGATTATGCAGATCTCTTCTCTGGCAAACGGCACCGGAGTGGTTTTTGCCGGAAAAGTTGTTAACGCTGATGTATCTACGACAAAAGGTGGGAGGCGTTTTTTCGAAGTTATAATTAAAGATGACAGCGGTTCTATTGTCTGTAAATGGTTCAATGCTAATCCGGTATGGATGAAGCGGACCTGGAAAGTCGGTCGCGGAGGAGTTTTTTTCGGAGAAGTAAATCAGTATGGTTACCAACGCGAGGTGCATCACCCGGATGTTGAATGGCTTCCGGACGGGGGTGACCCAGAGAATATTATTCACTCTGATCCGGCAAATTTTGGCTGCATTGTGCCTGTATACCCACTTACTGATGGAATAAATCAGAAAATAATGCGTCGGGTTATGCGTGATGTTGTTGAAACCTTCCTCCCTGATATTGATAGCTTTCTCCCTTCAGATATTATACCAGCAGGTTTTCCGTCACTTCGTGAGGCGCTTCGTCAAGTTCATTTGCCTACTGCGGAGTCTGAACTTACTCTCTTAAACAGAGGTGAAACGCCTGCACACAAGGCTTTGGCGTTTGATGAATTTTTCTTCTGGGAATTAGGTCTGGTTTTGAAAAAACGTGGTGTTGGATTGGAAATTGGAATAGCCTTTCAGGTAAACCATCTCTATACAAAAGAGCTTGCGAAACTTCTCCCCTTTGATTTGACATCAGCTCAGAGGCGTGTGCTGTCTGAAATTAAAAATGATATGATGAGTCCGCATCCGATGCATCGGCTCGTTCAGGGTGATGTAGGGTGCGGCAAGACTCTTGTTGCTTTAATGGCGGCATTGATTGCAGTAGAAAACGGTTATCAGGTTGCCATTATGGCTCCTACCGAAATCCTTGCCGAACAGCATTGGCATACCATTCATGGTTGGTGTGAAAAAATGGGACTTGAAGTAACCCTTATAACAGCTGCTCTTAAGGGTAATGCTAAAAAAGATGCGTTGTCGAGAATTGCCAGCGGATCAGCTCATATTGTAATAGGTACACATGCTGTAATTCAGGATAAAGTTGAATTTGCGAGACTGGGTCTCGGCGTAATAGATGAACAGCACCGTTTTGGAGTCCTCCAGCGCGGGATTCTGAAAAAGAAGGGGTTGAACCCTGATATTCTGGTTATGACAGCAACACCTATACCCCGTACACTTGCAATGACTCTGTTTGGAGACCTTGATCTTTCAGTAATTGATGAAATGCCTCCTGGCAGAGTACCGATTGAGACTAAAATATTTTTTGAGTCTCGGCGAACAGAGCTATATGATATGATCCGCCTTCAAATTAATAAAGGGCGTCAGGCATATATAATATATCCACTTGTTGAAGAGTCTGAAAAACTTGATTTGAAGGCTGCTACAGAGATGGCGGAGCATCTGCAGGTTAAAATATTTCCCGATCTTAAAATTGGGCTGCTTCATGGTAAATTGACACCTCTGGAAAAAGAAAAGATGATGCTTGCCTTCACGAAGGGTGAATTCGATGTCATGGTCTCGACAACTGTAATTGAAGTGGGTATAGACGTTCCGAACGCGACTGTAATGGTTGTTGAACATGCGGAACGTTTCGGGCTTTCCCAGCTGCATCAACTGCGTGGCAGGGTAGGGCGCGGAAAAGATAAGTCGTACTGTATTCTTCTTACAAATGGTAAATTGTCGGAAGATGCGGAGAAGAGATTGCGGGTTATGGAGTCAACTTGCGACGGTTTCAGAATAGCCGAAGCAGATCTGGAAATCAGGGGCCCCGGTGATTTTCTTGGAACCAGACAGGCTGGTATGCCGGATTTCCGTGTAGCCAACATACTGCGTGACGGGGCGCTGCTTGAGAAAGCACGTCAGTGCGCTGCCGATCTCTTAAAAACAGACCCCGGACTTTCATCCCTTTCTAATACTGCTCTTCATGGCGAACTTTTGCGGCGTTGGGGTACACGACTTGAGCTTGGAACAATAGGATAGGGTAATTGTGCATATTATATCAGGCGCAGATATTAACGAAAAAGTTCTTGACCGTTCAGTGGTTACTATTGGTAATTTTGATGGTGTGCATTGCGGACATTCAGCAATTTTTGCTCATCTGGTACAGCAGGGTATATCTCGTTCTATGCCTACGGTAGTCGTTACCTTTGATCCTCATCCATTGAAAATACTTGCCCCCGCATCCGCACCTCAGTTGATAACCACACTTAAGCAGAAGTCTGATCTGATTGAAAAATGCGGTGTGGATTATCTTCTTGTAGTCCATTTCACCAGAGAGTTTTCACAAATGTCAGCAGGAGATTTTGTAAATCAGATTCTCTACAAATCACTTGGAATGCGTCATATAATTATCGGGCATGATTACGCTTTCGGCAGGGGGCGGGAGGGTGATTTCGAAATGTTGCAGCAATCTGGTGCAATAAATGGTTTCACGGTTGAAGATCTCCCTCCGATTGGAAATAATGGTTCTGTTTTCAGCAGCAGTCTCGCCAGAACAGCTATTGCGGATGGTGATATGGCATTTGCAAAAGAAATTCTCGGGCGCTACTACCAGATTTCAGGAACTGTAGTGCATGGGCGCGATATAGGTCACTCGCTCGGTTTTCCAACAGCCAATATCTCAACTGTTAACGAACTGCTACCTTCAGACGGTGTGTACGCTGTTATTGTTCAGGTTGATGGAGACCTTGTAAAAGGGGCTTGCAATATAGGTTTTAATCCGACTTTCGGTGGGATTGAAAGGTCGGTGGAGGTCTTTTTACTAGATTACGCCGCAGATATATATAATCACGAGATTAGTTTGCAATTTGTTCACAGGTTACGGGCGGAGAAAAAGTTTTCCGATACTGCAGCACTAAAGTCTGCAATTGTTGAAAATGTTGCAGCGACTCGTCAAATCCTCGAAGGTCTGAGTGTTAAGTTCTCTATATCGGAATCCAAGTGCGCAATAAACTAGACCTTAAATTCTGGCTGGGAATTGGTGTCAGTATTTTCTTTATGACACTGCTATTCAGAAAGATTGACTTTAACCAATTATTAACAGCTCTGCTAAGAGTTGATTATTTTTACATTATGCTTGCGATTGCCCTCACTTTTTTAAGTTATTTCTTGAGAGCAGTCAGATGGCATTATATTTTGATACCCGAAAAACGTATTCCGATTTTGTCTTTATATCCTGCTACAATTATAGGATATATGGCTAACAATCTCCTCCCGGCAAGACTTGGGGAGTTTGTACGAGCATACATTCTTGCCAGGAAAGAGGGTTTGCAGGCTCCAACTGTCTTTGCGTCGCTTGTAATTGACAGGCTTTTTGATGGATTCACAGTGATGCTTATTCTGCTTTTCACGATGTTTACTCTGAGACTGCCTCACGGTATGGCTGAGGCGGAGACTGTATTGCGAACTGGTGGTCTGATTTCTTTCATTCTTTATTCATGTATTGTTATTTTTCTCCTCTTACTGAAAGGTCAGACATCCAGGACAATTGAGTGGACAGGAATTCTGCTTAAACCGTTTCCACAAAAGCTTGCCGATAGAATTATTCCGCTGCTGGGGTCATTTATAGGTGGGATAAGGCTCTCTTCAAAAGCATCTAACCTTATGGCAATACTGATCTCATCATTGGCTGTATGGTTATTCTGCATAATCCCTGTTGACCTGGTGCTAAAGGGATTTGATGTGCATCTCCCTTTTACCGCATCCATGTTCATACTCGTTCTGCTTGTCTTTGCTGTAATGGTGCCTGCATCCCCCGGATATATAGGTACTTATCATTATGCCTGTTTCAAGGGTTTGTCAGCCTTCGGTGTTCCGGAATCAACTGCGGTAAGCATAGCGCTTGTACTTCATGCTACAGGCTTTTTTCCAGTTATAATCGCAGGCTTTTACCATGTCTGGAGAAATAAAATATCTCTCAATGAAATTAAAGGGGCGGAAACAATCAGATGAATGTATCAGACGCAAAACCGAGTCCGCTGAATATATTTCTTATTCTTTCGTTTACTATTCCGTTTTCAATTTATATGGCAACTCTGGCGCCATCAGTTACATTTTTTGACAGCGGGGAGTTTATTACTGCAGCATCATCTTTGGGGTCAGCGCACTCCCCAGGTTATCCTCTTTTTTTAATGTATTCCAAGTTATTTTCCTGGATACCACTGGGCAATATAGCTTTTAGAATCAATGTGGCAACTGCTTTTTCATCCTCTCTTGCCTGTCTCATGGTTTATTTACTGACAACAGAGCTGTTAAAAAGAAAAAACGGTCTGACTGAAAACAATTTTAATAGAATTGCTGTGAAATTTGCGGGATTGGCTGCTGCGCTCTCATTTGCTGTTACGCCGCGCCTCTGGCTTCAATCAAATCACGATAAACCATATCCGCTGCTTGCATTTATCGCAGCCATTATTTTCTATATTCTGCTTAAGTGGCAGGATGAGTATCGTGCCGGAGTCGAACGCCCCTCATATATATACGTCTGCACCTTTTTAGCCGGTATGTCCATGGGGATTCATCAGACAATAGTGCTGCTGCTGCCGGCATGGTTTGTTATGATTATTATTACTGACTGGAGGATGATAACAAGGGTAAAGGAGCTGGTATTGGCGACAGCTTTTGCTATGCTCGGTTTTTCAGTTCATCTCTATCTTCCTCTCCGTGCTTTAACTAATCCGCTGCTTAACTGGGGAGACTCAAAAACCCTGGAACAATTTTTATGGCATTTTCTCAGAAAGGGTTATCCTGCGGAACCTCCTGTTAGGAATGTAAGCCTACTATGGGCACAGATAAAAGCGTTCAGTATAACCCATGAGTTTACATGGCTTGGTGCTGCTATGCTTGCTATTGGTCTCTGTTTTTTATGGAGAAATTGTCGTGTAGTTTTTACAGCCTTTGTGGTATCAGTTGCATCCTTTTTATTGGTAATAGTTGGCTATTTTAATACCCCTATGGAGGTTATATTTCTAACTGAAGAGTTCTTTACCCCCCTATATCTGCTCTCTGCAGTTATAATCGGGACAGGACTATTTACCATATTCAGTTATGCGGTTTCCAAGGCAACTATGCCGGAACATTTTGGATTTAAGCTGTACTCGCTTCTTTTTCTCCTATTCTTTTCCTTCCCATCGCTTCTCTGTGCTCTCAATTATTATGAAAATGATCAGCATGATAATTACATCGCTTTTGATTATGCTGCCAATTCATTACGCTCTCTGCCAGAGAATGCAATAATGTTTACCTGGGGGGACAGCGGAGCATTCCCCCTTTGGTATCTTCAGGGTATAGAACGGTTACGCGAGGATATAGACCTGCCGCATACTCCGCACCTTGTTTTTGAATGGTATCTAGACTCGATGCCGCGCCTGTTTAAAAATAGTAATTTAAGGAAATACGATATCGCATCCTTTGGGCCTGAATCCGCGCTGCGCGCTGCCGTTGCCGAAAATATTGGATCAAGACCCGTTTATATTGATTTTTCTACCAGATATTCTATAGATTTCAGAGATTATCAACCGGTACAGAAGGGTATAGTATACTGTATAAGAAAAATAAATGAGCCTTCCGGACTGCCTGATATTTCTCTTTGGGACAATTATATAACTCGTGGAATTATTGATAAACAGTCATTCCTTGATCTGGACACCGGCAAGGCTATATTGATTTATGCGAACAGCTATTTAGAGGCAGGAGAGTTTTTTGCCGGAATTAACAGGCATCAGGAAGCAGATGTTATGCTCAAAAAAGCAGCACTTGTTTCGCCTGAGATGAGTGCATCTATTGAACAAATAAGACAGAGATATGGTTTGGGGCAGTAATGTTATGAAAATTATTACAGGTAAAACTGCTGTAGTAGGTATAATCGGACACCCTGTACAGCATTCATTTTCTCCGATTATGCAGAATGCGGCTTTCTCGGTAGCTTCAGCGGACTATATTTATGTACCTTTTAACGTAATGCCTGAATGTCTGGAGCAGGCTGTTAAAGGTCTCAAAGCTCTTGGTGTATCAGGTTTTAACGTAACAATTCCGCATAAAACAGCCATTATACCTTTTCTGGATAGACTTGATGAAAGCGCGGAGGCTGCTGGGGCTGTAAATACAGTCTTATTATCTGAAGGGTGCATGATCGGATTTAATACTGATGGTGATGGATTGGTTGATTCTCTTTTCAACGATCTCGATTTCTCGCCTGGAGAGGCTCAGATCCTGATATTAGGTGCAGGTGGAGCTTCAAGAGGCGCTATTGCTGCTCTGTCTCGTGCCGGAGCAAAAAAAATAGTTGTCTGTAACCGTTCAATTAATAATGCAGAAGTTGTAATGTCAGATATGTCAAAACGATACCCACAAACGATTATAGATATTGTAAGTCAGGACGGCTTAACTTCTCAACTCCTTGAAAATACTGCACTTCTTATCAATACTACTTCAGTAGGTATGAAGGGTGAAGTTTTTGACGGTTTGAATCTCGACTATCTCCCTAGAAATGCCAAAGTTTACGATATGGTATATACGAACTCTGGAACGCCACTTTTACGCAGTGCATCGTTGTCCGGTCTGCGCGCTGCCAACGGAATCGGAATGCTTATAGCTCAGGGTGAACGCGCATACAGGATCTGGACTGGAACCAATCCGCCGAAAGACGTTATGCGGCACTCTCTGAATAGTCTCTGACGCCACTAAACTTATATAATCCCACTACAGGTAAAGTTTAAACCGTCTTATGAGCTCTCTGTGTTTACATATCAGCGGAGCTTCTGTCTGTAGCGGTTTGATGGACGCTGCCGGCAGTTTCCTGAACAAGCTGTCTGATTTTCTGCATTGTAAATTTCACTGGTTAGAAATAATAATTTATTTATGAATTAAAGGTAGTTACACGCTTAACTGCTACGATGATCTATGACTTGCAAGCTCTTTTTCACAAACGGTTAAACGTTCTCTCAACTCTTTATCTTTGATAAACCTCTCATTAACATTTCTCATTATTGAAGCGCATCCGGCAAGTTCACCATTCTCATCATGAAGCAGCAGCATACTGAATTCCAGTGATATGCGACTTCCGCTTTTAGATATACCGGGAGAGGATAGTAAGCTCGTTTTATACTTTGTCTCTCCGGTTGCCATTACACGCCTGAACCCTTCCCAGTGCCTCTTTCTAAGTGGTTCCGGAATAATCAGGTCAAGGGATCTTCCAATTGCTTCTGTAGCAGTAAATCCGAATATTAGTTCAGCGCCCGAGTTCCAGAAGCGTATTATCCCCTCTTTGTCAGAAACCAGGATTGCATCTGAAATGTTTTCTACAAACTGTTCTAATAGTTTGTGCATAGATACTCCCTTCTTGAAAAAGATTTGTTCTAACGAACTATTTATCCCCCCCAGTGGATACAGGCTACCGGGCATGATCAAATGCTTCTGCTTTTCCAGCATCTTTAAAACGGAAAGCATCCGGAACATTTGCAACGCAGATACCGCAGATTATGCATTCATCCTGATTAACCCATACACTTTTTATCATTGTGCCCCCCCTTCGTGAGCAGTATATTGGGTACTCCATAGTCAAAATACAGTGATTCATATCTAAAATGCAAGAATGCATCATGGAGATTAATAAATTGTTGATATTTTCAATAACTGTGTACTATCTACACTGAATCCAGTAAAAAGAGTTAACGGTTTATTTCTAAAAAGACTTGGCAAGGAGTCTGTAATATATGTCGATATTGCTTTACTCTTCAAACAGGATGGAAATACTGCTTGATAATATGGCATCTGTATTGGCTGAACCGGTCGGTCACCCTTTATCGCGTGAGACAATCGTAGTTCAAAGTCAGGGAATGTCGCGCTGGATTTCTATGGAACTGGCTAAAAAGTTCGGAGTATGGGGAAATACAGATTTTAAGTTTCCAAATAAATTTGTAAAAGATCTGTTCGCCAATGCCATGCCTGAAATTGATCAGTCGGATCTTTTTGAAACGGAAATTATGACCTGGAGGGTGATAAGGGAACTTAAAGAGTCGCTGAATAAACCTGAGTTTGAAGAGTTACAGAGTTATCTTTGCGGCTATAGTAGCGATCTTAAAATGTTTCAGCTAGCGGGTAAAATTGCAGATACCTTTGATCAGTACACAATATACAGGGGGGATCTGCTTGAAAAATGGATGTGCGGTTTCGACCCGGATTGGCAGGCAAGCCTTTGGAGAGAGCTTGCTTCCGATGAAAATGGATACCATCGCGGAAGGCAGAAGAGCGAATTTCTTGATCGTATAAGAAGCGGAAAAATTAATGCAGACAGACTCCCTGAGAGGGTTATTCTTTTCGGAATCTCTTATATGCCTGCATTTCATCTTCAGATATTCGCCGCAATTGCCTGTCATCTGGATCTGCATATATTTCTGTTAAGTCCATGCAGGGAGTACTGGGGTGATGTCCTGTCTAGTAGAAAAATGCTTAGGCAGAGCAGTGAGTTTAATGCGTTAGCGGAGGAGGGAAACTCACTTCTGGCTTCACTTGGAGAGCTGGGAAGGAGTTTCAGTAATCTGATAATTGAAAGTGGTTCAATCTATGATGCTGAGATGTATGAGCATGAAGAGTACGTCGAAGCAAAAGGCGGAACATTACTCGCCTCACTTCAGAATGGCGTTCTTAACCTTGTAGGCAGTAACTCAGGAGAAAAAATAGAAATCGCCTGTGATGATCAAAGCATCTCAGTTCACTCATGCCATAGCGCGATGCGGGAAGTTGAAGTGCTTCACGATCAGCTTTTGGAGATTTTTGCGACTACGGATGAAATTACCCCTCGTGACATTATTGTAATGATGCCTGACATTGAGACCTACTCCCCGTACATATCTGCTGTTTTTTCGGGTAACGCTAATTCAAAACATAGAATACCGTTCAGTATTGCCGACAGAACAGTGCGGAACGAAGGGGGGCTTGGAGATGTTTTTATTTCAATACTTGCGCTAAATGGAGGAAGATTTTCAGCTCCGGAAGTCATTGATATATTGTCTGCCGATTCTGTAAGTCGATGTTTTGGTATTTCACAGACAGAGATCGATTTGGTAAAAAGATGGATTAAAGAGACCAATATATCATGGGGGATGAACTCCGAAGATAGAGTTTCTGCTGGTTTGCCTGATTATAAAGATGGTAGTTGGATTGCCGGAATTGAGAGACTTGTCTTTGGTTATGCCATGTCATCGGAAGATAATGAGCTGTTCAGTGGGGTATTGCCATTTGACAATATTGAAGGTGATGAAGCGGTGGTGCTTGGGCGATTCGTCCAGTTTGTCAGGTTACTTCATACTCACACTTCTGAACTCGGAAGAGCCCGGATTCTGGTTGAGTGGAAAGAGACACTTGCCGCTGTACTGAAAAACTTTTTTAAACCATCTAAAGCTGTGGCAAGGGAATTTAATTCAATCGAAAAAGTTATTGATTCCCTTGGCAGAATTGAAAATGTTTCCGGCTATTCAGATGATGTAACTCTTGAAATTATAAAAACCTGGTTTCAAAGAAAACTTGATAACGAAAATGCCGGAGTCGGATTTCTTTCCGGAAAGGTTACATTCTGCGCGATGTTGCCTATGAGAAGCATCCCTGTAAAAATTGTTGCTCTTCTCGGGATGAGTGATGGCAAATTCCCAAGGCAGAGTCGTTCACCAGGTTTTGACATGATTCCGAAAAATCCAAGAGAGGGGGATCGCTCACTGCGTGATGAGGATAGATATCTGTTTTTAGAAGCAATTCTCTCTGCCAGAGAACGTCTTTATATAAGTTACACCGGTCTTAGTATCAGGGATAACAGTGCCATGCCGCCATCAGTTCTGGTTAGTGAACTGTTTGATTTTCTTGATCGTGGCTATGTTCGGTCATCGCACTCAGAAGATACTGAATTTCATAAAACCATTCTGACTCAGCATCGTCTCCAGCCATTCAGTCCGGCATATTTTAACGGCAAAGAAAAGGGTTTGTTCAGCTATTCGACAGAAAATCTTGCTGCTGCAAAAGGTTTTTTGAATGCGGTTTCTGTTCGTCCCCGTTTTTTTGACGCACCTTTGTCAACTCCAGATGAATCATACAGAGAAGTAAGAGTTACTGACTTGCAGAAGTTCTTTGAAAATCCTTCTGCTTATATTTTGAGAAACCGACTCGGAATAAGGGGTGAAGAAGAACTCTTGCCGATTGAAGATCGTGAAATTTTTGAGCTTGATGGCTTAAAGGCATACTCGGTGAAAAAAGAGCTTCTGGCTCATGTTATTGCTGGAGGAAATGCTTATGATCTTCTGCCGATAATAAAAGCACGGGGAGTCCTGCCACCCGCAGGAAAAGGTGATAAAGTATTTGAAAAATTTGCAGTTGAAGTAACCGGATTTGCTGATCAGGTACTTAAAGTTGTAAATGGCAGTCAGTTTATGCCACCGCTCGATTTAGATATTACTATAGGTAAATTCAGGCTTTACGGACGTATTTCTAATGTATTGCCGGAATGTATGCTTAGATATAGAAGCTCTAAGCTGTCAGCAAAGGATCAGGTTAAGCTCTGGATTGAGCATCTGATTCTTAATCTGCCGATTGCTTCAGAATATCCAGATAAAAGTTCACTTATCATGCTTGATAATACTGTTACCTTAAAACCGGTTCTGGATAGCGAAATGATTTTGGAACGTCTTTTGAGCCTGTATTGGGATGGGCTGATAACTCCGCTGCATTTTTTCCCGCGCTCATCTCTGGAGTTTGCGACAAAGGGTAAAATATCCTTGGCGGAAGCCAAATGGAATAATGAAAAATTTCCCGAGAGTAATGATCCTGCCTACAGACTCTGTTTTAGTGATGAATCTCCCCTTGATTCTGAATTTGAGTCAGTTGCGCTTGATGTGTTTAAAGATTATCTCGATTGTATGGAGGTTGCAGAGTGATAACTTTTGACAGCCTCAAAATTGAGACTTCGGCAACCAACCTTATAGAGGCGAGTGCGGGTACAGGCAAGACATACGCTATTGCATCACTTTATGTAAGGCTGGTCGTGGAAAATGAGCACTATAAGCCGGAGAACATACTTGTTGTCACATTTACTGAGGCGGCAACTATGGAGCTGCGTGATCGAATAAGAATGCGTCTTCGGGAGGCGCGGGATGTTGCTGCCGGTTCACCTGCTTCTGATAAGTTTCTTCTTAATCTTATGTCAGCAGCTCACGAAGGTTGGCCAGGGTCTGACCTTGCACTCTCCCGACTGGATAAGGCGCTTCAATCCTTTGATTGCGCAGCTATCTCTACCATTCACGGATTCTGCAGTCGAGCCTTGCAGGAGAATGCGTTCGAGAGCGGCTCTCTCTTTGATACTGAGTTGGTGAAAAATCAGAAACCGTTGTTCAATCAGATTGTAGATGATTTCTGGCGCATAAACTTCTTTAAGGAATCTGCGCCGTTACTCCCGCTTGCAGAAGTGAAAAAATGGTCTCCAGAAACTTTCTCGAAGTTTCTGAATGGAAAACTTACCAATTCAGTCCTTAAAATTGTGCCGGAATTCACTCCGACCGAGATAACAAATATATGGAGCAGTTGTACCGCTTCTTATAAAGCTCTATGTAAAATGTGGAGTACAGATAATTTAGAAATTGAAAATATACTTCTAACGCATACAGGTTTAAGCAGGAATCAGAAATTTTATAAGATAGAAAAAATTCCGGAGTTGATTGAAGGAATGGATCTTTTTGTAAAAAACGGAACTCCGTTTGCGCTTTTTGAGGGGCACTTGAAGTTGACAGCGGAGTTTATGCACAGAGAGGGTATCCGTCTTAAAAAAGTCGCTCCACCGGAACATAAATTTTTTACCTTATGGGATGAACTGCTTGCGAGTGTTAATAAAATGGCTTTAACTGTCTACTGCGATTTACTCGAATTTGCAAAAGAACGGTTAAAGAAGTTGAAAAGTGCAAGAAACATACGTTTCTACGACGATCTGATGGCAGATTTGTACTCTGCTCTCAACGGCTCAGGTGGCAGATTGCTGGCAGAAAGGATGCGGGCAAAATATCGCGCTGCACTTGTTGATGAGTTTCAGGATACAGATCAGATTCAATATAAAATCTTCTGTAATGTGTTCAAAGATGGGGAAATACCGCTCTTTTTAGTTGGTGACCCCAAACAGGCAATCTACAGCTTCAGAGGTGCAGATATCTACGCATATCTTGAGGCAAGGGAAGGGGTTCCGGATGGTAAGCGCCATACTATGGTTCTGAACTGGCGGTCATCCGGTAAACTTGTTGAGGCTGTAAATACTCTGTTCAGTTTGAACAAAACACACCCTTTATTGATTGACGGACTATCCTACCCCGACGTGAAATCAGCTGAAGTTGCAGAAGATCAGAAAAAAGAACTTACTCTGGAGGAGCGGAACCCCGCTCCGATGCAGATCTGGTTTTTTACCCGTGAACCATCTGAGAAGAAATGTATACCAGTCAAGCGGGGATATCCGGCTGTTGTAAATGCCGTTACTTCTGAAATTTCTGCTCTTCTGAAAGATGCTTCGGAAGGTAAGGCTGTAATCGGCGGTAAATCCGACTCAAAAGCTTTGGTTCCTGGCGATATTGCAGTTATTGTGCGTGGACACAAGCAGGGTAAGATGATTTATGATTCTCTGCAGTTAAGAGGTATACCTTCTGTAATAAGAAGTGAGCAGAGTGTATTTCAAACTCCTGAGGCTGCAGAGCTTCGTATCATTCTTAATGCGTTGGCTGATTACTGGAGCGAAGGTAAAGTAAGGGCATCGCTGGCTACCTGTATTATGGGAGTTTCTGCGAGTGAGATCGCAAGGAGTTTTGAGCCTGATGGAGAGGCAGATTGGGAAAGGCGACTTAACTCGTACAGGGAGTATCATGAGCTTTGGAAAAATTATGGCTTTATTACTATGTTTCGAACCTTTCTTGAAGCCGAAGATATTCGAGCACGCCTTCTCAAAATACCGGGTGGTGAACGGAGTATAACAAATCTGCTGCACTGCGGTGAACTTCTGCATACGGAGAGCTCATCATCTCATCATGGTGTCGATGCTCTTTGTACATGGTTTAATGAACAGGTGGCAACTCATCCAGATTCCGAAGAACATCAGATCCGGCTTGAATCTGATGAGAGAGCTGTAAAAATCTTAACTATTCATGTAAGCAAGGGGCTTGAATTTCCAGTAGTATTCTGTCCGTTTCTTTCTGGCGGTGTTATTGATTCCGCTGAAACTGTTCTGGCTCACGACGGTTATGATATTGTTGCCGATTTTGGATCCGATGATTTTGACCGCCATCACAGAGCAGCAATGGATGAAGCACTGGCTGAGAATTTAAGGTTGCTCTATGTTGCGTTGACGCGAGCCAAATATCGTTGTTATGTCGCATGGGGGCGCTTCCGTTATGCCGAGAGTTCGGCACTTGCATACCTCTTTCATGCTCCACCAGTAACTGCCGAGTTCTCCCCGTATCAGGAACTTGTTAAGGTTATGGAAGATGTTTCTGACAGCAGCATGATCAAAAAAATAACTGCTGTTCAATCAGAAGGGGGGATAAATCTGGTAGTTGATCCCCCCGATGATCTGTATCACTCATACAACAACATAGTTGGAACAGATAGCCAGCTTAACTGCCGATTTAATGAAAGAGTGATTGAATCAGAGTGGAGAGTCACCAGTTTCTCTTCTTTAATAGATGGACACATTTCACCACCAGAATATCCCGATCATGACTCCTCCGATGAAACAGCGCAGCTTACCGTTGAAAATATCAAGGGTGAAAGCTCTATATTTGATTTTCCAAAAGGTGCAGAGCCTGGAACTTTCCTGCACTCACTATTTGAAAAACTGGATTTTGCAAAAGATAATGAAGAGAGTCGGAGGGTAGTTGTTTCGTCAATGCTTGAAAGCTCAGTATATGGGACCGGCTATACTGACATGGTGTGTAAGATGCTGACAGCTGTTTGTGAGGCTGAGTTGTCAGCGGGGCTTACCTTGTCATCTCTACAGCCAGGGAATTGGGTTCAGGAGATGGAGTTCTACTTCCCTCTGAATTTGATTGATCCTAGGGCTCTTGGAGATTTATTCAGAAGTTTCCGCATAGAGAAACCTGTAAATTTGCAACATATAGCCGAGAGTCTTAACTTTCAGAGTGTTAAAGGTATGCTGTTAGGTTTTATAGATCTTGTTTTCTGCCATTCCGGTAAATATTACATTATTGATTGGAAATCTAATTATCTCGGTAATAAAGCTGAAAAATATTCTACAGATAATCTGGCAATCGAAATGAAGCAGAAACTGTATTCACTTCAGTACCTTATATATACAGTTGCGCTCAATCGGTATCTGGAGAGACGTATTTCTGATTATGATTATGAGACTCATTTTGGGGGCGCGTATTATATTTTTCTGAGAGGTGTTGATAATTCAATACCCGGTAACGGGATATATTTTGATAAACCGGATGCTGCCATGGTTAGGGAACTTACAAAACTTATGATTGATTTTGAGGTAGCCTGATATGCTTGGTAATCTTCAAATAAGGGATATCGACTCAGTTTTTGCCGATTTTGTCTGCAGTAAGGAGATTGTAGAGAGCGACATATTGCGTAAAGCGGCTCTTTATGCCAGTGCGGCGGTGGGGGTTGGAAATATCTGCATAGATCTGTCTGATATCTTTGGTAGCAGTGATGCAGACTCTGTATCATCCTTACTGCTTTCAACAAAAAGTGTTGGAATACCGGGTGATTATTGTCCGTTGATTCTTGATGATTCGAATCGTCTCTATCTTTACAGATATTGGAAATATGAGACATTTCTATCCGGAAAATTGATCGAAATGGCATCAGACCTACCGATTGTCGATACCGGACTTTTGAAAGATGGACTTAAACGTTTATTTCCCAAATCTGATGGCAAGCCGGATTGGCAGCTTATCGCTGCGGCTGCGGCAGTCCGGAGTCGATTTTGTATAATTTCTGGCGGTCCGGGTACTGGTAAAACAACAACTGTTGTTAAAATACTCGCTCTACTGTTGGAACAGGCAACTGGAAACCGCATGAGGATTGCTCTTGCTGCCCCAACCGGCAAAGCTGCCGCCAGATTGAAGGAGTCTATCTTTAAGGCTGGTACAGGGCTTACTGAATTAACTGCGGTAGTTGAGGATATTCCTGACGATGTTTCTACAATTCAACGGCTGTTAGGTGTAATCCCACACTCATGTCGCTACAGATACAATGCGGAGAATCCGCTCCCTTATGAAGCTGTTGTCGTAGATGAAGCGTCTATGATCCCTTTGGCTTTAATGTCAAAGCTTGTTGAGGCGCTTGCGCCGGGAACACGTTTGATTCTGCTTGGTGATCGCGATCAGTTGGCATCGGTTGAGGCTGGGGCGGTTCTTGGTGATATATGCAATAGCGGTCACGGTTTCGGATTTTCAAAGAAGTTTCAAATGTTTATCGCTGAGACTACAAACTCTACAGTTCCATATAATTCGACAGGAGAGGGGGGCTCACTTCTTGCCGATTCGGTAATTGTCCTTCTTAAAAATTATCGTTTTGGAGAGGGTAGCGGAATTGGTACTGTCAGTAGAAGTATAAATAACGGCAACGCTTATCTGTTACTGGATGAAATTAAGAAAAACACCAGTGAGGGGTTGGTTATTTCTGAAACGCCAAGAGGAGAATTTCTTCAGGTTAAACTTGCAAAGTCAGTTCTTGCAGGTTTTGCCGATTATCTGAATTCTGAAAATCCCGATGAAGTTCTTGCCGCTTTTGATAAATTCAGAGTCTTGTGTCTGTTGAGGCAGGGGCAGTATGGTGTTGAAGAGATTAACACTCTTATCGAATCATCACTCGGAACGAGCGGTATTATAAATCCGGACAAACTCTGGTATCACGGTCGTCCTGTTATGGTTAATGTTAATGACTATGCTCTTAAGCTGTTTAACGGTGATATTGGCGTTACTCTGAAAGATCCGGAAAGCGAAATAGGTCTCTCTGTCTATTTTCCATCGGTTAACGGGACAGTCAGAAAATACTCCCCCTACAGACTCCCGCAACATGAAACCGTATTTGCAATGACGGTACATAAGAGTCAGGGGTCAGAGTTCGATAAGGTTCTAATGATTATGCCCCCTGAGATAAATCAGATAATGACTCGTGAAGTTATTTACACCGGAGTTACAAGAGCTCGAACTTCGGTCGAATTGTGGTGCAGCGACGAAATATTTTATAGTACCTGTGCTAAAACCGTTCGAAGACATTCCGGATTGCGTCAGGCTTTGTGGGGACTTAATCCTTAAAAAAATCAGAAACCATCTTTAAGTTCATTTCGAAGAAGTGTTGTAACCGACTGCAGCATAAGCTCCATTCTATCAATAGTTTCATTAACATCCACCGGCTTGCCGTTTTCACGCGTGATTTTTTCCACATACTGACACAGTTCTGAAAGAGAGTGAGCTCCCAGCATTGCACTGGATGTTTTCAGGCTGTGTACTGCTCTTATAAACCCTTCTGTATCACTGTTTTTGATAGAGTTCCGCATTGATATAATCTGATTAGGGGAGTCCGTTTCATAAACTGAAATTACTTTTGCCAGAATATCCGGAGCCCCATGGTTACCAAGCTCCTTGATTGCATCGATTGGAGAACGCTCAAGCATTAAATTTGTCTCAACAGAGTTGTCATAATTTGCCGTAGTTTTAGTTGGTTCGTTCTCTCTTATGATCTCTATTTCTTTTGGAGGAGACAACCATTTATTAAGGACATTATTTAATTGATTCAGGTTGAATGGTTTTTTAAGATAGTCGTCCATTCCGGCATCCAGGCACTCCTGTTTATCACAATCCAACGCATTTCCTGTAAGAGCAACAATCGGAAGACGTTTCTCTCTACCCTGCTTTATCTCCCACTCTCTGAATTTGCGCGTTGCTTCGTAGCCGTCCATAACCGGCATTTGGCAATCCATGAGAACAAGATCAAACTTACTCCGCAGAAGCAGTTCAAGCGCTTCGAGACCGTTATTTACAAAGGTTGCTGAAACTGTTCTGGACGGGATATGTTTCAAGAGTTCATTACAGACCTCTTGATTGACCTTCGTGTCTTCTACAACAAGAATATGCGAAATTTCCGAAATTGACCCGGAGTGAACTGATGTAATTGAAGTATGGCTGGTTTCAAAAAGTTCTATGCTACAGAGCTTTAAGCGAACTGTAAACCAGAATACAGAGCCTTTGCCGAATACGCTTGAGACTCCGATACTACCCCCCATGAGTTCTGTCAGCTGCTTTGAAATAGGGAGACCGAGACCGGTTCCACCGAATTTTCTAGTAGTTGAACCGTCTGCCTGGGTAAATCTGTCAAAAATGAGGTTTAGAGATTCAGGGGGAATACCGATACCTGTGTCACTTACCACAAATTCAAGGTCCGCATGGTTTGAGGTCAGATCAG
Source organism: Desulfuromonadaceae bacterium (assembly GCA_028683855.1). Classification (GTDB taxonomy): domain Bacteria; phylum Desulfobacterota; class Desulfuromonadia; order Geobacterales; family Pseudopelobacteraceae; genus JACRCG01. Next base: position 31,189 of record JAQUHA010000025.1, read on the forward strand.
TACTGCTTACTTTCAGGCATATTTCACCCTGTTCAGTAAATTTCAGGGCGTTACTGAAAAGATTAATTATGATCTGCTTTAATCTCACCGGATCCCCTAGAACTGAATACGGTACATCGTTGGCGATCTCTTTTATAAACCTGATTTCTTTCCATTTAGCCTGTTCTGAAAAGATATCGGCAAGTTCATTTACTGTGTTTATAAGGTTAAATGGAATTGTTTCCAGAGTTATTCTTCCTGCCTCGATTTTTGAAAAGTCCAGAATATCATTAATTATTGTGAGAAGAGAGTCAGATGAGTTTTTGATGGTTGAGGCAAAATAGTGTTGACGATCATTTAGGTTGGACTTAAGCAAAACTTCTGTCATGCCCATAATGCCGTTCATGGGAGTTCTTATTTCGTGACTCATATTTGCCAGAAATTGCGATTTTGCGAGATTTGCCTCTTCTGCAGCCACTTTGGCGGCATTCAGTTCAGAAATGGTATTTTTTAATTGAAGGTTTGTAGCGGTAAGTTCGGTAGTTCTTTTAATAATTAAATCTTCGAGGGATTCGCTGTATGTAGCAATTCTTTCGTCGCGTTTCCGAATTTCACTAAGCATTGAGTTGAAACTATCAATCATTATTCCGACTTCATCATCGCCGTTTTTTTCTACTCTGATAGAAAAATCTGCCCTGTTCCTTACGACTTGCATTGTCTCTGCAAGATTGACAAGCGGAGCAGTAATAAGCTGTTGCAGGTTTTTGGTTAAAAGAAAGATTAGAAAGAGCGCTGCTATAAAAACTGATATAATGATTGCTATGAATTGAATGAGTTGTGAATACAGCAACGTAAGATCTGATTGTATTAAAACTCTGCCGATTGTCTCCCCGTCAACGGTTATATTTTTTAAGATTACAATATCTTCGTCCCATACCCGTTCCCAGTTTTTATGGTAACCTTCGATCAGAAGCTTCTCCGGGCTCTCATATTTTTTCTTGCCGCTATGGCGATACTGAACAAAAACTTTGTCATTTTCGTTAAGTATATATGCAGAAATAATCTGTTTTTTCTCTTTTAATCCATTCAGGGTTTCCTGAGCGGTTTTATGGTCGTTGAAAATAACTGCAGAGCTTACGTTGGTGGCTATAATATCTGTCAACGATGCCAGTTCTGATTTAATTTCGCCGTGTTTTACGATTGCTACATTCGCAGTTATAGCAACAAGCACAAGTACCAGAACAATTATGCTCTGAAGAAGCATGATCGTCATAACTTTACGCTGGATCGGAATGTCCCGGAATTTATATCTTATAATTGAAACGACTCGTGAAATCATTTAATAACCTCGGTAGCAAGTTTCAGGATATTGCTGCTTAAAGCGAGGTTTACCGAACGAGCACGTTTCAGATTGATACTGAATGCCATGTGATTGTTTATGACACTAAGAGCAATCATGCCGCCATATCTGCTGAAATCTTCAATTTCACTGATAGTCAATACCGGATAATCACTGGCTATAGCTAAAATTCTGGTCAGATTTTTCTTTTCGGATGTGTCGATAAATATCAACTGACATTGTGACAACTCTTCAAGGTCGACAATGCGTCGGACTTCAACTGTTCTGCCGTAAATTGTTTTACCGTTCAGGTTTCTCCAACTCTGAACGGTACTGTTATTTGCAAGAATGCCAATGATAAAGTTTGAATTTGAATTTTTACCGGTTGTCGGCCATGTCACATATTTGGCAATGTTATATACTATTGCTGCTCTTATAAGTGATGCATCGCGTTGTGACTCGTTTGCGGAAAGTTCGGCAGGATATGCTGAAAATATGGCAATTAATAAAAAAATAATTGTGCGAATGCTGGAAATCATAAATATCCGTTTAATAGTCATTTACAGTCAGTATCAGAATTTCCAGGTTATTTTTGCATAACCGCTGCGAACAGTTTCAGATGGAAGAGTATTTATATACTCGGGGATAAACTCGGGATGATGGTTTTGCAGAATATTCTGAGCTACAACTGCAAGTTCAATGTTTTGTTGAGGTTTCCATGCGAAGCGTACGTCGGCTGTTATATATCCAGGGATAGTTTTTCCATCAATTGAATCAAGGTGACCTACACCACGCAGCCAGAGATCAAGCTTTATCTGACGGCTTAAATCGAATCCGGAGCGTAGTGAAAGCTGTTGACTTGGTGTACCCCCTTCGGCATTTCCCTTGTTAATAATGTCAATACTCGTACCCTTCAAATACATTTTAAATTTTTGATAACTGTAGGCAGACTGTATTCTCCACCAGTCCAGCGGTGTCCACTCCAGAGCAATCTCGGCACCTGCGGAGTGTCCATACATATCATTACTCAGATAATAAGGTTGAACCATGTTTTGCGTGTTGGTTTGTGATGGTTCGGCATAACCGACGCCGGGGCTGATAACTCTAAGGTTGTTGTACCTGCTGTAATAGAGAGCAACGTCTGCAAAAAGTCTTTGCAGAAGTTCAGTTCTGGAACCTGCTTCATAGCTTATTACCTCTTCTGACTTAAATCCTGAATTGCCGACAATCTCCAGTCTAAGAGGAATAGATGATGAGTTTTGAGGTGTCTGTGGAGGTATTGTTCTGTAATTATAGGAAATATCCTCCTCTCCTTTTGTTTTGGATCTGACAGCACGGGATATTGAACCCCAAACCGAAGTATGAGGTGTCGGAGCCCAGAGCAGCCTGCCGTTGGGCTGGATACTTGAGCCGGCAATGTCACTATGCTCAAAACGAGAACCGATAATAAGAAAAAGTCTATTTGGTAAAATGGATATTTCGTCATGTACGAAAGCGCTGCTGAGATTGTTTCCCACACTGTTTTCGTTAAAAGAGAGGGTTTGGGTGTTAACTACCGTATACTGACTGAAGCGATATGCTGCTCCCCAGACAACGTCCTGAAATTTTGACGGAGCAAAGCGGTGTTGAAAATCAATGTCAATCGTATTGAATTTCTGTGGTGAGACGAGCATATCACGTTCAGTATGGTCATAATAGAACTGCAGTGATGATCTGCTGCTCTCAGAATAATTTCTTTGCCAACGGCTTGTAATATTACCGCCGCTTATGGCTGTATTGCTGTTTATATACTGTTGATAGTCTGGTGGGGAGATGTTGTAGAGGTGGTAGGTTTCACTAAGCCTGCCATCGTAGTAGTCCCCCTGGAGGGTAATTGTGTCATCGGATGATGGTCTTATGTCGTAACGAAAACCGCCTTGTGTCTTGTGCCACTCATCATTACTGTCTCTGCCAGATTCATATACAAAATTTTCACGCTCATTATGCTTGACATAAAATCTTACGCCGGAGTTATCGTTAATTGCAAATCCGTTTCGTGCAGAGATAAATCCTTTTTCGTTTGTCCCTGTTCCAGTACTTATTAATGTGCCGTTACTGTTTTCAGCAGATTTTGTAATTATATTTATGACTCCATTTACGGCATTTGCACCCCATAGTGCTGCTCCAGGTCCACGAATTACTTCAATACGTTCAATGTCATCCAGCAATGTGTCCTGAGCTTCCCAGTAAACACCGATAAAAAAAGGGGTGTAGAGGCTTCTGCCATCCATAAGAACCAGAAGTTTATTGGCAAAGCGACCGTTAAAACCTCTTGAGCTGACTGCCCATTTATTGCTGTCTATTCTGGCTACCTGTACACCAGGCACCATCCTCAGAGCATCAACTATAGTTGTCACCCCTGAACGTTTAATATCATCCTGGGTTATTACGAAAACTGCAGCAGCCGCATTTGTAAGAGACTGGGATTTCTTTGATACGGAAGTTACCTGGATTTCCAGCAGAGATTCAAGCGGTATATCGGTCAGATCTGTTTCAGAATCGGCTTGGGCAGCGGATGTAAATATTGTTATAAATACAAATATAAACGCATATACAGTAGAGATACTATTTATGTTCATGTCTCCGCCTGTTTAAAAAATAATAAATTTAGACTTCTCCTTATATTCTATAGCTTGATTTACGTCAATTAAAGATTGTAAAAATAAGAAGCCGGAGATTTTCTGTTTTGAAATAGCAATTTAACAGAGTCAGGATAAAATGGTTCAAATGAGCCCTGAATGATGCTATGTTGGGCAAAAATTAAGGATTGCCGGTAGTTATCCTGCATAATTTCAACTGCCTTAAATACTTTTCTGAACTTAAAAGGGGGAAAGATGAAGCTTACTCGTTATGTGATCTTGGTATTAGCTCTGACGCTTGTCTGTACGGTAGCGTCGGCGGAAGAGAAACGCTGGGTTTCAAGCGAAGGGACTACTCTCAAATCGGATGCCTCGGCATCTGCTGACAATGTTGCCGAATTGGCGATTGGTAGTGAAGTTTCGGTGCTTGAATCAGGTGGGCGCTGGTTGAAGGTTAAAACCGTGGCTGGTCAGGAAGGGTGGGTATATGCGGGTAGGGTCTCTGACACGCAGCCTGCTGTCGAGGTTGAAGGTGGTGATGGCGGTATTTTCGGGGATACTATGAAAAGCAGTCAGATTAATACGGCAAAGGCTGATAGTGCTCGCAGTATTCGCGGTCTCTCTCCCGGTGCTGCACAGTACGCTAAAGATCGTGGTACTCCCGAAATGTATAAAAAATCACTGGATAAAGTTCTTGCTAGAAAAGTTACTGAAAAGGAGCTGAGAATGTTCTTGAAAGAGGGCAGGATAGGCGAGTACGCAGTGCTTCTTGGAGGTGGGAAATGAGAACCCTAATTTATCTGGTTTTACTGTTTCTCACAGTTTATGCATCAACAGCTTCTGCAGGTTTTTTTGACAAATTACAGAAGTTTTCGAATCCGGATTCAAAAGAGAGCAAAATACTTTCCGGAGTAACCCAAATAGCCTCCAGTTCAAAAGAGATTGATTATGCAACTGAGCGTAATATTGGAGAAAGTCTCGCGCTTGAAGGGCTGCAGCGCTTTGGTAATCCTGTAAAGAATGAAACTCTACAAATCTATGTTAACAAAATAGGTACAGCAGTTGCTGTAAATAGTAAGCGTGCGACTATTCCATATCAATTTGCAGTTCTGGACAGCCCTGTTCAGAATGCCTTCGCTGTGCCTGGGGGGGTTATTTTTGTAAGTAACGCTCTTGTTTCAATATTGGATAACGAGGCTGAACTGGCTGCAGTTCTGGCGCACGAGATTGGACACGTTTCCGCTAAACACGCGTTGAAAAGTACTCAGCGCGCTCAGCTTTTACAGGGTGTCGGTACAATCACTGCTGCCAGTATAAAAGGGAACAAAGGCAAACAGTTCGCTTCAGCAATTGGAGATATGCAGGCTGTGCTGTTTGACAAAGGTCTGGATAAGAACATGGAGTTCGAGGCTGATTATGCTGCAATGGAGACCACTTATCGTACCGGTTATGATCCATCTGCAATGATCACTGTACTGGAAAAGCTGCAGAAGATAGAAGCATCAAGCAAGGATAAGAACGGCTCCTGGTTTTCCACCCATCCTCCGCTCGCCGAGCGTATAGCGCGCCTTCGCACTCAGCTGCAGAAATATCCTGACTATCCCTCTATGGCGAATGTAAAGGATAGGTTTGTAAAGCAGGCAGCTGCGAAATAGTATTTGTGTCGTCCATCTAATTTTAGAAAGAAATTCAGAGGAAAAAATTGATGAAAGTTATCCTCCCGGTTGCCGGTAAAGGGACAAGGTTGCGCCCTCACACTCATACAAAGGCAAAGTCGCTGGTACACGTTGCCGGCAAGAGGGTTCTTGAACATATCGTTGCCCGTCTGCTTCAGCTTTCAGTGGCAGAGTACATTTTTATTGTTGATGAAAACGGTGGGCAGATAGAAGAGTTTATGCAGCAGAGATTTCCGGATCTGAACTGCAGCTATATTGTTCAAAAAGAGCGGAAAGGTCCGGCTCATGCTGTCTGGCTTGCAAATACTCACATTGCAAAAGGTGACGATCTTCTTATTGTTTTCAACGATACAATCTTTGATGCCGAACTTAGCCGCATATCTGAACTTTGCAAGGATTACGACGGACTTATCTACTCCAAAGAGGTACTCGATTATCAGCGTTTCGGCGTGAATGTAGTTGAAGATGAGATGATTGTAAATATGATTGAAAAACCTGATACACCAATATCACGTCTAGCTCAGGTTGGTCTTTACTATCTGAAAGACGGCTGCAGTTTTATGGGATATCTGACAAAGACAATAGATGCCGGTGACATGGTTAAAGGGGAGTTTTACCTGCCGGCGGTATTCATGCGAATGATTAATGACGGTCTAAGGCTTAAGGCTCCTGAGATCGATGCCTGGCTTGACTGTGGAAAGCCTGAAACAATCCTTGAAACTAATGCCTATCTTCTGCAGGGACGTCATCACATTCATGGCGATGCCGATAACTGCGTGTTTATCGAACCTGTGCATATTGAGCATGGAGTTACAATAAAAGATAGTGTGATCGGTCCGAATGTTTCTATAGCCTCAGGGAGTATTGTTGAACGGAGTATAATCAAAGATTCGATTATCAATGCGAGTTCAATAGTTCGCAATATGGTTCTTACAGACACTATTCTTGGTGATAATGTTCATCTGATCAGTTCGGCAAAAAAAATGAATATCGGTGACCATTCCCTTATTGAAATGCAGGGGTGATTTCAACCGTTTAGTTTAATATTACAATTTTATTGGAGTAGAATCAGTATGAAGAAGGCGCTTATTACAGGTATTACCGGTCAAGACGGATCGTATCTTGCTGAATTTCTTCTGAATAAAGGGTATGAAGTACATGGGATAAAGAGGCGTGCTTCACTGTTCAATACTCAGCGCGTCGATCATATTTATCAGGATCCACACATAAAGGATGCCAGTTTCAGGCTCCACTACGGTGATCTGACAGACTCCTCAAATCTTACACGCATTCTGCAGGAAGTTCAGCCTGATGAGGTATATAACCTTGGCGCGCAGTCCCATGTTGCCGTCAGCTTTGAAGCTCCTGAATATACGGTAGAGACTGATGGTGTCGGTACTCTTCGTATGTTAGAAGCAATTCGTCTGCTGGGTCTGGATAAAAAGACACGCTTCTATCAGGCATCAACATCCGAGCTGTATGGTCTTGTTCAGGAGACTCCTCAAAAGGAGACGACTCCATTTTATCCACGCTCACCGTATGCAGTTGCAAAGCTTTACGCCTACTGGATTACTGTCAATTATCGTGAGGCGTACGGGATGTACGCCTGTAATGGAATTCTCTTTAATCATGAATCTCCCCGTCGCGGCGAAACCTTCGTTACACGCAAAATAACCCGTGGACTTGCAAATATATCTCAAGGTCTGGAAGAGTGTTTATATATGGGAAATATTGATTCTCTACGTGACTGGGGACACGCAAGGGATTATGTAAAAATGCAGTGGTTGATGCTGCAGCAGGAACAGCCGGAAGATTTCGTAATAGCTACGGGGATTCAATACTCCGTTCGTCAGTTCATAATATGGACTGCCGAAGAGCTTGGAATAACTCTGCAATTTAGAGGAGATGGGGTAGATGAAACTGCATCGGTACTCTCTTTTGATAAAGAGCGTAACCACGGACTTAAAGAGGGAGACGTAATAGTTCGCATTGACCCGCGTTATTTCCGTCCATCTGAAGTTGAAACGCTTCTGGGTGATCCTTCAAAGGCTAAAGAGAAACTAGGGTGGACTCCGGAAATCACAGCTCAGGAGATGTGTGCAGAAATGGTCAGATTCGATCTGGAGGAGGCAAAACGCCATGCCTTGCTGAAATCACACGGTTTTAGGGTGGCAGTCAGCACAGAACATTGAAACGCTATTTGAAATGCCAAAGCTTTTTACATCTGATTTGCAATATTATGATTTGACAATACATTTCCATAAAGTGTATACACCATACGATTTATACTCGAAGTGAATTAGCGGCTTATCCGCTGCACAAATATCCCACAGAGGAGGAACAGTTGATGATTGAAGCGTATCTGGCACATGAGAAGGAGAGGGGGGCACAGGGTATTCCTGCACTTCCGCTTACTCCTGTACAAACTGCTGAATTGGCAAAACTGCTTGTGAAACCACCTAAAGGGAAGGAAGCGTTCCTTCTTGATTTAATTACCAATCGTGTTTCTCCTGGTGTTGATCCCTCTGCCAAAGTCAAGGCTGAATTTCTTGCCGATATTGTCAGCGGGAAGAAGAAGTCTCCGCTTATCGATCCGGTTGCAGCAGTACGTCTTCTTGGTACGATGATTGGCGGTTACAACGTTGCTCCACTTGTTGCAGCTCTGAAAGATAAAAAACTGGCTGACGAAGCTGCTTGTGCTCTCTCCGGTATTACTCTTGTTTATGATGCTTTTGATGAAGTGGCAAAGCTTGCAACAAGCGGTAAAAACGCCGCTGCGGCTAAGGTTCTTCAGTCCTGGGCTGATGCTGATTGGTTCAAAAACCGTAATGGAGTTCCGGATACGATTAAAGTAAAAGTCTATAAGGTAGACGGCGAAATCAATACGGATGATTTTTCTCCTGCAGGTGATGCCTGGAGTCGTCCGGATATTCCACTTCACGCTCTTGCAATGGGTAAAACACGTTTTAAAGATGGTCTTGCCACTATCGCTAAATTTCGCGAAGAGGGGTATCAGGTCGCTTTTGTCGGAGACGTTGTCGGAACCGGATCATCCCGTAAGTCAGCCTGTAACTCTGTACTTTGGGCTATTGGCGATGAGATTCCATGCGTGCCGAACAAGAAGACAGCTGGTGTAATAATCGGCGGAGTTATCGCACCGATTTTTTTTAATACCGCTCAGGATTCAGGTGCTCTGCCGCTTAAGGCTGATGTTACTGGTATGAAAACCGGAGATGTAATTGTTATTGACTCAAAAAAAGGTGTTATTACCGACGAAAAAGGGAAGAAGGTTCTCTCTAAATTTGAAATAGCTCCAAATACTCTGGCTGATGAATTCCGTGCCGGTGGACGTATTCCGCTTATTATCGGACGCGCTGTAACCGATAAAGCCCGTAAGATTCTCGGTCTTCCAGCTACCAAAGTATTCACGCTTCCAGACAATCCTAAGCCAAAAGCCAAACAGGCTTTCTCGCTTGCTCAGAAAATGGTCGGTCAGGCTTGCGGTGTAAATGGAATTCTTCCCGGTACTGCATGTGAACCTAAAATGACAACGGTAGGTTCGCAGGATACAACCGGACCAATGACATCTGACGAGCTTAAAGAGTTGGCATGTTTGAAATTTCAGGCACCGATGTTCATGCAGTCATTCTGCCACACCGCTGCTTACCCTAAGCCTACAGATGTTCTTATGCACAAAAATCTGCCTGACTTCATATCTGAGCGCGGCGGCGTAGCTCTTCGCCCTGGCGATGGTGTAATCCACTCATGGCTAAACCGTCTTCTGCTTCCTGATACCGTTGGTACAGGTGGTGATTCGCATACTCGTTTCCCTATCGGTATTTCGTTTCCTGCCGGATCCGGTCTTGTCGCTTTTGCAGGAGCCATGGGATTCATGCCCCTAGATATGCCGGAATCGGTACTTGTACGTTTCAAAGGGAAATTTAATCCCGGCATAACACTTCGTGATGCAGTGAACGCAATACCTTACTGGGCTATCAAGCAGGGTATGCTGACAGTGCCAAAGAAGAATAAGGTCAATATCTTTAACGGGCGTATTCTTGAGATGGAAGGTCTGCCTGATCTCTCCGTTGAACAGGCATTTGAATTGACTGATGCCGCTGCTGAGCGTTCGGCTGCAGCCGGTTGTATTCAGCTTTCAGAGGAGTCAGTTGCCAAGTATCTTAAGTCGAATGTTGCTCTTATGAAAAAGATGATTGCAGACGGGTATTCCGATCCGCTTACCTTGAAAAACCGCATTAAAGCTGTAGAAGCTTGGCTCAAAAAACCGACCCTTCTCAAAGCTGACAAGGCTGCCCAGTATGCGGCAGTTATTGAGATAGACCTGAAAGAGATAACTGAGCCGATTCTGGCTTGTCCAAACGATCCTGACGACGTTAAGCTACTCTCTGAAGTAAAGGGGACTAAAATACAGGATGTATTCCTCGGTTCTTGTATGACAAATATCGGACACTTCCGTGCAGCAGCTGAAATATGGAGAGGACAGAAGTTTAATCCTGAAGTCCGTACCTGGATCTGTCCGCCAACCCGCATGGATCAAAAACAGCTTAAAGATGAAGCATACTTCTCTATTTACAGCGCTTTCGGTGCAAGAATAGAGATAGCAGGCTGTTCTCTCTGTATGGGTAATCAGGCTCGTGTGCCTGATGGAGTGAATATGTTCTCTACATCGACCCGTAACTTTGATGACCGTATAGGTAATGGAGCCAAGGTATATCTGGGATCAGCAGAACTTGGCGCAGTTGCGGCTCTTTTAGGCAAGCTGCCAACTCCGGCTGAATTCCTGAAAATATACAATGAGAAAATTGAACCAAATAAAGACAAAATTTATAAGTACCTACAGTTTGACGAGATGCCGGAATACAAGTAATCTGAGCGCAATATTTTAGAAGCATACGGCTCATCGGTTTATTCCGATGAGCCGTATGCTTCTATCTGCTTATCTGCCGGTTAGACGCAAACCATCCGGTTCAATCAAAACCGCCCCTTCTTTATAGAGACCACCAACCACCTTTTTGAAACTTTTTTTACTCAAACGCAGCAGCTTCCCAATATCTTCAGGAGAACTTTTGTCTGTTAACGGAAGAAAACCGTGTTGAGCAGTAAGTGCATCAAGTATTGTTCTGCGGTCTTTTTCAGATTGTTCAGCTCCGCTCTCTCTAAGGGTAATATCAATCTTGCCGTCTTCCCTTATTTTTTTGACATAACCTTGCAGCTGTTCACCATATTTCGGCTTAAGAATTAATTCCGTATTAAAAATAAGCCCACCATATTTATTGTTTATTACAACTTTCACACCCAGGTCTGTAAAGGCATAAACAATGAGTTTCACCTCATCCCCTTGAGATAACTCATTGTCACCCGGCAGAATAAACTTATCCAGTTTTGCAGTTGCGGCAATTCTACCGCTGCTATGGAGATAAATCCTGACCAGTACCATATCTCCGCGTCTTACAGGTTCAATCTGCTCGCCAAATGGTAACAGGAGATCCTTCTCAAGTCCCCAGTCAAGAAAAGAGCCTACTGTAGTAGTTTCTATTACCTTAAGAAGGGCGAAGTCATCAACAGTAGCCCTTGGTCTCCTTGTTGTTGCAGTTAAGCGATTGTCTGAGTCAACGTAGACAAAAACTTCAAGCAGAGTCCCGGGTTCTGCCGTGTCTGGAAGAAGACGTAACGGGAGTAAGGCATCGCCGAGTTCTGTTTTCAATACTGCGCCTGATGCGGTGATGCGGGAAATTTCCAGTTTGTTGTACTTGCCGATTTGCAGCATGATTTACCCCTTGTTTTTAATAGCGCCATTTAAAGCTAACCGTTTTACATCCGGGCATTACTCTGCGAAAAAGGTTGAAACCCTCCTCGGTTGCTTCGGTTCCACTGCAGGTCAGCCACTTCAAACCGGAAATGAGAGCCAGATTAACAAGCCCTCTATCGGTTATCGGAGTATGATAAACAGACATTCGCTGCAGTGATTTTAGAGGTCTGAGGAGTGACAAACCCTGATCCGTAATTAGCGTATCAGAGAGATAAAGTTCCTGTAAACCTGTTAAGTGCGAAATCAGGGATAGTAATGAATCGTCACAGTTATATAAAAAAAGTGACTGAATATCATCAGGCTTAAGCTCGCTTAAAAAATTAGTGTCGAGGCTGTCGGTCGGCTTGATATCAAGTCGAAGTGATGTGTCCAGAAAAATCTCTTTTGAACCTTTTGCTGAACCAATCCGCTGCCAATCCCTGAAATCCAGCGATGTTGTCTTTCTAACAAAAAGTGTTCCGCAGTTCTGATCAGTTGGAAAGCGGACAATACGGGTTTCAAATGATCCGGATAAATTAGTATCTGTTTTTTCTGATTCACCACGTGCTGCTGCCAGACGCCTTCTCATCTTTGATATGTCTGTATCAAGGGCTCCAGCCATCTCCGCCATTAAATCTATTCCATCGGCAATCGCATCATCCACCCGCTCTTTGAAATGATAAATATCAGTCTGTTTCAACTCCTCTGTCTGACGGATAACAGCATGGATATTCTGCTGTATTGCTGCAAGCTGCCTAATTACGCGAACAAGTTCCATTGCTATGTCCAGCTCTGTTCCGTATACGATTGGTGTCTGTTCCCACTCGCTTAGAAGATCTATCAGTACCTGTCTGTTTCCAGACTGATAAGCTTCATTTGCAAGTGCCATCAACTCCTGACGTCTGAGGCGTTCGACATCGTCTGCTGCAAGATCAGGGTGGACAGCCTTTGCTACACCCCTGTAAAGTGATTTAAGGCTCAGATTTGCAACGTCCTGCTGGATAGTTTCGTCATCATCCAGCAGATCGGTGGTGTGATTTAAATGAGTATGTAAAGGTGACTGTTTCAACTGTTCGTTTGAACAGTCGGAAGTGGGTTCACCCAAAAGTCCCTTTAGCTGCCACTCCAGATCTTCCAGAGTTTGAATTCTTATGCCAAGGATATCTTCATAAACCTGCTCAAACATCCGTATTTCAGCTTTGAGAGCGCTGTAATCGCGATCACGCCGCTGCAGTTCAGATTTTACCTCTGTCAACTGCTGATATTTATGTTCCAGTTCAATCTCTTCGGGAGTTTTCAGTCTGTTTCTGAAGGGAGTCATAACAAGTTCCCATTAAGCGTGAATTCACGCACTTCACGGGCAAGCGGCAGGGTTATACGGCGCTTTTTAACCATTGAAAATTTATACAGTTGCTCAAAAAAAGATATGAGGTCACCCACCTCACGGCTGGTCGTTACAAGTATATAATTTATGACATCATCACTTATCCTAATCTGACGATCATCAGCTACTTTCTTTATAATCATTTTGCGGGAATTGTCGTCAGAGGTGTCCAGATGGGCAACCAGACCCCATAACAGTCTTGAGGTCAGATGGTCATCAATATTTAACAGCTCACGCGGAGGAAGAGAGCCTGCCATAGCTATTAAACGACCTGAAGTGTGAAAATCGTTGAAAAGCTGCCAGAGAGTACGGCGAAGATCCGCATCGTCAGGCATAGCCTGCATATCGTCAATTATGAGCCCGGCAGATTTTGCAAATGTGGATATTAACCTGTCTGGTGTCTGATGGTCAGTCAGTGAAAGGTAGGGTAATTTTACTCCGGCAATAGATTTAAGAAGATGGGTTTTGCCGGAACCTGATGGACCATAAAGATAGAGGAGTGACTCCGGATCGGCAGAATCTGCAACACGCAGAGAGAATTTTAGAGCTGCGGCATTCCCTTCGCACGGCACAAAACTGTCAAAGCTGAAACATCGATTGATTGGAAAATCAAAAAACTGCTGCATAATCAAAAGAGAAAAGCCTGCGACGATTCCGGGGCTATCCGGTTGAAGTGCAGATAAGCCGCGCGTGTGGCAACTCTTCCGCGAGGTGTACGATTGATAAAACCATTCTGTATCAAGAATGGTTCGTAAACATCTTCAATAGTGTCGCTCTCTTCACTTATTGCGGCTGCTATTGTATCCAGTCCGACCGGTCCCCCTCCAAATTTATCAATAATTGTAAGCAAAATCATGCGATCCATCTGGTCAAATCCCATTTCATCTATTTCAAGCAGCTTAAGTGTTTCTCTTACAACATCAAGCGTGATAACTCCATTCGCACGTACCTGTGCGTAATCGCGGACACGGCGCAGTAGTCGATTTGCAATCCTCGGTGTTCCCCGACTGCGTCTTGCAAGTTCATTAGCGCCATGAGGGTCGATTTTCATTCCGAGCAGTCCTGATGATCTGGAAATAATTGTAGCCAGTTCATCAATTGTATAAAACTCAAGTCGCGAAATAACGCCAAAGCGGTCTCTGAGGGGGGAGGAGAGAAGTCCGGCTCTTGTGGTTGCGCCGACAAGTGTAAATTTTGGCAGGTCAAGCTTTATAGAACGCGCACTCGGGCCCTGTCCGATGATAATGTCGAGCTGATAATCCTCCATTGCGGGGTAGAGAATTTCTTCAACTACATGAGAAATGCGATGGATTTCATCTATAAAAAGGACATCGTGTGGCTCAAGGTTGGTGAGAATAGCAGCAAGATCGCCTGGACGCTCAATAACCGGGCCTGATGTAGACTTGATGTTGACCCCCATTTCACAGGCGATAATGTTTGCAAGAGTAGTCTTGCCTAAACCAGGGGGGCCGTATAAGAGTACATGGTCAAGGGCTTCACCTCTACCTCTGGCGGCATCTATGAAAAGGCGCAGGTTCCCCTTTATTTTTTCCTGACCGATGTAATCATCAAAAGTTCTGGGTCTTAGGGTTGTGTCGTATTGTGAGTCGTCATCACGCTTTTCTGGACTGATTGCACGAATTTTGGCTGAATCTGTCATTACTTAACTGCTCCAAGCAGTAACTTTATACCGTCAACTGTCAGAGCGGATTCACTCTGCAGTCCATCTTCCATTCTCTTAAAAACGGCTTTTCCTGTAGCAATCTCATTTTCACCTATTACAACGCTAAAGCGGCACTTTAATTTATCAGCTCTACGCATCTGACTTTTAAGGCTTTTTGATTCACAATCCATTTCAACCCTTATACCTGACTTTAGCAATCCATCCATGAGTGTGAATGCCATATCCCGCTCAGAACTGCCAATAGTCGCTATAAACAGCTCGGGATTGGAGGTGAAATCTTTGTTTTCGAGCAGGAGAGCAACCCGTTCCAACCCCATAGCAAAACCTATTCCCGGAATTGATGGGCCACCCAGTTGCGATATAAGACCGTCGTAACGACCGCCGGCGGCAACAGCTGATTGAGATCCCAGAAGCCCTGTAACCATCTCAAAGGTTGTTCTTGTATAGTAATCCAGACCGCGTACCATTCTGGAGTTTATGCTGTAAGGGGTTGCGGAGAGATCGAGATATCGCTTAACGCTGTTGAAGTGGTTATCACACTCATTACATAGATGCTCCAGTACCGAAGGAGCTGCTGCAGTTGCTTCTGCACATCCTGGAATTTTACAGTCGAGAGTCCTTAGTGGATTTGTCGTAAAGCGCCGTTTACAATCGTCGCATAGAGTTTCAATCCGCTGCTGAAGAAATTGCTGTAATGCCCTACGGTAATTGGGACGGCATTCAGGACAACCAAGAGAGTTTATCTGAAGAGTCGGTTCGGTAAGGCTGATTTCTCTAAAAAACAGTGTTAGCATATTAAGGAGCTGTGCGTCTGCCAACGGGTCATTTACACCGGTAATTTCAGCTCCAATCTGGTGGAACTGTCTATAACGCCCCTTCTGAGGGCGTTCGTACCGAAACATCGGACCCATATAGTAAAGTTTGGCAATCGGATCCAGAGCATAAATCTTATTTTCAATAAAAGAGCGCATAACACCGGCTGTTCCTTCAGGGCGGAGTGTTACGCTGTTGTCACCCTTGTCTGTAAAGGTATACATCTCCTTCTCAACAATATCAGTTGCATCGCCAATCGAGCGTGAGAACAGTTCGGTTTTTTCCACTATAGGAACTCTGATTTCTCCAAAACCATTCAGTTCAAAAACACGCCTTGCCGTCTGTTCAATATACTGCCATCTTCTGCTTTCATCGGGTAGAATGTCGTTAAAACCTTTAACTGCTTTAAGTGCCACTTTTCACCTCATTAAGTAGTAATTCGCTGTACTCTGTTTTTTCCGGACGTTTTGCCGACGTACATAGCTTTATCAGCCATTTCAAGAAGCATATCTTTTGATGCAGTGTCATCAGGACAGCACGCATAACCTATACTGCAGGTCAAGCGAATAATCTGACCCTCTGCCGAGAGGAAATGGTGTTCTTCCACCTGTCTGCGAATACGTTCTGCAACAAGTTCAGCCGTTACGCAATTTGTCTCTACAAGTATTGCGGTATATTCATCACCGCCGTATCTAATCACAATATCCACATCTCGTACGGATTTCTTTATAAGTGCACCAAATTCTGCAAGCACGCGACTGCCGACCATATGTCCGTACTGATCATTTACGAGTTTGAACGAATCGACATCCAAAAAGAGAACTGCAAGGTGTGATGCGTAACGTTCGACACGTTTCATTTCGCGTTCGAGCGCAATATCAAGATAACGATGATTATATAGACCGCTTACATCATCTATAAAGAGAAGGTCTCTGGCGTGTGAAAAAGTCTCGGCATTTTCAAAGGCGTGCAGTGACTGCTCAACAAGGAAGAGAATATTCTTTCGGTATGCATCAATGTCGGTAACTGCTGTCGGCGAATTATTCAACAGTATAATGCAGCCGAAAGTTCCCAGATGGTCTTTTAAAGGAATTATAAAGGCTTCTCTGAATCCAGCCTCAGTAAACGCCTCTGGTAGTTCAAGCTGCTGGATGGAGAATGGTTCGGCAGCTGAAGATGCTATATGTGCCGTGGCTTGCTCCAGAAGTGTTCTGCCCAGTTCATCAGAAATGCCCTTGGCTATTTTCAGTTCAAGAACGGTATCAATTACAAAAAATCCGAGTGCGGAGTTAAGTAGTGTTACACGTGCGACAGCTTCGACAAGAAGATGATAAAGATGTTCACGATCAAGGCAGCCTGCAATGGATTGGCTCGCTCGGAAAAGAGAAAGCATATTTTTAAGTTCCTCGTTTTCGTCAAGCAGGCGGCGCTGTTGAATGCATTGGGCAACAGAATGTTTAAATTCTTCAGGATTTATCGGTTTGACGAGATAATCCCGAGCGCCATGTTTGAGGGCAAAAATTGCTGACTCTAGGTTTGCGTTTCCGGTAACCATAATAACGTCGACAGTCGGGTGATTTTCACGCACATGAGAAAGTATTTCCAGACCACTTATATCAGGCATGACAAGATCGGTTATTACGAGTGAATACTGTTTGGCTGCAAGCATCGAAACGCCATCAGTTCCACAGGAAGCGGTTTCAATATCATACCCCTCAACCCTCAGCAGGTTTGAGTAGAGTTCTCTGAAAAAGCGATCGTCTTCAATTAATAGGATTGTATCCATGTAACGCACTCGATAAAGTTTATTGTTTAAAATCGGATTCTATCTGTACCTCAGATGCCGCTAAAAGTCACCAAAACTATACATAATATAGAAAACATTACCCGAAGAAGTTGGTAATATAATATTTCATATTTTTAATTCTATTGCAGCTATATGACTATTTTGACGAATAATATATGACAGCAGGAGTAGTGTTCAAGCAGGAAATTTTGAAAATTATGTAAAAGTCAGTCACTATAAACTCCGTTTATAGGGTGTTTGTAGACTCCATGTTACTCCGTCAGTGGTTAATTCAACAGTTCCGTCGCGATCTGTGCGGAAGATCTGTATCTTTTCTGATTCGAGCAGATTGATAGTCTGATTAGAAGGAAGGCCGAATCTATTCCCTGCGCCAGCGGAAATAAGTGCAGCTTCCGGGTTTACCCGCTGCAGGAAATCACGGGAAGTTGAATGGCGGCTGCCGTGATGTCCGACTTTCAAAATATTTGATTTTAAGTCACCGGCTGATAACAGCATTCGCTTTTCAGCATCAAAGCCTGCGTCAGCGCAGAATAACATACTGAATTTGCCGTACTCTATGCGTAACACAAGTGACTGCTCATTCTCGTTAATTTCGTAATTACCATTCTTGTCGGCATTAAATCCGGGTGGCGATAGAACCGTTATGACTACAGAGCCCTGTAGTTTTATGATATCACCGGCACTTAGTACACGTTCTTTTATACCTTTTTTATGCAGCTCATTTTCTACCTCACCCGTTATATTCTTAATGCTCCAGAATTGCTTAACTGGAAAGTTTCTGATGATGTATGGAAGTCCACCACTATGATCCGGATGGTTGTGAGTCGCTATAACTGTATCAATATGTCCGATTTTCATGGCACCAAGCGCGGGAGCAAGAATTCTCTCGCCAAAATCGTGTTCAGCCTGCTGCAGGTAACCACCACCGTCAAGCAATATAATTGAATTATCAGGAAGTCTTATCAGTATTGATTCAGCCTGACCCACACTTAACATTGTTATGTGGAGTCGGTTATCTAAAGTCAATACAGCGTAAAGATGAATAATTAAAGCTGTAAGCGGTATTAAAAGACCGAGAAAGATCTTCTGAAATCGGGTTGAAGCAAATGTCATGCAGGTCATAAAAAGTATAAAGAGCAACATATCCCAGATAGTTATACCGTTAAAGGTAATAGTCGGAAGCCCTGTACACCATAATATGAATTTATTTGAGATTCTGACGAGAGTTGCAGCCGGCCATAGTAGTGCTGGAGTCAGGTCTGGCAACAAAAAAGTGAAGGGGAGTGCTATGAATCCGCTTAAAACAGCACCGTAACCGAGGAGCGGCACTATAAGAAAGTTTGTCAGAATCCCGTTAAGTGATGCAACCTTAAAAATAAACAGTACCGGTATAAGCGTTATGGATGATGCAGTTATTGAGACTCCTGAAAACTGAGCCAGGTTGCGTAGCAGGGAGGATTTTATCTGTGCTGTTCTCTTCATTATGAGTGGCACTGCCAGAATAATCCCCCACAACGATATAAACGAGAGTTGAAAAGAGACGTCAAAAAAAGTTGGTGGGTTGATTGCGACAAGAATGAAAGCCGCAAGAAGAAGAGTGTTTATTGAATCGCGCTCACGTTCAGCAAATATTGCAGCCGCAAAAACCGTCAACATAATCACAGAGCGTGCAGTAGATGGAGCATTGCCGGTTAAAAACAGATAAGCCACCATAGTCGGCAGTGCAATAAGAAGTGAGATGCGACGGAGATTCCAGCGTAAAGATGGGTACTCAAAGCGAGTCAGGAGCCAGAGGATCGTAATTGTTATGAAAGCTGAAATAATACCTATATGAAATCCGGATATTGATAGAATGTGATTAACTCCACCCCTTGTGTAGGCGTCTGCCAGATCAGTTGGAATTCTCCTCTTGTCTCCGAGGAGGAGGGCTGTCAGTATCGAGGAAACATTAACTTCCGGAATTGCATTACGAATGGAGTTTCCCAGGATATCAGCCATTTTATCAATATCACGTTGCCACGATTCTGCTGCTCCGCCCATTATAAGTACAATATCTTTCTCTGAAGTTACCCGTCCAATCGCTGAAATACCGTTAAATGCAAGATAACGTGGATATTCAAATTCACCCGGTAATCCAAGAAGTTGAGGAATGATAATACGGGTGCTGAAACGGATTTTGTCGCCACGACTGAACGAGATTTCACCATTGCTGACATACAGCATCAAAAGACCTGAGACCGGTTTAGTACGTTCACGTTCAAAGATATTTTCAACCCGGACAGTAACGCGACTCCCGTCAGGTGCTACGGATGGGCGCTCAACTATTATTCCTTCAATAACGGCAGGTGCTGAAGAAACCATATTTTTTATAGAGTTTTGAGGAATTTCCGGTGATAACCAAGGAGTTAATGCATATAGCCCCAGGCAGAAAAAAAAGAGTGGGGAACAGATAGAAAAGAAACTTTTACGGGGTGAAAAACATGAGACAAGAAGGCAAAGAAAAGCGGCTACTACCGTAATAATATTAGAGTAGTAGCCGCTTATGACTGACAGTGACATTCCGGATGTCATGAAGAAAAAAGGTATTAGGAATGGCCAGCGACTAATCATGGAGATTGTCTATTTCCTTATCGAATAAGCCCCTTGAATATCCTTCAATAATTTCGTCGCTTCTTTTTCGTCAATCAACCGGTCCTCTGGACCTGAAACAGTCGCTAAAGCCAGGAAGTCATCTGCTTTAGAACTTTTTTTGATAAACTGTATGGTGTCGATCCCGCCTGCAGGTGGAAGTACGATAGTGAATATATTCTCGCCGGATTCAAGTCGATAAAGCCCAAGATCCAGTTTGCTTAAATACTGTTTACCGGTAAGTTTGAATGGAGTGTCGTTGACGCTACCCGATACGGTTTCTCCCATTACGTTTGCCATCAATCTGTAATATCCAGCCTCGGCAATAGTAATTGGAAACTTCAAGGATGTGCCGCGAAAATCAGCACGAACCCATTTGGAAGCAGAGAATCGGCCAAGGTAAGCAGCGTCCGTTAAGAGTGCAGTAGCAGGTAGCAGACATTTTTCCGCGACTGCAAGAGGCGCTGGGAAGGTTTCCTTTGGAGCATCAGGAAGTTTTTCATAACTATTTGTAAGTGATACTGCGACCTCTGCCATACGCACAGCTGTTACAGGATCTTTAAAGCGCCATCCGTTAAACGGCTTAACAGGTGTGTAATCTGGTGCTGTAAGAGAAAAAGAATCTATAGCACCTTCTGGAGGTATAGTTAGTTTTACCGTAATAGTCCCACTCTTCAAAGGGAACTTTCCTATAGCTATCTCCTCGAACTTGTCGGATTTTGAATCCGAATGATACTCCTTGCCGTCAATTTCCCAGACGAACCCCTTACCTTTCATCACAGCTTTAAAATCATATTCACCCGCAATAGGAACCAGAATTGTAAATGTTGAAAATGTGGTGTCAGAAACTCCCAGAATCCAACCTTTTCCGGTAAACGATCCATATATAGGAAAATCCCTTATTGTCACTCTGTCCGTTTCCGGATTGTAGGCATTTTCCGCCTCGTAGCGGAAGTTGCGTTTACCACCCAGAATAGAATAATAGTCCCGGTCAGTTGAATCTTTAGGCAACCCCTCATTCCATGAAAACTGCTGCAGAATCAGGCTGGCAAAATCTTTTTGCGTGAAAACCGGGCTCTTTTCAACTCCCCAGGAGAGAGATTGAGTAAAGAGCAAAAAACTTGTAATAGCGATGAGATAACGAAACATAGGAACTCCTTAAAGAACTCACTGTTCTGATATTTCCATAAAGCAGGACTGTTGTAGCTACGGTAACATAGTTTATGTTACTTGAAAACATGGCAATTGAATGATAGAAGTAGAAAGGTTGGTTTCAGTATTAATCTATCTGCCGATAAAGGCTTCAGCTGCATGAACTCAGATCTGACTATAGCCGGTGTGGTTGGTGAATTTGCCGAAACGGAACTCCGTAAGTTTTTCCGTGCTTCCGAAATTGGCTCTGAACAGCTTCTTATTACCGATAGTAATGGAATTATAGAGTATGTAAACCCCGCCTTCTGTCGCGTAACAGGTTATTCAAGTCACGACGTTATCGGTAAAACTCCAACAATACTAAAATCGTCACGTATGTCAGCGGTTTTTTACCAACGACTATGGGAATCTCTAAAATCCGGAATTGAATGGCGGGGTGAATTTTTTAATCGTCGCAAAGATGGCAGCTATTATCTTGAAAAAGCGGTTATCTCCCCGATAAAATCAAATGATGGGACAGTCTCCCATCTGGTGAAGGTTTCCGAAGATATTACAAGTCAGAGGCAGTCTGAGGATCATCAATTAAGACGTTTAAAGTTGATTGAGGCTATAAACAGCGCCAACCTTGACTTTATGGAGCATGGTTCGCTTCATAAAATGGCAGAGATCATTCTTGAAACCTGCATGACTATTACCAGTTCATCAATTGCTATATTATATGAGATGCTTCCAAATGGTAATGCAGGTGTTCTTGCCCTTTCCATGACTCTCCTCGATCCTGTCCCCGGTTTTCTGGAAGTTCAATATGAATTGTTGCGCCACGGACAGTACGAAGTTCCTCTTCACTCTTCATTGATTATGGCGCCTGTTATTGAGGAGAGATCTTTTATTATCAACTCTCCCGATCAGAATCACTGGCAGTCATGCAGCTGCCGCATCTGTTCTGCCCCTCTCTCTACTTTTGCAGGTTTTCCGCTGAAAATAGGTTCCAACATTATCGGTATGATAGGGCTGGCAAATAGTGAACATGGATACTCCCCTGAAGACGTAACGGATCTCGAAACATTTTCGCACTCCTGTGCGCTCGCAATATCTGCAGCCAGAGCCGAGACAATTCGCAAATCAACCCTTGATCAACTGCGTCAGGCTCAGAAAATGGAGGCAATAGGACAGCTTGCAGGCGGTATTTCACACGATTTTAATAATCTCCTCACTGTCATAACCGGCTACAGTACACTTGCATTGCAGAAAATTGGTTCTGAACATTCTGCCGCCAAAGATCTTGAACAGGTAATTAATGCGGGTGAAAGGGCAACGAATCTGATCCGTCAGCTCCTCGCATTTGGTCGCCGCCAGATTCTGGATCCCCAGCCAATAAATATAAATATATTCATAACAAGTATACAAAAAATCCTTTCTCGCCTTATTGGAGAGAATATAACCCTTACCACTAAACTATCTCCGGATATTAAGATGGTATTGGCTGACCCGAGCCAGATAGAGCAGATTGTAATGAATCTGGTCATAAATGCCCGTGATGCTATGGAGCGGGGCGGGGCTATAACGATTGAAACCCAGAACCGCAAGCTTGATGCTGTTTTTGTTAGTAAAAACCGGGGGGCTGTAGAGGGTGACTATGTTGTAATTTCAGTTAGAGATACCGGAATGGGGATGAGTAAAGAGGTTATTACAAGGATCTTTGAGCCCTTTTTTACTACAAAGGCTGAATCAGGAACAGGACTTGGACTTGCGACAGTTTACGGAATAGTAAAACAGAATAATGGTTATATTAAAGTTAAGAGTGAGGTTGGAATAGGTTCGGAATTTAAAGTTTACATTCCCAGTCTCTTGAAACATCGCAAAAAAGGAGATATCAGCTCCACAGGGGAGAAAAACTCTCAGCCGAGAAGGGGAGAGGGGCTTATTCTTATTGTTGAGGATGAACAGACGGTTCTTGATCTCACTGCGGTTACACTCCGTTCCAATGGTTATGACGTTCTTACTGCGAACAATCCTCTTGATGCTCTCAGAATATTTGATCGGGCGGGTGGGAAAATTAATCTTGTCCTGACAGATATTATGATGCCGGATATGTCGGGTATAGAAATGGTCAAAGAAATGCGTTTGAAGCAACCCGACACAAAGCTGTTGTTTATGTCAGGTTATGAAGAAAAAAAGCTTAGTCCCCTTGATTTCGAGGGTGAGTTAATTCCATTCATGATGAAACCATTCAGCCCCGTTGACCTGGTTGCTCTTGTTAATAGGTGCCTGTTTGAAGAGACTACTGCAGATGGAGATAATTAAAATGAAAGAACATATCCTTATTGTCGATGATGAAGAGATGATTCGGAGTTTACTCTCTTCAGCTCTTGAGCAGGAGGCTTATACCTGTCATCAGGCATCCAATGTTGACGAAGCTTTTATACTTTTGGGGGAGCAGCCGGTTGAGCTTGTAATTTCAGATATAATGATGCCTGGAAGGAGCGGGGTCGAGCTGCTTAGAGATCTTAAAAAAGTTAATCCTGATATAGCAGTTCTTATGATAACCGGTCTTTCAGATATGAATACTGCTATGGAGTGCGTTCATCTTGGAGCAGATGACTACATAACAAAACCTTTTGGTATTAATAGGGTGGTACTCACAGTAAAAAATCTTATTGAGCGCCGCTCTCTTGCTATCGAGAAGAAAAATTATCAGGTAAGCCTTGAGTTTAAGGTTATGGAGCAGACTACACAGATCCGCAAAACGATGAATGAGCTTTCCTGTGCATACGACAACACCCTTACCGCTCTTGTTAAGGCTCTGGACGCACGTGAAAGAGAAGTTGGGTCACATTCAGAGAGGGTTATGAATTACGCTGCATTTCTTGGGGAAAAGCTGGGGATGTGCGGCAGAGAGCTTCAGGATCTGTCAAAAGGTGCGCTGCTGCACGATATCGGTAAAATAGGTATTTCAGATAATATTCTCCTTAAGCCGGGTCAGCTGGATGATAATGAATGGATAGAGATGCGCAAGCACCCGCAGGTAGGCTATGCCATTCTATCGGAGATAGATTTTTTAAAAACAGCCGCCGAAATTATACTGAGTCATCACGAGAGATTTGACGGGGAAGGCTATCCTAAAAGACTAAAAGGGGAACAGATACCGATTGGCGCGCGAATCTTTGCTCTTGTCGATACCCTTGATGCCATGACCTCCGATCGCCCTTACAGAAGAGCACTCCCATTTACAGCGGTAGTCAATGAAGTCATCAAGCATAGGGGGGGGCAATTTGATCCGGCTATTGTGGATCTGTTTCTTGCAATTCCTCGCAAGAGCTGGGAAGAGTGTTCAGGCAAACACTTTATATAAATTCTTTTGAGTAATCCCCCACCTTTGGTGGGGGACTCACAAAGTTTGACAGTTCCTGAAATATGTAGAAACCTCCTTAACGTGAACCGCTCAAAGTACACGAAAAGGAGGCTTCAATGGACGA
>JAQUHA010000003.1 GCA_028683855.1 Desulfuromonadaceae bacterium
CCTCTGGAAACGGCAAATATGCGGTACTACGCAAAGAGAATAGGGACTGCCATCAAAAACTGGCATTAAATATCCTGGCAACAAATAGGTTGTGAGTAAAACCGGACATATAAGCAATTGCCCTGATTCCGAGGTTTAGTTGCTTGCGTTTACCTGCAACTTCATATATATAGAAGAGGGTATCGGTTCACCATAAGGTTGCCCATTCATGGTAGAAATGATCACTTTTGTAATGATTAGTTTTTTGTATTCTTTTCTGAATCCGGGTTGTTTTTTTCTGAAAGAAATTTTAACCATACGATAATCTTTATAACATATCATTTGCTGTTTGCTGTTATTACCAAAACAGATGTGTTTTAAAAAAGTTAATTTTGTGTATATCTAGTTGTAACAGCTAGATAGAGGTTCTATATGCAGTCTAACAGGCTGGGAGAAATCCTGGTAAAGAACAACCTTATAAATCGTGAACAGCTTGATAAGGCGCTTGAGGAGCAGAAACTTTCAGGCAATCAGGTTCGACTCGGTTCTATCCTTATTGGACAGAATCTCATCTCGGAAGAGCAGCTCACCTCCTTTTTGTCCAGACAGTATGGTGTGCCAAGTGTTAACCTTTCAGATTATGAGATAGATCCCTCCGTTATTAAAATAATTCCCGCCGAAGTAGTCCAGAAATACCAGTTACTCCCCGTTAACAGGGCAGGCGCAACTTTAATCGTTGCTGTCAGTGACCCTTCAAATCTGTTTGCCATTGAAGATATAAAGTTTATGACAGGCTACAACATTGAGATGGTTGTGGCTTCAGAGCGGGATATTAAGACCTCTATAGATAAGTATTATGACCAGTCTGCATCACTTGCAGATGTTATGAATGATCTTGACGTAGAGGATATGGAAATTGTTGGCGACGAAGAGCAGATTGATGTGGGTTCCCTGGAGCGTGCAACTGAGGATGCTCCCGTTGTAAAAATGGTTAATGCTATTCTGCAGGACGCGATCAGAAAAAAAGCGAGCGATATTCATATAGAGCCATACGAAAAACTTTTTAGGGTGCGATATCGTATCGACGGTGTTTTATATGAAGTTATGAAGCCGCCCCTTAAGTTGAAAAATGCTATTACTTCGCGTATCAAAATTATGGCGGAGCTTGATATTGCCGAACGCCGCCTACCTCAGGACGGTCGTATTAAAATTAAGCTTGGTGGAGGGAAGGATATGGATTTCCGTGTCTCATGCCTTCCTACTCTTTTTGGCGAGAAGATCGTTATGCGTCTTCTCGATAAAGGAAATTTACAGACAGACTTGACTAAGCTAGGCTATGAACCGGATGCACTTGCTAATTTCATGCATGAAATTCACAAACCATTTGGAATGGTACTCGTTACAGGTCCGACCGGAAGCGGTAAAACTGTTTCACTTTATTCTGCAATTTCCGAACTTAACAAGGTATCAGAGAATATCTCAACAGCCGAGGATCCGGTCGAATTTAACTTTGCCGGAATCAATCAGGTTCAGATGCATGAGGATATTGGACTTAATTTCTCTGCGGCTCTCCGCTCTTTTCTCCGTCAGGATCCGGATATAATAATGATTGGAGAGATTCGTGACTTTGAGACTGCCGAAATTGCTATAAAGGCAGCTTTAACAGGTCACATGGTACTATCGACCCTTCACACTAATGACGCGCCGGCGACAATTAACCGACTGCTTAATATGGGTATAGAACCTTTTCTTGTCGCATCAGCGGTAAACCTTATTACCGCACAGCGATTGGCGAGACGTGTTTGCAGTGAGTGCAAACAGCAGGAAGATATTCCTGTTCAGGCGTTGATTGATGCAGGAGTCTCACCTGAGGAAGCTCCGGGTTTTGTCTGTATGCGGGGCAAAGGGTGTCAGGTCTGCAATAACACCGGTTATAAGGGGCGAGTCGGTTTCTATCAGGTTATGCCGATGCGTGAAGAGATAAAGGAACTTATACTAAACGGTGCAAATACGGCTGAGATTAAAAGAGAATCGATGAGAATCGGTATAAAGACCATGCGCCAGTCAGGCTTGACAAAGCTTAAGGAGGGGGTAACCTCCTTTGAAGAAGTCTTGCGAATAACCGTTTCTGACGACTAATAAAGGGAGAACTCAATGCTCAACCTTCATCAGCTCTTAAAAATACTTGTTGAAACAAATGGTTCTGACCTGCATATAACTACGAACTCTCCCCCCATGATGCGTGTTGACGGGCATCTGGTATCTATGGATTTTCCCCCTATGAACCAGATCGAAACCAAACAACTATGTTACAGTGTTCTTACAGACGCGCAAAAACACAAGTTTGAGGAGGAGAATGAACTTGATCTCTCGTTCGGCGTGAAAGGTCTCTCGCGTTTCAGGGGGAATATGTTTATTCAGCGTGGTGCCGTTGCGGGTGTTTTCAGGGTTATTCCGTACAAAATAATGACTTTTGAGGAGTTGAGCCTGCCACCTGTTGTTCCTGAACTGGCATCCCGTCCTCGCGGTCTTATTCTTGTTACCGGTCCAACCGGTAGCGGCAAGTCAACAACTCTTGCTTCAATAGTTGATTATATCAACCTGAACAGGCGTGAACATATAGTAACAATTGAAGATCCGATAGAGTATCTACACCCTCATAAAGGGTGTCTTGTTAACCAGCGAGAGGTGGGAGCCGACACAAAAGGGTTTAAGAATGCACTTAAATATGTACTTCGTCAGGATCCTGATGTAGTGCTGGTCGGTGAACTTCGAGATCTTGAAACTATAGAGGCAGCCCTTACTTTGTCAGAAACCGGCCACCTCTGTCTTGCGACGCTGCACACTAACTCATGCGCGCAGACTATAAATAGAATTGTTGATGTTTTCCCCCCGTATCAACAGACTCAGATTCGTGCACAGCTCTCTTTTGTATTGGAGGGTGTTATTTCTCAGATACTAATTCCAAAAATGGGATCAAAAGGGCGTGTTCTTGCGCTTGAAATAATGGTTCCTAACTCTGCGATCAGAAATCTCATTCGTGAGGATAAGGTTCATCAGATTTATTCGCAGATGCAGATTGGCCAGGAAAAATTCGGTATGCAGACGATGAATCAATCGCTGTTTAACTCATTTCAAAGAAGACTGATATCTCTTGAAGAGGCTCTGGGTCGTTCACAGGATCCGGAAGAGCTTAAAAAAATGCTCAGTAATCCTGCTGCTATGCAGCGAAATCATCAGATGCACTGAATTGATCGAGGAGAACTGTAATGGCAAAATTTAATTGGGAAGCACGTACAAAAACAGGCGGTACTCAAAAAGGTGTTATTGAGGCGGCAACTGTTGACGTTGTAGAGGCACAGCTCAAAAAGTACGGTTTTACCAACATAACAATAAAAGGTGAGTCTAAAGCCTTTAATATCAAGCTCCCAAGTTTCGGCGGCAGCAAAAATATCGATGAGAGAGATCTGGTTATTTTTACCCGCCAGTTTTCTACTATGATAGACTCCGGTCTGCCTCTGGTGCAGTGTCTTGAAATACTCGCCAGTCAACAGGAGAACAAGGCTTTTCAGGAAATTCTTTACAAAGTTAAAGAGAGCGTGGAGAGCGGCTCAACTTTTGCCGATGCTCTCGGCAAACACCCTAAAGCATTTGATAACCTTTTCGTTAACCTTGTCGCCGCCGGTGAGATTGGTGGTATTCTTGATACGATTTTAACCCGTTTGGCTGCTTACATCGAAAAATCGATGAAGCTTAAAAAGCAGATTAAGGGTGCAATGGTTTATCCGATTACAATTATGTCTATTGCGGTTATTGTTGTCGGCGTTATTCTTATTTTTGTTATTCCGACTTTTGCTAAAATGTTTACTGAATTCGGTGGAGAACTACCTGCACCCACGAGATTTGTTATTGCCTTGAGTGATTTCCTGCTTAAATACATTTTTCTTCTTATTGGTGGCTTCTATGCCATTGTATGGGGGATTAAGAAATATTACTCGACTCCCATGGGGCAGAAGAATATAGATCGAATGGCACTTAAGGCGCCAATTGCAGGACCGTTAATCCGTAAGGTTTCGGTTGCAAAATTCACCAGAACCCTTGGAACAATGGTTAGCTCTGGCGTACCGATTATGGATGGTCTGGAAATTGTTGCAAAGACAGCCGGCAACAAAATTGTTGAAGAAGCTATTTACTCGGTTCGTCAAGCCATCTCTGAAGGTAAAACCATGGCAGAGCCTCTTGCTGCCTGCGGCGTTTTCCCACCGATGGTAGTTCAGATGATTGCAGTTGGTGAAGCTACCGGTGCAATGGATGCGATGCTCAATAAAATAGCCGATTTTTATGACGATGAAGTAGATGATGCCGTAGGCGCCATGACGGCAATGATGGAACCGCTGCTTATGGTATTTTTAGGAACTACCGTTGGCGGGCTTGTTGTAGCCATGTACCTTCCGATCTTTAAGCTTGCCGGTGCTGTTGGTGGCTGAAAACAGAGGTCTGGAGCGAAGACTAAAACTTTTTATATACGCCAGAATACTGGTATCGTTTCTTTTTTTACTCTCAACAATTCTTCTTCAACTGCAAAACTCTATTGACCTGAGTGAACGCTTTAATCCCGGTATTACTAGGCTTATGGCGTTTTCTTTTTTATTCTCTATAACATCACTTTTTATTCTTAAAAAATTCCGCTTTACTACCTTTCTCACAAATCTGCAGATTATCTGGGATATATCATTCGTTACGGTGCTGGTGCTTTTTACCGGTGGAATTCTAAGCCCATACTCTTTTCTTTATCTCTTATCCATTCTTATTGCAGGGATGCTTCTTGGACGTCAACAGGCTTTATATACCGCCTCTCTATGCGGGATATTATACGGTACTATCCTTGATTTTCAGTATTTCGGATATTTAGGATTTATCGGTTTAAGTCAGGATGATGCCTATCAGTTCGGCGCTCTAAGACTTTTCTATACAATTGCATTTAACCTGATTGCTTTTGGTTTGACAGCTTTTGTTACCGGATTACTGGCCGAACGCGCCAGCCTTAGTGAAGAAGCGCTAAAACGTTCATCAATTGATTATTTTGAATTGGATCAGCTAAACTCGGCAATTGTCGCCCATAGTGACAGTGGGATATTGACAACTACAATAGAAGGGAACATTCGGGTGTTCAACCCCTATGCAGAATCTATAGTCGGCCTTAGTCAGTCAGACGTTTACAACTTGAAAATTGAGCAGATATTTCCGCAACTGGCGGATATATTTGATCAGAAAGATAATGGAGAAAAACAGGAATTTGAATACAAGAGAGCTGATTCAACCAGCATGACTCTTGGGTATAGAACAGCTTCGTTTAATGACAGCAATGGATTATTGCGGGGATATATAGTTAATTTCAGGGATATTACCGAAATGAGACGGATGGAAACAGCCTTGAAAAAAGCTGATCGCCTTGCGGCTCTTGGAGAGCTTTCAGCCAGAATGGCACACGAAATTCGTAATCCTCTTGCTGCACTCTGCGGGTCGGTACAACTACTTTCAAATACCGCTTTATGTAATGATGCGGATGTCAGGTTGCTTACCATTGTTACACGCGAAGCTGCCAGACTGGAGACTCTGATATCAGAATTTCTTATGTATGCCCGTCCTGCGAAGCCTGAGATGAAAGAGATACAGCTGAAAAAATATGTCGACGAAATTATTATGTTTCTGATAAATGACGGCAAGTTTGAGGGTGTAAAAATAAAAAACGCTCTGAAACCGAATGAATTAATAGCTGCCGACCCTGACCAACTGCGTCAGGTAATTATCAATCTGCTACAGAATGCCGCTGATGCGATGGAGAGAGGTGGAGAAATAGTAATAGAGTACTCAGATAGCTGCCTGAGTATAACAGATGATGGTTCCGGTATAAATGAAGATTCGGCAAAGCATCTGTTTGAACCGTTCTGGACGACAAAACCTACAGGGACAGGATTGGGGCTGGCAATCAGTTACAGGATTATTGAAGCACATGGAGGGAGCATATCATTTGAAACTCCGGCAAGCGGTGGTTGCAGGTTCAATATCCTGCTCACCGCTCAGTCAAAAGGTAACAGTTAAACCATTTTGTTAGAAATAATAACTAAAGTCCTTGATTTCAAAAGGAGAATCATTTAAGCACTCGATAAAAACATCGACTATGAATGGGTCAAACTGAGTATCCTTTTTCTTAATAAGCTCACTTACTGCAACATCTTTATCCAGACCGTCACGATAGGAGCGGTTGGATATCATTGCATCAAAAGCATCTGCTACCGAGACAATTCGTGCATAAAGAGGTATCTGTTCCCCCTTGAGATGTGCCGGATAACCTGAACCATCCCAATGCTCGTGATGATGTAGAATAATCGGCACAATATGACTCAGGTTTTCTATACCCACAATAAACAGTGTTCCTTTTAGCGGGTGTTCACGTACCATAATCTCTTCACGGCGACTCAGGCTCTCAGGTTTATTCAATACATCCTCTTCAGTACCTATCTTACCGATATCATGTAAAATTGCTCCAAGATACAGATCGCGCATTTCGCTTTCAGACAAATTTAGTTTAGCGCCTATGCTGAGAGAGAATTCAGTAACCCGTTTTGCGTGCCCCTGAGTATAGGTGTCTTTCATTTCAAGTGCTCCAACGAGAGCCTGAATAGTACTGTTAAAGAGTCGTTGATCCCAGACATCCTGAACCGAGGAGTCAGGTACAAGCATACTTTTTGAAATTTTATCGGCTGCATCTCTCCCTGCAAGCCGCGACGTGATCTCAAGTCCAAAACTTATTGCTGTGCCAGGTCCTTTACTAGTGATGATATTACCATCACAGACAACCGGTTTGTCCTCATATACAGCCCCTGTAAGTCTTGTACTGTAAGTAGGATAGCAGGTAGCAGTCCTGTCGGTAAGTAAACCTGCAGCTGCAAGCACGATTGGAGATGCGCAGATGGCAGCAATAGTTTTCTGTTTGGCATTGAATTCATGCAGTAAAGCGTGAACCCGTGCATCAGAATTCAGGTTATCAGTTCCGGGTTGACCGCCCGGAAGTATTATCATGTCGAAATCAGCCGCATTAACCATATCAATGGTTGTATCGGCATGAACTGTAATGTCATGTGCTCCGGTAACAGAGACGTTTATTAGACCTGCCATAACAACATCTATTTCAGCCCTGCGAAGAATATCAACGACAGTTAAAGCTTCAATTTCTTCAAATCCATGCGCCAGTGGTATAAGTACCTTTGCCATTCATTCCTCCTCAGTTTTTTGCAGGCAGCAGGATGGAATCAACCGCCTTAAATAACTCTTCTGTTCGATAGGGCTTAGGTATAAAACCTGCTGCTCCTATTTTTACCAGAGTATCGCTGGAATCATCCTGTTGAAAGCCGGAAGAGAGTAAAACCTTAATATCCGGATATGCAGAAGAGAGGTGTCGCAGAGCCTCTTTTCCACCCATTACAGGCATTATTAAATCCATTATAACCAGATTTATATCATCATGATATCTATTGTATACTTCAATAGCCTCTGCACCGTTCTCTGCAAGATATACCATATATCCACGTTCTTCAAGGAGTGCCTTGCACATTTCGCGAATCAGCTGTTCATCGTCAACCAGAAGAATGGTACCTGGACTTAATCTGTTCTTGTCCGGAGTAATTTGCTCTGGTTTATTTTGTTCTTCTACAACCGGAATATAAAGTTTAAATACCGTGCCAATCGCCGGTTCACTAAATACACTTACACTTCCACTATGCTCTTTTACAGTCCCGTAAACTGCCGCAAGTCCGAGGCCGGTTCCTTTGCCAATCCCTTTAGTTGTATAAAACGGCTCAAAAATATGTTCAATAACCTCTTTGTCCATACCTGTCCCGCTATCAGAGACAGATATTTCAATATAATTACCTGGTTGTAAATTTGAATCATTCAGTCGACAGTACTCTGCATCCATATAAACATTTGCAGTTGTATAGGTAATTACCCCACCATCAGGCATGGAGTCTTTTGCATTTATTCCAAGATTCAGCAGAGCATTCTGAAGTTGAGCTGAATCACCAACTACGAGGTCTCTGTCAGCTGCAAATCTGGTCTCAATCGTTATATCCTTACTTATAGAGTGTTCAAGTAGAGATATTGCTGACCGGATGGTTTTATGAATCCATATACGGACTATAACAGAACTCCCCTTACGAGAAAATGCGAGCAGTTGTGCAGTTAAATCGGCAGAACGTCCGGCGGCGTCATTTATTGTGTTCAGCAGTTTCATTTCAGCGGAATCGTTTTTAATATACCTTCCAAGCATCTCGGCAGAACCAAGAATAGCTGTAAGCATATTATTAAAATCATGGGCGATACCACCCGCAAGCTGGCCTACAACTTCCAGTTTTTGGGATTGGCGCAGATTCTCTTCCAGTCTTAACTGGTCGGTCATATCAATAAAAACTATCAGCAGACATTTATTGCTCTTATAGTCAATAATGTTACTGTACAACTGAACTTTTCTAATATCTCCGGAACTGTTTTTTAGTTTTCCAACAAAGCCGAATACCCCGTTCTGTTCGTTAATAATACGGATGAAGCAGTTAAGCTCGTTTATATCGTCCCATATACCAAAATCCTGACAGGTTTTACCCTCAGAAATTTTCTGGCTGTAACCAAAAGAGTTTGAGAAGGCATTGTTCATCTCAACAATAGCACCATCATTACATGAAGAGATTATTATGGGGAGTGGGGTGACATCAAAAACCGTACGAAGGTTGGAATTTGACTCTTTAAGGTGCGTCTGACTTAACTCATATTGACCAAGCTGTTCTCTCAACATCTCTTCAGTAGCCTGTAATTCGTAGTACTGTTCCTGAAGTTTTTCCTCACTTCTTTCAAGAAACAGATGTGCTTTCTCTCTTTCGGATATCTCTTCCTCAAGACGACGGGTTTTCTCCTGTAGTTCTGAGTCAACAAGTTTTTGCCGCTCTATGCTGTTAATCAGTTTATTAGCGCCCAGCATATTTACGCAGATTCCAACGATCCAGATAAAAATATGAATTGTCAAATATATATAAGTTGGTATCTGAAAATCAGTAATTAAAAACCCTTTTATGTTAAACGCAGCAGATGCCGATATAAGAAGAGTCCAGGCAACGGTATAATCCCATGCAATATGCCTTATTCTACGAATTTCAAGATAATCAACCTCAGACGAAGTTTTTGGTGAATATGAAGTTAACATTGACACCTTTCACGAATACATTATGCGGAGACAATAAAATCGGACTGTTAGTAATAAGTGACGATTATTACCACTTTACCGGGGTGGCAGTTAAGATCCGCGATGGAAAAAGAGTGAGCATAAAAATAAACAGTACTCTGTACTGTTTATTTTTCCAACGCCTTGGCGACAGCTCTTCCAAGTTCATTCGCGGGATAAGGCTTTCGTAGAAAACCGCAGGCACCCAGCCTAATACTGTTATCCACAGTACCCTCCTGTTGAAAGCCGGATGAGATAAGCACACGGATATCAGGATTAATCTCCAACAGTTTCAACAGGGTTTCTTTCCCACCCATTCTCGGCATAAGCATATCCAGAACAACTAGTGAAATATTGTCTCTCTCCCTTTCATATATCTCAACTGCCTGAATCCCATCTTCCGCCGTAAAGACAGTGTATCCAAAATCCTCCAGTATTGATCGTCCGAGATCACGAAGTATCTCTTCATCATCAACGAGCAGTATGCCCCCGGAACCGGATTTATCTGTTTCAATTGAGTCGGTATCAAGCTGTTTATCAGTTGATAGCGGAAGATATAATTTAAAGACAGTTCCTACCCCTGGTTGACTGTATATATTAATACAGCCTTCGTGCTCTGTTATGGTTCCGTATACTGCAGCTAAACCGAGTCCGGTCCCTTTTCCCACCTCTTTTGTAGTAAAAAACGGTTCAAAGATATGTTGAATGGTATCTTTTGTCATTCCGCTACCGGAGTCAGTGACCGTAATTTCAATATAAGGTCCCGGAGCAATTTTAAAAGTACTAGATTTGCAGTACCCATCGTCTAGGTTAACATTAGTGGTCGTATAGGTAATAACGCCACCATCATGCATCGCGTCGCGGGCATTTACTCCAAGGTTAAGAAGGGCATTCTGCAATAGAGCGGGATCGCCATTTACATAACAGTTTTTTGCCAACAGGCGGGTTTCAAGAGTAATATTCTTATCAATTGTTCGCTCCAGGAGCGATATCATATCCTGAATTGTTTTATCAATATTAAGGAGAACAACGTTTTTATAACCATTGCGCGAAAAAGCGAGTAATTGACCGGTCAACTCTGCTGAACGATTAGCAGCCTGCTGAATGGTTCCGAGAAGTTTATTAGCTGCTGGAATTTCCGTAAGGTATCGTTCCATCATTTCAGCGGAACCAATTATGGCAGTCAGCATATTGTTAAAGTCATGGGCAACGCCCCCGGCTAACTGCCCGATTACTTCCATTTTCTGGGTCTGCCTGATTTGATTTTCCATCCTCTTCTGTTCGGTAACATCCAGAAAAACTATTAACATACATCTTTCGTTTTTATAGTCCATTAACGTGCCGTACAGGTCCACAAAACGCTTTTCTCCTGAGAACGTCTTGATTACGGTGTTGAAATGAGAGACTTCATTCTGACTGTTCATCTGCTTGAAAAAACGGACTTTATCGTCAATATCCAGCCACAAGCCAAGATCATCACCCGTTTTACCGATTGCAAAATCATTCTTATAGCCAAAATTTTCACTGAAAGTATTATTGATTTCATAAATCAATCCGTTACTGAACGAAGAGATAACAATAGAGATAGGTGACAAATCAAACACTTTCTGTAGTGTCATATTTGATTCTTTGAGTAGTAGCTGACCGGTTTCATACTCTTCAATCTGTACTCGCAACATCTCCTCTGTAGCAAGCAGTTGATTGTGTGTATCTTCAAATTCGGTAATCTTGTGCCTCAGAATATCCTGAACAACCTCCATTTCGACATTTTTGCGCAACAGCTTCTCGTTTGTCTTTTTAAGCTCTTCTGTGCGCTCCTGAACCTGCAGTTCAAGAAGTTCCTGATTAAACCTGAGCTGGTAGCGTTGACGGTAGAGTTCTGCAAAAATTCTTACTTTACTCTGAAGAATTACAGGCTCTATCGGTTTTGCAAGATAGTCTACAGCCCCAGAATCATAACCTTTAAACTGGAATTGAAGCTCTTTCATGCCGGCAGTCACAAAAATTATCGGGATATTGGATGTCTTAGGGTTCGCTCTCATTAATTCAGCTGTTTCAAAACCATCCATTCCGGGCATCTGAACATCTAGAAGTACTAATGCGAAATCCTGCTTAAGTGTCTGCAGTAAGGCTTCATTCCCCGAAGAAGCTGTGAAGAGCTGGTATTCAGGGTTTTCGAGAAGCGACTCAAGCGAAAGAAGATTCTCCGGTCTATCATCAACTAATAAAAATGGAATCGAAGCCGGCAGAGCTTTATATATCATAATTTGCCCTCAACAATATTGTGCAGAAGCTCAGGAATATTTTTCAGACATACAACGTAATCAGCTTTCAGCAACTGCAACGCACTTTTCGGCATAGAATCCATCTCAGCATCGACCGGATCCTGTACAATTACAGTCCCACCTCTATTCTTAATTTTCAACATTCCTTTACTTCCGTCGTTCCCCGCTCCGGTCAGAAGTATGCCTATAAGAGTTTTGTTGTATACATCCGCTGCAGATTCAAAAAGAACATCTACTGATGGTCGTGCAAAATTAACAGGTGAATCGATTGAAAACGCTATGGTAGAGTCCCGTTCCAGGAGAAGATGATAATTGGCAGGAGCCAGATAAACAGTGCCCGGCATGATCAGCTCCCCTTCATTAGCCTCTTTGACATGGATAGAGCAGAGGGTATCTAATAAAACGGCTAATCCGTCATCAGAATCAGGCGAAATGTGTGAAACAACAAGTATCGGGAGTGGAAAATCAGTCGGCAAACCTCCAAGAAGTTTTTTGAGAGCCGTAACTCCACCGGTAGAAACACCAATTACAATGGCTTTGAAAGTTTTACCACTATTTCTTTGCATATCTTTTACGATAAATCTGCATTCGAGGAACTATGGTCTCATACTGACTTGATATATTCCTGTTATCAAGTGTCTCCTTGGTTCCAAGACAGAGAAAACCGCCTGTTATAAGGCTGCTGTCAAAAAGAGCGAGAACACGTTCCTTAAGCGGTTGCTTGAAATAAATCATGACATTTCGGCAGAGTATCATATTCATCTCTCCGAAATCCGCATCCACAGCCAGACTATGTGCCGCAAAGACAATGTTTTCCCGCAAATTGGCGGATAGAATTGCATGGTCGTAACGGGCAGTATAGTAATCTGAGAACGAACCTGTACCCCCGGCGTTCTGATAATTTCTGGTAAAATGCTGCAGTTCCTGCAGTGGGTATATACCCCCCTGAGCCTTTTGAATCACCTCTTCATTGATATCCGTGGCATATATACGGAAGCGCCCCTGTAACCCCTCCTCAATAAGCAGTATAGCCATAGAGTAGGCTTCCTCACCCGAAGCACATCCTGCGTGCCATATTTTGACAAAAGGGTAGGTTTTGAGATAAGGCACAATATGTTCTCTTATCGCTTTAAAAAAAGAAGGATCTCGGAACATCTCGGAAACATTCACTGTAATACCACGAAGCAGCGTTTCAAAAAGAGCTCTATCACGCAGCAGCTGTGACTGAGCGAGTGATATTGTTGCAAAGCCGGAAGTGGAAAGCCACTGATTCAATCTACGACGGAGAGATGCTTCAGAATAATCCCTGAAATCGTGACCATAAACCTGAAAGAGACCTTCCATTAGCAGCTTTATTTCAATGTCTGATATTTCGTCACCGGTCATCTGCGTCATGCCTTTCGCATCTCTTCTGCAACACGTGTTCTCTCCAGTAACTCCTCATTTGTCTGCTGTAACTCCTCCTGCTGCACACGCAACTCTTCAGCCTGACTCTGCGTCTGTTCAAGAAGTTCATTAATAAGCTGCCGTGCACGGTTTGCGTTTAAGGCAATAGCAATACCTTCAAGAGTCTGTTTTAAAAACATATCATCTTTGCTGTTGAACTGCCTGAAACTTCCCAATTCAAGAACACCTGTAAGCTTATCATTGTGTATAATCGGCATTATAGTGATACTTGCCGGGTCAGAACTCCCCATGGAAGATGTAATAGGAAGATAGCCGGATGGAACAGAATTTAGGGTAATAGCTTTTCGTTCAAGTGCCACCTGACCGGGCAGACCTTCACCAAGATGTAATCCGTTCTTCAGACGTTCCGAATTGGCAGATGCATAGGTAGAAATGGGGTAAAGCATTTTATCAATTTCGTCATATCTATACAGAATGCCTGTTCCTGCATCGATAAATTCGGCAATAAACGCAAGAGTCCTGTCAGCAAGTTCTGTTAAATCCTGTTCTTCTCTCAGAATCATGTTGATATCATTTAAACCGCTCTTTACCCATAAATCGATTTTTTGCCACTCCTCCAACTCATTATTACGGGTTTCAGTCTTGTCTATAAACTCCTTAAGATTGGCAGAGACCTTGTTTAAAGCCTTGCCTAGCGAAGCAATTTCATCATGTCCATCTGTATTTACTACAACTGACAGTTCCCCGTTTGACAGTTTTTCCGATAATTTCTCCATATCCACTATTCTGTTTATTACCACCTTTTCGCTAAGGGTCTTCATGCAGAATATAAAAATGTTAATTGTTGCAAAGATACTTAAAACAATAATAGTAAGGCTGTTTCGCAGGTTAGAGTCAAGGGTTGAACGATTAAAGCCAATCTTTAATACACCGAGATTATTACCATTCTCCTCAGAAATATTTTTAGATATATTAATAAATGACGGAGCAATAACAGTAGATGTCTTTGTTAATGGCTCTCCTTTTGAATCGTAGAAAACGGCATAATCCACTTCGGGATCCTTCTTGATTTCCTGCACAAGCGTATCAAGATCGAAATACTCGAAATTCATATATGATGTCAGACTTATTTTTGAAATAAAATCTGCTGTTGAATTTGCCTTGTTGTTAAGAATTAAATGTATGGTCGAGTAGCTGTTTATAGACAGAAACATTCCTAACAGCGAGAGAAGCAATACCGTCAGAAAAAGTGTCGGAAGCATGAATTTGCTACGAATAGACTTTAACGATAACAATGTGATCACCTCTGAGGTTTTTTAAAAACCACCAAAAATATTTAAAAAACGAAGTTAAATGATTTTGTAACTCCTGCTTCTTTCAGCAGAAGCAGTGTATGTTTAAAGTCTGTACGCGTTGTCGGGATATAACCCTGAATAAGTAGATTTACCTTAACTTTGCGAGCCTCCGGCGAAACATCGTTTTTAAGAGCAAGTAGTATTTCTGCGAGAGCAGCCGATTTATCCGAATCCATTTTTTTAGAAACTATCAGACACATCTCCGGATTCTCATCAGTATCCTCACCTGTTTTCACAAGTCCCGGATAATTAGCCCTGTCTTTTTCCCAGACAAGATTCTTGATAATTCCCACATCAGCGGCACCTCTCGAAAGTGCATCCAGTGCGGCACTGTGAGAAACTGACATCTCAATTTCAGAGTTGACTGTTTTTATGTTTTTAATAGAGCGATAATAGAACTCTCCGGCAGAAGCTAGAGGTGTAAATATAACCCGTTTGCCTCTGAAATATTCAGCATCACCTGTAAATTTTTCATCCCCCCTGCGTGTAACTACAACAGCATGATATGTGCTTGTGCCGTCTTTAGCAATCGGGCGAACCAACGGTTCTGCAAGCTCTTTTATAATCATGCATCCGGCAACTCCAGAGCCACTGAACATAGCATCGGCTGTGCCGTTGGCAAACATTCTGGCTGCATCTGAATATCCCGGAGCCGTAGTAATAGTTGCATCAAATCCACGTTTTTTCAGATAGGTGAGAAGCGGTCGGTATTTTTTTGCAACACCCTTTTGATCCTGCATAATCAGGATTTTAAATTCTCTGGCTTCGACAGAGTTAGTTAGTGAAATAACGGAAATAACAGATAGCAGGACAGCAATCAGTAGTATGTTTATTCTCATAGCCGAATTCTCCTGTTTTTTAGAAGCGGTAAGAAACATTTAAAACAGTTGTCGGGTTATCCGCAAAATTCTATCCAGCTTTGTAAAGCCATACGCGCAGTAAAGAAAAAAGCTTTTCAATATCAACAGGTTTTGGAATGTAGTCGTTTGCACCAGCCTTTAAACACTCCTCACGATCCCCCTTCATAGCCTTGGCAGTGAGCGCTATTATCGGTAATTTGTGAAAACGGGGATCATTTCTGATACTGCGCATCGCCTCATAGCCATCCATCTCAGGCATCATTATATCCATAAGCACCAGATCAATATCGGTATGTTCATCCAGGCAGCGCAGAGCTTCGTGCCCATTTTCAGCCTCGTAAATATGCATATTTTTTTCTGACAATGCACTCGAAAGTGAGAAAATATTCCGCATATCATCATCAACTATAAGTATTTTTTTACCTTCTAACATTGCCTCTTTATCAAGCGCCGCCCTTATCATCTGCTGTTTGCCCGGGTCAAGCGAAGTTTCTACCAGATGCAGAAAGAGCGTTACCTCATTCAAAAGTCGTTCGGGACTTTTAGCGCCTTTTATAATGATACTTTCAGCATAGTGGTGAAGACGTTTTTCCTCAGAATGGGTAAGCTCTCTACCAGTATGAATAATTACCGGAATCCGACGTTCAGGATCCAGTTTTTTCAACCCTTCCAGAAGTTCAAATGCACCCATATCTGCAAGTCCGAGATCGAGAACAATGCAGTCAAAGGTCTCTTTTGTCAGCAACTCAATTGCTTTTGCTCCGGTATCAGCAACTGTAATACTGACATTCCTAGCCTCCAGGAGTGCCACCATGGCAGTAGCCTGATCTTTATCGTCTTCAACAATAAGCAGCATTTTCATACTCTTTTCAATAGCTGACTCAAGAGTGTCAAAAACCGAATCCAGCTGTTCGCTTGAGACAGGTTTTGTTGTGTAGCCAACCGCCCCCATTCCCATAGCTTTCTGGCGATCCTCAAGACAGGTAATGAAGTGAACAGGAATATGACGGGTTTTAGGATTATCTTTAAGAGAGCGCATAACCCCCCAACCATCAATATGCGGGAGCATTACATCCAGAATAATTGCACTCGGTTGATACTGCTCTGCCATAGCAATACCGTTCTCGCCATCTACTGCAGCCATAGCGGCAAAGCCGTGACTGCGAACCATCTCCAGTAAAACCGACGCAAACGTCAGATCGTCCTCAATAATCAGTATGCTTTTTGTCCCGTGATTAATGCTGTCACGATCGTCCTTAAGAGGAGAGGGGAGGGGATCAAAGGTTTTTACAGGAGTTGTTGAGTCACTTAATGTAGGGATATTTTCGGGTTTCTGGTTTACTATAACCGGAGCAGTCTCTTTTACAGCGATATTAGTATGCTCGATTGGAAGATAAAGTGTAAAAATACTTCCGCTACCCAACTCACTTTTATAAACAATTTCTCCACCCATTGATCTTGCAAGCTGCCGCGAAATTGAGAGCCCCAGTCCGGTCCCTCCAAAGTTACGACTGGTGCTACCGTCAGCCTGCTGAAAAGCGTTGAATATAATTGATTGCTTGTCGGGATGAATGCCAATTCCGGTATCGCTGACTTCAAAAGCAACCGCTTTCGAATCAAGAATATTTTCTGAATTCTCCGGTGTATAAACTCTAAGAGAGAAAGAGCCATTACTGGTAAACTTTGCAGCATTTGAAAGTAGATTCTTTAATATCTGCTGTGTTCTCTGGCTATCGCAATTTATTATCTCAGGCATTGACTGATCGAGAGTTATGGTGAAATCGATACCCTTATCCAACGCAACCGGAATGAAAACTGACTGAATCTGCTGGCATATCTCGGAAATTGAAAACTCATCATAGTTGAAAACGAGTTTACCGGCCTCAATTTTAGATAGATCGAGAATATCATTTATCAGGCTTAGCAGATCACGTCCGGCTCCGTTAATTGTTGAGGCAAATTCGACCTGTTTTGGGGTAAGGTTGCCTTCACGGTTATCCTTTAAAAGGCTTGAAAGAATCATCATGCTATTGAGCGGTGTTCTCAGCTCATGCGACATGTTTGCCAGAAACTCTGATTTATAGGCGCTTACCCGCTCAAGTTCATCAGCCTTATTCTTTAGCTCCAGGCTGGCGGCTTCTATGTCACGGTTCTTTAAACGAATCTGCTCCCGCTGCTGTTCAAGTATTCTGGCTCGCTCTTCAAGCTCTTCGTTGGTCTGTTGCAGCTCTTCCTGCTGTAGTCTCAACTTTTCAGTCTGAATTTGAGTCTTATGTAATAGAACATTTACCTTCTGGCGTGCCAGATTTACACTGAAAGCAACCCCGATTGACTCTACCGCCTTGTTTAAAAAGGCAATATCTTCATCAGTAAACGGATTAAACGAACTGAATTCCAGAATGCCCACGAGATTTGAGTCGTGCAGTACAGGTATAACAAGAATAGATGCTGGCTCACCATCCCCTAAACCGGAAGCAATCGGTAGATAACCGGCAGGTGGGTTGTTGAGACATATCATACTTTTTTCAAGTGCTGCCTGACCCGCAAGCCCCTCGCCAGGTCGTATCTCTGAATTTAGACGCTTACGATGAACAAAGGCATAACTGGCAACAATCTTCAGAAGATCGGTTTTTTCATCAGCCAGATAGAGAACAGCACTTCCGACGTTAAGGTAATGCGCCAGAAATGACAGGGAATTTTCAGCAAGAAGGGTTGTAGATAAGTCACCGCTTAAAATTTTATTCAGGTCATTGAGAGCATTTTTCTGTCGGTCTCGTCTGGATTCAAAATCACGGGTATGACGCAGAAAACCTGTCATTTCAGCAAAAGCCTGATCCAGAATGTATTGAACATGACTCATGCTAACCATGCTTGCCAGGAGTTTTGAAGCTTCATCTTCGCTATCCTGATCAACTTTAAGTGCAAGCGGCTCTGAAAAAACCACTTTCTGATCAAGATCTCCGGCGGCAATCGCTGCTACCAAACGCGCTCTTTCGCGTGCCACCGCCTCCTGCTGCTGTACCGCTTCAAGAGAGACTGTTAAAGGGGAAACAACACTTCTGGTAATAATAAATGCCATGGAGGCAGCAAGAATTGATGCACCGAAGGCCATAATCAGCATGATAAAGGCGGATGCGTCAGCTGTCACACTATTAGCTTCAGATATATTTCTGGCATTATTAACCAAATATCTCTGCAGAGTTTCAATAGCGTCAATTTCAGATCGTTCTGCTACAAAAACATCATCTGAATTCATGTAAGCAACAGCCATATTATCGTTGTTGGACTTTGCCAGTTCCATTATCCAGCTAACGTGAGGCGAATAAATATCTCTCGCCTTTACCATCTGCTCAAATAGTTTTTTTGACTCTGAATCAGGGAGAGTAGCTTCAAGCTTCTTGAATGTATCATCTATTTCGTTGTGAAAAGTCTTTACACGCTTAAGATAATACTCATTGTCCACCTTTTTGTTTACTAGAATACATTCCCTGAGATTTGAACGTAACCTCTGGAAAGAAGTTGCAATATCGCCAATATACTCCAAAGGTTTAGCCCCGTTTTGATACATGATGTTATCAGAGGTCTGTATCAGATATATCTGTGAATAACCAAACAGTCCGGTTGCAAATGCAATAAACACCATTAAACCAAAGCCAAGCAGTAACTTATTTCGTATTTTCAGGCTTGCGTAAAAGCTCATGATCGACCTCGTTCAGCCAGCATCTGCATACGCTCTATAAGTTCTTCATTTGTCTGCTGAAGCTCCTCCTGCTGCACCCGCAACTCCTCTGTCTGAGATTGAGTCTGTTCTAAAAGTTCGTTAACCAGCTGATGTGAATGATTAGCATTAAGTGCAACACCAATAACTTCAGTAGCCTGTAGCAGAAATTCATAATGGTCTTTAGTAAAATTTTTGAATGATCCCAGTTCAATAACAGCTGTAAGGGTGTCATTGTGCAGCACAGGCATTAGTAGAACTTCCAAAGGAGTGGCTTCACCCAACGCCGACCCGATTGGTAAATAGTTGTGCGGAACAGCAGAAAGCCTGATGCTCTTTCCGGTTGCGGCTACCTGTCCTGCCAGACCCTCACCTGGCAAAATACGTTTATCGATACGTGAAGGTCCCAAAAGTGCGTGAGTTGCAAGAACTTTTAAAGTTCCGTTCTCTTCAATTGCATAGTAAAAAACTGCTGTGGAAGCATCGAGATAGGTAACTAGAAAACCAAGCGAGTTTTCTGCCATCGTTTCAATTGGCTGATTAACGTGTACAATTCCATTCAGCCGGTTTAAACCGCTATTAAACCAGTTGCTCCGCTCAAGCTCCGCAACTGTATCTTTTAAAAGTTTTTCAAGAGTCTGATTGCTCTCCAGCAGTTTTTCATGCTGTTTTTCCAGCTCATCCTCATATAGTCTGCTCTGAAAATTCAGTTCAGACCAGTAGGTAGCTATGAAGAAAGGAATTGCCCATATATGAAGATTATGCCGGATTGGCGCAACGGTGGCGACAAACTGCTCAGTTGTTAAAATATTCGCAATCATCAGAAGTTCATCAAGTAGAAAAAAAACAATTCCGGTTATAAGGGGGAGGGGG
The DNA here is from genome assembly GCA_028683855.1 of Desulfuromonadaceae bacterium. GTDB lineage: Bacteria > Desulfobacterota > Desulfuromonadia > Geobacterales > Pseudopelobacteraceae > JACRCG01. Next base: position 19,749 of record JAQUHA010000003.1, read on the forward strand.
ATACGGCACTCAATAACACGATCTTTAATAAATCCGAAGAGGGCAGTACCTAAAATTGCTACACCAGAAAAGCAGAACGCGAGATTACCCCAGTAGAGGGCAAAAGATATTTTTGGGTGCAGCAGCAGATAAGAGGGCCAGCCGGTTGCAGTAATCAGATAAAGTATAAGTGTTAGTGTAAGCCCTAATGTCAAAAATACTGATTTATAACGGCTTGTTTTGCCACCATACGTCATAAAAGCGTATGTAATAAGAATCTCGACAACCATTGATGCAGCGTGTTCAAGCGGTGGATAATAACGATAAAAAATATCGAAATTAAAGTAGCTGCGGCCACTTCCATATTCCGCAAAAAACATGATAAGTTCACGGAATGTTCCGGCTAATGCAGCAATTGCTATAAAAAGATCACGGTTTTTATCTGTACGCTGCCACTCTTTACCGGAAATATACGAAAGAATCAGCCAGAAAAAAGTCGGCAAAAGGAAGCGTACAACGGTACCTGAGGCTTCACCACCTTTTCCACCGCCAAAGTTTATTAGAATATCGATAAATGCGTCCATATATTATCCCTTATCCAACAACCACTCTATTTCTGCCAAGATGTTTGGCGCTATACATGGCATCATCAGCCCGTCGGATAAAGGTATCTGCATCATCGTTTTCCTCTAGTTCAACAACGCCAAAACTAGCCGACAAGTCAATCGCAACAGTTCCAACGCTATGTCTTTCAAAGCCGGTACGAATACGCTCAGCCAACGCAGCGGCAGCATCGCGCGAGGTATGCGGGAGAATTATCGTAAACTCTTCCCCACCCCAGCGGGCAGCAATATCCTCTGTGCGAATCATCTGTGTAAGGAGTTCAGCAAAACACCTCAGTATTCTGTCTCCATGACTGTGCCCCAACGTATCATTGACATGTTTAAAGTGATCTATGTCGATCATTATGAGAGAAATTGAGAAGTTATGTCGTCTTGCGGCGCTAAGTGATGAAGATAAACATTCATTGAAAGATCGGCGATTGGCAAGTCCTGTCAACTCGTCAGTAGCTGCAAGACGGGAAATGGTAATATTTGCCTCTCTAAGTTCAGTCGTTCGCTCTTCTACAATCTGCTCCAGATTGTTATAGAACTTCTCAATAAGCTTTCGCTGCTGATACAGCTCCTTAAACACTTTTATCTTACTTCGCAGAATAACCGGCTCAAACGGTTTCATAAGATAATCAACCGCACCGGTTTCATACCCCTCAATCTGATCGAGCAGATCTTTCATGCCGGCAGTTACGAAGATAATCGGAAAATGACTGGTTTTAGGGTTGGAACGAATGTAGCGTGCCACTTCAAAACCATTCATACCGGGCATCTGAACATCCAGAAGTATGAGGGCGAAATCATGTTTAAGAGACTGTCGGAGCGCCTCATTACCTGACTGAGCAGTAATTATTTCAAAATCCATGTCTGAAATAACAGCTTCAAGAGCCAGAATATTCTGTGGAATATCATCAACAATCAGTATTGGGACGGCAGTAGTCATTTAGATAACCGATTATTTCTTAGGATAAATTATTGTTACTCTGTTCCAACAATTCGCGAGTGTATCACGTTATGATTGGTTTGCAATAAAGCTTTGTATTGATTTAAAATAAAATCCGAATTAAGTATACACTTTACTACAGATGCCAAAAAAACATTGACACCTCAATTTTTGTTTGTTAAACAGGCAGTTCAATTTGTGGGGCTGTAGCTCAGCTGGGAGAGCGCTTGACTGGCAGTCAAGAGGTCGACAGTTCGATCCTGTTCAGCTCCACCAATAAAAAAAGGGACTTGGATGAGAATCCAGTCCCTTTTTTTATGCGTCATTTTTTTAGATAAATATCTATAAAAAATCACTCGCTTTTGCTTCAAATTATTAAATTGCTCAATCGTCGAGAAGCTTATTACCCCCCAAGGCACGAACCAACTCTAAGTTGTACTGAATATTTACCATCTGCGGCTGGAGTTATTCTTGTCTGCAAATTATGAAACAGTAATGGTTAAGTCCGACAGACTCCTAGTCAGAATTTATTTGAACGTCCCTCGCACTGGTAGAACAAAACAAATGTATTGATTAAAGTGAAGGATGTTTTGCACTAATTCAAAACTGCCATCCCACATTCTTAACGCATTAAAATTAGAATATTCGATTTCATCTATTAGATAATATTCAGCCTTGATTTTGTCAAAACCATTCAAGAGCAGATAATCAGATACATAGTGTCCATCCTTATCTCCCCAACCATTTTGTATTGCTAACGATATTAGTGTTTCAACTTCTTTTTTGGTAGGTAAACGCCAATCGTTATAGCCGGCGTACTTGCTCATATTTAGTTTATCGATAAAACTTGCTGTCGCCCTAAAGAATATATTACCTGAAAGCTCACCATTGCGCACCCACATCAATCCTGATTTATTGTCCTGCATAGTTAATTCTGTAGCAGTAAAGTGCTCAAGTTGAACCTTCTTCTCTTCTACATGGGCTGAAGTGACGGAGGCCATCAATTGGGGATTGCCTGCAAGCCGTTTTTCATTCTGTTTTGAAAGCTCTTCAGCCTTGCGGGCACGTGCTTCCGCCTCTTGGATACGATGGTCAAGCTCATCACGCTCGGCCTTTTCCCTTGCAGCGCGATCAGAGTCAGCTTTTTCTCGAGCAAGGCGGTTGGCTTCGACCTGTTTAGTATCTTTTTGCTTTTTCAGATTCTGCTCCAGACGGTCTCTGGCGAGGTCGGCAAAATCACCGCTAGGATATCTATTGAGATATGATTGGTAAGCAGTAGAACTGCCTGACTTCTCAGTGCTCTCCCAGTAACGTAATTCCAGCACTTTAGAATTAACTGTAATAGCGGATGAAAGGGGTTCAGCCAGGGGAGTCGCGCTGACTACAGTCTCAGGCGTGTGGAAGTAGAATTTGTATGGAAGCACGCCGTCGAAAACCGGATGCTGGGTACCGTTAGTGTCGTGTGAGACGTTGAGGGCAACCTCGCGCATGACATCAACAAGCTCCAGGCCATTCTTCTGAATAGATTCGACAAGTCGTTTGGTAAAAACACCGTTGTCACCACCAACCCCATCTGAAGCAGTATTGCCAGGATCAGTAGAATAAAGGATAGAGGTGCTTGCAGGTGTAATTACCTTGGCGAGGCCCCGGGAAGTTCCTCTACTTAAGCTAGCAAGGAAGGGGTTATCACGACAAGCATCAAGTATGATGATGTTTTGAGTAGAAGGTTCACGCATATGGTCCATTACCTCGTTCAGGGGCACAGCCATATATCGCAAATCTTCGGCATCCTGTAGGTTTGTCCCAATGAGGTCTACAGGGATCAGATAATTAGCACTGTCAACTTGAACACCGTGACCTGCAAAATAGAAGAGCCCCACGTCACATTTTTTTAACTTCCTACTAAACTCTTTAATTGCAGAGTACATTTTTATCCGGCTGGCATTTTTTACAAGAATAACGTCAAATCCTGCGATGCGCAAAACATGGGATATTGCATCGGCATCGTTTGCTGGATTTTTTAGAGGAGCATCTTGATAGGTGTTATTGCCAATAATCAATGCGACTCGACGCTCACCTGAGGCAGATTTCTTACGGATGGCAATCGAGCGGTCTTCGTAGGCTGAAGCAACAAGATTGATTAATAATAAGAACACTGCGAGAAAGCTTAAAGTGCGCAACATGACGCCTCCATTCAGGCAAAGCAATTTTTTAATGATGGTTGGAAACAAAATATAGTCATAAAATTATATACGAATAAGTTCTATGTCAATAGAATTAAAATATATTTATATGTTAGTAGCATCACAGCACATAGCTTTTATGTCCATAATGGTAATGAATCAGTGCCACCACCAGTGATCCTGAAGCTTATGCTTCTGCTTGTTTTCTACAACGTCCGTTCAGAACGCGAACTGATGGAAACTGTTCCTGAGCGCATGGATTGGTTGTGATCCTTGGCTACGAACTCGATATATCTTAATTCCAACACCGGTTGGTAACTATAACCCTGATTGGGCCATCGCCTTTAAAGAGGGGGCGGTAAAGCACATTTACTTCGTAGCCGAAACAAAAGGCTCTATGTCGTCAATGGAACTGCGGAAGATCGAAGAATGTAAAATCGACTGTGCCAGGAAGTTCTTCGCCGGTATCGCCACGGATCAGGTGAAATATGATGTTGTCAGCGATTATGGAAAGTTGATGGATATTGTGATGTGAGTTTTTTTTGACGTGATTTTTTGTTTTTGTAAGAGAAGCAGAACCATTTATTTATTGAAATCCTGCAAAACTAAGGTATGCTCACACAATGATTACTACAACAACTCTTGATAATGGCGTTCGTATAGTCACTCAAAAAATTGATTATATGCACACAGTTACAACCGGAATATGGGTGGCAAATGGTACCCGCCATGAAGCGCCTGCTGATAACGGTGTTGCTCACTTTATTGAGCATCTCCTCTTTAAGGGGACAAAACGTCGGACGGCTCATCAGATAACCAGGGAGATTGATTCCATGGGTGGGATTCTGAATGCCTTTACCGGGCATGAGTATGTCTGCTATTACGCAAAAGTGCTATCAAAGTTCCTGCCACGCGCTGCTGATCTTTTATCCGACATTTTTCTTAACTCTACTTTTCCGGCTGATGAGATTGAACGTGAGCGTAAGGTCGTACTTCAGGAAATAAAGATGCGTGATGATGCTCCTGAAGAGTTTATTCACGATCAGTTCCATAAAAATTTCTGGCGCGGACAGCTCCTCGGGATGCCGGTTCTTGGAAACGAACATACCATTACAAATCTCTCCAGAGATTCTATTCTGTCACATAAGAACAGCCGCTATCGTCCACAGGATATTATTATTGCGGCTGCAGGTAATGTCAGCCATGATGAGCTGGTGGGAATTCTCGCTCCGCTGTTTTGCGGGTTATCATCCGATTGGCAGCCGGATTTAAGCGACAGTTTTTCACCTCCTGAAAAGTTTGTAAATCTTATAGAGCGTGAAATGGAACAGACATTAATCTGTCTCGGCACTCGCTCTCTCCCTTTTGACCATAAAGAACGTTATGCACTCTTCCTTCTTACCACTATTCTGGGGGGCGGGATGAGCTCACGTCTGTTTCAGGAGGTTAGAGAGAAGAGGGGGTTGGCATATTCGGTTTATTCTTATGTGTTATCACACGCAGATTCGGGTGCTTTGGTCGTATATGCAGGTACTGAGAAAAAACAGTGTCTTGAAGTGCTTGAGATTGCTCAGGCCGAAATGTCGCGACTTGTTTCCGAGGCGGTTCCTCAGGATGAGCTTGACGCTGCCAGAGAGCAGTTGAAGGGAAAAACACTTATGTCACTTGAGAGCAGTGACAGTCTTATGACCCGTTTGGCAAAAAATGAGATTTATCAGCAGATTCAGCAGCCGATTGAAGATGTTATCGCAAAATATGATGCTGTGAGCGTTGAGGATGTTCAAAGGGTGTCGCAGCAGATAATGAAAAGTGAGTTTTTACATCTTGAGGCAATGGGGCAGGTTTCCGAACTTGGACTGACCACAGATCTCCTGAAAGTCTGACAATTTGTTACGATTCCTGCTTGACCTCTCTCCCTTTTGAGTGTTAGAGTGCCGCAAAATTATACTATCCCTTTTAATCCGGTACGAGATGCCGGCAAAGGTTGTCCGAATGAAAAAAATACGTTTATATTCATACAGATAAGAGTCCTGCCTGTTAATGTGGCTGGACTCTTTTTTTATTCAGGGGGTATTGAATGGCTGTTGAGAAAACCATACTCATGGATGGAGCGGGTGTAAAGAGAGCCTTGACAAGAATTGCTCATGAAATTCTCGAACGCAACAGAGGGGTTGAGGATGTCGTTCTTGTGGGGATACGCTCCGGCGGTGCTTTTCTGGCTGACGGAATTGCGGAGCAGATAAGCATTATCGAGGGAGAGCCTGTCCAGGTAGGGGCTGTTGATATTACTCTCTATCGCGATGATTGCGCCGGACAGTTGCCGCACGCTCCTGTCGGAAATACCGCTATTCCTTTCTCGCTGGAAGCTAAAAAGGTTATTCTTGTTGACGATGTACTCTATACAGGTCGCACAATCCGGGCAGCAATGGATGCGCTTATGGATTTTGGTCGCCCTTCATGCATTCAGCTTGCCGTGTTGATCGATAGAGGGCATAGAGAGCTGCCGATCCGTGCTGATTTTGTTGGTCGTAATGTTCCTACCAGCTTAAAGGAAAATGTTCAGGTTGTCTTTGATGAGAACAATCAACCGCTAGAAGTGGTACTTGAAAAATAGGGGAGGGTGGACTGAAATGGCTGAGTTTAAGCACAAACACATTATTGCTCTTCGGGATCTGTCTAAGGATGATATTGAGATGTTGCTCTCAAGCGCTGAGAGTCTTCGTGAGATAAACAGTCGCGATATCAAAAAAGTACCGACTCTGCGTGGTAAAACCATCATCAACCTGTTTTATGAAGCATCCACACGAACGAGGACTTCGTTTGAGATTGCGGGTAAGCGACTCTCTGCAGATACGGTAAATATAACCACCTCCAGCAGTTCTGCAACAAAGGGTGAGACTCTCTCTGATACAGCTCTTAATCTTCTGGCTATGAAGCCTGATATTATCGTTATGCGTCATTCTGTTTCCGGTTCACATTATTATCTTGCCGATAAGGTGAACTGCTCAATTATCAACGCCGGTGACGGTGCGCATGAGCACCCTTCCCAGGGTCTTCTGGATTTGTTGACGATGAAGGATAAGTTCGGAAGACTGGATGGTTTAAAGGTCGCTATAGTCGGAGATATTACCCATAGCCGTGTGGCTCGCTCCAATATTCAGGGTCTGACCAAGATGGGATCTTCTGTTTTTCTTGCTGGTCCACCAACCATGATGCCGCCAGGTGTTGAGCGTCTGGGGAATGTCACTGTCTGTTCATCCATGAAAGAGGCAATTCAGGATGCTGATGTTGTTATGATGCTTCGAATTCAGCAGGAGCGTCAGGGGAAAACCCTTATGCCGAATGCTCGTGAATATTCCCGCTATTTTGGTTTGAACCCTGAAAATCTCAAACTTGCAAAACCGAATGCTATGGTTATGCACCCCGGCCCTATAAATAGAGGGGTTGAGATGTCCTCAAGTACCGTTGACGGTGATCAGTCATGGATACTCAAACAGGTTGAAAACGGTGTTGCGGTGAGAATGTCTATGCTCTACCACGTCTGTGGCGGTGAAATTGAATAGAACATTCAAACAACTTTCTTTGAATTAAAACTTCATGTACGAGGTGAAACTATGAATCTGTTGATAAAAAACGGAAGGGTGATAGATCCCAGCCAGAATATTGATGATAAGATGGATCTTTTGATTGAGAACGGTTTGATCAAGGAAATCGGAAAAGGTATGGCTGCATCAGACTGTGTCGAGGTTATTGATGCTGCTGGAAAATATGTTGTACCGGGACTGATAGATATTCATGTGCATCTGCGTGACCCTGGTCTTGAGTACAAGGAAGATATTGTATCGGGCACAAAAGCTGCTGTTACAGGTGGCTTTACCTCTGTCTGCTGTATGCCTAATACCAAGCCGGTAATTGATAATAAGAGCGTTGCCGGCTACATTATCAACAAATCGCGCAGTGAAGGATTCTGTAATGTATTCCCCATAGGTTCAATTACTTACGGGCTTTCCGGTGATCGTATGTCTGAGATGGGGGAGTTGAAGGAGAGTGGGTGTGTTGCCGTTTCTGATGACGGCAAACCTGTGGCAAACAGCGAACTGATGATGCGCGCGCTCCAGTATGCCGCCGGTATTGGCATAATGGTTATCTCTCACGCGGAAGAGCTGGCACTTGTTGGAGAGGGGACGATGAATGAAGGGTTTACCTCGACAGAGTTGGGGCTGAAAGGGATTCCCCGTGTGGCTGAAGATATTGCAACTGCGCGTGAAACCATGCTTGCGGAGTATACCGGAACTCCTATTCATATCGCCCACGTTTCGACAAAAGGTGCGGTGCGTATTATCCGTGAGGCTAAGGCGCGTGGAGTTAAGGTTACCTGCGAAACTGCACCTCACTACTTTACTCTCACAGATGATGCTGTTCGCGGATATAATACAAACGCCAAAATGAATCCACCACTCAGGGAGGCTGATGATGTTGCAGCCGTAAAAGAGGGGTTGAGGGATGGTACTATTGATGCGATTGCAACTGATCATGCTCCGCATCATCAGGATGAAAAAGATGTTGAATTCAATGTTGCGATGAATGGCATTATCGGGCTTGAAACGTCGCTTCCACTTTCACTCGGGCTTGTTTCAAGTGGAGTTGTTACAATTAATCAACTGATTGAGAAGATGTCATGTAACCCGTCTAAAATACTCAGTTTAAACCGTGGCACTCTTGGCATTGGAGCGGTGGCTGACGTAACTCTTATTGATCCGGAATATGAGTGGGTTGTAGAGGCTGAAAAACTTGCGAGTAAATCAAAAAATTCTCCATGGCTTGGCAGGAAGATGAAAGGCGCAGCTGTGGCGACTATAGTAGGTGGTAAACCGGTTTTTAGACGTTAAAACAGAATTTACAGGAGTCAGACATTTATGAAAGCAATACTTGCGCTCGCCGATGGGCGCATATTTGAAGGAAAAACATTCGGAGCCAGCGGCGAGTCAACCGGTGAGGTTGTGTTCAATACAGCCATGTCCGGTTATCAGGAGGTTCTTACCGATCCATCCTATAAAGGGCAGATGGTTACAATGACTTATCCGCAGATTGGAAATACCGGAATAAACCCTGAGGATATTGAAAGTCGAGGGCTGTTTCTATCGGGCTTTATCGTGAAGGAGTATCTGGATTGTTACTCCAACTGGCGTGCCACCATGAGTCTGGATTCTTACCTTAAAGAGAATGGTGTGGTAGGAATTCAGGGTATAGATACCCGCGCTCTTACCCGTCATCTTCGCGACAGAGGGGCGCAGAACGGAATTATATCAACTGTTGATCTTGATCATGCAAGTCTGGTTGCAAAGGCTAAGGGGCTTCATAGTATGGTAGGGCTTGACCTTGCCTCCGGTGTGAGTTGCGATAAACCTTACCACTGGACAGAGGGTGAGTGGGATCTGGCTGATGGCTATTCAGAGGTTGATCCGTCAACCCTCAAGTACAAGGTCGTTGCATACGATTTCGGTATAAAATACAACATATTACGATGTCTTGTGAATGCAGGGTGTGATGTAACTGTTGTGCCTGCAGATTTTTCTGCAGAAGATGCCCTTGCAATGAACCCTGACGGTATTTTTCTTTCAAACGGACCCGGTGATCCTGAACCTTTGGTTGCAATTCAGGAAGAGATCAGAAAGTTTATCGGTAAAAAACCTATTTTTGGTATCTGTTTAGGGCATCAGCTCTTGGGTCTTGCGCTTGGTGGCAGGACGGTAAAGCTGCCGTTTGGAAATCATGGCTCAAACCTGCCGGTTATGGATATGTCAACCCGTAAGGTCGAAATTACCTCGCAGAATCATGGTTTTGCAGTAGATCTTACATCGCTTGGTGAGTCTGCCTGTCTTGGACACGAAAATCTGAATGATCAAACTGTCGAGGGTATTCGCCACTGCAGCCTTCCTATATTTTCAGTTCAGCATCATCCCGAAGCGTCACCGGGACCTCACGACTCGCAATATCTTTTTGAGAGATTTGTTGAGATGATGGAGAGTAACCGTTAATCAGGTCATGAGATATGCCGCTCTCTTTAAATCAGGCGAACTACTGAGACGTATCTATGATGCTTACCATCGACTCGCCTCATGCGATTTGTGTCCACATAACTGCGGGGTAAACCGGATTAAAGGTGAGTCCGGTGTCTGCGGAGCAGCTCTGTTACCGAAAATTGCGTCTGCAAATATTCATAATGGAGAAGAGCCTCCGATTTCCGGAACTAACGGGTCAGGTACAATTTTTCTTACCGGCTGTTCACTTAAATGTGTTTTCTGTCAGAACTTTCCGATAAGTCAATTTGGAAACGGCGAAGAGATAACCACAAAAGAGCTTGCTGCACGTATGCTGAAACTGCAGAAGAGGAAGGCTCACAATATAAATTTTGTTACCCCGACTCACTTTCTTCCGCAAATTCTGGCAGCTCTCTGGATTGCAATACCGCAGGGTTTTTCATTGCCGATAGTCTGGAACAGCAGTGGTTATGAAAAGGTTGATGCTTTGAAATTACTGGATGGAGTTGTTTCGGTATATCTGCCGGATATGAAATACTGCGATGATTCGGAGGCTGTCAAAATATCTTCTGCACCCGGTTATAGAGAAATTAACCGCGCTGCGGTTCACGAGATGAAGGATCAGGTTGGTAACCTACTCATGGACCTGAATGGGATGGCTGTAAGTGGTCTTATAATCCGTCACCTTGTTCTGCCGAATCAGCTTGCCGGTACTCATGAAACACTAGGTTGGATTGCCGAAAATCTGGGTACAGAAACTTATATTTCACTTATGCGGCAGTATTTCCCTGCTAATAAGGCTGTCTCTTCAGCAGTGCTGAACCGCAAAATAAATGACGATGAGTATGATCAGGCTGCTGACTGGCTTGAGGATGTCGGACTTGAAAACGGTTGGGTGCAGGATTAGATGAGAACCGTTTTTCTTCTGATTCTTTCAAATGTATTTATGACGTTTGCATGGTATGCACACCTTAAAAATTTGAATAACAGGCATTGGTTTATAGCTGTGCTGGTGTCGTGGGGCATCGCATTTTTTGAGTATCTGATTCAGGTGCCGGCCAACCGAATGGGGTATGCCGGCAGCTTTTCTCTGGCACAGCTTAAGATCACGCAAGAGGTTATAACCCTGCTGGTCTTTGTCCCTTTCGCCGTTTTTTATATGGGTTCAACGCTCAACTGGAATTATCTCTGGGCCGGTTGCTGTCTGGCTGGAGCGGTGTTTTTTATCTTCAGGTGATTTAAAATGATTAAACAAAACAGGATGCCTATAGATGTTTCAGGTCGCTTGAACCTGCTGGAACCACTTTTGTCAGCGGATAGTCGAATACTCTTTGCCTATATTTTTGGGGGGCTTGCATCGGGGATTCAACAGCCATTGTCTGACGTGGATATAGCCGTTTATTTGGATGGTTGTGTCGATAAAGCTGAAGCAAAACTTGATATACTTGGCTGCATTTCTGCGGTCTTGAAGACAGATGAGATTGATCTGGTTATATTGAATGATGCACCAATCAGTCTGGTTGGCAGAATAATGCGGAAGAAGCTTTTGATTGCAGATAAACAACCTTTTCTCCGGCACAAGTTTGAGTCGCTTGCTTTACGTCAATTTTTTGATTTTAGTCGAACTGAGCAGGACATTCTTTTCAGGAGGTTTGCCTGATGGTTGATACAATGCTCATTCTTCGCAAGATTGCTTCCCTTGCGGAATATCAGAAACAGATACGTGAATATGAAATGGTTACGGTTGATAAGTATCGGAGTGACTGGAAAATCCAGCGGATTGTGGAGCGTACCCTGCAGATGATGATTGAGCTTTGTGCTGATATCGCGAGTCATGTCATATCAGATAACGAGTTGCGGACACCTGAAACATACTCTGATACTTTCAGGGTGCTGGCTGAAAACAACATACTGACTCCAGAGCAGTTGCCTGTTATGGAAAAAATGGCCAAATTCAGAAATATTGTAGTTCATCAGTACGAAACGGTGGATGCAGAAATTGTAATTCTAATCTTGCGACGTCATCTTGCCGATTTTAAGCAGTTTAGCGATTCAATTGTCCAATTTATTAATCGAAAGGGGTAACTCGATCATGGCAGTGCAACCGAATCCCGAAAGACCCTGAAAAATACATTGTTGAAAAACTTGGAGTTGAGCAAGCGGGCTGATCAAGATCAATTCATTATGAGGCAATCCATTATGAGTCCAACCGTTTTCCGTGAGGCTGATTTTCGTTTTTATTTTTTTTCCAGAGAAGAGCTGAGAATGCATATACATGTACAATCAAGCAACGGTGAAGCCAAATTTTGGATAGAGCCTGAAATACAGCTTGCACAGAATCACGGCCTTTCAATGAGGGAACTAAACGAGGCTCATAGTCTCATTAAGGAGCATCAAAATGAAATCCGCAAAGCTTGGCAACAACACTTTCCCAGCTGAAGTTACGAATATTTCCTGTAACGGGATCTGGATGCTAATTGATGAACAAGAAATGTTTTTGTCTTTTGAGTATTTCCCCTGGTTTCAAGAAGCGTCAATAAAAAAGATTCTGCACGTTGAAATGCCGTCTGCAAACCATCTTTACTGGCCAGAACTTGATATTGATCTGGACATAAACAGTGTCCTCTATCCAGAAAATTATCCACTGGTAAGCCAGATGAAAAACGAACAATAAAACAACTGTTTTCAGGCAAAAATACAATTTTCAAGCGGAGTTTTAGAGGGTCTAAGCTTCAAGGTAAAGCTGACAATCAGAAAATGTATGGCTATATTGCGTCAGGAAGAGGAACTGGCCGAACTTCGCACCCGCGTTGCCGCTTATCCCAAGGAACTGGAAAGAACGGTTGCCAGTGAGGTTAAGTTGGCGGTGGACAGGGTGCAGATGGAAGCTAAGTTCAAGTTGGAACTGTTGCAGAAGGAGTTTGAAGGGGAGCGCAATGTTCTTGAATCAAAGATCGCTTCGTACGAGTTGTTGGTAAAAGACCAGGCTGCCAGAATTTCAAGCCTGGGTGATCAGGTGGAAAAATCATACGTGCAGGTTCAGGCGATTGCAGTAAAGGCGGTTGAGGGATCGGCTACAAAGCCGGTTGTCTTCTCGACTCCGCAGCAGAAGCAGGGAGAATAAATGTTCCATTTAGGTTATTGACCGGTTCACGCGCGCGCGTGAACCGGTCAATAACGAGTTGAACTAAATAATCAAAAGGAGAAATAACATGTCGTTAATCTCAAAAATTTATCAAGCAGTGATTGCTGGACACCTTGATGCACAATTCTCGACAAGAGATATTAAACAATGGATCATACACAAGAAAATACGAAAGAAGGACGGATCGGAATATGCTGCATCCTCTATTCGCTCGATAGGGGCAAATTCCAATCTAAAAAATCGGCCGACAAGCAACAAAAACATAAAGCTGTTAAAATCCAAAATTGTTGATGCGAAAGTTTATTACTACTTCACTGAGTGAAGTGTGAATTGGGAACGCAGTCCGCTAGGGAACTAACTAAGTTCGGGAGGAATCAATGAATAATTTTCTTAAAAAACGAATCGTCATCGCCATTATCATCTGTGCTGGTCTCACTGAAAGCACTACATACGCCGGCACTTGCCGTGTAAAAGACCCAGATGTTGCAGGCTTTTATTCCGGTCAGTGTGTAGAAGGTGTTGCTCATGGTAAAGGGATCGCAAAAGGCAGGGATACTTATATAGGAGAATTCAAAAATGGTGGCGCACATGGATTTGGAGTCAACACATGGGGTGCTGGAACTGAATGGGCCGGGGATATTTATGTTGGAGAATGGATTAATGACGAACGTACTGGGAATGATCTTTATATAGTAAAAGGCAAATACTCTACAGAAGGAAAAGACATTACTCATTCTGGAACTTGCCGCGTAAAGGATCTAGGCATTTCAGGTTCGTATGTTGGTGAGTGTGTTTCGGGTGTTGCTCATGGCAAAGGGGTTGCGAAGGGTAAAAATGTGTATATGGGATACTTTAAAAATGGCAATAAACACGGAAAAGGTGCCTACATATGGGGAACTGATTCTAAAATTGCCGGGGCGGTGTTAATTGGAGAATCTATTGATGATAAAATTTCACAAGGACTATTGATTAGTAATTCAGGTGAAACAATTGCTGTTGAAAATAACCTGCAAACCAGAATAGATGAAATATCAATCAAGTCGGAAGCTGAAAGTAAAGCGTTTAAACTCCTGCTTACTTCTGGAACACCCGAAGAACTTTATCTGGCGGGTGTAAAGTCAGAAACAGAATCGGATTATGATCGTGCAAGCACCTTGTATAATCAGGTTATTTCTCGTTTTTCGAAGGCACCAGTTGCATTGAAGGCGGCAGACCGTTTATTAGCGATAAAGGATAAGCTTGATATGCAAAAAAGAGATTCCGATTCTCAGGCTAAAGCTCAACGAGATGCAGAAAAGCGGCGTATCGAAGAGTCCGATGCGGATTTTCGACGTAGTCAGGATAAATTTCAACAGACCATTTCAGATATCGAGTCAGCGAGCCAGCAGGAAAGGCAAATGAACCAACAGAAAGATCAAAATAGGCGGTTATGTGAAGCACAAAAACAAACTTGTTTAGCGAGTTGTCGGCCAAATGATTCTTCTTGCTCAAGTGGCTGTAGGAGAATTAGTTGCTGGTAAATATACTTGTTGTCGCTGTGCCACTTGGCAGCTTTCTGTCCCATTTTTCACCTGAAAGGATGCCTAAATATTTATGAACCTTGATCTCACTTCATTGCTAGCTGGAGTAAGTATGACTGCGATTACTGGATGGCTCGGCTCGCTTCTAGCTTTTCGGAAAGAGGAACGTGCCGTTCAGATTGAGCAAATTACGAAAGAGAGAACCAAGTGGCGAGACAACATGCGCAAACTTACAGAGGAGATTGTCCTTGAATACTTTGCGAACAATCAATCGCCGGAAATTGGAAAGATCGCTGCATATCGTAGCAGACTTGTGACCGCGCTAAATCCGATGTCTGAACAAGACGCCAGAATATTGATTCACTTTGATGAGCTCTTTTCTGGTCAGGCTACCGATATTGACATCTTCACACGCCGTATCGCCATACTACTCAAGCACGATTGGGAAAGAGTAAAGTGGGAATGTACGCCACTCTATATCAAGCCATTCATTCGATTCACAGAGAAACAGCGTAACTGGAGAAGAAATGACTACCGGAATCCTTAAAGGGAGAGCCTTCGAGGGTCAGACCTGCGCATTTGACAAAACCAGATAAACCAAAGGCGAGAACACCGAATATTCAACCAACGGCAGCACCGGTCAGCGGGAAAAGCCCCCGCCGAGCCGGTGTGCCTTATCACGTTGGTACCGATTGGAGATTATAATGAATCATCCGTTGCACAGAAAGATTGGCACCATCATTGACAATGCACTAAATGCTGGCAAAGAAATTAAGGTCATAAAAGATCCGGCTTGTTGTACTGATAGTCATGGCAAACAGCATATTCCCCTTTTCGGTTCAGACGTCAAAAGCCGCTCTACTCGATATTGTTGTGTAGATTTGCTGATTCTACAAGAAGATAAAATCCGTATAATTGTAGAGATTGAAGAGTCTGATATTAAACCAACACAGATATGTGGAAAGTTTTTAACCTCGGCTCTGTCTAAAAACTACATTCATAAGAAGGATAATGGCAGCAAAGAAATGAGTGAGTCAGTTGCTTTCATACAAGTAGTCGATACCTCTAAACTGAAAGATCAAAGTAAAAAAATAAGGCAGATTTTGCAGTTAAAGGAATCCATTAGTCAAATTCTCCCGTTAAAGGGAAGTCCCGTTAACAAATATGAACTTTATTTTGGGACAGAGAAATCTGATTTTGAAGACATGCTTGGCTTTATAAAGAGCCAGTTAGATTGAAGTAGCTTGCAGTCTGCTTATGCCTCTGAAATTGAAAAGTAAATATATTTTAATAAAATATGATACATAGTTAAGGGGTATTTAAATGATAGGTAGGATACATCATCATACTGTTTTGTTATCAGCAATTATCGCCGTTGTTGTAATAATATTTACTCCTTTAGGAACCGTAGCAGCACAACAGATTGGGACCGGTCAAACCAATGATAACAAAGCCGTTATCATATATTCAGATGGTACGTGGAAGTATGACAAAAAATCAGGTACGAAAAAGGCGCGAGTGCTTTCATTCAAAGCTATTAAAGAAAAGGCCTACATGCTTTGCGACCCACAATTGGCTGACCTTGTTGTTGGAATGATAATTGAAGTGGTGCCGATAGAGGAACCTAATAATGTTTCAATTGAAAAGTATTGGGCATGTGTAGATAAGGCTTCTGGCTGTTCCGAACTTTCTAGTTTAGTAGCCCATTGTAAAAGGCCAAAATTATCCGGTGAGTGAGGGAAATTATGTTAAAGCAAATTACGATCACCTGTTTTTTCTTGTTTGTACCAATTGTAGCGCTGGCAGCTGAGCCTGTTGGATCAGGTCAGACTAATGATAATAACAAAGTGGTTCTATATTCAGACGGGACATGGAAGTATGATAAAGCCCCAGGTTCTAAAAATTCAAAAACAATATCGTACTTGGTAATTAAGGAGAAGATAAGGAAACTATGTGGTGCAAGTAGAGCAGATTCTGTTATCGGATTGATCAATTCAGGAATGTCGGTTGCTCAGATAAAAGGTGTTTCGAAAGAACGATACTGGGCATGTATAAATGAAGCAACTGGTTGTGATGAAATCGCATCTATTGCGCCTCAGTGTATTAAATAAAAAAACCCGGAGGGGTCAGTCCTTGACACGAGGAAAAAGTATAAATCGAGGGTCCAACAAGACAGAAGCACCGGCCTAAAACCGCCGGTGTTCTGCCAAGCCGTTGAACGACAAAAGACAAAATGGAGTAGGATATGAGCCTGTCAGCATTATTCAATAGTCTTGGTGCGCCGTTGCACAATAACAGATGGTCATGGGGTGCTATAAGAAAAGAAGACTGTGCTGTCTTTTTGAGAGTGTGGCAAGACGAGACCAAGATATTCAATGACAAACGGTTTATGCGTATAACCGCAAATGCATATTTTCAAAATAATGATCCGAACAATCTTGGATACCAAGAGAGGTTGAGCCAAATTGAACAAATAAGAAACGGGGCAAAATCCTACATGATTGTCTGTGTTGCAGAAGATACGAATGCGATACCAAGATCAATTACAAGCTTTAACAGCAATGAAGTTTTTGAAGGCGGTGAACTTATTACTGAGGCTGGTGACGTTTGGCTTGAATTTGGAAAGCGGCTTGCAGTCCAACTTGTAAAGCATAAGTTTTCGGAATTATTGAAGAGTAATTGAAGCAGAAAGTCTATTGAGGGTCTGCCGTGATTAATAGTGATAGCGACAAGCAAGAATTATAATCTCTGCCTCTTCGACTTGGTAGACAAGACGATGTTCACGGTCAATTCTGCGTGACCAGCAACCGGCAAGTTGGAAACGGAGCGGCTCCGGCTTTCCGGTCCCCTCAAAAGGGGTTCGCCGGATTTCTTCAAAAAGCGCAAAAATTCGTTCGGTCTGACGTTTATCAGTTTTCAACCAATAACGCAGATCATCCAGGGCAGTCGGTGTGAGTGTAACATTCATAGTCCAAGAGCATCCAAAGATGTTCGTTTGCCAGACTTGGCTTCCTCGATAGATTGCATAAGTCGTGCAGCGTTAGCAGGGCTGGAAAGCAGATACTCGCTTTCTATAATAGACTCATAATCTTTTAAACTTAAAAGAACTACGCTCTCACTTTTACGACGTGTGACCAAAATGGGTTCGTGGTTATTACAAGCCTCGTCCATGAAGTTTTTAAGACCATGACGTGCCTCGCTGTAGGAAACTGCTTGCATAATGAAACCTCCTAAATGACAATATGTTGTACAATAGCATTTGAATATTTGATTGACAAGCATTAAAACCGAATGTCAAACAAGGCTTGGAGAGCATAAGGGGTCAGGTCTCAACCTCTGACATTACTGATGCGTGGCGGTTCATGAAAACGTTGTTCTTCTTATGTCGGCACAGATTTGAGATAAGAAGTAACAAACTGATAAGTAAGCTGTATGCTGAAGAATTCAGAGCCGTGACTCAAATGAAAAGCACGATTCCAACACGGCTTAATACCTGCCCTAAAATCCGGCAGATCATAGCCAAGCCTTTTCATGGCACAGTAAAGAATATTCTGGTATGACAAAAGTGATGGTAAACATCATATTGCCGGTTTGGCACTTTCAGAAGATCAGGATGGCTAAAGTCACTTCAATTGAAAAGTGTCTGAGCAAAAGATGTTTTGCCTGCACAGAGAAATCGGGAGTAATATCCCTAAAATAATAAGGAGAAACAATGCCCAAAAGAACAGATATCCACAAGATTCTCATCATTGGCGCCGGACCGATTGTCATTGGACAGGCGTGCGAGTTTGATTACTCTGGTACTCAGGCTTGCAAATCACTGAAGGAAGAGGGGTATGAGGTTGTACTGCTGAACAGCAATCCTGCAACGATCATGACCGATCCTGATTTTGCAGATCGTACCTATATCGAGCCGGTAACTCCTGAAATACTTGCAAAAATTATCGAAAAAGAGCTACCGGATGCACTCCTTCCGACTCTGGGGGGGCAGACTGCCCTGAATACCGCCGTATCTGTGGCAGAGATGGGTGTTCTGGAGAAATTTGGTGTTGAGTTGATCGGTGCAAAGTTGCCGGCAATAAAGAAAGCTGAGGATAGGACGCTTTTCAAGCAGGCAATGGAGAAGATTGGACTGGCGGTTCCCAAATCGGGACTTGCTCATAATCGTCAGGAGGCTATGGAGGTTATTAAAACTATCGGCTTTCCTGCGATCATCCGCCCTTCGTTTACACTTGGCGGCAGCGGCGGCGGCATAGCTTACAATCTGGAAGAGTATGAGAAGATGGCGATGGGGGGGATTGATGCTTCTCCAACAGACGAGATTCTTATTGAGGAGTCTGTTATCGGCTGGAAAGAGTACGAACTGGAAGTTATGCGGGATACGGCTGACAACGTCGTTATTATCTGCTCAATTGAGAACTTTGACCCGATGGGTGTTCATACCGGCGACTCTATCACTATTGCACCTGCCCAGACTCTTACGGACAAGGAGTACCAGATCCTGCGTGATGCCTCTCTCAAGATTATCCGCGAAATAGGTGTTGACACCGGAGGCTCAAATATTCAGTTCGGTATCAATCCTCGCGACGGCCGTCTTGTTGTTATTGAGATGAACCCGCGTGTTTCTCGCTCATCTGCTCTTGCCTCCAAAGCAACCGGTTTCCCGATTGCCAAGATTGCGGCAAAACTGGCTGTCGGTTATACCCTGGATGAAGTCACAAACGACATTACACGCGAAACACCAGCCTGCTTTGAACCTAGTATTGACTACGTTGTTACCAAAATTCCACGTTTCACATTCGAAAAATTCCCGGCGGCCGATTCTACACTTACGACGCAGATGAAGTCTGTCGGTGAAGTTATGTCGATTGGCAGAACCTTCAAGGAGTCCTTCCAGAAAGCTCTCAGATCTCTTGAAATTGGTGTTTCGGGGTTTGATTCAAAGTTCTTCGAGCTTGGGAGCGAAACAAGAGGAGCACTGTCCGGTAAGGAGCAGCAGCTGCTTCTCGAGAAGCTTAGAATCCCCAATGCCGACCGACTATGGTACATAGGTGATGCTCTTAGAAACGGAATGAGCGTGGAAGAAATTCAGAGTCATACTGCTATTGATCCATGGTTTCTTCACAATATACGTCAGATAATTGAAAAAGAGGATGAGTTGAGGCGGTTGCCGTTTTCAGCTTTAACCAGGGAAATTATTCTTGAAGCAAAACAGATGGGTTTTTCTGACAAAATGCTTTCAAAGCTTTGGAATGTCAGTGAGGATGAAGTACGCAAACTTCGTTGGTCGCTAACTGTACGTCCGGTTTATAAGCGTGTTGACACCTGCGCTGCAGAGTTTGTTGCGTACACACCTTATATGTATTCAACATACGAGGAGGAGTGCGAAGCCGCACCGACAGATCGTAAGAAAATTATGATTCTTGGCGGCGGTCCAAACAGAATAGGGCAGGGAATTGAGTTTGATTACTGCTGCGTTCATGGCGCTTTTGCCCTCTCAGAAGATGGTTTTGAAACTATAATGGTCAACTGCAACCCTGAGACTGTTTCTACGGATTACGACACTTCCGACCGTCTATATTTTGAACCGCTGACTCTTGAAGATGTTCTGGAAATAGTTGCTGTTGAGAAACCGGTTGGTGTTATTGTGCAGTTTGGTGGACAGACTCCGCTGAAACTTGCGGTGGCTCTTGAAAATGCGGGCGTTCCGATTATCGGAACTTCACCGGACGCCATTGATCGCGCTGAGGATAGAGAGCGCTTTCAGGAGATGCTGCACAAATTGAAACTTCTTCAGCCTGAGAACGGCACCGCACGTTCATTCGAGGAGGCCGAAATAGTAGTTGATCGTATTGGTTATCCGGTGGTTGTACGCCCTTCATACGTTTTGGGTGGTCGTGCGATGGAAATAGTCTATGATTCTGAAAACCTTCAGCGTTATATGAAAACAGCTGTGCTGGTCTCTCCGGAGCATCCGATACTGATTGACAGCTTTCTGGATGAGGCAATCGAGATCGATGTTGATGCTCTCTGTGACGGAACTGATGTCGTTATCGGAGGTATTATGGAGCACATTGAAGAGGCGGGCATTCATTCCGGCGATTCAGCCTGCAGTCTCCCCCCTTACTCTATCAGTCAGGAGATAGTTGACGAAATCCGTAGGCAGACAGTTCTCATGGCAATTGAGCTGAACGTTAAAGGTTTGATGAACGTCCAGTATGCTGTGAAAGGGAAAGTTGTTTATATTCTTGAGGTAAATCCACGTGCTTCCAGAACATCACCGTTTGTTTCCAAAGCGACAGGTCGACCGTTAGCCAAGATTGCAGCCAGAATTATGGCAGGAAAAACATTGAAAGAGCTTGGGATAGTCAGCGATATAATTCCAAAACATATATCGGTTAAAGAGGCGGTTTTTCCATTTGTGAAATTCCCGGGTGTAGATACTCTGCTCGGACCGGAGATGAAGTCCACCGGTGAGGTAATGGGGGTCGGAGAAACTTTTGCTGAAGCCTTTGGAAAATCACAGCTCGGGGCAAATGTAAAGCTGCCGCTGGCAGGCAACGCCTTCATCAGCGTGCGGGATGCCGACAAGAAACATGTTGTCAGCGCTGCTGAAAAGCTGTATAAAGCCGGTTTTGGTATTTTAGCCACTGGCGGCACTGCCCAGTTTCTGGAAGAGAAGAGTATTCCGGTTCGTAGAATCAATAAAGTTCTGGAAGGTCGTCCCCATATTGTTGATGCAATCAAGAATGGTGAAGTGCAGTTGGTCATAAATACCACTCACGGCGCTCAGGCCGTTGAAGATTCGTTTTCCATCAGACGTGAAGCACTCATGCATGGTCTCGCGTACTACACCACTGTGGCAGGTGCTAAAGCGGTCGCCGATAGTATTATTTCTCTACAGACTCAGGAACTGTCTGTTAAACCGATTCAGGATTATCTGGCTGAATAACTTTTACAGGAGCTGATTACTCGATGTCCCATTCAATACCGTTAACAAAAGAGAGCTTTGAAGCGCTACAGGAAGAGTTAAAACGACTTATTCGTGAAGAACGACCAAAAGTAATTCAGGATATTGCAGAAGCTCGTGATCATGGTGATCTTTCAGAAAATGCAGAGTATGATGCCGCCAAAAACAAGCAGGCCTTTGTAGAAGGGCGGATTCAGGAGATCAACGGCAAACTTGCCCGTGCTCATGTTGTCGATCTCTCAGGGTTGAAACCGGATAAAGTTGTTTTTGGATGCACTGTAACGGTGTACGATACGTCATCTGAAGAAGAGGTCACCTACAAGATTGTCGGTGAAGATGAGGCAGATATTAAATTGAGTAAAATTTCATGCACATCGCCTGTTGGTAAGGCTCTTATCGGACATAAGCTTGATGATTCAGTCAGGGTAGTTGTACCGTCAGGCACCAAAGAGTACGAAATAATCGATATAAAATACGAATAGATAGGCAGTCTATTTAATCAGCCGAAAAGGAGTGAAAAATGGCAGAGTTAACAAAAGATATGACTTTTTTTGAGCTAATGCGTACTTATCCCGAGTCAGTTAAAGTCCTTCAGAAACACAATCTTGGATGTATCGGATGTATGGGCGCTCAGAATGAAACTCTTGAGCAGGGCTCAAGAGCCCACGGGTTGAATATTGATACACTGATGGCAGACCTGAAAGCTGCTATAGGCTGACCGGAATAACATGAAGCTGACTACGCGACCCTCATTGACCAAAATCATGAGGGTCGCTCTGTTTCAGCTCTGTTCAGACAGCAAACAGATATTATAGGGTGATGTGTGAAAACGACTCTTCGTAACAATCCATTTTCCAGCATATTTACTGCTCTTTCGCAGGATTATCTCCAGGGTAAGGAAGAGGTTTTGCGATTGTCTGCAATTGCAATGCTGGCGGGGGGGCATATACTTGTCGAAGATTTACCCGGTCTCGGTAAAACTACCGTTGCTCTCGCGCTTGCAGGAGTTGCCGGTCTATCATTCGGCAGAGTTCAGTGTACAAGTGATCTGCTCCCGTCAGACATAACCGGGCTTTCTATTTTCAACCGTGAAGAGGGGCAGTTCACTTTTCAGCCCGGTCCGATTTTCAATAATATCGTACTTTTGGACGAAATCAACCGTGCTATGCCGCGTACCCAGAGTGCAATGCTTGAGGCTATGGAGGAGAGGCGGGTTACAATCGAGGGGGTTACACGGACTCTGCCGGAACCGTTCATGGTTTTTGCTACCCAGAATCCATCCGACCAGAGCGGTACTTTTCTACTCCCTGAATCCCAGCTTGATCGTTTTCTGATCTGTACCGGCATCGGCTATCCTGCCGAACATCTGGAACGCGAAATTATTGCCAGCGGTGGTGTTCGCGAGAGAGTTGAAAGAATGGATTCTCTGATAACTTCAGATCAAATAGTTGCGGCTAAAGGAGAAGTTGAGTCGGTGTATTTATCCGAAAAGGTACTTTCATATATTCATGCAATTGTACTGGCAACACGTTCTCACGAACTGATTTTGACAGGTTTGTCGACAAGAGCGGCAATAAATCTTGCACACGCCTCGAGAGCTGCTGCTTATCTGGCAGGGCGTGATTATGTTGCACCGGAAGATGTAAAGGGTATAGCCATCCCAGTATGCGCACATCGTCTCTTTATGCGAAGTGAAATGTCAACTAAAGAGAGGGGGGGGTCATACGGACGATTATCGCCGGCATAGCGTTGCCTTTGGTCTGAAAGGGAGTAAGTCAGGGACTCTTTACATACTGATTACTATACTGCTCGGTTTTGCAGCGGTTAATACCGGCAATAACCTCCTTTTTCTGGTAGTTTCAGCTCTTTTGGCTTTCATGTCTGTAACAGGGATTGCCGGAATGTATAACATAAAAAAAGTACTACCCTCCATTCTCCCACCCGATGAGATTTTTGTCGGAATTCCGGCTCCCTTCTGTATTTCAGCTAACAATACTAAAAAATACTTTCCATCATTTCTTATATCACTCGAATGTTTTGACGGGCAGACAATAGTTTTTCCTGTGGTGCAGAAAAATTCAACAGTTCAGGAAAATATTATGATCACTTTCAAACAGCGCGGCGAGGTTCCGTTTGGAAAGGTAAAGATAAGTTCCACTTATCCGGTAGGGTTTTTTACACGTTTCTGGATTTATGAAATAGATAGGAAGGTAATAGTCTTTCCTCACCCTTTGGCTTCACTTTTAAACCCCTCTCCGGAAGATTTACCGGCTGCTGGGAACGGACTTAACAGGAATCGCGGCATATCGGGAGAGCTTGAGAGGATTCACCCATACACGGGCTCAGAACCGCTACGGATGATTCACTGGAAACATTCTGCACGTAGCCAGGATCTCATAGTAAAAGGATTTGGGAGTGCTGTTGCGACACCGTTTATTATTGATCTGGATTCACTTCCGGGTGAAGGTATTGAAAAAAGACTCTCTCATGCGGCATGGCTGGTAAGGCGCTGGGTAAAGGAGCGTCCTGTCGGACTGAAGATTGAAGGCAGAGAGCTAAAGCCGCGGATGGGTAAACAGCATGGCATTGCGCTGCTGAAGGAGCTGGCACGGTATGGTATCGATTAGATCCCTTGCTACTCTTCTGACCTATCTGATCGGGCTCTGCGGGGTTTTGCCGCTGTTTCCATGGCTTACTCTATTTCCTCAAGCGGTTTTTGTTGCAGGTATACTTTACGGTGTCTGGCAGGAGCGTCCCGGGAGCTGTCGGTTGAAACCCTGGATGCAGAATTTTGCTATTGTCCCTATTTTTCTATATTATCTACTCCAATACAGTCATGCTAACCCGATTCAGCCGGTAACATCTGTTATTTCAATTGTTCTTGCCCTCCGTTTAAGCGGAGAAAAAACGATCCGCCACTCTCTTCAGATTTATACTCTTTCCACCTTCTGTCTTGCTTCATCGTCGCTGTTTGATCTGAGTCCTATCTTTCTTATCTACACAACAATACTTCTGTTTCTTATTGCTGTTGCACTGGTGCTGCTGACTTTTCAGAGTCAGGACGGCTTTATGACAGTATCAAAGGGTGATCTGAAGAAAATACTCACTTCAGCACTCTTAATGCCACTTCTCGCAATTCCCCTTCTGCTACTGTTTTTTCCGTTACTGCCACGTACTCAAATGCCGCTCTGGCACTTTTTAACTCCCCCCGCAGCACGAACAACCGGATATTCCGAATCGGTAGAGCCTGGTAGCCAGAGCAGTATAGCTGAATCGCACCGGCTAGCATTCCGGGCTGAGATGCCGCATATAGCAGAGAGTCAATTATACTGGAGAGGAAAAATATTCAACAGGACAGATGGAAACAGATGGAGTCGTGATGAAAAAATACCTTCTGAACAGCCGTTGTTCAGGGGGGGGAGCATTAAACAGACTATTTATCCGGAGCCGACTCAGAACCGTATTCTTATCGCTCTGGATCGACCTGTAAATATGGAAATGCAGCGTACATCAAAGGCTCAGGATGGAGTTTTTGAGATATGGAGATCAACAGGGAGACGTATAAGCTATTCCGCTATCTCGAAGGGGGATGGTGTTGTTGGAGTGAAGAACAGTGTGAACAGGAAGTTTTATCTTCAGCTCCCGGAAGATCTGCCTGAAAGGGTTAAGTCGTTGGCAGTCCGGGTGACGAGAACTGGTAAAAGTGACAGCAACAGGGTTGAGCTGCTAAGTAACTACTTCCGTGACGGTGGCTATCGCTACTCAATGCGTGATCTGCCAACCGGTGACAGGGCTATTGAAGGATTTATTTTCAAAAGTAAACAGGGTAATTGCGAATTTTTTGCTTCATCGTTCGCACTTCTTTTGCGTGTAGCCGGAGTTCCCTGCCGTCTTGTCGGAGGTTATCTTGGTGGTGAATATAATGACATAGGTGGATATTATCTCGTTACTGATTCAACTGCATATGTCTGGGTCGAGGTATTCATCGATGGGTTGGGATGGGTAAGGGTAGATCCAAGCAGTTTTGCCACAAATGCAACAGAGGTATGGAAAAAACCGGAAACTCCCGGTATCAGGCTGAGAATATCGCTCATGCTTGATTCATTTAATTATCTCTGGAACAGATCTGTTGTAAGCTATGATTTCGAACAGCAGCTTGAAATCGTCAATACGGTCGGTTCGCGTCTTCACGGAGCTGATTTTTGGAGAATATTCCGTGCTTTATATCTCTCGGCCGCTCTCGCTGTATTAATATTTATTACTTTATTATTGTTTAAAAGAACCAACTTCATAAAGAGTCGGGAGAAAAGAGTGCTGAACAGTTTTCTAAATATTGCAGAGGAGAAGTTCAATATCAGGATAGAAGGCAGAGCATACGGACTCTTTGAAATAGAGAAGTTAACAGAAAATATCCATGTTTCCGAATTTGTTGAAATTTTTGCAGCTTCTGTGTATAGGGACAAGCGGTTGACTGAGTCGGAATATCAAAAACTCAGGGTGATTTTAAAAGAATTAAAGAGGATAAAAGCAAAAAAAACTTGACTTGCAAGCCGCTACTGAGCTATTTAATCACCTCTTTAATATGGTGGCCATGGTGAAGCGGTTAACACATACGACTGTGACTCGTACATACGAGGGTTCAAATCCCTCTGGCCACCCCAAATATCTCACAACTGCTTAAACTGACAGTTGTTTTAAAAGGCTTGCTCCGGGATATACCTCAAATTGAGGTACAAAGGACAAGCCTTTATGCGTTTTTCCTATCTTGTGCAGCGTGGCAATATCAAGGGCAAATTCCAGGCGTCGTCGTACATCAGAAGAATCGTCACCATTGGCAATATAAGGCTGTAGAAGTTCCTCCTCCAGCAGTTCCCATGGTGATTGTATCTCACCATTTTCATCAGGCTCGCTCTCATCGCCTGCCGTTACAAAACCATCTTCCAGAAAAGACGGGGGTGGCACAACCTCCAGCTTGTGCCATTGTGCATACAAATACTTGATCTTCATCCCTACCCGTCCACCCCCTCGGGGCTCCCCTTATTTAACTCGAAACAGTCAGGACGTGTCGGAGACAGGGTAAAACCTTATGAAGCCGCACCCGCTACGACTGCCACCCCGACTTCTGACCGTCATATTCAAGGTGTTAAAATGAATGGTAAAATAAATGGTATTGCCTATGCTTCTGTTTTGCGATAGTATCACTCCATGATCGTATCATTCCATGACAGCGAAACAGAGAAAGTCTGGCAGGGTGTGTTTTCCCGAAAGCTGCCACATGATATTCAGCAGGTGGCACGACGAAAATTGAGGATGCTGAACAACGCCCGCAGGGTTGATGATCTTAGTATTCCTCCGCAGAATCGGCTTGAGAAACTATCCCGCGACCGTGAAGGTCAATGGAGCATACGGATCAACGACCAGTGGCGTGTCTGTTTCCTGTGGGATGAAGGAACAGCATCGCGTGTGGAAATTTGTGATTATCATTGAGGTGATACTATGACACAACTAGCAAATGTACATCCTGGGGAAGTTTTGAAAGAGGAGTTTCTTATTCCTATGGGAATCAGTCAGTACCGTCTTGCCAAAGAGGTTGGAGTGACGGAATCAAGAATATCTGCGATATGCCAGGGAAAACGGGCAGTAGGCGCTGACACTGCCACCCGGCTTTCACGTTTCTTTGGCACTACAGCTGCTTTCTGGCTTGGTTTACAAGCTGACTATGATACTGAAGAGGTTGAGAGAAACATGGCTGCCGAGTTGGATAAAATTCATCCGTGGAAAATTGCGGCTTGATAAACCACGCCCTTTGGCGTGGTTTATTTATTATTTGCCGATTAATCTCTGAAAAATTTCAGATAGAAATTCCGACAGTCAGGTGAAATTTAGACATGAGTTCCGAATATAAAATGTTTTTGACCCCTCGCGAAGCTGCACATACCGTAGCCAAAAACGGAAGACGGGTTTTGAATCAGGGGGTAGGGCGCACATTTGTTTTAAGTCTTCTTGCCGGTTTTTATATCGCTTTTGGTGCTCAACTCTCTACCGTGGTGACACAGGATGCAGGGCAGTTTCTGGGATTCGGTATTTCCAGATTCATGGGTGGCAGTCTCTTCTCAATAGGCTTGATGCTGGTTGTCATCTGCGGTGCGGAGCTGTTTACCGGTAACAGTCTTTTGGCTGCCGCTGCTCTTCATGGCGAAATTGCATGGTCAAAGCTGCTCGAAAACTGGATTGTTGTGATTGTCGGAAACT
This sequence comes from Desulfuromonadaceae bacterium, assembly GCA_028683855.1. Classification (GTDB taxonomy): domain Bacteria; phylum Desulfobacterota; class Desulfuromonadia; order Geobacterales; family Pseudopelobacteraceae; genus JACRCG01. The sequence continues at coordinate 47,393 of JAQUHA010000003.1, forward strand.
TTATCGGAGCTATTTTTCTGGCGTGGCTGATGTTTGAAACCGGTTTGTGGGAACAGGGCAAAGTTGCGGAAAAAGCTCTTCATATTGCTTCTGCCAAATCTCAGCTATCTTTTGGGGTTGCCTTTGTGCGAGGCGTTCTCTGTAACTGGCTGGTTTGTCTTGCGGTTTTCATGGCAACCGCTGCGCGTGACATAACTTCTAAGATGCTAGCCTGCTATGTCCCAATTATGACCTTTGTTGCCAGCGGTTTTGAACACTCAATTGCAAATATGTATTTCATACCCACAGGCCTCTTTATTTCAACCACCATATCTTCCCCTGATCCATCAATTTCCTGGTACAATTTTCTAGTAACCAATCTGATTCCGGTCACTTTAGGTAATATTGCCGGCGGTGTGATTTTTGTTGCCGGCGCCTATTGGTATGCATACGGCAAAATAGACGATTAGTATGATTCTGAACTGCTCTTAATCAAGCGTCGTTCTTGACTTTCAGCTGCGCCTTTGGCAGTATGTCGCCCATGAGAAAAGCTACCAGACAGATTCACGTTGCAGGAGTGGCTATTGGTGCTGGCGCTCCATGTTCTGTTCAGTCAATGTGCAGTACAGATACTCGCGATGTCTCTGCTACCCTGTCTCAGATAAATGAACTTACAGAGGTTGGGTGTGAGATTATCCGTTGCGCTGTGCCCGATCTGGACGCTGCATCGGCACTGGCAAAAATAAAAAAAGAGAGTCCGATCCCCGTAATTGCGGATATTCACTTTGACTACAAACTTGCTCTTAAAGTTCTTGAAGGGGGAATCGATGGACTGCGGCTGAACCCTGGAAATATTGGTGAAAAGTGGAAGGTTGCTGAAATTGTAACATCCGCTTCCGAACGGAAAGTTCCTATAAGAATAGGGGTGAATGCAGGGTCGCTGGAAAAGGAACTTCTTGAACGCTACGGTCATCCGTCGCCAGAAGCTATGGTTGAGTCTGCTCTTGGTCATATCCGTATTCTTGAGGATTTAAACTATCGGGAGATCAAGGTCTCTCTTAAAGCATCTGACGTTATGAAAACGGTGGAGGCATACCGCCTTTTCTCCAGGCAGTCTGATTATCCACTTCACATTGGTATTACGGAGGCTGGCACACTCTTTTCCGGAACAATAAAATCATCTGTAGGTCTTGGAATTCTGCTCGCTGAGGGAATAGGTGACACAATGCGTGTCTCGCTGACTGGTGCGCCAAAAGATGAAGTGCGCGTCGGTTACGATATTTTAAAAGCAATCGGACTGCGGCAGCGTGGGGTTAACTTTGTTTCCTGTCCCACCTGTGGTCGCTGTCAGATAGATCTCATATCAGTGGCGGAAAAAGTAGAGAGAATGCTGCAGGGCGTTGACAGGCAGATAACGGTTGCAGTTATGGGGTGTGCAGTGAATGGCCCCGGTGAAGCTCGTGAAGCAGATGTCGGTATAGCGGGTGGGTGTGGCGAGGGGCTGATATTCCGTCATGGTGAGATCATCCGTAAAGTGCCTGAAGAGCAGCTTGCAGATGCTTTAATTGAAGAGATAGCAAAACTATAAACTATTACCAAATATTACAACTCCGGAGATATTTAAATGCTCTATTCACGCTATTTTATACCGACAACAAAAGAGACCCCTTCGGATGCTGAAGTAGTTTCGCATCAGTTGATGCTCAGAGCCGGAATGATCCGTAAGCTTGCTTCCGGAATTTACAACTATCTCCCCCTCGGTCTCCGATCTATACGGAAATTCGAGAATATAGTCCGTGAAGAGATGAACAAGGCGGATGCTATCGAGATGCTGATGCCGAACGTTCAGCCTGCGGAGTTATGGGAGGAGTCAGGACGCTGGGCTTTTTACGGCAAGGAGCTGCTTCGCTTCAAGGATCGTAAGGAGGCAGAATTCTGTATGGGGCCTACTCACGAAGAGGTTATCACCGACATGGTGCGACGCGAGATCAAGAGCTATCGCCAGATGCCGGTTAATTTCTATCAGGTTCAGACCAAGTTTCGTGATGAAATACGCCCCCGATTCGGTTTGATGCGCGGGCGTGAATTCATTATGAAGGATGCCTACTCGTTTGATGTGGACAGCTCTGCCGCCGATCTCTCTTACGACAAGATGTACAACGCTTATATGAGAATTTTTGAGCGTTGCGGTCTTAATTTCAGAGCTGTTGAGGCAGATACCGGAAGTATCGGCGGCTCTTCATCGCACGAGTTCATGGTTTTGGCTGACTCCGGTGAGGATGCAATAGTCTCCTGCGATTCATGCAGATATGCAGCAAATGTTGAAAAAGCCGAATCACCGCTTTTTACGGATAAATCAGAAGCAGGCTCAGAACCTCTGCAGAAGGTGGCAACTCCCGATATGAAGGCTATAGTCGACGTTGCCGGATTTTTAAATCTTTCCACCGACAAGACGGTAAAAGCTCTTGTTTACGCGTCAGAGAAGGGGGATTTTGTTCTGGCGCTGCTCCGTGGAGATCACGAGCTTAACGAGTTGAAACTTAAAAATTACCTCGGTTGGGAAGATATTCAGATGGCTACCGAGGAGCAGATTCTCGCCTGCACCGGTTCACCAGTCGGATTTCTGGGGCCAATCGGTTTGAAACAGGATATTACAGTTGTTGCAGACAGAGTTGTTAGAGGTATGTCGAATTTTGTGGTAGGTGCCAATGAGAAGGATCAGCACTATATCAATGCGAATATTGGACGTGATTTTGAACTCTCCAGTTATGCAGACATAAGATCCGTCGAGGCGGGTGATGCCTGTCCACGTTGTGCATCCGGCAAGCTTGAAATGTGGCGAGGAATTGAGGTTGGGCACGTTTTCAAACTTGGAACCAAGTATTCAAAAGCTTTGAATGCAACATATCTTGATGCAAATGGTAAGGAACAGATAATCTTCATGGGGTGTTACGGAATCGGTATAGGGCGGACAGTTGCCGCTGCTATTGAGCAGAACCATGATGAAAACGGTATAATTTTACCTGTTGCAATTGCCCCCTTCCAATGTTCTGTTGTTGCGGTCAATACCAAGGATAGTGGTGTCATGGCGGCAGCCGAAGAGATATATCTGAATCTGGAGAAGCTTGGTTGTGAGGTGCTGTTTGATGATCGTGATGAACGCCCGGGCGTAAAGTTCAAGGATAATGACCTGATCGGTATACCTTACCGTATCGTTGTCGGCAGTAAGGGACTTGCAGAGGGGAAGGTGGAAGTTAAAGTCCGGTCAACCGGTGAGGTAATTTCACTTGCGCTTGAGGAAGTTACGCAGGCAGTTAAATCTATGATTGATGCTGCATTGGCGCACAAAGAGTAATCTACAACTTTTTTCGAGAGGTTTTTTTGATGCAGTCACACCAGATCTGGGATTCTCAACACGAATGTATGCCAAGGGAGGAGCTTGAACAGCTCCAGTTGGAGCGTCTCCAGGCAACGTTGAATCGCGTATATAAAAGTGTACCGTGCTATCGCAACAAATTTAATGAACTGGGTATTGTTCCTGAAGATGTTTCATCATTATCAGATCTTTCAAAGCTTCCCTTTACTACTAAGGAGGATCTGCGGCTGAATTATCCTTACGGAATGTTTGCCGTGCCTCTGCGTGAAGTTGTGCGTATCCACTCTTCATCCGGCACAACCGGAAAGCCCACAGTTGTCGGATATACCAAAAACGATCTTAAAATGTGGTCTAATCTTGTTGCCCGGATAATGACGGCAGCCGGTCTTACCCACGACGATGTAGTTCAGATTGCATTCGGTTACGGGATGTTTACCGGAGGTTTTGGTATGCATTACGGTTCGGAAACTATCGGAGCGGCTGTTATTCCGATGAGTGGCGGAAACAGTGAAAAACAGATAATGATTATGCAGGATTACAAATCAACTGCGCTTGTCTGTACTCCAAGTTATGCAATTTCTCTGGCTGATCTTATGGAAAAGCAGAAAATTGACCCGCAGTCACTCTCTCTCAGGTTTGGACTGTTTGGGGGGGAACCATGGTCTGAAGCTATGCGTACGGAAATTGAGTCGCGCCTGATGATAAGTGCTACTGACAATTATGGGTTGTCAGAAATAATCGGGCCGGGGGTTGCCGGTGAATGCTACTGTAAAAAAGGAATGCATATCTCTGAAGATGCTTTTATTGCAGAGATTATTGATCCTGTGACGTGTGAAGTGCTTCCGCCCGGTTCAGTAGGAGAGCTTGTACTCACTACGATAAGTAAGGAGGCTTTTCCTATGATCCGTTATCGTACCAGAGACATGACAACTATCGACAAAACAGGCTGTGAATGTGGTCGAACCATGGCAAGAATGAAAAAAACCATGGGGCGGTCTGACGATATGCTTATAATCAAGGGCGTTAACGTATTTCCTTCACAGATTGAGGAGATTCTGCTGGCTATTGAGGGGTGCGAACCGCACTATCAGCTCATCGTTGACAGAAAAGGTTCACTTGACGTTCTGGAAGTCTGCATTGAGGTGCGTGAAAATATTTTCTTTGATGAGATGAAAAAGCAGAGGGCTTTCCTCGATAAAGTAGGTAAAAATATCAATTCAGTTCTCGGGGTTGGTGTGACTGTAAAGCTGGTAGAGCCCAACAGTATACCGAGGCATGAAGGGAAAGCCACGAGAGTAATCGACAGAAGGGTGTTCTGATATATCACTTAGTTTTTTATCCAAAGGTGAGGCCGCTCAACAGCAGCAGTGCTGCCGGGCGGTTTTTTTACTTTTTTTAAAACGCTTCAAACAATCGTTTCTACCTGACGAAATAAACCTGCATCAAAATAAGGAAAACAATGTCTATTAAAAAACTATCTGCCGGTGACATTATTGAGGCTCGCTGCACCAAATGCCGCGAGGTACTGAATCACAGAATTGTTGCCATGGTGGAAGAGAAAGTAGTTAGGGTGGAGTGCAATACTTGTAACGGTGTGCACAATTACCATGCGCCTCCAATTCAAAAAGCTGATAAAACTGTTAAAGTTACCTCTGCGGGTAAACCTAAAAAAGCTCCTGCAGTTCCGAGGGTTTCAAAGAAAGATCCTGCTGAATCAGATCGCGAAGAGTGGGCTTCTCTATCTCCTACATTTGATGCTGAAAAAGCAGCTAAGTACGATATGAACGGTAGATATAATGTGAAGCGCCTGGTGCAGCACCCTGTTTTTGGAATTGGAATAGTAAAAGCCCTGATTGTCCCAAACAAGATGCAAATACTGTTCAAGGATGGTATCAAACTACTTCGCTGTCAGCATCAATAAACAGAAAATTTGCCTTGATTTATCGAAATATTTGCATTAGTAAACTACATCTATTGCTGTATACAGTATAGCTAATGCGATTTTTTGCCACAAAATAAACAACCATCATCTGAAAGGAGAGTACTGATGTCTGCCAAACCATTTGTTTATCAGGAGCCGTTCCCGCTTAGTAAGGATGCAACAAAATTTCGTAAAATAGAAGGTTCGGAAAAGTATGTTGCGGTTGAAAAATTCGGTGATCAGGAAATTATGCGCGTCTGCCCGGAGGCGCTCTCGATCCTTGCAAATGAGGCAATGCGTGATGTCTCTTTTACCCTGCGCCCTGAGCATAACGAGATGGTCGCTAAGATTCTTACTGACCCTGAAGCGTCTCAGAACGATAAAGGTGTTGCACTTGCTTTCCTCCGTAATGCTGAAATCTCTGCAAACTTCGAATTGCCTGTTTGTCAGGATACCGGTACGGCAACGATAGTCGGCAAGAAAGGTCAGGCTGTCTGGACAGGTGTGGTTGATGAAGAGTGGCTTTCAAAAGGGGTGTACAAGACCTACACGGATGAAAACCTCCGCTATTCGCAGACTGTTGCTCTCGATATGTATGAAGAGATTAACACCGGAACGAACCTGCCTGCTCAGATTGATCTCTACGCTACGCCTGGTATGGAATATAAATTCCTCATGGTTGCCAAAGGTGGCGGCTCAGCTAACAAAACTTATCTCTACCAGGAGACCAAGGCACTTCTGACACCAGATACACTTTTCAAGTTTCTGGTAGACAAGATGAAAACTCTTGGAACTGCCGCATGTCCTCCGTATCACATCGCTTTTGTTATCGGTGGTACAAGTGCTGAGGGGTGCCTCAAACATGTCAAGATGGCTTCTGCAAAGTATTATGACGGTCTCCCTACCGTCGGAAATGAGCATGGTCAGGCTTTCCGTGATATCGAGCTGGAGAACAGGCTTCTTGAAGCTGCTCAGAAGCTTGGTATCGGAGCACAGTTTGGCGGTAAATACTTTGCCCATGATGTTCGCGTAGTCCGTCTGCCGCGTCACGGCGCTTCCTGTCCGGTCGGTATGGGCGTTTCCTGCTCTGCGGATAGAAATATCAAGGCAAAGATTACAAAGGATGGTCTCTTTGTTGAGGAGATGGATCGCAACCCTGGTCGCCTGATTCCTGAACAGTACCGTGGCAAGCATAGTCACGGTGTGAAAATTGACCTGAATCAGCCGATGAAGGACATTCTGGCCGAGCTGACAAAACACCCCGTTTCAACTCCTCTGCTGCTCTCAGGTACGATAGTTGTCGGTCGTGATATTGCTCACTCCAAATTTAAAGAGATCCTTGATAGCGGCAAGCCGCTTCCTGATTATCTCAAAAATCATCCGATCTACTATGCCGGCCCGGCCAAAACTCCCGTTGGTAAAGCATCAGGGTCGTTCGGTCCTACAACCGCCGGACGTATGGATTCGTACGTCGGTCTGCTACAGGAAAATGGCGGATCTATGATTATGATTGCAAAGGGTAACCGCTCGCAACAGGTTACCGATGCCTGCAAGAAAAATGGCGGATTCTACCTCGGTTCAATCGGTGGACCTGCAGCTGTTCTAGCAGAAGAGAATATCAAAAAAGTTGAATGCATCGACTTCCCTGAATTGGGGATGGAAGCTGTCTGGAAGATAGAAGTTGAGGACTTCCCCGCATTTATCCTGGTTGATGACAAAGGGAACGATTTCTTTAAACAGCTTGGGCTGTAATAAGAAGTTAAAAAGTAAATGAAAAGAGCCCCGCATGAAATCATGCGGGGCTCTTTTCATTTTTGCATCAAATTTCCAAATTTTACTGAGCTGCCTTAACCATCAGTTCACTAACAAGTTTTGTGAAACGGAGCGGATCCTTGATCGTTGACCCTTCAGTAAGCAGAGCCTGATCATACAGGAGATCGGCGTAGTCAGTCAGAGCAGAAGCGGTAGCATCCTTCTGGTGAATGGAAGCCATGGCCTTAAGTATAGCGTGATCCGGGTTCAGTTCCAGAATACGCTTTGATTCAGGAACAGACTGATTCATCGCCTTCATGATACGCTCCATGTTGGCGTTCATACCGTACTCATCAGCAACGAGACAGCAGGCGCTATCGGTAAGGCGGTTTGAAAAACGAACCTCTTTTACCTTCTCTTTCAGGCGATCACTGATCAGCGAGATGAGGTCACTGAACTCCTTCTGTGCCTCTTCACGCTTCTTCTCCTTTTCCTTCTTCACTTCTTCGCTGTCAAGGCTGATGTCGCCACGATCAACTGCTTTGAGTGGCTTTTCGTTGTACTCTGTTAACGACTGAACGACCCATTCATCGACCGGATCTGTCAGGAAGAGAACTTCATAACCTTTGGCACGGAACGCCTCAAGATGCGGAGACTGCTCAAGTGTTTCACGACTTGCACCGGTAATATAATATATATCTTTCTGATCTTCAGGCATCCTCTCTGCGTACTCTTTCAATGAAACAAACGAGCCGGCTTCAGTGGAGGTACTTTCGAACAGAATAAGCTCCTGAAGTTTTTCCTTGTTGGCATAATCAAAATGGATACCCTCTTTGATTACCTGTCCAAACTCCTTCCAGAAGGTAACGTACTCATCGAACTTCTGTTCCTTAACCTCTGAAAGTGTCGAAAGAATTTTGCTGACCAGACCTTTCTGGATACGCTTGATCTGGACATCTTCCTGAAGGATTTCACGGGAGACGTTAAGCGGGAGGTCAGAAGAGTCAACAACACCTTTCACAAAGCGGAGGTAGTCAGGTATCAGCTCTTCACACTTGTCACTGATGAAAACGCGACGAACGTAGAGCTGCAGACCCTTCTTACGATCATTCATGAACATGTCGAACGGTTTTTTCGCAGGGAGATAAATCAGAGCTTTGAACTCGCTGGTTCCTTCAGCAGAGAAGTGAATGGTACGGAACGGTGCGTCATAATCGTGGGAAACATGCTTGTAGAATTCGGTGTACTCCTCTTCGGTCACGTCACTCTTGGCGCGTGCCCAGATTGCTTTCATGGAGTTAAGGGTCTGCTCTTCGGTTTTGTCAATGCTACCGGCGCCCTCAATTTCCTTCCCATCGGCATCTTTCACAGTTTCGGAGCGTGTTACGTCCATTACAACCGGATATTGGATATAATCGGAGTATTTTTTTACTATTGAGCGAATTTTCCACTCATCCAGATAGGTCTTGAACTCCTCTTTGAGGTGAAGAGTGATTTCAGTGCCGCGCTGCTCACGGGTACACTCTTCAACTGTATAGCTTCCATCACCGGTTGATTCCCATCGGCAGCCTTCGGTCGCATTGCCACCCTTGCGGGTTTCCATTGTAACGCGATCTGCAACCATGAAGGAGGCATAGAAACCGACACCGAACTGACCGATCAGCTCCGGATTATCGCTGGCAGCTTTCTCTTTGAGTGACTGCATGAATGCTTTTGTTCCGGAGCGGGCAATTGTGCCGATATTCTCTTCGACCTCGGCCATATTCATACCGATGCCGTTGTCAAGAATTGTCAGTGTACCGGCATCTTTATTAGGAATGACCTTGATCTTCCACTCGCTGTTACCTTCCAGCAGGGACTCGTCGGAGTGTGATTCAAAGCGCACTTTGTCGATAGCATCAGATGAGTTGGAAATCAGTTCGCGGAGAAAAATATCTTTGTTGGAATAGAGTGAGTGGATTACCAGATCTAGCAGTTGCTGTACCTCGGTCTGGAACTGTTTGGTCGTTTTGGACATAAATGATTAGTCTCCTTCAGGTTTTGGAATGTGATAGGCGAAAGATAATTACTGAAGCTCCGGTTTTCAAGGGGGAAGTCAAATTATCTAAAATTTGATTCTCAAAGCATTTATGCTATAGTCGCGCACCAATATTGTTCGGAGGAGATATTTAACGATGAAAAGCAAACATGATATTGATGATGACGAGTTGATGGATGAAGCTCAGGATGCTGAAGAGATGGAAGACGGTAGTTTCGCCGAGATGTTTGAACAGAGCGGCAAGGATAATAAACGTTGGCTTGAGCCAGGGCAGAAAATAACCGGAAAAGTTCTTAAAATCGGGAATGAATGGCTGTTTATGGACACCGGTCAGAAAGGGGAGGGTGTCATCGAGCGCAAGGAGTTTCTTGATATCGACGGAAACCTTACTGTCGCTGAAGGTGATTCAATCTCTGCCTATTTCCTCTCCTCAAGCCAGGGTGAGATGCGATTTACAACTAAGATAGGTGGCGGCGCATCAACCGGTGGTGGCTCCGCCCAGCTTGAACAGGCGTGGCAGTCTAGAGTGCCGGTTGAAGGTATCGTTGAAAAAGAGATCAAAGGTGGATACGAAATCAAGCTTGGCGGCACTACTCGTGCTTTCTGCCCATATTCACAGATTGCCCTTCGTCGTGTTGAGAATCCAGAGGCACTGATTGGTACGCGACTGACATTTCTGATCAGCGAATATGCGGAAGATGGCAGAAACATAATTGTTTCGCGACGTGCTCTGCTTGAGGAGGAACAGCAGCGTCTGAAAGAGGATGCGCAGGCCGCTATTTCAGTTGGAATGATCGTTGATGGGACGGTTACCTCTCTTCAGGATTACGGGGCGTTTGTAGATATCGGTGCTCTTGAAGGACTGCTTCCTGTTTCTGAAATCGCCTGGAGCAGGGTTAAAGATGTTCGCGAAGTCCTTACTGTTGGTCAGCGGGTAAAGGTTGTTATCAAATCAATAGATACAGAAAAAGACCGTATCTCTTTAAGTCTCAAGGATACTCTTGCAGATCCGTGGGAAATGGTGACGGCTAACTTCCCTGAAGGGTCGTTTCATACCGGAACAGTTGCACGCCTTGACACCTTTGGCGCGTTTGTAACTATAGGTGATGGCGTTGACGGTCTTCTTCATATCTCAAAGCTCGGTTCCGGCAAGCAGATTAACCACCCACGCGAAGTTGTCAAAGAGGGTGAGCAGATAGAAGTTAAAATTGAAGCAATTGACCGCGCCAGTCGCCGTATCTCCCTTGCTCTGGCCGGTCCGGCTCGTGCCGCAGCTGAAGAAGAGGCGACTATGAGTGAATTCCGAAAACAGGCGGATGATGCCCCCAAAGGTATGGGTACCTTGGCGGATATGATGCGGAGCAAAACTCAAAAAAACAGGAAGTAGGCTATGACTGACTGTTCGACAGAAGGTTCAGGGTGGGAAGGTCGCTGTAAACAGTGTGGCAGTTGCTGTTTTGAAAAAATCGAAGATGAGCGGGGTAATATCTTCTACATGCAGTCTGCCTGCCGGTTTCTCGATCTTGATACACGTCGCTGCAAGATTTACGGACGAAGGTTTAAGATTAATCCAAGCTGCGTGAAGTTAACTCCGGAGCTTGTTCAAAGCCTCCGCTGGCTTCCAAAAAACTGCGGTTATCATATCAATAACGAAACAGAACCACCTCCGGCGAGGAGGGGAAAGAGAAAGTAAAATATTAAAAAGGTCAATAACTCAAGATTATTGACCTTTTTTCCACCCATAAAGTCTTTTCAGTACTTACTGCAGACCATCCACCAGATTCAGAACTACCTCAGAGCGGTTAAGAGTATAGATGTGAACACCTGGAACTCCGGCTTTCAGAAGTTCGGCAGCCTGCCGTCTGGCATGGGCAATTCCGACTTTTTGAACTGCCGCAGCCCCTCCTGACAGATCGGCTTCTTCAAGTTGTGCCAGAAAATCCGGCGGTATTGTGGCTCCGCAGAGAGATACGATGCGTTTGATTACCTTCAGGCTGACAACTGGCAGAATGCCCGGAATTATCGGCTTGATGATTCCGGCTTCACGAGCCCGTCTGACAAATGAGTGATAGAGTTCGTTGTCGAAAAAAAGCTGCGTAATGGCAAAGTCCGCGCCATTGTCAAGTTTGATTTTCAGATAGGAGAGATCGGCCTCGGCGTTTGCCGATTCAGGGTGTACCTCCGGATAGGCGGCAACACCTATCCCCATCGGCGGGAATTCTGTTTTGATCAGATTAACCAGATCCGACGCGTACTGAAGAGGTGAAGGGAGTGGGGTTTCAACTGTTCCGTCCTGCGGAAGATCACCACGCAATGCGAGAACATTGTTGACGCCAGCCGCAGTTAGATCGCTTAAAAATTTGCTTACTTCATCACTGTTAGAGCCGAGACATGTCAGATGCGCCATTGTCTCAATGCCGTACTCCTGCTGTATTCTGGTGACTATTTCAAGGGAATCAACATTTGTGCTTCCGCCTGCTCCATATGTTACAGATGCAAAGAGCGGTTTTAGTACTGCAAGTCGCTCAACAGTCTGGAAAAAAGCTGGCCAGTCTTCCCTTATTTTCGGAGGAAAATATTCCAATGAGATAAACTGTTTCTCTGGGTTTATTGAGTCTATAATTTTCATGTTTCTCCAATGCAGATAAGTACTCGAATTGCAACAGCCTCTCTTTTATATAAAATTTAAAACAAATAGCAATAGAAGATTTTTAATCAGGATTTTTGATTTGACAGTTTACAAGTTGATGACGTATAGAAGTTAACCGCATTATGTGTCTTTTCCCAGCTTGTTAGCCTACCGGTGATATTCATTGAGTGCCATCCTGAATTTAATAAAAGTATAGAGAGAACTGACAATGTTTAATTTGAAACCTGATGTAGTTGCTCGCCTCGAACGAGTATTAAGTTCCGTTGAAATGTTGCTCCCCAAAGCTGTAGCCGCAATCGACTGGTCCACCTGCCATGCTGCCAACTGGCGCAGACACTCATTCTCCGGCTATCTTGAGCCTGTCAGAGTGACCGATACCACCACCTTAAAAGAACTGCTCGGTGTTGAGGAGCAGAAAGAGATCATGGTCAGCAATACCCGCCAGTTTCTGGCCGGACTGCCAGCCAACAACGCTCTTCTCTGGGGCTCCAGAGGCTCAGGAAAATCCTCCATCGTAAAGGCGCTACTAAATGAATATGCAGATCAGGGGTTACGATTTATTCAGGTTGAGAAGGAAGACCTGATTTATCTCTCCGAGATATTCAACGCCGTTGAGAATCAACCTTACCGATTTATTCTGCTCTGTGACGACCTTACTTTTGAAGTGGGTGAGTTGAGTTACAAGATGCTTAAAAGTGCCCTGGATGGATCTGTCTACTCGGCTCCCGAAAACGTTCTGATCTATGTAACATCAAATCGTCGCCATCTCTTGCCCGAATACGAATCCGACCATCTAGGTGGAAAATTTGTGAAGGGTGAACTCCAACAGAGTGAAGCAATGGAGGAAAAAGTTTCTCTCTCCGACCGCTTTGGTATCTGGGTCGCGTTCTACGCATTTTCGCAGGATCGCTATCTGGACGCTGTACGCCTAAATGTAGAGAAAGAGTGTGAAATGAGGAAAGTTCAGATTCCATGGAGCAGCGAGATTGAGCGTGATGCAATCCAGTGGTCGCACGACAAGAGTAAGCGTTGTGGACGAACAGCTTACCAGTTTGCCAGGAACTGGGTGGGGAAGTATCTTCTTACTGCACGAAAATAATTGACCACCATATAATGTTTTAGCTTGTATTTTTTCCTCGCCCTCCTTATATTGAATTTCATGTTCAATAAGGGGGGCGAATGATTCTCGAAAAGAAGAAAGCATTTAATAGTTTTGCCGCTGAAAAGGGTCTTCGCTCAACTCGCCAACGAGATATCATTCTCGACATCTTTCTCTCCACACATCAGCATATCAGCGTCGAGGAGTTATACCTCAAAATTAAATCCAGTAATCCGGGGATTGGCCATGCGACAGTTTACCGTACGCTAAAGCTCTTTGCCGAATCCGGACTGGCACGAGAGATACACCTGCATGACGGCCAAACTCGATATGAGCACGCTATGGAGGGTGAACATCACGACCACCTCGTCTGCACCGGCTGTGATACGATCATCGAATTTGAGGATGAGACGATTGAAAAGTTACAGAGAGAGATAGCATCACGGCATGGATTCAAGATTAATAATCATAAAATGGAAATTTACGGCCTCTGTTCTGACTGCAGAAAATAGCTCAGTCATCCTGATACCCTCGAGTAAGTGAGGGTGTTTTTTTGGCTTTGTATTGAAAATGAATATCAAAAGCATAAAAGGAAGAGAAAAATGGCAACATGTTGTTCGAAACAGACCGAATCTTCATCGCTTTCTTCATCCCGGAAGGTTGCTCTTGTTGGTAATCCCAATGTCGGGAAGAGCGTCCTGTTTAATGCGCTGACTGGCGCATACGTCACAGTATCGAATTATCCCGGAACTTCTGTTGAGGTCTCACGCGGCAATGCTGTAATCAATAGTCAGGCGTGGGAAGTAATCGATACACCCGGTATGTATTCCATTCATACAATAACTGAAGAGGAGCGGGTAGCCCGCGAGATTCTGCTTCACGAGAGTCCGGATGTTGTTGTTCACGTTCTGGATGCGCGTAATCTGGAGAGAATGCTGGCAATGACGATTCAGCTGATCGAAGCCGGACTGCCGGTTATTCTTGTGGTCAATATTATGGACGAAGCTGAACGTATGGGGCTCTCAATTGACCTCGAACTCCTTCAGCAGAAACTCGGTATTCCGGTTATCGGTGCTGCCACCGCCCGTAAGCGCGGTATTGAAGAAATACGTGCGGCTATCAATGGTTATCGCTGCTCCTGCGAACAGCGGCACTTTGAGTACAGTCGCCTGCTTGAGCGGGACATAAACGAAGTAACCGTCATGATGCAGGGGGAGTACATTCTCTCCGTGAGAGCGCTGGCACTTCTGCTGTTACAGCAGGATGATGAAATTTCTGATCTCCTTCGCCATCGAGAAGGTGACGGATACGCTCCATTAGCGGAGAAAGTTCGCGAAATTTCATTCGAACGCCGCGAATCATTTCACCTTGACCTCTCACTTGAACGAAATGAGATGGTCAAACGCATTATAAACGGTGTTTTTACAGCTCCAAATAAACGTGTAGTAACATTTGCAGAACGAATCTCAAAGCTTGCCGTTCAACCCATTACCGGTGTTCCGCTGCTTATTGTGGTCCTCTACTTCGGACTCTATCAGTTCGTAGGCGTATTCGGTGCCGGTACTGTTGTTGATCTCCTGGAGAAAAAGCTGTTTGAAGGGATTTTTAATCCATGGATTATCGGGGTTGTGAATAGCATTATACCGTGGGTTATCATTCAGGAACTCTTTGTTGGAGAGTACGGAATAATTACACTGGGGTTGCGGTATGCCGTTGGAATTATTCTCCCGATTGTGGCGACCTTCTTCATTTTCTTCTCTTTTCTTGAGGATACCGGCTATTTTCCACGGCTTGCGCTTCTTGTGGATAGAATATTCAAGCACTTTGGTCTGACTGGGCGCGCCGTTATACCGATGGTACTCGGTTTCGGCTGCGATACAATGGCTACCATGGTTACTCGTACCCTTGAGACGACCAGAGAGAGAATAATTGCCACAATTCTGCTCTCCCTGACAATTCCCTGCTCTGCGCAGTTGGGTGTAATTATGTCACTTCTTTCCAAATATCCGGGGGCGCTTGCCGTATGGAGCGGCTGCCTTCTGCTGCTCTTTCTGCTGGTCGGACTGCTCTCGGCAAAAATAATTCCCGGGGAGGCTCCGATGTTTTATATGGAGCTGCCACCGATGCGTCTGCCGCAGTTGGGCAATGTTCTGACAAAAACCTACACCCGTATGCAGTGGTATTTTATGGAAATTCTACCGCTTTTTGTCCTTGCATCGGTTCTGCTCTGGCTTGGCAAAATTACCGGCTTCTTTGAAAAGATGGTGAATGCCATGGCGCCAGTAATGGCCTCTATCGGTTTGCCTAGAGAAACGGCGGTATCCTTCATATTCGGTTTCTTCCGCAGGGATTACGGCGCAGCAGGTTTATACGAGCTTGAGACCAAAGGTTTAATGGATGCCCGTCAGCTGACCGTCGCCGCTGTTACACTGACTCTCTTCATACCCTGTATTGCCCAGTTTCTGATAATGAAGAAGGAGCGTGGCTGGAAAGTTGCCGGTGGAATCGGAATTTTCGTAAGTCTGCTTGCATTTGCCAGTGGTTATCTGCTTAATAAAGCTTTGATAATTACAGGATTATTGGCATGATCTGCGGTTTTTGCGGTTACAAATTTGAAGAGAGCGAAGGGAAGAGCAGCTGTGGCGGCTGTTCCGGTGGCTGTCACTCCATCCACTGTCCAAGATGTAACTATAAAAATCCGCTGGAGTCCGGCGTAGTTAGAAAATTAAAATCAATCTTCGGAAAAAAGCCTGAAAATGAGGGGGAGAAACAATGAAGTTGTCCGAGAAAGCTGAAGAGATACTTGAAGCGTTATGGATTGCCGTTGAGGAGAGTGGGGCTGCATTTCTCGATCCGGAAAAGATGGCATTTCCGACGGATGATCCGGCATATCGTGAACTTACCGGCCACGCCCTCATCGAGATCAGGCAGGGGATGATTTATTTCCGTCCGGAGGGGCGTGAAGAGGGGAAGATAACTATCCGTCGACATCGTCTGGCCGAACGGCTGATGATGGATGTTCTCAATATCCGTGGTGAGGATGGCGATAACAAAGCCTGCCAGTTTGAACATCTTCTGAACGAAGGGGTTGATGTCAAGATATGCACAATGCTCAACCATCCGACAACCTGTCCGCATGGCAAACCGATCCCTCCGGGTGAATGTTGCCATCAGGCACGTGCAGATGGTGATCTGGGGGTTGTGCCTCTTACCGAATTCAAATCGGGGCAGGAGGGGGAGATCGCCTACATCCAGACCGAGGATAACAAAAAAATGCAGAAACTCATGGCTATGGGGGTTCTGCCTGGTAACAGAATCATATTGACCCATGCATATCCTTCGTACATTTTCCGTGTCGGATATTCCGAATTTGCGATTGACAGCAACCTCGCAAAAGAAATATTTGTACGCAAGTAGCTATATTCAATTCTCCTATTGACAAAGCCCGGGAGATTCTGTTTTATTGCGCCCTTGCTACTTCAAATTGATGAATCACACAACTAAAGTTGGTAAAAACTTCCGGGAGGAAAACGATGAACCCATTAGCACAGGAACTCAACGATCTGCTTACACAACACAGCCCTCACGTATTGGAAATGCTCTCCGATCTTGGTAAAAATCTCTTTTTTCCGAAGGGTATTCTGACCCAATCTGCCGAAGCCAAGGATAAGGCTCATAAATACAATGCAACAATCGGTATCGCCACCGAAAACGGCGGACCAATGTACCTGAAGTGCATTCAGGACAAACTGTCAGAGTTTGATCCTAAAGATATCTTCCCTTACGCACCTCCAGCCGGAAAGCCGGAACTTCGCGCTCTCTGGAGTGAGAAGATGCTGCGGGAAAACCCGAGCCAGAATGGCAAGCATTTCAGCAATCCGATAGTCACCAACGCACTGACACATGGTCTTTCTATTGTCTCCGATATGTTCATTGATAAAGGTGATCACCTTATCCTGCCCGATATGCTCTGGGGTAACTACAACCTGACTTTTGGTACCTGCAACGGTGCAATCGTCAAGAAACATCCGACTTTTACTGTAACCGGCGGTTATGACATTGATGCTTTCAAGGCGGTTCTGAAGAACACCGCTGAAGAGAAGGGTAAAGCTGTTGTTCTTTTGAACTTCCCGAACAATCCAAGCGGTTACACTCCGACAGTTGCTGAAGGAGATGCGCTTGTTGCCGCAATTAAGGAAGTTGCTGAAGCGGGTTGCAATATTGTTGCAGTTGCTGACGACGCCTATTTCGGACTATTCTACGAGGACAGCCTGAAGGAATCTCTATTCGGGAAACTCGCCAACATTCACCCACGTATTCTTGCAATAAAGCTTGATGGCGCAACAAAAGAAGAGTTTGTCTGGGGTTTCCGTACCGGTTTCATTACTTTTGCTGACGGAAACAGCTACGAAAACGCTCCGGTTATGACGGCTCTGGAGAAAAAGGCAATGGGGATAATTCGTGCGAAAATTTCCAACTGCCCACACCCTTCACAAACATTTGTAATTGAAGCTCTCCGTTCTCCGGATTTCCTCGCTCAGAAGGAGGAAAAGTTCCAGATTATGAAGGGGCGGGCTCTTAAAACCAAGGAAGTTCTGAATAACAGCAAATACGATTCAGCCTGGGATTACTATCCGTTCAACTCCGGATACTTTATGTGTCTGAAGTTGAAGAATGTAGATGCCGAAAAACTACGGGTTCATCTGCTTGATAAGTACGGGGTAGGGGCAATCTCAACTACCAAAACCGACCTTAGAATCGCGTTCTCATGTATCGCTGAGGAGAATATTCAGGAGTTGTTTGATATAATCTTCCAGGGAGTTCAGGATCTGGTTTGATTTTATCTCTCTTTGAACGATATAGATGCAAAACCAAGGCGCTTTTTGCAGTAAGCAGAGATTCTATTTGAAAACTGATGGTAAATGAAAGCCAGGGCTGTAACAGTCTTTGGGAGTTTTATTTTATGCGTGTAATTTCAGGTACCTGTAGGGGCAGAGTTCTCTCTGCCCCTACAGGTATGATTACAAGGCCCACATCTGATCGTGTCAAGGAAGCAATTTTTAGTATTCTGGGTAGTCGCCTGAATTTTAATGACATATCTGTTCTGGATATTTGCGCCGGTAGTGGAAGCCTGGGAATAGAGGCTCTCAGTCGGGGAGCTGGGTCTTGTTGTTTTGTAGAGTCAAGCCGCTCAGTTGGTGATGTACTAAAAAAAAATATACTATCCACAGGTTTACAGGAACGTTCCCGAATATTAATTATGGATGCTGAAAAGGCTATCAATAGTCTTGAAAAAGCCAAACATAAATTTAATATAGTTTTTTTTGATCCTCCATACTCCTCAGGTCTTTATCAGCGCATTTTTGAACTGTTTGATAATTCTGATCTTTTAGCGTCAGAAGCTTTATTGCTGGCAGAGTGTTCAGTCCGTAATCCATTGTCAGAAGTTTATGGTCATTTAAAACGATTTGATCGACGTATTTATGGCGAAACAGCAATTGAGATGTTCAGTAAGGAGGCTAATTGAAAAAGATTGCAGTTTACCCCGGTTCTTTTGATCCTGTTACCTACGGGCATATTGATATAATAAGACGTGGTTTGACTATCTTTGACGAAATTGTCGTAGCCGTTGCCAGAAATTCGCAGAAAAAATCTCTCTTTACTACTGATGAGCGTGTTGAACTAATTAGTGATGTTTTTAAGGGGGAAGCCCGGGTTAGCGTTGATACATTCAGTGGACTTCTTATTGATTACGTTTCGTCACGTGGAGCTCATGTTATTATTCGTGGACTTCGTGCTATATCAGATTTTGAATACGAGTTTCAGATAGCCCAGATGAACAGCTGTATTGGTCGTGAAATTGAAACACTTTTTATGATGACATCTCTGCAATATGGTTATCTCTCCTCCTCCATAGTCAAGGAAGTCTGCTCACTTAAGGGCGATATTGACAAGTTTGTTCCGCCAGAAGTGAAATCGGCACTGCGGCTAAAATATGGTCTTTTGTAGTTCATAATAATTCCTGAAACAATCTTTTGTCTGGAGCGACAATGTATGAGTGATATGGAACTCTATGCGCGCTATTTTCCGGTTGGCAAGAAAGTTGGAGTAGGTATTCCGCTGCCGAATGCTGATGTATTTAAGGATTGGGCAATTATCCATGAAATAAATGAAGATCTTGTCTCATTACAGTTATCGCGGGACGTTTTGCCGGCAGAGGTGTCTCTTCATTATGGGCAGATACTGGAATTGCGGGGTGGAAGTGAGGAGAATGCCTACTGCTGCAGGGCTATAGTTGTTTCTGAGGGCGTTGCCCGTGAATTATTGCTACGACTTATCGGTGAAGTGGTTTCAGATGAACTACGTGAATTTTACAGAATTGACGCTTTTCTCCCCATTAAGTATTTTATAACTGCTGATCAGAATATTGACAGATTACATAAACAGTGGAATGAACGACGGATTCTTCGTCAGCAGCTTGTAATTGAACAGGCGGAAAAGCCATGGAGTGTAAGGGGAGTACCTCTCGACCCCGAGTTGCCTGAAGAGCATTACAATGAATTTGTTGAGATACATGGTGAACCGGTTATTGAAAATGCCTCTGAAGATGATTTGCATGGCTCATGGGACAGTACCATCCCGCTCGCTGCAAATATCAGTGGCGGGGGATTGCGTACTGTAACTCATCATGGGTTTGAAGATGGAGAATATATTCTGCTAGAGATTCTTCTCCCATCTCCAATGAGAGTTATAGATGTTATAGGCAGAATAGTCTTTGCAAACCGAAACTATGCTGCTGGAGGTGATTACGAATATTTTAATACAGGCGTACAATTTGTGTACATTGATGAGCGGGATCGAGACGCCATAGTAACCTACATTTCAACTATTCAGCTAAAAAGAATAAGGCAGCTACGTGAACGATATCTGTATCGTAGCTCTTTAGAGGATAGCGAATCAGAGGAAGAGAGTGTAAATAAGGGGATTAAAATAACCTCAGTACAGATTTTAATAATCGCTCTTTTTCTGGTAGTATTGACAGCTATTGCATATTTTTTCTGGCAGTATGCTCACGATCATCCAAAAGGTGAAATTCAGAGAACTTTTGAGGATGAGATAAGAAAATACAGGGATCAGTTGAGATAGGGTAGGGGATTATCAGATAAAGCCCGGCGGGGTAAACCAAAAGTCCTGCCAGGCTTTAAATGTTACACTGCAAGTGATCTATTTCTGGTCTATAGCGGAAAGTTTCCATGGGTTGTTACCAACCGGGCGTTTGAAAGTCCAGAACTCCTCGAATTTTACTGGTTCAGTCTTGCTTCCGGATATCAATCTGCCTGATTCGTCAGTCGTATAATCCAGCAGGTTAGCGTAAATAAGTGTGTTTATATAATCCTCGCCTGACTCCTGCCACGCCTCGGTAATATTAACTTTACGAACCGCAATGTTTTCAAGGCGGTTAATCTGTTTGTCCGTTATTAATTTGTTAAGATCCGTTTGGAAAATATGGAGCATTTCATCAGTTAATAGCCCTTTTACTGAAGTCAGGTCGCGGTTCATCCAGGCACTTTGAATCTTGAAAAAATTGTCCATAACCAGATCGTTATAGCTATTCTCATCAAATGAAGAGTCAAACTGACGGATATGAGACAAACCGGTTTCAAGATCATCATACTGTGGCTGAATATTATTGGTACGACTAATAGAAATTACATTGTCGTTACGGTACGGCTCGGATTGAGCTTGCTGTATGGAAGCCCGTTCCCTCTTCTTTTTTAAGAAACTGTAAATCATGTATCCAATGCCGGCAAGCAGTATGATTTCAAACATACCTATACCGCCTCCGCCACCCATTCCACCAAAACCCAGGCTTCTGAATAGCATTCCTCCGAGTAACCCGCCTGCAATTCCCCCTGCCATACTTCTCAGAAAACCACCTGAAGCAGGTTGTTGATAACCGTTGGATTGGGGTCTCTGCTGATTGTTTGAAGGGGCATACTGTCTGCTTGGAGTTGCAGGTCTTGAATAACTGCGAGAACCGCGACTCCCCATTGACCTCCCTCCGCCAAATCGTGCCTCTGCCTCAAACTCCATAACTGTTACTGAAAGAAACAGAATTGCCCCCAGTAATATAAATGTGTTAAGTAACTGTTTTTTCATAGTTTATAACTCCCGGTTTGTTGCTAGTCTGGTTTTTGTTAATTTGCTGACATATCGCTGATCAAAAATAACAGTGCTAAGGTTACACTAAAATCAAGTCAAGCTGAATAAAAAAACGACATATTTTGTGGACTGAGTTCTCAATAGTTCGTTTTGTTAATGAAGTTGTCATTTTTTTAAGTTAAGGTAAGGCATTAGTTTATTACAGGGCAAGGGGGTATTTATGGAAGATCGAGATAGAAAAATTGCTGCTACGGCTCTGCTGTTATTTGCAGGTGGAGTTATTGGTGCAGGCGTGGCTTTGTTTTTCGCTCCAACTTCAGGAGTGCGGACCAGGAAGAAATTATTACGTTATTCCAAACAGGTTCGTCGTACTGCCGATGACGCAGTTCAAGATCTTTCGGATAATGTTTCGACCCTTGTTGAAGCTATTGCCGAAAAGGGTGATGATTTATTGGAAAAAGGTAAGGATGCTGCCGATAGTTCACGCAGAGATCTTATTCGTTTAATTGAAGAAGGGGCTGCAAGACTTGAAAAAATCAGAACCATTTTGAAAAGGTTCTGATTGTCTGGTTATTTTTAACTTTAAACCGGAGTTTATATGTATGACGCTGCAACAGAAAATTCGGTACTTATACTGGGTGTCGGCAACCTCGTTATGACTGACGATGCAGTTGGAGTGATTGTTGTCCAAAAAATGGTTAAGAGGTATCGTTTTCCTGATAACGTAGAGGTTATGGATGGAGGTACACTCGGATTGGATCTTCTTCACAAACTTGAGAATATATCCAAACTTATCATGATAGATGCCGTAGAAACCGGTAAAGAGGCGGGTAACTGCGTTCGTCTCGCAGGTGATGAGCTTCCTATAGCTCTTTTAACCAAAGTATCACCTCATCAGATGGGGCTTAAGGATCTTCTAGCCGTTTCAGAACTTATGGGGCACTCTCCTAAAGAGATGGTCCTGTTTGGTGTCCAGCCCGCATCGGTTGAGATGGGTGTGGGACTTACAGAAAAAGTTGAGGCTCAGGTTGAGACTCTTATTTCCAGTGTACTTTATGAATTGTCTTCTTCGGGCATAGATGTATCACCCATTTAATCGCTTTATTCTGGCTTAAATGTAAAATTTTATTGTGAACGAAAGGAAGTTTATGACTAAATACAGCGTAATGTTCTTATTTATTATTGCTCTTCTACCTTTATCAGCACCTCTTTATGTAATGGCTGAAGATTTATCCGTTTCATTTACGCCGGTTGCTGAAGATAAAATTGTAAAACCGGCAAAGATTACACAGAGTTCAACGGTTAATTTAAAGGATAATGGTCATTTAAAGGAAATCACACTCTTTACAATAAGTAACGATGGGAGATTGGGGCTTACAGGAGACGAAGACGAGAATGTTTTTATATGGAATATTATGAATGGTGAGCTTGTACGAAAGTTAGGAGCATCAGACAGATTTAAAATCCGATTGACTTCTGCTGCTTTTTCCCCCGAATCGTCACAAGTCCTCTGGTCAAGGGATTTCAAAATCATGCCTGTTCTCTGGGATGTTGAGAGCGGAAGAAGGCTTGCCGTATTCTCTTCAAGGGCTAATGGGCATAATGCTCCTGTTATAGCCGTGAAATTTTCAAAAGATGGTCGTTATGTTGCCACAGGAGATAAGGAGGGATTCGTTGTTGTATGGAATCGTACTGCAAGAACAGTTGTCAGTAGTTTTAAAGCACACTCGGGTGAAGCAATGTTTATATTTTTTATTCCTGAGAGTAATGAACTGGTAACTGCAGGAAGTGATGGAGCGGTTAGGTTATGGGATCCGACATCAACATCTGAACCTCTTGCGACTCTTTTGGAACCTTCAGATGATTCTGTGACTGCACTCACAGGATCAGTTAATGGAGAGTACATTTATGCTGCTTTGGATAATATGACGGTAAAAGGGTGGACTGTTTCATCTAGAAGTTTGCGAAGTACCCAGCATTTTAATGACCGCCAGATAAATAGTATTGCGCTTTCACCAGACGGTGATTTTATGGCAATTGCAGAAGAGAATGAATCAATATTGATGTGGAGTGTTCGTGAAAGCAAAGTCGCATGGGAAGCGCAACTCGACAAGTCTGCGATACAACTGTTTTTTTCGTCTGACGGGAAACAGCTGTTTTCTTCAGGAGGAGATCGCTGGATTCGCAAGTGGGATTCTGCTTCGGGACGTTTACTGAAAAAATTTGGCGGAGCGAGTGAATAAAGATTATTTCAATCAGCAATTAATACTCTTCGATTGTCAATAGTTATCTTCCCTTCAATAAAGAGTTTTATTGCAGCCACATAAGTTTTATGTTCAGCTTTCTGGATCTTTGCAGATAGTGTGTCCTCGGTATCGTTCTGTTCAACTGGAACAACTGACTGCATGATTATTGGCCCCGTATCTGTACCGCTATCAACAAAATGTATGGTGCATCCAGAATAACGAACACCGTAATCAAGCGCCTGCTGCTGAGCATGAAGCCCCTTAAAAGATGGAAGAAGGGCGGGGTGTATATTCATGATTCGGTTCGGGAAAGCGCCGATCATTACATCAGTAAGAATTCTCATGAAGCCTGCAAGAACCACAAGATCCACCTTACGTTCTTTGAGAATATCAACTGTTCTTGCATCGTAGGAACGCCTATCAGCAAAATCTGAGTTTGCATGAACAATGCCTTCAATCCCATGACGGGAGGCTCTCTCAAGTGCATAAGCATCTGCTTTGTTACTTATAACACAGGTTATCTCAGCTTTAAGTTTACCAGCTTCGATATGGTCAATAATTGTCTGAAGATTGGAACCGTTTCCTGAAACAAGTACTGCCAGTCGGCAAATGTTTTTTTTTGACATATAATCAAACCCCTAACAATTCAACTCGTTCATCACCATCGTTGCAGGCAGATACGTTGCCAATCACCCAGGCGGTTTCTCCCAGGCCGTTTAATCTGTCAATTATCTCCTCGGTTTGAGCCTCAGAGACTGCCAAAACCATACCTATTCCCATATTGAATGTTCTGTACATTTCGTTTACTTCAACAGACCCGGCTTTCTGTAAAACTGAGAAGAGGTTTGGACGTTCCCACTTATCCAGATATATGTGAGCCTGACAACCTTTTGGGAGTACTCTTGGTACGTTTTCGAGTAATCCGCCGCCGGTTATATGCGCTATACCATTAATAGTGAAATCTTTTAACAAATTGAGAATTGAGCGAACATAGATTTTTGTCGGAGTTAGTAAAATATCCGCTACCGTACTTTCAGTACCAGGGAACTTATCATCAATAGAGAGGCCAAGCCGTTCTAAAATAAGCGTACGTGCAAGAGAATAACCATTGCTGTGCAAACCGCTGGAGGCAATTCCTATAAGATTATTACCGACCGAAATGCATGAACCGTCAATAATATTTTCCCGGTCAACAACACCTACTGTAAAACCGGCTACATCATATTCACCGTCTGCATAAAAGCCTGGCATTTCAGCCGTTTCACCGCCTATAAGAGCGCATCCAGCCTGTTTGCACCCTTCTGCTATCCCTTTTACTATTTCAGCTCCCTTCTCAGGAAGCAGTTTGCCGGTAGCAAGATAGTCGAGGAAGAAAAGAGGTTCAGCGCCCTGAACAATGATATCATTCACACACATTGCAACAAGGTCTATTCCTATTGTGTCGTGCCGATTGGCAAGAAATGCAACTTTCAGTTTTGTGCCGACACCGTCAGTTCCAGAAACAAGAACAGGATTTTTGTATTTTGCGGTATTAAGTGAAAACAGTCCGCCAAATCCACCAATGTCAGCCAGTACTTCCGGTCGTGACGTAGCTTTTACTAACGGCTTGATAAGGTTGACAAAATTATTCCCGGCAACGATATCTACGCCGGAATCTTTATAGGTTGCTGATTTCTCACTCATATACTTCCTCCTTAAGAAAAGGAATCTTGTAGTACATGAACAGTAAAAAGTCAATTTCAAACTGGATCTAAAAAACAGATAAACAGAATTTCTCTTGACAAATCCATATCTTTTGAGATTATTAGCGCTATGGAATCCTATTTTCTAAACTCTGTTAAGGGAAGTCTCTGTCTGGGTGTATTAATATCCATGCTGACTCTTCTTTTACCAATTCAGTCAAAAGCTGATATTTACCGATACGTTGATGAAGATGGCATCATTCATTTTACTGACGCTCCCACCGATAAACGTTTTAAAGTTTTTATGCGTGATCTCAAAAAAGACAAAGAGTTACGTACTAAACTTAAATATGCATCTTCTGTCAATCCTGCCGAATTTGATCAGATAATAAGAAACTGTTCAGAAAAATATGGAGTTAATCCAAGTCTGGTAAAAGCCGTTATTCATGCAGAATCCGGTTATAATCCTAATGCTGTTTCCAGTAAAGGAGCCAGCGGTTTAATGCAGTTAATGCCGGCAACCGCAAGGTCTCTGAATGTTGCTGATAGGTTTAACCCAAAAGATAATGTGGAGGGTGGGGTTAAATATCTCCGTTTTCTGTTGGATACATTTCGAGGTGATGTAGTGTTAGCTGTTGCAGCTTATAATGCCGGATTGAATAAGGTCGCAAAATATGGTGGAATCCCACCATATAACGAGACAAAAACCTATGTTAACAGGGTTCTTGCGTATATGAAGTCTTACGAAGAAAGTGAAATTTAATTGATGTCAGAAACCAGAACAGGTCAGATTCTTAATTTACCGAATATACTTACTTTGATGCGTATTGCAATAATTCCTCTGCTTGCGTTCCTGCTGTTATCTTCATCAAGATCTTCAGGCTTTTGGGCAGCGGCTCTATTTGCAATTGCCTCTATTACGGATTGGCTTGATGGCTATTTAGCAAGGCGGATGGGTATTGTTACAATTTTTGGCAAGTTTTTGGATCCAATAGCTGACAAACTGATAGTTATGGCTGCTCTTATTATGATTCTGCCGTTTAACCGTGTGCCTGCCTGGATGGTTTTAGTTATTCTAGGGCGTGAGATTATAATAACCGGTCTTCGCGGAATTGCTTCAACTGAGGGTATTGTCATTCAGGCAAGTGATTTGGGTAAGTATAAGACCATTTTTCAGATTGTAGCAATTCTGGGGCTTGTTTTGCATTACAACTACAACTGGTTCTTTGGTATTTCACATACCCTGCTTACTGTAAATATGCACAATGTAGGTATGTTTTTTCTCTGGATAGCAACAGTTCTTACCGTTTGGTCAGGCGTTGACTATCTTAATCGATTCATCAAGATTATTGCCAAATAAAGGGTGCTAATGCTTATTTGATTGCCCCATTTCAATCTCAAACTCATTTTCATTGATTTTGAAAATTACCCTGTCTTTAAGAATATCCTTTACAATAACACCATCTATCTTTGCCCCGACTGCAACCGGAGTTCCGTTTACAATTGCAAGAGTATCGGCGCTGTTATCCTGGAAAGCAATTCCGTTAACCCTTAGTGTCGGTACATTTTTGTTCTGAGTAGCTACAGACTGTGGTGTTGAAGTAGTTGCAGTTACCGCTTTAGGTATACCTGAGGTTTCAACATTATTCTTACCAGGTTCAGGTATGATAACTTTTTTACTTATCTTATCTCCTCGACCTGACTTCAGCTGCAGCATATCTCTGGTTTTTTCTTTTTTTGCAGGTACTATGATTATGGCTGCCGGTGGATGCTCTTCTTTTATGGTTGAAACCGGAGGAACAACTGTTTTTGGCTCTTTTCTAACAGATACCGGTTTTGCCGGCAACTCTGCTGTAACGGATTGATCTGTCGAGGGGGCTTTTTTCATATAGAGATAGGTCCCGCCAGACCCGCCAGCCAGAAGAAGTAATGAAGAGAGTATTACTGCCGTTGAGGATATTTTTGTTGGATTATCAGATCTTAGAATTTCGGAATTAATCTGCAACTCATCCGGCTGTCGTGCCGATTTATCGTCTTCAAGTTTTTTAAGTGCCTTCAATATTGAGCTCATATTGAGTGCTCTAAAGCCGAAATTGATGGTACTTTTGAATTAGTATAGTATTTGGAAAGGGCGGCAACTGTCAACTCTCCAACTTTTTCATCTACTTCAAAACCGACAGATTTCTGAAAATCTGTCACAGCTTTAATTGTAATAACATTGTATTCACCATCTATTTCCCCCTTATACAATCCCGCATTTTTAAGGAGTGTCTGTAATGCACGGATCTCATAAAGTTTTTCACCCTGTTTAAGTGTGTATGGTATCTGTCCAATATTTTGCCATACAAGATAAAATGTTCCGGTTATTATAGAGTTAAGGGAAGATTTTTGGAGTTTATTGTTCTCGAGCAGGTTAGATGAAAGTGTCACTGTCTCTTTTTCAATCGCAGTAACAGCTAAAAAATAATTATCAAGAGTGCCTGAGAATTTTGTTTTTACCAGAAAAGGTATATCGAATTGAGCCACATCATCAAGCGTACCCCTGAATTCGGTAACTCTAAGATTTCTTTTTGCCGCAATTCGTGAATACAAATCAGGAATTGTCAACATACCACCCATTGATTTTATCTTTCTAACTCCCCATTTATCGGCAATAGCATTGAAGGCACTTATGTGTATATCGTTCTGATTAAATGATAAAACTTTTTGCTGCAGTTTTAGAAGAACCGGATCAATGTCGCCAGCACCGCTCCTTGGTGATCCATTTTCTGAATGTTTAATCGCAGCGGCAGTTATCTTTTCAGGAACGGCAGGTGGTACAGCAGCCTGAGTTGTTTTCTGTTTAGAAAGAATATTAGGCAATAATTTACTTATCTCCCCTGTAAATGCGAGAATAACTGCTGTCAGAATAATCAATATTAAGGAGAGATAAGCAAAAGAAAACTTCTTGCCCTGAGGCACATTCAAAAGCTCTCTTATAGCTTTTGTAACAACACCGGCTGTTATTCGCCTACGCTCATCGCCGTAGCCAATCAATAGCGCACGGTCGCAAAGTATATTAATCATTCGAGGGACACCTCTGGTGTAAAGGTATAACCATCTTATGGCAAACATACTGAAAGAAACACCGCCTGTCTCACCCGCAATTATCATTCTGTGACGTATGTATGCACGAGTTTCCAGCATTGTCATGGATTTGAGACGATATCTGACAGCTATACGCTGATTAAGTTGACGCAGTTCCGGTCGACTCAGCAGTTCGCTTAACTCAGGCTGACCCGCCAGAATAATCTGTATAAGCTTATCGTTATCTGTCTCCAGGTTAGAAATAAGCCGTATCTGTTCGAGTACAGCCGGCTGAAGGTTTTGTGATTCGTCGATAACCAGAACAACAGTTCGCCCCTCGGCAGTTTCCTGTAACAGAAATTTATTAATCTCTATAAGAAGTTCGTTTGAGTATTGGCTGGTTGAGTCGAGACCGAATTCATGGCAGATACTTCTTAGTAACTCAACACCTGTAAGACATGGATTTACAATCAGGGCGGTTCTGTAATTTTCTTCCTGAAGCTGACTCAGGAGCGTTCTGAGAACAGTCGTTTTACCTGTGCCGACCTCGCCAATCAACTCTATAAAGCCATAATGGTTGTTTATGCCGTAGAGCAGGTGCGCGAATGCTTCTTTATGATTCTTACTGAGGTAAATAAAGCGTGGGTTGGGTGTGAGCGTAAAGGGTTTCTCGTTGAATCCGTAATATTTAGTGTACATAGTGAGTGACCATCTTAAATTTTTGCTTTTTGGAGAGATTTTTACAAATTGTTGAGTGAAAAATATTAAGCCTTGTGTATTTCATAAAAGCTGACTATTTTCAAGTAAAAACAGATAAATTGGCTTATAGTCAGCATGGTTGTTAAAATATTCTACAATGGGGATTGTCTTGATTCAGTACATTAAGTATGATCATATAACATACTGTGAAAAAAATCTTAATCTCGATTTAAAAACTTCTTCATATCCTGTCGCTTCTCGTTATCCGGTAAGAATTTCTAAATATTATTTTGATCTTATAAAAGATGAAAACGATGCAATATGGAAACAGTGTATGCCGGATATTCAAGAGTTGGATGACAGTTGTTGCAACTCACCAGATCCTTTGGAAGAGAAATCATTAAGCCCTGTTCCGGGTCTTATACATCGTTATCCAGACAGGGTTGTTATTCTGGTTTCGAGTCGTTGTGCGATGTACTGTCGATTTTGTATGCGTAAACGATTAGTCGGAACCGATGAAAATCCAATGTCAGAGAGTGATTTCAGTAATGCGGTTGATTATATTTCAAGTCATACTGAAATTAACGATGTAATCTTATCCGGCGGTGATCCGCTCATGTTGGATGATAGCTCTCTGTTCAGTATTTTAAAAGCTCTAAGAGCTATACAGCACGTTAAATTAATCCGGATTGGAACACGGATACCTGTTACTCTTCCGGATAGAGTAACAGCCGGGTTATGTGCCATACTCCGTAAATTCCAGCCACTTTATATAAATACCCACTTTAATCATCCAGATGAAATAACCGAAAGCTCAACTACTGCCTGTACACTGCTCTCCGATTCCGGTATACCGCTTGGTAATCAGACTGTTCTGCTTAAAGGTGTTAATGATTCAGTTGAAATAATGCGAAACCTGATGAAAGGATTGCTTGGGATAAGGGTGAAGCCGTACTACCTTCATCAGATGGATCTTGTACAGGGGACTGCTCACTTCAGAACACCTGTCAGTACTGGATTAAAAATCATAAGTGCTCTGCGTGGTCACATCTCCGGTCTGGCAGTGCCGCACTTTGTTATTGATCTTCCTGGAGGGAAGGGTAAGGTTGCTCTTTTGCCGAATGATATCAATATTAAAGGGAGTAAGTTGCTTATTCGTACTTATACCGGAGAGGAAGTTGTGTATGAGGATATTCTTGAGTAGTTATAAATAAGAAGACCCTCTGACTTTCCAAAGTCAGAGGGTCTTTAATCATAAAGAGTTTTCGTTATACACTAAGCGGCGACAACAGTAATCTTTAGAGTTGCAGTTACTTCAGGGTGAATTTTGAGTGTTGCGGTGAACTCACCGGTATGTTTGATAGTGTCAGCAAGAACGATGGACTTGCGGTCAATGTCAAAACCGTTGTCTTTAAGAAATGCTGCGATATCGATATTGGTTACAGCGCCAAAAAGTTTCCCCTCTTCACCCGCTTTATGCGAAAGGACGATTGAAAGAGCTTCAAGTTTTCCACCAAGAGTTTTGGCTGACTCAAGTGCTTTGTTCTTCTTGTACTCCATCTGGCGTTTTGTGTGCTCAAGTGCTTTGGCGTTTTTTTCTGTAGCAGGAATAGCCAGATTTTTTGGTATAAGATAGTTGCGGGCGTAGCCTGGAGCTACCTTTACAATGTCACCAATGTGACCCAGTGTTTCAATGTTCTCATTCAGAATAACTTTCATTTTTTCTCCTTTCGAGCCTGTTAAGTAGTTACAGGTTTTCCTGTGTTTTAGGGGTTCTGAAATCAACCCATAGATCAAATAATCCAATTCCTGCGATGAGTGCCAGTAGATAAGGCTGAATAATTAACAGTACATATAACATTATTCGTAGAAAAGTCGAAATTGAATGTCTTGATAATAATGTCGATACAACAGCCATTCCCTGAATAAAATAGACGAACAGAACAACAAGCAGAACATTTAGAGCAGGGTAAGTAATCTGTGATTCCGGCAGCAATTGAGTAATGCCCGTCGCAATCAAAACCCAGACGGTCAGATCATGGCATTTAAAAGTACTGAATTCGCCAATAATGATATCAGGAGCTGTCTTGGCTATACTTTTCTTTAAAAGCAAAAGGTTGCATCCTGCAATAACAATAAGCATAGATACTATCAGTGACGGATACAATCGGTGCAACAGTTCAGCGGCGGTTGTCATGGAGCTTTTAAGGAGTTCCAGGTCTTCACCTGTAATGCCACCTTTTTCATAAAGAGTCACAGCCTGGTTAAAACTACTGGAAATCTCGTTTGAAATCATCTTCTTAATACTTAAACCAGTAGTAAAAGCGTAAGCTGCAACACTCGAATAAAGAAGTAAAAAATTTGCAACTGTTGTCCAGAAAAGCGAGCGACTGGCTGAAATACGACGTACAAGCAATTCCGGCAGCAGCAAACCTGTCAACACACACATACCCATGTACATAAAACCAGCTAACAGTCCGAATAGTAATGTTATTAGGGCTGTGGTTCCCAGTACTATAATCAGAGAAGATGCTCGACCGTGAAGTAACCTGTTATAAGCAACAGGAAATGGTGCCAGTATCCCTGAAAATAAGCCGAGTGGTGGTATAGTCAGATACGTTGCGAATAAAATAAAAGAACCGACCACTCCGAGCAAAGACGCCTTTAAGCGAGTTTGAATGTTGTAGCCGGTCGGTGACTCAAAGCTCATTTAAGTCCAATTCAGTTCACTGCATGATTTGCTGCAATAGGAAGAAGTGCAATATTACGGGCACGCTTAATGGCTTCGGTAATGTGTCTCTGATGAGCTGCGCAGTTTCCGGAAATTCTGCGTGGAACAATCTTGCCGCGCTCTGTAATAAAAAAGCGAAGTGTGCGTGGTTCTTTATAGTCGATTACAAGATTTTTTTCAGCGCAAAAACGGCAAACTTTACGACGCTGAAAAGGGCGTCTCTTGCGTGGTCCCCCAGGTTGTCCACCAGGTCCGCCAGTCGGACGCTGTCCGGAACCTCCCACAGGACGCTGACCGACGGATGAAGGACGCTGATAAGATGATGTTGTTGATGCAGTAGCAGTTGGTCTTGCCTCACTCATTAGTATGTCTCCTCCTAAAAATTATTCGGCAGCTTCTTCAGCAGCGACGGTTTCTTCAACGGTTTCATCAACATTTTCTTCTACGGATTCCGCTATTTCAGCTTTTTTCTCAGCTGCGGCACGTTCCGGCAGGTCAGTAATGTTGACAGTCTGATAACGCAACACCTTGTCGTCAAGACGGAGACGTCTTTCAAGCTCAGCGATTAGCGTGCTGCCGCCATCAAAACGAAGATAGTAATAACGGCCTCTTGCAGATTTTTTGATGGGATAAGCCAGCTTTCTGATACCCCAGTCGTCCATCCTGAAACAGTCGCCCTTATAGGACGAAATGACATCCTGAGCTTTTGTAGTGACAGACTTGATGTCATCTTCGCTCAGGTCAGGGTGGAGGATGAAAATTGTTTCGTACTTCCTCATATTGGTAATCCTCCTCACGGATTCAAGCCCCGATCCTACCCGGAGCAAGGAGATTTCGGCATTAAATGCCGTCTTTAAAAGAACAACTCTTCTACTATGTATTTATTTAAAGTGCAACAAAATTTATTACACTATCACGAGCTAATGATTATGTCCGGTTTTGTAGCAGACTAATCTGTCCATAGATGAATCCCTTTGTCAACCAGTGAAGGTTGGCTTTACCTGGCCGTGGTACTTGACCTGTTTTCCCGTCAGATTGTCGGTTGGTCCATGAACAGCAAAATGGATCGGGTTTTGGTGAATCAAGCTTTGCGGATGGCTGTCTGGCGTAGAAAACCAGCACGCGGGCTTATTCATCAATCAGATCGTGGCAGCCAGTATTGTAGTGATGATTTTCAAAGTGAGCTGAATATGTTTGGTATCATTTGCAGTATGAGCCGTAAAGGAAACCTATTCTAAACTGGTTTCAGATGCTTATATGTCTTCATTTCTTTAAGCGTTGAGCAGTATGAAGCAAAATCCACCTTTATTTGTAGGTATGTAAATAAAAACCTGAAATATATATGTAGTATTTCGCAGGAAGTAAATTAAAAAATTTAAAATTTATGGTACAAATTTATAATACGTTACGGCAGCCTGTATATTCTGAAAAATAATATATGAATTGGGTAGGAAACTTATTTTAGTTAGCGGAAATTTGTTGTAGTATCACCGCCGTTTTACTCTACTATGAATATAAAGCCCGGAGGAAATTATTGATGGCAATTGCAATGAAGATAGCTAGCCAGATATCCAGATCATCCTGGATTCGTAAAATGTTTGAAGAGGGTGAGCGTCTAAGAAAGGAGTTCGGTGCTGAAAATATTTTTGATTTCACTTTAGGAAATCCTGATGTTGAGCCGCCGGAATCCTTTAGAAGAGAGCTGCTTGAACTTGTATCTAATCCAGTTCCTGGAATGCATCGCTATATGAACAATGCCGGTTACCATGAAACACGGAGCGCTGTAGCGGAGAGGATAAGCAGAGATTCAGACATAACTGTACCGGCTGAAAATATAATTATGACCTGCGGAGCCGGTGGGGCACTTAATGTGGTGCTTAAGACTATCCTGAACCCAGGAGAAGAGGTTATTATTCTTGCTCCGTTTTTTGTTGAATACAAATTCTACATAGATAATCACGGTGGCGTACCGGTGGAGGTGTGGACAGACAAAGAAACTTTCCAGCTTGACATTGATGCAATAAAAGATGCGATAACATCCAAAACCAGAGCTGTTATCATCTGTTCTCCAAACAATCCTACAGGGGTCATCTATCCGGCAGAAAGTTTAAAACAGCTGGGTGATATTTTAAAAAATATATACAGGGAGAATGGTCATCTTATTTATGTAATCTCGGACGAACCTTATGCAAGAATCGCTTTTGACGGCAACAGTGTTCCTAACATTTTTCCACTGGTAGAGAGTTCAATCATTGTGACTTCGCACAGTAAAGATCTCGCTCTTCCGGGAGAAAGGATAGGTTATATTGCTGCCAATCCGCGTATGTCAACTGCTGCCCAGTTTATGGAGGGGGCGGTTTTTAGTAATCGGGTTCTCGGATTCGTTAATGCCCCGGCAATGATGCAGAGACTGGTAGCTAAGCTTCAGAATGAATCGGTAGATATAGCTGAATATCAGAAAAAACGTGATCTTCTTGTAAATGAACTGACTGGCATGGGTTTTACGATGGTCAAGCCGGACGGTGCTTTCTATATCTTTCCTAAATCACCTCTGGATGATGATGTTGAATTTGTTAAACTTGCTCAGAAGTTTCATATTCTGCTGGTTCCTGGTGCCGGATTTGGAGCTCCTGGATTCTTTCGTATTGCCTACTGTTTTGATTCGGGGATGATAGAACGAAGTATTCCAGCATGGCGTGCTCTGGCAAAAGAGTGTGGGCTTACGTCTCTGCCTGATACTCTTTAATTCAGTTGCTTTTAGAAAAGCGCTTACCCCGTTGTCTGCAGCGGGGTAAGCGTAAATCATGTATCTTTCTCAGCCGGTTTCAGGCATAGAGAAAATTGTTTAAGCGGTAAGCTTCAACTCTTCTATTAACCCTGCAAGAACATCATACCCTTTCTGCCAGAACCCAGCGTCGGTTATATCAATGCCGGCAAGTTTTGCTGTATCGGCTGGTGAGAGAGACCCACCAGACTCAAGGAGTTTTCGATATCCGGGCTTAAAATTATCACCCTCTTCACGATATTTCTGAAAAAGAGCAAGCACAAGAAGTTCTGCGAATGTGTATGAATAACAGTAAAACCGGCTATGTATAAAATGTCCTATGTAACTCCACCCCCACCTGTAAGCCGGAATCATTTCAACCGAATCTCCAAACAGTTTCCGGTTCTCCTCCAGCCAAATTTCAGCAATGCAATCGTTTGAAAGCAATCCGTTTCTACGCTCATTATGCAGACGGAGTTCAAATCGTGTCAGCACTGTTTGTCTGAATGTTGTAGCTATTATATCTTCAATTTTGGCGCAGAGCAGGGATCTTCGGACAAGAGGATCTTGCTCTCTATCAAGCATTCTGCGTGTTAAAAGCATTTCTCCGAAAACCGAAGCTGTCTCTGCAAGCGGTAGTGGTGCATGATAATTCAATAAACTCTGCTTTTGCGAAATAACAGAATGAAGCCCATGACCCATTTCATGTGCAATAGTGGCAAGATCGCGAAGTGTCCCTGTGAAATTCAGCAGCAGGAAGGGTGGAAGTTCGGGCGAGATCGCCATGGCGAATGCACCCCCCGATTTTCCTGTACGAGGTAGAACATCTACTCTTCGTTCAGTAAAGAACTCTTCAGCTATTTTACCGAATTCAGGATCGTACTCTTTATACGAATCAGTAACTATGTTACGGGCAGTTTCAAAATCATAAGAGCGTTCGGTCTCGGCAACGGGTGCGTAGATATCGCAGTTACGCAGTTTATCAATTTTTAACATACCTGCCTTGATTCGGAAATACTGCTGCGCCAGACCATAATTAGCTTCTGTTACAGACATCAGGTGTTCTACCGCATCATCCGGAATTTCGTTGCCTATGTTGGTCTGCTGTATTGGCGTCTGGTAATTTCTTAATTCCATATCCTGGCTGTGATCAAGAGCTATATTGTTAAAAACGGAGTTAAAAACAATGCCATGTTCTCCGTGTCTATCCAAAAAGATGGTCATTGCTCGAAAACGGACATCCGCCGAGGTGTGATGTAACAGTGAGAGGAGCTCTTCACCGGTAAAATCGCGTTCCTCTCCGTCCAACTCCATTTTATATTTGAAAGATGATGAAAGTTCATCAAACAGTTTGGTAAAGGCGCGTACTCCTGTCAGATCTTTGCGGGTAAGGAGCCTCTCTTCATTCTCTTTAAGTGTATGTGGGCGGAATTTTCGGAGTCCGGAGATAAAATGCAGATAATCGGCGGCAGCAGGATATGACTGAAAACTGTCAAAACGCTGCTCATCAAGTTCCATAATTTCAATTTCAAAAAAGAGTAACTGCTGGGATAGTCTGTTTCCAAGCTCAGAACAGCGTTGCGACAGAGCTCGATAAGTTTCGTTAAGTGAATCGCTCGCAAAGAGAAGGTGAGCGTAACAGAATGGTTTGGATATAAGTGCTTGAAGTGTTTCATACTCTTTAATAGCTGAAAGAAGAGTATGGTTATCCAGCTCTGAAATCTTATCAAAATATTTTATTCTGAAGTGGTCTGCCAATTTTTCAAAAGAGCCGAGATCGGTTTCAAGTTCCGCAGAGTCAGGTGCTCTATAGAGGATGGATGTATTCCAGGTAAGATTGATATCTTGCATTATAAAGTTGTCTCCAGATGATTTATTTTGAAAACCTATACAACGGATCAAGCGAAAGCGTCAAGGTGATGATATTTCAATAGTTGCAGAGTTAGTTGACCTGCCGTTTGAAATAGATAATACTGCCCGAACATAAATTGTGGAAACTGACATAAATATTAAGGTGATCGAAAAAAATGATCCGAATCAGTAAAGGGTTGGATATTCCGATATCCGGCGCCCCCAAACAGCAGATAGACTCTAGTCCAGACATTCATCGAGTGGCTCTGCTCGGTTCTGATTATCCCTGTATGAAGCCTCGATTTCTTGTGCAGGAGGGTGATTCTGTTAAACTTGGACAGCCTCTTTTTAGCGATAAAAAGAACCCGGAAATTTTATATACCTCACCTGGTTGTGGAGTTGTCACCGCTATAAAGAGAGCAGAGCGGAGAGAGTTCATCTCCATAGTGATTGAACTTTGCGGTGATGATGAAATCAGCTTTTCAGTCTTGACGGATGCCCGGTTGTCAGAAACCCCTGCCGCAGAAATCGAAAAGCGCCTTTTGTCTTCAGGTCTCTGGACAGCCTTCAGAACACGCCCTTTTGCCAAAATACCTGTTCCTGGAACTAAGCCCGCTGCTATCTTTGTTACAGCGATTGACAGCAATCCGCTGGCTGCAGATCCGGATCTGGTGATCAATGAGAATGAAATCCAGTTTCACGCAGGTTTAAAGGGGTTGAAGTCATTAACGACTGGAAAATTATATTTGTGCAGGGGTGAATTTTCGAGTGTGAAAGTTCCTGAATGTGTTACGGATGCAACTTTTTCGGGGCCGCATCCAGTCGGTCTTTCTGGAACACATATCCATTTCCTGGAGCCTGTAAGCCTGAACAGGCAGGTGTGGCATATAAACTATCAGGATGTAATTGCAGTCGGAAAACTTTTTCTGACTGGGCGGATAAGCGTGGAGCGTGTAGTATCTATTGCCGGCCCAAAGGCTCTTAGCCCCCGGCTTATCCGCACCCGTATGGGAGCTGACATTCTGGAGCTTACAAAGAATGAAATAGATTCTGGGGAGGTTAGAATTATTTCCGGTTCAATTTTATCCGGGCATACCGCTGCGGCTGACTCCGCATTTTTGGGGCGTTATCATTGCCAGATATCGATTATTTCAGAGGAGCGAGAGAGGAAATTTCTAAATTGGCTTGCCCCCGGTTTTAACAGGATATCGGTTAAGCCTCTATACGCTTCCGCACTTCTTCCGGCTCGAAACTTTTCTTTTGGAAGCTCCACTAACGGCTCAAGCCGGGGTATGGTTCCTATAGGTGCATTCGAGAAGATAATGCCGCTTGATTTAAAAATTACCTGGCTGCTCCGATCACTTCTTGCCGATGACGTAGAAATGGCGCAGCAGCTCGGATGCCTCGAGCTGAGTGAGGAGGATCTGGCTCTCTGTAGCTATGTATGTTCAGGGAAGATTGATTATGGCAGTCATCTCCGCCGTATTCTTAATAGAATTGAAGAGGAGGGGTGATGAAATCAATTCGTTCCATCCTTGATTTTATGGAGTCAAAATTTAAGGAAGGGGGTAAACTCTCAAAAATATCCCCACTTTTTGAGGCTATTGATTCTTTTTTATACTCTCCGGGTCAGGTCACTTCAGGTTCAGTTCACGTTCGTGACGCGATGGATCTTAAGAGGGTGATGGTTATTGTAGTAGTAGCCCTGCTCCCATGTTTTTATATGGCGTTATGGAACACCGGTTTTCAGGCTAACAGCGCTATTTCAGTTACAGGGGTGCATATCGGGGGGTGGCGTGAAACAGTTCTCTCTTTTTTCGGATATACGGCAGATCCGAACAGTTTAGTCGATAACCTGTTAATGGGGGGAGTATGGTTTATTCCTGTATATCTTGTTACAAATATTGTAGGCGGTTTTTGGGAAACCCTTTTTGCAATCATAAGAAAACATGAAATAAATGAGGGCTTTCTGGTTACAGGTTCACTTTTCCCTCTGATCTGCCCTCCGACAATACCACTCTGGCAGGTTGCGCTTGGAATCAGCTTCGGCGTTGTTATAGGAAAAGAGATTTTTGGCGGTACCGGCAAAAACTTTATGAACCCGGCTCTGGCGGGTAGAGCATTTCTATTTTTTGCCTATCCCGCTCAGATAAGCGGAGATAAGGTGTGGACTGCAGTTGACGGCTACAGTAGCGCTACACCGCTGGCGCGTATTGCTGAAACCGGAATTACAGGATTATCACAATCTA
This sequence comes from Desulfuromonadaceae bacterium, assembly GCA_028683855.1. Lineage (GTDB taxonomy): Bacteria > Desulfobacterota > Desulfuromonadia > Geobacterales > Pseudopelobacteraceae > JACRCG01. The sequence continues at coordinate 85,659 of JAQUHA010000003.1, forward strand.
CATCCTGGATGGCTGCCTTTCTTGGTAAAATACCGGGCTCAATGGGGGAAACATCTACAGTCGCCTGTCTGGCAGGAGCCTTGATACTCCTTCTTACCGGAGTCGCTTCGTGGCGAATAATGGTTTCATGTGCCGTTGGAGCTGCTCTGATTTCTACACTTTTCACATTGGTCGGAAGCTTAACAAACCAGATGTTCGCCTTACCGTTTCATTGGCATTTTGTACTTGGCGGTTTCGCCTTTGGTCTTGTCTTTATGACTACTGACCCGGTTACAGGTTCAATGACTGAAGAGGGGCAGTGGATTTATGGAGCATTGATAGGTTTTATGTGCATCCTTATCCGCGTTATTAATCCCGCCTTTCCGGAAGGTATGATGCTGGCAATTCTGTTTGGAAACATTTGCGCCCCATTCATAGACCATATTGTACTGAAACGACACACAAAGCGGAGGCTGCTTCGCCATGCCCAGGGATAGTACTAAAAAAATCCTGACAGTTGCACTTCTCGTCTGTGTCGTCTGCTCAGTTCTTGTCTCGGTGGCGGCTATAGGTCTTAAAAAACGGCAGCAGCAGAATCAGGAAGAAGAGAAGCGTAAAAATATTCTGCAGATCGCGGGGTTATACGATCCAGCCAAATCTGTCGATCAACAGTTTCAAAAGGTTCGTGCTGCAGTCGTTGATCTGGAAAGCGGTCTGTTCGATCAGAGTATTGACCCTTTAAAATTTGACAGCCGTCGAGCCGCAGCGGCAGCTGAAACATCTCTGATCATTCCTCCGGAAAAGGATAAAGCCGGTATTAAGGTAAGATCACGTTTTATGGATGTTTACCTTGTAGAGGAACAAAGTCGGCTTAAACAGGTGGTTCTGCCTGTCTACGGGAAGGGTTTATGGTCGACAATGTACGGTTTTATAGCCCTTGGAGATGATCTTTCAACTGTTACCGGTTTTGGTTTTTATCAGCATGGTGAAACACCCGGATTAGGGGGGGAGATAGAAAACAGGAACTGGCTTGCCGAGTGGCAGGGTAAAAAAGTATATGATCACTCAGGAGCTGTTAGGCTTTCAGTCGGAAAAGGGGTGGTTGACTTATCTTCTCCGGATGCAGTTTATCTTATTGACGGGCTGTCAGGAGCTACCCTTACCTCTCGTGGTGTCAGTAATCTGATACTGTACTGGTTGGGAGAAAATGGCTATAAACCTTTTCTGGATCATTTAAGAAAGTCCTCTGAAAAGATATAATAGCGATGAATTGATAAGGGGAGGGGTGTGAAGTTTGAAACGTTTTAAGCGTACTCTTAAAATCATGTTTTTAACAATAACCGCTGTTTTCCTGCTCTTATTGATCACTATTGCATTATCTCCGCATTTAATCAGCAGCCAGTCGGTTCAGCTACGCATTAAAAAAATTCTCTCCGCCTCAACGCAGCGGGATGTCAGTTGGTCGGAACTCTCAATATCATGGAGAGAAGGATTCGCTCTCTCCGGGTTAAAAATTGGTTATGGATCAGCGCCTCTCTTGAAATCAGAAATTCAACAGATCCATATTAAGACTTCTCTTGGTCGCAATTCGGCTGGAATGTTCAAACTAACACTTTTGCTCAGTATCAAAAACGTAAGGGCTGAACTGGCTCCGCCCCCTACAAAACCAGAACCACCTTCATCCAAAGATCCGCTTACAGAGTTAGCTGAATCAATTCAGAAAATTCAAAAACTCGATTTTCCTCTTCCTGTTGATTTAAGCGTTATGGTAGATGTTGCGCCGATAAACATTGAGTATAGATCTCCGTTACCTAAAAAATCTCTGCAATTACATGACTTTTCTTTTCGCTTCGAGATGCCGTCACTTGCCGTTGATCCGATAACTGCGAATATGGAAGGTCGTGTGAATGTCGACAACCGTAAAGTCGGAAAGGTTGATCTAAGGGCAAAAGTAAGTAATCTTACAACCAGAGAACGCCGAATTCATATAGCTTCTGCTCTTTTTGATGTTGAATCAGATGTACCCGGTATATATCTTAAATTTACCGGAGGACTCACTCAGGTTGATGGTTTTAATGCAAACTGCAGGATTGAATTGCCGGAGCTGTTTTCAGTTGCAGCTCCATTTATTCCTCACAACACCCCTCTGTTAAGCGGTGAATTGAAACTGCTCCTCCTAGCAAGAGCGGATAAAAATAGTAATTTGCAGGCTGATTTCAGGTTTGATGCATCTGCATTGTCAGCTACCGGCGGTGCTATTGGCAAAAAACGGGTTGGCCCTCTTGATATAACGCTCAATCAGAAAATTACAACAGATCATCTCAAGGAAACGGTCGTTTTTTCTGACGGGAATTTAGTTATAGGCAGAGCAGTGGACGCCTCGTGGAGCGCTTCAGTAAAACGTCCTACTTTTTCAGATAGAACTCTTGATGTATTACTTGGTCCTATACAAATTGATCTACAAAAAACAGTTTCTATTACCGCTCCATTTTTACCTTCAAAATCACCAGTAAGGGAAATAGCCGGTGAAGTATTTCTACGGTCAATGAATCTAAACCTTAACGGCGCTGAAGATAGAGGAACTGTTGTTGTCTCAGGCTTAGGCGTCAAGTTGCCGGTTCTCAAGATACAACAGAAGAGCGGTGAATTGAAATTAGAGGGTCTGGATATACTGCTTGACAGACTAAACTCTCCATTGAGGAATAAGTTGCCTACAAAACTGACTGCAGACCTTAACTGGAGCGTAAAGAGAGCTTTGCTCTCCGGTGGCAGGGAAATTTCTCTCCAGGGTGGGCGTGGAACTTTTGGGTTAATAGTGGAAGATCTTGATCTTAAAAGTAAATCTCCATACAAAGTAACCGCTTCTGCTGTTGTAACTCAGACCTTAGATCTTGACCATGCTTTGATTGGTACTGATCTCTCCCTTGAAAATATTCACAAACAGGTTCGTTTGTCGGGATATGCTGCTGAAGATGGGCAGATTAAAGCCTTTATACCTGAGTTTGTATTGAAGGTAGGCTCACTGCAGGGCTCAAATAACAAAAGACATTTTGGTCCGGTTCCGATTTCTGTTGCCATGACTGCAGATGGGGTTAAGTTGTCTGCGGATAAAGGGAGTAGACCCTCACTGGATGGTGTTTCCGCCGATGTTGCCATCGGAAATATCATACATCTGAATGCCAATGCCGCTCTTTCAGCAACATCTCCGCAAAAGGCAACATCCAGAGGAAATATAACTCTTGATCTTCTTAAAGCAACTAAGTTTGCAGACTCATTTCTTCCGTCTGACCTTAAAGCAGGTGGTTCAGCTGCCCTCAATTGGAATGTTGCCGCACCGGTTCCGGAAAACGGAGTTGTAATTGATAAAAATCCTTTGCGAGCTGCAAGGGGAGGGTTCGCGCTTTGCGATAATCTGGAATTGGGGCTGATGCTTGACAACATCTCAGCAGCTATACCGTTAGCGAAAGGAACAGTCCGGATTGCCGCTCTCAACAGCAAGCCTGGGTTACGTTTTCTTTCAACCGGAAAAGGGGAGCTGGTAAGTTTTGATGGCGGAATCCTCCTTTCGGGGGTAAGTGGTCTTCCCGGGGCTGCAGAAAAGTTTAAATCACAGAACGCATCATTTCTGTTTAACGGCGAGCTCTCCAGATGGAGTGCCATGCGTCTTCATGAAGAGTTCAGGGCTGAGCCACTTGCGGTTCTGCACGAAGCGGAACTGAATATAGATCGGATAGATTCACTGTTCGACGAGAGTCTCCCTTTAACTGCCGATAAATTTCTTAAGCGCCTTGATGCAACGCTATTTGCCACAACAGAGGCAGCGTTTTCAAGGGAGTTTACTAAACTTCTTTCAGGAGTTGATCTTGCGGGGAATTTTAGCGGTTATGCGCGTATCGATCTTACCGCCGGAAAGGAGCTGGCAATCCGGACAGCTCTTAAAACCAGAGATTTTGGAGCCAAACTGGAGAACGGCACAGAAATAGAGGGGATGCGCTCCGACCTGTTTTTTAACCGCAAATACTCTCTGGTATCCGACACGCAGAGCAATCAGTGGATACCGCTCTCCGCTTCACTTGTGAGGCCTGCCGCACAACCTAACTCAAACACCGGAGCTGCTGGAATAGTTGGAAGGATTAACGAAGATTTGCGTGGAGAGCAGAGCGGTGTCCGCTCATTCTCCATAAAACGAGTAACAACTAAAGCTTCTGGTCTGCCGCTTCTCCTTACCGCTTTGGAGGGGGACCTGCTCTTTACTCAGGAAAAAACAGGGCTTGCTTTTTTACAGGCAGATCTGCTTGGGGGAACCCTGTTGGCACGTGGTTTAATAGAACTGAAACCGGAAATACCTGTTTTTACAGCAGCCGGATCATTCTCGGACCTCGATGTTACTTATCTGCTACCGAAAGAGCTAAAAAAACAGAGTCGTAATCAGGATGCCAGAATAACCGGGGAAATAACTCTTTCAGCGCCCCTTAGAACTGAGCAGCGAGAACTGCTTGAACAGTTGCGACTCTCAGCGAATATTCGTAAAATCGGAGCTGATACAATTGAGCGTGCGCTTTTCACTCTTGATCCTTATGAGTTAAACGAACAGGTTGTTGCACAGCGTAAAATGCTCCGTCTTGGAAGTTTGAAAGGTTTACGCGCAACTGCTGTTGACGGCTCTTTTGCCATGGAGGGTGAGGCTGAGATTAAAGGTGTAGAAATTAATCTGCCCAGAGTTGAGAGGCTTCGTCTTTCCGAACTTTCGATGCGTCCTGAACTTGAAAAAAACAGAAAAAAAGTTATGTCGTTGCGTGCTCTGTTGGAACTGGTCAGGGCAGATACAGTATATGTAGGTCCTAATGGTGAAATATCGTTAAAACGGAGAAGTTATGAAAAATAGAACAACTATAAATCTTTTATCGCTCTGTATGCTCCTGCTTATGAATGGATGTACTCTTGCTAAGGTTGATGTGAATGTCGTAAGCGAACGGACATCCTTGGAAAATCAAGTGCTTGGCAGTTATAACAGTTTAAGTGAGGATATGATGCTCGTGGCATCGGTAAGGGGGGTCTCTCCGACCGGCAAGATCGACTCCCCGCCTCGGCATACACCGGAACAGGCTGATGCAACCAGAGCAATGGAGACAATTGCATTTCATGCTGATGATATTGAAACATTCAAACGGTTTGGCTGGGTTGGCGAAAATCAGGATGGGCTGCTCACACCTTTTACCAGAGAAACTCCCAGGGTATCATCCGAAGAGCTTAAATCTTTTGCAGCTAATTACAGCGAGGCTGAATTCCAACAGGTTGTTAATGAGGTCAATCAATCGCGCGAAGTTTTAATGATGCGCGTAATACAGACCAATGAAAACTTTACAGCAAAGGATCTTCCGGCAATCCGGAAAGTTTTTGCCAAATTGAATCGTCAGAACAGCGTTCCTGGTTCTAGGGTGCAGAGAGATGACGGCAGTTGGTCAACACTATGAAACCGATAGTCAAGACGATACTTGCTTTTATTCTGATTCTATCAGCATCTTCGGCGACTGCTCTTCCGCTCGAAGATGATCTGCTTGCCCCCGCCGCTCCGCGATTGACACTTCGCTCAAGACCGGAGACATCGCCTCAGCCTGTTATTTTTACCTCCCGTCAGGTTCTCTATGTCACGAGATCAGCAGACGGCAAACGAATGGTAACTGTAGAGCGTGGGGATAAGGGTGATGAACTTTGGCTCTACTCATTTAATATATCACCTGAGCTACCGCGACTGCTGCATACAAGCCCGGTTCGCCTTGCCGCTCCATCACTCAATGCTGATGGTACACAGTTGTTGTATGTTGATGCACAAGATGATGTTAAAGGTGATATATGGTTGATAAATATAGCCAAACAGGATTTACAGCCTAAGCGTTTAACCGGCAGTGAGGCAGCGGATGATGCCCCGGTGTTTGCTGTTGATGGTTATTCTATTGTTTACCATAGACAAATTCCGGGGAGTGAACAGCGCGAACTGGTTAGGGTGAACCTGAAAGATAATAACAGCGAAAAGCTGCCCATTGCTATAGACGCTGCATTCCCATCCCCTTCTGAAGATGGTAAGAGGTGGCTGTTTGTATCCAGAAAATCAAACCCTGATGGAAATATCTGGCTATGGAATGAGAGCGAAAACAGTGTCACCCGCCTTACCGGAGGATCAGCCAGAGATATATATCCGGCATGGGAAAGTAATAACACGATTCTTTTTACCCGTCAGTCCGTCGCTTCGGGTGAGGGGGGGCGTAATTCAGGTCAGATATTCAGGGTTGATTTAAAAAGGGGCGGAGACGATTCTTTCCCTTTTTCTACGCCGATTACATCCGCTTCACTTATGGCAATTGCACCATTACCTGCGGGGGAGAGGTTTTATTTTGTTGCCGGTATGGCAGGTGGTGGGCAGGTCATGTCTCTCCCTGCTGCCGGTGAAATACCTGATCGCGCAACCGTAGCGGAGCAGTGGCTTCTTGCCACCAAGATTATGGATCGTCAACCTCAGACACCTGCTTATGCAAGGCTGGCTGCATCACGGGTTCTTGCAAAGGAGGATAAGCCTACGATCGATGGTGCTTTGGCAGGGCTTGCGCTTGCACGTTTGATGGAAAACAGCGGTGAGACTTATCAGGCAGAAAATCAGTACGCCTCGGTGGAGTCCAGATACTCACAATTTAAACGTGAAGCTGCATTAGCAGGTATAGCACGAATCAAAGTGCGTACAGCAGATCGTTGTAAGGAACTGGTATTACAGCAGAAGCGTCTTGACATACTGAATGAGGCAGAAAACGCCATGAAGGTTGCTGCGGAGAACGGTGGTACAGATGCAGCAGCACGTTATCTTATAGATACGGCACAGCTCCTGGCAGAATTTGGTGGTAGAGCTTCTGATCAGCTTAAAGCGGTCGGACTTCTTGAAGAGGTTGCATATCTTAAGGATACGACACGTTCTTTTATGGCTGAAGCTGCTTTTCATAGAGCGGAGCTTCTCTCCAGGCTTGAAAAGGGTGATGGCGCTCTCAAATCTTTTGTGGATGTCGCTAAGGAGTACAGTGATCAGGAAGAGTGGGCAGAAGCTGCAATAACCGCTGTTCTGGATCAGGTTTCGCCTCGTGACAGGGGGGACAGAGCAGCTCTCTCGGCAGTTGCCGAAAAATACAGACAGACTCTACCCCGTCTGGCAATGGGGGCCTGGAATCGTCAGGGTGATATTGCTTACAGGGAGAATGAGTGGGCAAAAGCTAAAGACGCTTATCGTAATGTTCTGGAAAATTTCACTGTGATCCCGACGCCGACGGCAGCAGCCCGTTTTGCTCTTGCGGAGGTGCTTTACCGTGAAGAACGATATGCTGAGGCAAAAGCGCTTTATGAAACTGAAATGAACCAGCAGGCGGAAGATACTCAGCTTTACCAGTTGGCTCGTTCTGCATATATCCGCAGGACTCTGGCGGCAGGTGAAAATCTATACAGGCTAGGTGAAATAACCGCTGCACGTTCTATTTTTCTCGATCTTATCCGTTATGACGGAAGGAGTATTGAGGCACATCGCGGCTACATAAAATCAGTTGCTGCAATGGGACAGGCATCAGAATTACTGATGCTTTACAGAAAAATGCTTACTGCATATCCTGACGATCCAATACTTCTTTATTCCACCGGATTGACTCTTACCTATTTACCTGGAAAAGATAACCTTGGTGAGGCAGACCGTTTAATTGCAATGGCGGCAGACCGTATTCCCGCATCAGAATATCCACCGCAGACACGCGGGTATCTTGCAGAAGTATCCGAAACTGTTTATGAAGAGAGGGGTGGTCTTGAACGTGCACTCTCGCTCTACCGACGTGCATGGCTGCTTAACCGACCGCTTGAAAATCCGGAAAACAGAGCCAATCTGGATCTTAATATTGGCAACGCAGCTTATCTGCTCGGTAGCAAGGCGACCGCCTGGAAATTCTATTCCGAGCGGCTGGATTCAAAAATCCCGTTTGATAATCCTGATACAGAACTGATATTTCAACGGAGATATGCTGCCACGGCTTTTCAGATGCGTGAAAAAGAAGCCCCTGTAAATGGTTATCTAAGGGCGTTGCGGCTAGCTGAAGAACGATTGAATCCGTCACGCCCTCTTGAACTTTTTGGTAAATTGTCGAGGCGAACTATTGAACGTCTTTTTCAGGGATCAGATCTGATTTATTCAGCAAAAACAGCTCTTTCCGAACAGCAATCTATCAGCTCTGAACTTGAACGACTGGGAGCTTCGCCACCGGATGCCCCTCCATCGGAAGGTTGGAACGGGTTTGATAAGGAGATGCGTTCACTCATTCAGCGAGAGCGGGCTCTTCTTAAAGCAGCTCCATCCTGGAATAAGGATGCCGTAAAAAGTTCAGTTGAATTGAACAGTATGGTCGCCTCTGTTGAAAAAGAGCTTAATACTGTGCCTGAATTGGTTGAAACTGCCGCAGAGGTTAATGACAGGCTTGCTCTTGCTTACCTTGAGGCTGATCGTTACGCTTTAGCCCGGGAACATTTTGACGCTGCCTTCAAGATCAATAAAGGGCTCGGTTTGAATGGAAATCTCGCTTCCAACAGACGCTCTGCAAGTATTGCAGCCTATAGGGAGGCACATAATGCTTCCGGTGAAGAGCAGCTTCGATTGTTACGTCTCAGTCGTGACGGATTTACAGAGCTGTTAACACTGATAGATAAATATCCACCAAAATCAAGAGAGCCCCAAAAACGTACCGGTGGGTTAGTTGGTGTTTCAAAAACAGTCGCTCTTGACAAAGGTGGTTCTACAGATGCCGCTTTCGGTTTTTCAGCAGATCAGGAGAGACGGCTTGCCGAAATATATCTCGCGCGCATTCAATCTGAACTTGGTGACCCGGCTGCTGCGTTAATGCTGCTTAAAAATCAGCTGAAGCAGTATCCGGTTGACAACTCAGGAATATCTGATGCTGATTTATATGGCGTAACACTACTTGCACATAGAACTGCTCATGTTGACTATGCTATTGGAAAGCCTGCAGAGTCGGAGGCAGAATTTAAACGATCAACACTTCTTTCCATTCAGGCTGGTAATCCTCTAAGCGCAATGATCAATCTTGTAAATTGGGGACAATTGCTAACAGAAAATAAAAAAGAGTCTGGTCCGGATGATTTTACTGCTATTGAGGCTCGTGTGTCGCGCCTCGTATCCGGTATGCTTACAACTCTTCCAAGGCTGCCATACGCACGCTATCTTGTTGATACCGGGGCTATTTATGTCAGGTTGGCAGAGAAAGAAGATAATGACGTAACCCGTCAGGCTCTTCTCTATAAAGCATTAAATTTCTGGGATAGGGTATCGTTTATCGCTGTTGCAGGGGGTGACGGGCGCTTACCGCAACAGCTGAGCCGTCACCGCGCGGCAGCCCAGCTTAACAGATCTTCGGTATTGGCGGCGCTTGCTTTAGATGATGCAGCTGATCTTGCCCGTAGAGCTTCTCTTGAAGAGGCAAAAAAAGGGTTTGCTTACTCACTTCAATGGCGAGCTTTAGCAGCGCTTGGAGAATTTGGTCAGGCGCTTCAGCTTCTTGAATCTCTCCCGTTTACCGAATATGATTTGAAACGGGGTGAATTGATACGGCGTTTTGCCCCGGAGCTTGAAAAAACGGCAGCAGAGAATCCTGAAAATGCTTTTGCACTTCTTGAAAAATTAAGTGAAATAGAGAGGGTTCAGATTCTTGGCAGAGCTGCTCTATCGTTATCTGATCCTGCTATAAAGGGGCGCTTGCATTCCGCAGCACCGCATTTCGATGAGATTGACCGGCTACAGACCGGGATTTCCAAAGCTGCCGGCTCAGATAAAGAGTATCTACAGCTGCGAGTTCAACAGGAACGCTCGATTCTTGATGATATTTTTGGTGCAAAACTGGAACATCTACCTGTTTTTTATAATGAAATAGGTGAAGACGGAGTTCGTCTGGCTGTTGCATCAGTTGAATTGAGCAGGCTTTCAGAATCAGCTCCTTATGAAACCCTGAACTCATACTGGCAGAAATTAAATGATCTGAAAAAGAGATTCAACAAAAGCTGCACAGCAGATAAAGGGGGGAGGTTATGTCGAATTATCTCTCCGCAACCGGTAGAGCTTATTGATGTACTTGAAACCGTCTCTGGTAAGACCATACTTCGTTTTACCCCGTTGGACAGCAGTCGCTGGCTCCTCTTCACAATTGGTGGTAAGATTGGAATTACTGCCGAAGTGCTTGATAAGAAAACTCTTGCAAGAAAGCTCAATGAACTCCCTGAAGTAATAGCCGCTTACGAAGATCCATCAGAGTTTATCTCCTCACCGGTAGCAACCTGGGGGTTGAGCGCTACAAACCTTATAAAGTCTTATTTGCAGCGCAAACCATTCAGACGCCAGGTTCTTGATCCGTCCGACTGGTGGCAGGTTGCAGAGCCTTTCTCCAAACTGGATGGCAAATTTATTGACAGGATGTCTGACGCTCATACTCTTGTTCTCCCTGCTGATGCCGGACTTCTTTACGAAGTCCCATCGCTCCCCGGAGGTGCCGGTTATACGATACCATTGTGGGAGGATGCAAAAAGGGAGCGCCACTCATTTCTTGATTTGGCAGCAGCAGATAATATTTCCCTGATAGTTGCTCCACATACTCCTTCAGACAAGATCTACTCCCTTGGTCATCTCACCGCGCTAATAGGTGTGCCTTCACTACTGATAGCCGACAACCCCACAGGTGATTCAAAGTTTTTTACAGAAACGTACATAAATCAATCTGTTTCTGAAGCGAGAAAAAAACTTGCTTCCGGCTGGCTTCTTATCGGGGACTGGGGGGCAGATGCCGTAGAAGCAGCAAAACTTGGAAAGAGCCGTTTTACACAGTATGGCAAGGCTGGTGTTCAAGCCCACAACGCAGGATTATTTTCTAAAGCCCTCTCTATGTTTGAAAATGCCCTGACAATCGTTGATCAGAATCCATCTCTCTCAAAACAGCGCTCTACACTTCACCGTTATGCCCGTGAAAGCGCTTTTGCCGTCGGATTTACTGACAGAGCCATTATTCATGCCGATGCTCTTGTTAAACTGCTCTCAAAGGAAAAGCCATACACGGCAGACCATGCTGATTCATATTTACGCCTCGGGCTTTTACAGGGGAATGCAGAGCGTTTTGCAGAGGCAACCCTCTCCTTAAAGGAGGGGGTTGGCATCTTTGCTGATCTTGGTATGGCAAAGGAACAGGCTGCAGCTCTTTCTGATTTCGGTGTTGTAATGGAAAATTCGATTAACTTTGCAGCCGCACGAACTTATTTTGAGGAGTCGGCAGATCTGCGCAGGGATTTGAAGGATGAAATATCAGTTGCCGAACAGTACCGCAACCTTGGACGGATATATGACTTGCGTCTCAATCAGTATGCCGTTGCGGAACAGTATTACAGCAAAGCCGGTGATATTTACGCTAAAAGTGGAAACGGGGCTTTAGAGGCTGAAACGCTCCTTGAGCGTGGACGTTGTCAGCGACTGCTTGGCAATTTCCCTGCCGCAGATAAATTATACATTAATGCACTTGCAATAACAGGTTCAGAGAGCCTGCGGACTAAAACCAGAATTGTGCTGGAGCAGGCAAACAATGCCTGGTTTCAAGGGCGCTATCAGGAAGCATTTGATCTGCGTGAGCAGGTTGAAAAAACAGCAGTTGCAGAAAAGTGGCCGCTAGAACAGGTCATGGCAAAAAACACGGGCGGTCTTATATGGTGGACGCTTGGCGACAATAAGAGGGCGCAGCTTGAGTTGAAAGAGGCTCTTGAAAGAGCCGAAAAACTCGCAGTCAGGCGAGATGAGGTAGCAACAACTCTCAACAATATTGGACTCGTTCAGCGTGAATCGGGTGAATATTCAAAAGCTATTGAAACTCTTGAACAGGCTCTTTTGATTGATAGAAAACTGGGATCGCGATGGGCTATGGCTTATGATCTTCGTAACCTGGGGCAGACCCGCCTTAAGATGGGCGATGCAGCGACGGCACTGCGGCAGTTTGGAGAAGCTGTTGTTATGGCTGCGGAAATTGGTGATAAGGTTAATCTGGCAAAAATTTATCTTGCTCGTGGTGATGCCGAAGCTGAACTGAAACTGCCGGCTGCCGCTGAAAGCTACCAAAAAGCGCTCGAAATAGCAGACGTATTACTGCTGCGCGAAGTCCGTTGGCGTGCGCTGTTCGGTCTGGCACGTTTGCAAAAGGGGGGTGGAGAACACCTTAAAGCGGTAGCTTCATATCAGCAGGCGTTAGAAACTATTGAAGGGCTACGCGCTGAAATAAAGCTTGATCAGTTGAAAGATGGTTTTCTGGCGGATAAAATGGACGTTTATTCCGGTCTGGTAAGTCTGTTGGTTGATCTGGGTCGGAGTGATGAAGCTTTTGCCGTTGCAGAACGTTCCCGTTCCCGTAATCTTATAGATATTCTTGGTCGTCAGCGCCTATCCCTGAAAGGTTCAGTAGATCAGGAGCTTTATGACCGTCAGATCCGCCTGAAAGAGCAGCTGCTTGAACAGGAAAATCTGTCGGTGCAGGCTGCAACAGCTGCAGAGCGGGCGCGTTATACTGCGGCACTCGAAAAACTCCGCGGTGATTATCAGGATCTCCTTATTGATATTGAGAGGAAACGTCCTGAACTCCTCGCTCTTGTCAAGGTAAACCCAACCTCGCTTGAGGATGTCAGCAGACTTCTCGAGCCGGGGGTGGTCCTGCTCTCCTATTACCAACTGCCGGAGCGTCTTCTATGCTGGAAGATTGAGCGTACCGGCAGCACTCTGACAATACAGGATATTCCTGCAAAAGATCTTTCAGTAAAGATATCTTCATACCGAAGAATGCTCCAAAATCTTGAGCCGCTTGAAAAACAGTCTTCTGAGCTGTACCAGCTTCTGTTAGCCAGACCGCTTGTCGGCACTTCTTCTCTAAACGCAGTCGGAATAGTTCCGCACGGTTCTCTTCATTATCTCGCCTTTGCAACGCTTAGTGACGGACGTGATTATCTTATAGACCGGCAGAAGCTCTTTTATCTGCCTGCGGCATCAGTACTCAAATACACTCTTGCACGTCGCAGCAATGAGAAAAAACTGCACATTCTGGCTATTGGGAATCCGGATCTGGGCAATGCATCTCTTGACCTTCCATTTGCCGAACGTGAGGCAGGGACGCTTCGATGGAATTATCCTGATGTAACAACCCTGACTCGCGAACGAGCCACCGAGAGCTGGCTACGTCTTCATATAAGCGAATTCGGGGTAATTCACATTGCATCGCATGGTGAATTCGATCCGGTTAATCCGCTCTTTTCGGCTATACGTCTGGCAAAAGATAACGGAGCAGACGGCAAACTACAGGCTGAAGAAATCTTTGGTCTGGATATACGCGCTGATCTTGTGGTTCTGAGCGCCTGCCAGACAGGTTTGGGAGAAATTAAGAGCGGTGATGATGTTGTAGGGATGAACAGGGCATTTATATTTGCCGGGACTCACTCACTGATGTCCAGTCTATGGCGGGTCAGCGATGTTTCAACTGCAATTATGATGAAACAGTTCTACCGGAATTACATGACATACGGTAAAGCTGAGAGTCTTACCCGTGCGATGCAGCACGTTAAAAACCGGTATCCGCACCCCGGATACTGGGGGGCGTTTGTGTTGACTGGAGATTATCTGTAGGTTTTTTGTTTAATCCTCCAACACGAGCGATATTTACCGGTTTTGGGCATGATACCCCACATTTTGTTTTTAGAAATCAGGGGCTTTTTCCTGTTTTTTTGTTGCGCTCTTGATGACAATTGGACAATATGGGTTTCTAATTCAAACTACCATGGAGTGGTAGAAATACTTTTGAGGAGGAGTTAACCATGAATGAGCAGAATGGAATTATTACATTTAAAGGGAATCCAATGACTCTCTTGGGGAATGCGTTAAAAGTAGGTGATCAGGCTCCTGATTTTACTGTTGTAGATAATGGTCTGGCTCCTGCCACACTCTCAACATTTGAATCTAAGGTGAAAATTATTAGCGCGGTTCCTTCTCTCGATACACCGGTTTGCGATACAGAAACCAGACGTTTTAATCAGGAAGCTGCAACTTTATCAGATAATATTGCGGTACTGACGATAAGTCTTGATCTCCCTTTTGCACAGAAACGCTGGTGCGGCTCCGCTGGTATAGATAAGGTTGTGACTCTTTCAGACTATCGTGATCGTTCCTTTGGTCTCGCTTACGGCGTTCTTATAAAGGAGTTGCTTCTCTTAAGTCGTGCCGTATTTGTGGTTGACGCTAAAAATATCATCCGTTACATACAGATTGTTCCGGAAGTAACATCTGAGCCTGATTATTCAGCTGCTATCGCTGCAGCAAAAGCTGCGCTCTAATCTCTTACTCCTTATTTGAATTCTCTCCCGGTTGGCTTATCTTATTTATTATGCCTGCCAGGAGAATTTCTGTTGATCCGCTCTTGTAGTTATTCGGTTATAACTCTTCGGGAGTAAAAGCTACAATTTCATCAATGCTGTCTACACCTGCAGTCAACATAACCAGCCTGTCAACACCCAGAGCGATTCCTGCAGATGGGGGCATATCAGCTAAAGTTTTTAAAAATGGTTCTGGTAGAGGCAGGATTGCCTCTCCATTCTTGTGTCGTATGCGGTTTGCCTCTTCAAAACGAAACCGCTGTTCAACTGGATCAATAAGCTCACTGAATCCGTTCGCAAGCTCCAGACCACCTACATAGAGTTCAAACCTTTCTGCCAGCTCAATGTTATCAGGTTTAGTTCGGGCAAGCGAAGCAAGTTCTTTGGGATAGTCCATCAGAATTACCGGTGTTTTATATTTTGCCAGTGCCGGCTCAATATTGGACGTAAGAATCTCTTCGTAGGCTTCGTTTCTAAGGGTGTCCCATACCTTTGTATGGGTAAAACGGGAAAAGGCTTCTTCGACGGTAAATAGCTTCCATGGGGCAAATGGATCGATTTCAATCGTATTATGAATAAACAGGCGTTTATCTGGTAAGCATCTTGACGCTACAAACTGCAGAAGATCTTTACAATCATCCATCAATGTATAGTAATCAGAATCGGATCTGTACCATTCAAGCATAGTGAATTCAGATAAGTGTCGCGACCCTCTTTCATCTGATCTCCAGCAGTGAGATATCTGAAATATTCTATCGTACCCGCGTGAGAGGAGGCGTTTCATACAGATTTCAGGTGATGTTTGCAACTGGTGGGAGGGGAGGGCGATAACCGGATTTATGTACTCTTCCGGGGCATTGGCAGGAATCAGAAGGGGAGTTTCAACTTCAAGAAACCCCCTCTCCCAAAAAAAATCCCTAATAGATTTAACTACTTGCGCCCTTAGTTTCAAGGCAGCAATTTTCATTGTTTCAACCCTTTACTCGAGTTGAATATTCACCTGTGCGGGTATCTATGACTATTAATTCACCCTCTTCTATAAACGGTGGAACTCGCAGCACATAACCGGTTTCAACTGTTGCGGGTTTTGAATCATTCCCGCTCGTATCGCCTTTTGCCCACTGCTCTGTTTCAGTTACACGAAGATTTACAAAATTAGGGAGTGATATTCCGATAGCTTTTTCGCCAAAGATCATTACGTCAACTTTAAGATTCTCAAGCAGATAATTTTTCGCATCACCCATTGCAGACTCTTCCATAACAATCTGCTCGTAAGTCTGTTGATCCATGAAAGTATAATGTTCACCTTCTTTGTACAGATACTCCATTTGTCGCTCTTCCAAACTTGCCGGCTCAAAAGACTCTCCAGAACGATATGTTCTGTCAAGAAGGGTACCGTTTATCATGTTACGCATCTTTGTGCGGTACAAAGCCTGACCTTTACCCGGTTTAACAAAGTCAAAAGCAACAACCAGGTACGGGTCACCATCTAAAGTAATTTTCAATCCTTTTTTCAGATCAGCTACTGAATACATTTAATCCTCGCATATTGTTTATTTTCAAACGACACAAGCCCTCCAGATGGACGGGCTTGTTGGTGAAAACCAAAAAAATAACAGTCTATTTTGCGCGATAGGTAATACGACCCCTTGTAAGATCGTAGGGAGACAGCTCAACGGTAACTTTGTCACCTGGAAGAATTTTGATAAAATACTTACGCATTTTGCCCGAAATATGAGCCAGAACAATATGTTCATTTTCAAGTTTTACCCTGAACATTGCATTCGGCAACGGTTCTATGACTGTGCCTTCAACTTCAATAGCTTCCTCTTTACTCATACTTTGTCAAGCTCCTCAATAAGCGTTTTTAAAACTGTATCACAATACTTATAGCTCATTGAAAATGCAAGCAAATTGTTATAACTTCACTATAAAATCTCCCATAAGATATATTATGTCAAGTACGATGTTGTCGCAGGAAGCCCCATTACAGATTAGAGAAAAACATCTTGAAAATCAAATCACCACTGTCCATTGCATATCCCTATCAATAAACCATGAATCAGAACATAAGATATCCCGCCGGTTTTTGAAGAAACATCCGATTTGTATAATTCTTCAAAAATCAGTTTCAACTCGTCTCTTGAGAAGTTCTGCGCCTGCTTAACAATATCGCCCATAAAAAATGAATTTATCGACAACTCTCTACCAATATCTGATTGAGGCATTTTTTTATCAAGCAGTTCTCTTACCCTCCAAAGCTTCCTGAAATGACTGCTTAGAGCTCCAATAATCATTGGCGCATCGTCACCATTTAAAAAAAGAGCATCCAGACTTCTGATTGCATTGGAGATATCTCGTAACCCAATATATCTCGCAAGTTCAAATGCCGTGAAAGCTTTGCTGCTGCTGGCTATCGTACGGACATCGTCAACGGTTATACGCTGTTTAGAACCGACGTAGACTGCCAGTTTCTCAATCTGTGAACTGAGTTCCTGAAGATTATTGCCAATAAGTACTGCCAACATTTCAGCAGCAGCATTATCTATCGGTTTTCCATGTATAACCGCCTCAGACTGAATGAAACCGGCAAGCTTGTTGTCATAAAACCGTTTATATTCAACCAGTTCACCATGTTTTTTAAGTTCAATAAAGAACTTTTTACGTTGATCTGTTTTTGTTCCGGTAAGAATAAGGCAGGTAGTTGTTGATGGGTTTTTTATATACGGCAGCATGGTCTCTAAAGCATCAGCTTTCAGCTGCTCTGCCCGCTTTACCAATACTACACGCCTGTCTGAAAACATGGGTAGAGTCTGTGCCGCATCAACAATGTCAACGCCTTTAGACTCATTACCGTAAAAAAGATTAAAATTAAAATCTTTAAGAGACTTATCAAGAGATTTGTCGAGCAAATTATTTACTGATCTCTCAACCAGAAACTGTTCTTCTCCATAAAGAAAGCAAATTGCCGGTATGTTACCCTTCCTGAGAGCAGTATCAAATTCCTGTGAAGTCATCTTTAATAGGACTCTTCTGTTGATGTAATAAACTTATGAGCAATTATTCGTGCGGCTGCGTCAAGTGCCAGATCTTCTGAATTATGCTGAAGCGAAAGATTTGTATTTGCGGGGTACTGTTTGGAGCCTTGAAGCTGCCCTCTCCAAAGCGGCAGCTTTTTGCTTTTATCCAAAATTTCCAACTCAAGATTCAAATCAAGACGAAATTCTTTTACCTGATCCAGAGCGGAATATGAAACAGCAGTGTTTGAAAAAGAAATTATTTTTGCTTTAACAACTATATCTGCTGATTCTTCATTTTCTGAAGTGGTTAATCCTCTAAGAGCGTGCAGTTCATCATAAAAGGCTCTTCTCAAAACCGTTTGTGCTGTTGAGTTAACAGTCTCATTTTTAAAAAATGGTATCCAAATTGATCTGGAACTGCCAATACCATTAGCCGATTGTGAATTGGTAAAGTGATAACCGCAACCTACTATTGAGCTCAAAATAATAAAAAGCAGGAGTCGAGGTATCCATAATGAAATTAACATCCCCTACCCCACGACAATATTCAGCAGTTTTCCTGGCACATATATGATTTTACGAATTGTATTACCTGCTATAAGCTGTATTATTTTCTCATCTTTCATTGCTAACTCTTTGATATTATCTTCCGATGTTCCGGCAGGAACGGTAATTTTTGAACGCAACTTCCCGTTTACCTGAATTACCACAAGCAGTTCATCATCAATGACAGCACTCTTATCATATTCCGGCCATGGTGTCTGTGTAAGCGGAGTCTGATGTCCAAGGCTGAACCATAACTCTTCGGTTACATGAGGCACAAATGGGGACATTAACATAACAATACTTTCCAATGCCTCTTTCATAACTCCAGAAAACTGGGGTGTTGCAAGTTTTGCCGATTGAACAATATTGAGCAACTCCATAACCGAAGCAATCGCAGTATTAAAATGAAAACTTTCTTCAAGATCTTCAGTTACTTTTCTTATAGTTTTATGAACCGATCTGCGAAGCACACGCTCTTCTTCAGATAATAGATTAACATCCAACGGGGATGCTTTTCTAACTAACTCCAGATGTTCATTAACCAATTTCCAGATTCGATTTAAAAAGCGAAATGACCCTTCAACGCCCTGATCGTTCCAATCAAGATCTTTTTCGGGTGGCGCGGCAAAAAGTGAAAAAAGACGAGCTGTATCCGCACCATATTTTGATATCAATGCGTCCGGGTCAACAACATTACCTTTGGATTTGCTCATTTTCGCACCGTCTTTAATGACCATCCCCTGCGTCAGAAGATTCATAAAGGGCTCGTCCGCTGAAATATACCCGAGATCCCGCATTACTTTAGTAAAAAACCTCGCATACAGTAGATGCAGAACAGCATGTTCAATACCCCCGATGTACTGGTCAACCGACATCCAGTAATCTACTGATTTACGATCAAGAATATCTTCTTTGAAGTCCGGGCAGCAGTAGCGGAGGAAATACCATGACGACTGTACAAAAGTATCCATAGTATCGGTTTCGCGTCTGGCAGGTTTGCCGCAGGTTGGACAAATACAGTTGACAAACGACTCCATCTGCGCAAGCGGACTACCACCCTCACCGCTAAATTCAACATTCTTTGGAAGCAGAACCGGCAAATCTTTTTCAGGTACAGCAACTACTCCGCATTTATCGCAGTAAATAACCGGTATTGGATTACCCCAGTATCGCTGTCTGGATATGCCCCAGTCACGAAGACGGTAATTCACAGTTTTAGAACCAAGATCCTTCTGCTGGAGAAAATCAGCAATAGCTCCCTTTGCTGAGGTATTTTCAAGTCCGTCAAACTGATCAGAATTAACCATTATTCCGGATTCAGTATAAGCTTCTGTCATGCCTGCCGGATCCAGTAAAACGTCTGCAGGTTGAATAACAACCTTCATGGGGAGATCATATTTTCTGGCAAATTCGAAATCGCGCTGATCATGTGTAGGTACCGCCATAACCGCGCCTGTTCCGTAATCCATCAAAACAAAATTTGCCAGAAAAACAGGCATTTTTACCCCGGTCAAAGGGTTGATGCAGTATGAACCGGTAAATACACCCTCTTTCTCCAGATCATCAGATGTACGTTTAATACGATCTGTTTTTTTGATTTTATCAATAAAAGCTGCAACAGCGTCTTTCTGGTCTGCTGTTGCAAGTTCAATCGCTCTGGGGTGTTCAGGGGCAAGAGACATGAATGTCGCGCCGTAAACTGTATCCTGCCTGGTAGTAAATACTCTTATTGATTCAGTACTGTTTTCAAGCGGAAAATCTATTTCACAACCAAAACTCTTTCCTATCCAGTTACGTTGCATAACAAGAACACGTTCCGGCCAACCGGGTAGCTTAAATGTGTTTTCAAGAAGTTCTTCGGCATAATCTGTTATCCGAAAAAACCACTGATCAAGCTCTTTCTGCTTTACTTCCGTATCACATCGCCAGCAGCCGCCATCCTCAACCTGTTCGTTGGCAAGTACAGTTTCGCAATGAGGACACCAGTTAACAAAAGAGGTCTTTTTATAGGCTAACCCCTTAGCAAACATTTCAAGAAAAAGTTTTTGTTCCCACCTGTAGTAATCAACGTCGCAAGTTGCAAGTTCGCGATCCCAGTCATAAGAGAAACCCATCTTTTTGATCTGCTTTCGCATATAGTCGATATTTTCGTATGTCCATGTTGCCGGGTGGCTATTGTTCTGGATAGCTGCATTTTCGGCAGGCATACCAAAAGCATCCCACCCCATAGGATGCATGACGTTGAACCCGCGCATCCTTTTAAAACGACCTATAACATCTCCGATGGAATAGTTGCGAACGTGTCCCATGTGGATACGCCCTGATGGATATGGAAACATCTCCAGTAGGTAATATTTGGGTTTTTCATTTTCGGCGGTCACCTTGAAGGTCTTCTTGTTCTCCCAGATTGACTGCCATTTCTGTTCAACTTCTTTAGGTATGTACTTCTGTTCCACGATAAGTTCCTTTCATCTCTTCGATACGCTGTTTTTTTAATTAGATATTTACTGCATTCTTTGAGGACGCCAGTCTGACTCTTTCTGGTGGCATCGCTCACATGCCAACGGATCTTTTACGCTGAATGCCATACTGAAACCATGGCATGCTCCGCAGAATTTGCCCTGATCCATCTCTTTCATAACCCATCGTTTGTCAGTAGTTCCGGATGGTATGGCGCTATAATGACAATCTTTGCAGACATAACCTTTGTCAAAGTGCGGTTTGTGAACAAAGTCGACATTTCCGGTGTTTGCAGAGAGTTCATAGCGGATAGAGAGCGGAGTCCCCGGATGACACTTTATGCAGTTACCTTTTACGCTGAATGCTGAGGAGTCATCATGACAACTGCCACACGATTTTCCCTGCTCCATCTGCTCCATAGTATAACGCTTGTTTTCACTGGCTGGGATAAACAGGTCGGGGTGACAATCCTTACAGCTATACGCGGCAATATGAACGGTATGACTGAAAACTGCACTGCTTGAGCGGAAATTTATCTGTTTTACTGTGTGGCATTTCTGGCAGTCGTTTTTTACCCCGAAAGCACTCTGACCGTCATGGCAAGCTCCACACGACTTACCGTTTTCCATATCCGACATTTTAGCTCTTACGCTCTCCTTGCCGGCTTTAAAAATGCCGTTATGGCACTCTGTACAGCTGAACATACTCTTATGTACATTGTGACTGAATATTGTATCACCGGTCTCTTTTACTTTAAAAACGGCATCCACTGTAGAATTATGACATTTATCACAATCACCTTTAACGCTGAAAGCTGTTGAGCTGTTATGGCAACTGCCGCACGACTCCCCTTTTTCCATCTCGGTCATGGTAAATCTTTTATTTACATGACCGGCACTGAACAGTTTGTTGTGGCAATCAGAACATGAATACATTGAAAGGTGCTTATCATGATTAAACCTTGCATCATCCGAAAAGAGAACTTCTTTTACAGGATGACATCTGCTGCAGTCAGAAACCGGAAAAGCGGTTTTACCTTCGTGGCAGGTTCCGCACGATTTACCCTTTTCCATATCCCCCATACTAAATCGCGATGCAGCAGAACCGGTAGTAAAAACTCCATTGTGACAATCAGTACAAGCGTACATTTCACGATGTATCGAGTGACTGAAAGAAACCGTCCCTGCATCCTTGATTTTAAAGAGTGTATCGTCAGGTGTTGAAAAATGACATTTTTCACAACTTCCGTTAACCCCGAACGCACTCTTCCCATCATGGCAGGCACCACACGATTTTCCCTTCTCCATCTCCGGCATTGTATATCTTATGCTTCTGTTTCCACCAAAAAAGATTGCACTATGACAATCATCGCATTTAAACATCTCCAGATGTTTAACATGACTGAATCTTGCATCAAAAGCCTTGAAAGTAATCTCTGAAACATTTTTATGGCACTTCTGGCAGTCACCTTTAACCGAAAAAGCAGTGCTGCTGTTGTGGCAGGCGCCGCAGGATTTCCCTGATTCCATGTCAAGCATGGTGTTACTTATACGATTTGGTCCAGGCACGAAAATCTTGTTGTGACATTCAGAGCATGAAAAAGACATTTCAAGATGGGCTGAGTGGCTGAATACCGAACCGCCAGCCATCGGGATATCACTAACCTTATGACACTTGACGCAGTCACCTGTTACGCTGAAAGCGCTTTTACCATCATGGCACGCACCGCATGATCTACCCTGCTGCATTTGTGACATTGTTGAATGGACATTTGTTTTATCAGCTTTAAACAGTCCGTCGTGGCAGTCAGCACAGCTGAACATACCGAGATGCTTGTTATGTTCAAAAACAAGAGTTCCAAAGTCAGGGATAATTATTGATACTTTATCAACCTTGTGACAGGTTGAACAGTCTGCAAGCTGAGGGTTTTTAGGGTTATCCTTGTTGTGACACGCACCGCAGGATTTCCCCTTTTCCATCTCTGCCATTGTCACGCGTGGATTATTTTTGCGAATAATATGATAAACAGAGTTATGGCATGCCGCACAATTGTTATTAATGCTTTTAAGATGATTCTCATGGCTGAAAGGTATATTACCGGCGTTATCGGTTTTAATGTTGATAATTTCCCTAAAGTCTGCCGTTACGACTGTTGAATATGAAACAACTGAAATGAAAAGAAAAATATTTATCAACCTTAAAATCATAAATTCACCTTTAACAGTTTCGGGTTCTTAGTTACTAGAACCCCCCCTGATTAATAATTTCAGCTACAATTTTATCCAATGGCACAAGACGGTCAACAACTCCGGTAGCTACAGCTTCACGCGGCATACCATAAACAATTGAGGTTTCTTCAGACTCGGCAATCACAAAACCGCCGTTTTCTTTAATAGCCTGAATTCCCTTACTACCGTCATTACCCATCCCGGTAAGAATAACTGCAGCTACTCTCTTACGGTAAATACTGGCGCACGATTCGAGCATAACGTCAACAGAAGGGATATAACGGTCGGAAGTAGATGGTTCGATGATCCTTGCTGTTACCTGCCCCCCACATACTTCAAAGACCATGTTTTTGCCGCCCGGTGCAATCAGCACTCTTCCGGGAAGAACCAGGTCGCCGTCCTCAGCCTCTTTTACGTCGAAAAGTGAACTGCGATTCAATCTTTCGGCAAAAGCCTTAGTGAAACCGGCCGGCATATGTTGTGAAACAACAATTGCAAAAGGATATTTTTCTTCAAATGTTGAAAATATATGCTGAAGTGCAGGCGGCCCACCGGTTGAAGTTCCGATAGCAACAAGATCTATTGCGTGGTGAATACCTATCCCTGCTCTTCCACTCTGTGCAGCATCTGTATGAGCAGTTCCGGTATTTGAAGATATTGTTACTCTTCTTGCGTGACTGTCGGATTTTAAAGCCAGAACCTGAAGAACCTTTTTCTGTAAATCCTCTTTTATGGTTAACAGATCAATTGACGCGGTTCCGGATGGTTTTGATACAAAGTCCAGCGCTCCTAGTTCCAGTGCCTTAAAAACCTTGTCGGCGCTGGAAAGCGCGCTGATAATTATAACCGGTATTGAAAAACGTGTTGTAAGGATGCGGAGCAGTGTAAAGCCGTCCATCTTGGGCATTTCAAGATCGAGAGTAACCAGATCGGGCTTTAGAGCTATTACCTTTTGAATTCCCTCTTCACCGTTAACTGCATAGCCTACCACTTCAACAGTATCGATGCCTTCGAGCATCTTTGTTATGCTTCTCCGACTAAACGCCGAGTCGTCTACAACAAGAATCCTGATTTTTTTCATAAGCACCCCGCTATTGAGGCACGTTCAGGTTTCTGATAAATCATGTCATTTTTAAAGTGGCGCAGAGTGAATTGGGTGGAAATATTCATAAGAGATTCGGAGTGTCCAAGTAGAAGAAAACCGGAATCATATAGTGCTGAGTGAAATGATTCAATAACTCGCTTTTTTGCTGAATTATCGAAATATATGATGACATTTCTACAGAAAATAAGATCAAACTTGCCAAGCATCGTCAAGCGGTGGGTGTCAAAAAGGTTTAAATGACTGATAGTAACCAGTTCCTTTATAGAATCGTTTACCTTATATCCATCATCCTGCTGGTGAAAGAATCTTTGCAGATCATTCTGTTCAGTAGCTCTAAAAGAAGATTTGCCGTATACAGCCCGACGAGCCTGCTGCAGAACCTTCTGACTGATGTCGGTGCCTATAATCTCAATATTCCACCCCTTTAATTCAGGAATGGTGCTTAATAACATTGCAATAGTGTAAGGCTCTTCTCCTGTTGAGCAGCCTGCACTCCAGATACGGAGAGAACGGTTTCCACGCGCGGCTCTCTTTTTTATAATTTCGGGGATTATCTCGTCTGTAAATGCTTTAAGTTGAAACGATTCACGGAAAAAATAAGTTTCATTGGTGGTGAGTACATCCATTATATCAATAAGTTCCTGCTCTTTATTACGGTTATACTTTAAGTAATGATAATAGTCGTAGAATGTAGAGAGACCAAGCTCTGTCAGACGACGGGAAAGACGTTTTTCCAGAATATATTTTGAATCATGATCAAAATATATTCCGCAGTGTGCATACACACAGTCCCGAAGCAGCTGAAACTCATCATCAGACATGGCAATACTGTTTTCAAATGCAAAAGAAAACGTCATGAATAACCTAGTTTTTCCTTGTTGTTAATCTATCAAGAGATTTTGTAGCCTGTCTTACGATATCCAGATCTTCACTCTGTATTGCATAACGGATAATTGCTTCAGCCGTTTCTCCGCCAATCTCTTCAAGAATCTGTAAACTGGTAATCATAGGTAATCCGCTGATTTTCTTGTGAGAGTTTTTAATAATTGAAAGAACTCTTGAAGGATCTATATTGGCAATTGCTTTTAAAAGGGCAGATTGTACCCATATATCATCATCCCCTAGTGCCTGTTCCATAGCATCAAGCGTTGATGTGTCCTTAAGCGTTCCAAGGGCTTCAGCAACAGCAATTCTAACATCAGGGTCTTCATCGGTAAGTGCCAGCACCAGCATAGAGCCGGACTTTTCGACACGATTAGCTCCAAGCGCAGTTACCGCTGTCTTACGAACCTGAGGTTCTTCATCCTTTATGAGTAAAAGCAGACTGTCTATCTCACCCAGGGATGCCAAGAGGAGTACAGCAGCTTTTCTGTGGTGTAACTCTTTGGAAGTACGGAAACGATCAACTTCCAATACCATAACTGAGCGGCTTATCATTACGAGTGACTGCAGACTGGAAACAGCAGCCATGTAAACATGCGGGTCAGGATCATCAATTAACTTTATAAGATCAGGAATTGAAGTTATGAGTCCAAGTTTCCCGACTGCCAAAGCGGCCGCTTTACGAACATTAGGTGACTGTTCCGCTAAAGCTTTCTGAATAAAATCATTAAACCCTGAATATCCGCACTCGGCTATAAGATTGCAAAGAGCACTGCGACCAGCTTCATCAAGTGCCGAGTATCGGGAAGTAATTTCATATAAAGCCTCTCTGCCAAAGAGTTTAAGTGATGAAAATGCCACTTCTGTAAAACGCTCATCAGCGTAAACCTCAATAAGCAGAGGTATAAAACGGGTATCTTTTATTATTACACTCACCCATATAAGGGATTCGGTTAAAATCGGGTCTGAATAGTGATTCAGGTTGATTAAGCCTGTGATTATTTCGTTTTCCTTAAGCAGTTGAAGAGCTTCACGAATAATCAGCTGTGAATCACTGGTTGAACGCCTGTAAATTTTGTAGAGAGATTTGACTGCTGCTGCACGACTGTTCTTCTGTGTGGAGGAAAATCCATTGAGAAGAAGTTTTAGAGAGCTTATATCTGATATGGATCCAAGGCATTCAAAAACCGCTTTACGTAGTATATCCTGATCTGCAAGTTTTATTAAAGCATCAGGCACAGCAACGGTTCTGTTCAGGGCTACAAGTGCGTTTAATGCACTGAAACGAAACAGAACCTCACCTCTCTTTACAATCGCAGCGACAAGTTGTTCAGCTGCGTTTGAATCACCCAGGATACCGATTTGTTCGGCAGCTGCAGCAGCAACATTTACGTCAGCATCGTCAAGAGCAGATATAAGAGCAGGCAGGAAAGATTGGTCGCCAATTGCGCCCATTACATCGATAATAAATTTACGTACATCGTTATCCTGATCCTGCACCATTTTCAGTAAAGGGGATGATGCAGCAGAACCAAGCCGTATAACAGCCTCGGAGGCAGAGTTTCTTAGACCGGCATTTTCTTCATTCCTGAGAAGATTTAAAAGCTGCTCGATGGAATTAAGATCAGGAGAGAGAGAGACATAACGCTCTACCGCCTCTTTTCGTACACGCCAGCTTTCATCAGCCATAGCGGTGAAAAGAACACTTTGTGCGTCAGAGAAAGGAATATCCTTTAGCGAACCGAGAACTGCTCTTCTGATTTCTTCATCAGATGATTGCAGAGCTACCTGTACTTCTTGAAGATTCATTTCCAGCAACTCCTGAAATGACGATTATTTTTTAAACAGTGAATCAATATCCAGAACCATAAATACGCGATCATTAGACAGGCATACGCCAAGGAGAAACTCCATACCTACGCCGGATACTATATGGATTGGCGGTTTAATTTCAGATACAGGTACAGAAATGACTTCCATAACATCATCCACAAGCAGGGCAAGTAATTGATTTACAAGGGATACAATAAGCAGCTTTCCGGCATGAGCACCTTGATTAATCTGCATTCCAAATCTTTTACGCATATCCATTACCGGTATGACAGAGCCTCGAATGTTAATAACACCTTCAAGCAGGTCAGATTCGCATGGCAATGGTGATAGTTTCTGAGGGATAAGAATTTCCCGTATTCTCATAATATCAACGGCAAAAAGTTTGTCTCCAAGACTAAAGCAGGCAAGCTGTATATCAGTAATTGAGCCTTCCATTTTACTCACCTGAATCGCATCGAGTCAGCAGTAGATTTATTTCGTCAATAATCATCGCTGATTTAAAAGGTTTTACAAGATAAGAGTCTGCCCCGCAGAGAATCCCTTTTTCGCGATCCTCCTGTAGCTTTTTACCTGTTAACATTATTATCGGTACTTTAGCAGTTCGCGGATCCTGTCGTAACTGACGACATACTTCAAAGCCATCCATGTCAGGCAGCATTATATCAAGCAGAACCAGATCGAATGACTCTACACCAATTTTAGCGACAGCCATCTCCCCTGTGAAAGCGCTTATTACTTCAAAACCTTTAACAGTAAGAAGTATGGTCTCCAGTTTGAGCAGACTCTCTTCATCTTCAACGATCAAGACCTTTTTTTTTCTCATCAAGAAGACCCCTTTTAATACAAATTGATGTCAGAGATATTTTCCAGGTTCAAGATTATTATCAGGCGACCATCAGAGCGCCCGATACCGCTTACAAAATCACGATCAATACCATCAAGAACAGTCGGAGCGGTTTCCAGAGCATCCTGATGAATCTGGACAACCTGAATAACCTCATCAACCAGCAGTCCGCTGAACGAATTATCATTTTTAATTACAATGATCCGCTCTTTGCCTGTCTGTTCTTCACTTGCCAATCCAAGCCTTATCCGCATATCAATAATCGGGATAATTGTGCCGCGTAAAGACAGAACTCCTGAAACAAACAGAGGTGCGCGTGGAACTTCAGTAACTTCGCGTGGTTTAATAATTTCTTTAATATCCATGATGTTTATACCATAGATTTCATCAGACACACGAAAGCAGAGGAATTCCAATCTTGATTCTACGATAACTTCATTCGCTGTATCTTCAATAACTGCTGAATCATCGTCACACCCTGCAGCAGCTCTACCGAACAGAATCGCTTCCATCGGTGAACGTAATACATGAGTACTATGCTCCTGAATAGACGAGAAAGCCTGCAAATTGGAGGTTTCTAAAATTGAAACTGCAGCTGACTCATTTTCAGTAAGCTTAATGGCTGAGGGGGCGGAAATCTCAGACGCAGGAGTCAAAGGAGTTTGTGTACTATCAGAACCGGTCGAATTATCCTGTACAGGAGATGCAAAAGGGGTGGCGGCTGTCTGTAAAGATTTTTTTCTTATTTTTGCAAGATCCATTTTATTTACCGCCTAACTCATCAATTCATCTTTAATTTCATTTATTATGGTTGAATCAATCAGTGCCGCGTCACATCCAAACGCTACCAGAAGAGCGTTTGTTGCCATAGAGTTTATTTTACGTGGTACACCGCCGCTCAGCTCGTACAGTCGTTGTACTGCATCAGGTGTAAAAAGCCCCGCTGTTCCTCCGGCTGCCTCAAGCCTAAAATCCAGATATTCCATAATTTCATCAAGAGACAGAGGTTTCAGGTGATAATGGAGAGATATTCTCTGCCGTAGAGGTTCAAAGCGACTTGAAGCCATCATCGGACGGAGTTCCGGCTGTCCCATTATAACAACTCCCATCAGATTGCGGTCATCAAGTTGAAAATTAGTCAGAAGCCTGATTTCATCAAAAACCTCGGCATCACTAACCATCTGTGCCTCATCAACTACCAACACCGGGCAGATATCACGCTGATTTAGATTGTAAACTGCTGTATGTATCTGATCAATCAGGTTGTCTTTAGCTTCTGCAGGCTGTTCAACGTCAAGAATACGAGCTATTGTCCGTAAAAATTCCGTTGCATTTAAACGTGGATTTATAATGTAACAGAAACGAAACCTCGAACCTAAACGATCCATTAATGCGCGTGAAAGAGTTGTCTTTCCGCATCCTATTTCACCGGTAAGAACTGCAAGCTCACGCTCTTCTACAACAAATTCCAGGCGAGCCAACGCCTCTTCGTGACTGCGGCTGAGGAAGAGAAAGCGCGGGTCAGGGGTCTTACTGAACGGTTTTTCCTTAAAACCAAAGTAGTTTTTATACATTGAGTCAGTTTCCAGTACGCATTGTATCGTTAATGACTCCGCCAATGTCCAGAACCAGAATTGTTCGCTGATCACCTAGGTCGGCGGCACCGGAGATACCACGGAAACGCTTGAATGTATCACCAAGCGGTTTAATTACTATATCCTGCTGTCCAATCAGCTCATCAACTGCAATTCCAAGTCGCTTCTCCGCGACACCTACTACAACGACATAATACTCTTCAGGAGGTTTACAGTTACGATTTATATCAAAATAATGTTCAAGCCGTAAAAGCGGCAAAGTCAATTCACGAAGCTGTATTACCTCTTTTCTTTCAACTGTTTTTATATCTTTGTCTGTCATCAGCAACGACTCGAGAACAGAGGTTATCGGTAACGCATATATTCTACCGCTACAGCGAATGATTAAAGCCTTTATAATTGCCAGAGTGATTGGAAGGGTTATGACGAAACGACTCCCCTCCCCCTTCGTTGTTTCAATATCCACCATCCCGGAAATAGCAGAGATATTGTTTTTTACAACATCCATCCCAACTCCTCTGCCGGAAACTTCGCTTACTGTTTCATTAGTTGAAAAACCGGGGAGAAAAATAAAATCAATCGCTTCGCGGTCAGACACAGTGCTTATGTCGTTTACCAGCCCTTTCTGCAAAGCTTTGTTCTTAACCTTATTGACATCAATACCGGCACCATCATCTTCAATCTCAATTACTACATGATTACCTTTCTGGTATGACGATATCTTTATAGTGCCCTTTTCATTCTTCCCGTTTGCTACTCGGATATCACTCGACTCGATGCCATGGTCAATAGCGTTGCGTATGATATGCATCATAGGATCCGAGATATCCTCAACTATCAGTTTGTCCAGTTCGGTATCAGCGCCGAAAAATTTAAGTTCAACTCTTTTGCCCTGCTCTCTGGATATTTTACGAACTATACGGGACATTTTCTCATACAGCTGACCAATGGGAATCATGCGAATTTCCATAACTCCCTTCTGAAGATCAGAAAGTTTGCGTTCAAGTCCCTTTGCTGCCTTGCCCAACTCAATAGCCATGCGCGAAAAACCTTCATTACGCATTTTTGTAGTAACACCTGCAATGGTCGAATTTGCAAGAACAAGCTCACCGACAATATTCATCAGTTCATCCAGTTTTCCAATATCAACGCGTACGGTTCGACTCATACTTTTTGCACTCAGGGCAGAATCGTCGCCGGATGGTATTGAATCAACAGTGGACTTCGGGGTGGATATTTTAGCAGGAAGCGTCTTTGAAGCTGTTTCAGTTTCAACAGGTTTTATATAAGGTTGTGAAAGGGTCTCCTCGTTGTCCGTAGTTATAGTCGAAATCTTGGATCCAAGCTGAGTAACAGTAACACAACTGGTCTCTACCGCAGCCTTAAGCTCATCAAGAGTTTTCATTGAACCAAAAAGAATCTCAAAATCAATATTAGTTTCAATGTTGC
Organism: Desulfuromonadaceae bacterium; assembly: GCA_028683855.1. Taxonomy (GTDB): domain Bacteria; phylum Desulfobacterota; class Desulfuromonadia; order Geobacterales; family Pseudopelobacteraceae; genus JACRCG01. The sequence goes on from JAQUHA010000003.1 coordinate 116,066, forward strand.
CGCCGACACTCGGCAGTGTACTTATAACTTCTCCAATCCCTTTTAATATGTCCGTGACTGCTGAAAGCTCGGTATCAAATGTATTGAGATCAAAAGATGTATGAACATTAAAAATGGTTCGTCCCTTTGAAAGATTGTCTTTAAGACGATGCTCTTCATATTCAGTAAGAGCGCTCTGCACCTGCTGCGGCAGTGCCAGAGCCTCAAGCGGTGAAATCCCCGCTTTTTTTTCTGGGGGTGCAAGACAGGCATTTATCTTAATAACACACGCCTCAATTTCGCCGGTCATCATTGCATTTTCGCCTGATGCCAGATGGCGAATAAGTGTGCTTAAAAGTTCGTGGGAATCAAAGAGAACCGACATCAGATTCTGACTGATATTAAGCTTGCCAAGTCTCAGCCAGTCGAGCATATTTTCCATGTTATGGGCAAGTTCGGCTACGTCCGTAAAACCGAACATTCCAGCCAGCCCCTTGAGTGAATGAGCCCCTCTAAAGATGGAGTTCAGAACATCGGGATTTAGCTCGCCGATTTCAGCCATATCGGAAAGATCAGCCAGTTCGGTACCGAGTTGTTCAACAATCTCTTCTGCTTCGGCGAGAAAATCCTGAACAGCTTTTGTATGTTTTGTGTTCTGTTCACTCATTATTCATTTACCTCAAAACCGGTTTTCGGACTGTTTAGCTCAAATACTGCCTGATCAGCTGTTGGAGCGCCGGCGGAGAAAACGGTTTGATTACATACTCATTTGCCCCGAGCTGTTTCCCTTTCTCAATATCCCTTGCACTCCCTTCAGTGGAAATTATGAAAACCGGAATATTTTTGTAATTGGGATTGTTGCGGAGATAGCTTATTAATTCGAGACCATTTATGTCAGGCATATTTATGTCAGTCAGTATTAGATCGACATTCTCCCTTGGGAGAAGTCTCAGCGCCTCAAATCCACTGGAAGCTTCGACAATCTGATAGTCACCCAGCTCTTCAACCACAGCTACGAGCATCGAACGCATGGTAGCCGAATCATCGGCAATTAAAATTGTTCTGTTCCTCATGGAGCAAACCTCTCTTGCAACTGACGTTCTAATAAAGATTTTTCCATTGATATTCCAGCCTGCGCCAGAAATATTGAAAGTGATTCAACATCACCTATCGGCTTTTTTTCCGGAAGATTGTCACCATAAAGAAAGCCGATTATTTTTGATTGGCTGATAATTGGTCCGATAAATATCTCCACCGGAATACCTCCACCCAACTGATCAAAAATATGATTGTCAATTGGTGTAAGCTTTGGTTTTGATATATGAGGCTGTCCGGTTCTTATAGGTTCATCAAATATTGAGCTGGATTCCTGAGGAAAATGAATAGATCGCACACGATCGTCACCACTTGTCACCCCTCCTGTTATCCCAAACTGACCGAAGCCGGAAATTATCTGATTATTAAGCGTGAATATTATTGCCCTGTTCATAAACTCGGAGGCAAAGCGAAGCACCAGAAGTAGAACACCACCCTGCAATTCCGGATTGTTCAACTCCTCCAGCATACCCCTCAGTAACGAAAATCCTCCACTCTGCTGAACCGGCTCATCCCCTTTGGGGGCATCCTCGTCCTCACCGAACTCAATTCTCATTTCATCACCAAGATTAAAACGATTCTGCCACTCTTCGGAGATAGTTGTGTCAGTTGAGTTCCGTATATCGTTAGTTAAACGTGCAAGAAAACCATCTCTGATTTCAGTACTGTTAATTTCTGCGCGACGGGGTTTGATTATAAAGGAACAGCCAAGGTCATGTATCTTTTTCTCGGCATCAGCATGATGATAATCAGTCATCAATATGAGTTGTAAGTCCTTGAAATTAATATGAAGCAGTTCAAGCAGCTCAATCCCCCCCAAAACCCCTGATCCATCCATTTTAGGCATAATCAGATCAATAAGTACTACAGGGTATTCGCCCCCTCTGTATAGAGTGTCAACCTTTATTAGGGTATCTTCGCTCCTGGTCATCGGATAGACCGTGTACCCTCTCTCTTCAAGAGCAGCAGCTATGAACTGCAGCGTAGGACCATCATCATCAACCAGCACCACCGGTCGTTTTACAATCTCTCTTGCCTTAGCCTGGGAGTCAAAACTTTCAACAAGATCAAAATCAAAATCTGAGGTATCTTCCGAATCCTGATCGCCCGCAAACCCGACCTCAGCCGCATGGCGTTTCTCATCCAGAATTCTTGTCCCCTCCATTGCCAGAAACTGAGGATTCAAGCCCTGGTCAAGCATAAACTGCAGCGGATCCATCTTGGTGCCATCAATAGTTTCAATAGAGTTGTGAACCTGAAAGTTGAATGTCCCTTCAACCCAGGCAAAGAGTGAAAATACTACATTTTCAATCTGTTCGCGCACAACCTCCTCAATAATCTCCTGAGATACTCCGAAGTTTTTAACAAGAATGACGCCCAGACGTTCGGAAAATCCATTCTCCTGCTGGAAAGCTAGGGACTTGCGAAGTACAGCCAGGTCAATGACACCTTTTTGGATCAGTACTTCTCCGAGGCTTTGCTGATAGGTGCTTGAGGCTGCTCTGACTACCTGCCCCTGACGAAAAAAAACCGAGCCATCCCTCCCTCTGCTGGCAAGAGAAAGGACTCCGGTTTTTCTGCTAAGACTGACAATTTGCAATATTTCGCCAAGTCCAAGCTCTTCAAGATTACCTACCAGGCTCATCAGTTAAAGTCCGTATAAATAGAGTAAAAAACTTGTGAAATATAACTTAACAGTCTACTCAAGTAAAGCCTTTAAAGGCGTTTTATAGATATTAAACAGCAGCCATTATTGGAAATAATCCTATTTCACTTTATCCCTGCCACGGAAGATAAGGCGTAGTGGTACACCGTTAAAACCGAATGCCTCCCTGAATTTATTTATAAGGTAACGCTCATAAGAGTAGTGAATATTATCAGGCTGGTTGGTGAATATTACGAAGGTTGGCGGTCTGGTAGCTACCTGCGTAGCAAAATAAAATTTGACCCTGCGACCATGAGAGAGAGGGGCGTGATGTGATTCAATCGCATCGGTAAAAACATGGACCAGCTCTGAAGTCTGAACTCGACGGCAGTATTGTGCCATTACCTCATCCACCGTGGATATGATCTTTCCTGTGCGCTGACCGGTTTTGGCGGAAACAAAAACAATCGGAGCGTATGCCAGATATTTGAATCCATCTCTGATTTTTTCTGTATAACTGTTGAAGGTGGCATTGTCCTTGTCAAGCAGATCCCACTTATTGACAACGAATACACACCCTTTGCCTGCTTCATGGATGTAACCCGAAATACGTTCATCCTGCTCCGTAACACCCTCATCGGCGTCAATTACCATAAGCACGACATCTGCGCGCTCGATGCTTCGCAGAGCATCACATACGCTGTATTTTTCGAGCTTTTCAGTAGTTTTGCCCTTACGCCTGATACCTGCAGTATCTATTAGTACATACGGTTTTTTGTTGCAGGTGAAAGGAGTATCTACTGAGTCACGCGTAGTACCTGCGATTGGGTTGGCAACGACCCGTTCAAAACCGAGCAGGCGATTTACGAGTGATGACTTTCCGACATTTGGTCGCCCCACCACAGCAATGCGTGTGACATTTTCTTCCTGCTCATCTTTATCGGCTTTAGGAAACGTAGCGATAATATTTTCAACCAGATCAATAACTCCCCGGTTATGTTCAGCCGATATTGTAAAAAGCTCTCCGATTCCAAGCGAATAAAACTCTGCAGACTCATTCTCCAGTTTTTCACCGTCCACTTTATTAACTACATAAAAAACCGGCTTTTTTACGCGCCTCAGCATTTCAGCGACCTCAGTATCAGCAGGAGTCAAGCCGTTTCTGGCATCCATCATAAAAATTATGATATCAGCTTCATCAATTGCCAGTTTTGACTGTTCGCGCATCTGCTGCAGCAGTCTGTTCTCGGTTACAGGTTCAAATCCTCCGGTATCGACAAGAATAAAAGGTTTCTCAAAGCGGGTGATATCTGCATAATTACGGTCGCGTGTGACCCCTGGCGTATCATCAACAATTGCGCGTCTATGACCTAGAAGACGATTGAAAAGAGTTGACTTACCAACATTCGGGCGCCCTACGATAGCTACTAACGGTTTCATTGATACCCCAATTCAATCAGTTTTGATGGACGTTCACTCCAGTTATCGACCACCTTGACGAACAGTTCGAGAAATACACGGGTATCAAGAAGTCGCTCAATATCAGAACGGGCCTGACTGCCGATTTTTTTAAGCATCTCCCCTTTTCTGCCGATAACAATGCCTTTCTGGGTATCTCTTTCAAGCATTATAGCCGCTGAGATAGCAATGACACCGTTTTCGCGCTCAACAAAACTTTCAACCACAACAGCTGTTGAGTAAGGTATCTCATCTCTCGTTAAACGAAAGACCTTTTCGCGAATCATTTCAGCAACTATAAATTTCTCCGGCATATCGGTAAGTATATCATCAGGAAACATTGCATCCCCATCCGGGAGATATCTGTTTATAACTGTCACCAGATAATCGACTCCATCATTACGACCTGCCGATATTGGAACTATTTCCCTGAAATTGTAAAGTTCAGCCCAATCTGCAATATTTTTCAGAACCTGGCTCTTGTCAGAGAGCAGATCAACTTTATTGAGCACAAGTATTACAGGCAGAGTGACTTTTTGAAGAATATCAGCGATCAATTCAGAATCGGCAGGGGTTGTCGCCTCAACTACCAGCAGCAGCAGGTCAACACCGCTTATTGCAGAACGTGCAGCATCTACCATGCTCTGGTTAAGCCGCGAACGACCTGTGTGAATACCGGGTGTGTCAATAAAAACAATCTGCCCGTCCGGAATGTTATGAATCCCCTGAATCCGGTTGCGGGTCGTCTGAGGTTTATCAGAAGTTATAACAATCTTCTCCCCTATAATGCTGTTTAGAAGAGTTGATTTGCCAACATTCGGACGCCCGATAATTGATACAAAACCGGATGTAAATCTTTTGTTTTTCATATAATTAAACACCATTCCTTCATTTATTACTTCTTTGCCCACACATCGCGTAGTGTGGCAATACGGTTAAAAACAAGTCCTGCAGTTCGAGAATCTTTCGGATCCTGTCTGAAATACCCCGTACGTTCAAACTGATAGCGTGTTTCAAGATCCGCATCAGCCAAACTCCATTCAACCTTGCAATCTCTCAGAATTTCAACAGAATCAGGATTAAGGAACTGCTTATAATCAATTCCGCCACGATCAGGGTTTGGATCGCTGAAAAGTCTGTCAAAAAGTCTGACTTCGGCAGTTACAGCATGAGAAGCTGAAACCCAGTGTATTACCCCCTTAACTTTACGCCCGTCTGCTGTGTGAATTCCCTCACGGGATGCCGGATCATATTCACAATGAAGCTCGGAAACAGTCCCATCATCATTTTTTACAACCCCGGTACAGGTAATAATATAGCCAAAGCGAAGTTTAACCTCACCACCGACAGTAAGGCGGTGAAACCCTTTGCTTGGAATCTCCATAAAATCATCGCGATCAATCCATATCTCACGGCTGAAATGCACCGTTCGAATACCCATTTCCGGCTTTTGAGGATGATTGGCAATCTCAAAGTCCTCTACAAGATCGTCAGGATAATTTTTAATAGTCACTTTAATCGGCTTCAATACTGCCATTACGCGGGGAGCCGATTCGTTCAGATCTGATCGGACAGACTCTTCTAGAATTGATACATCTATCCATGAGTCGCTTCGACCAACACCTATCTGATCGCAAAAGTCACGAATTGAAGCAGGTGTGTAACCGCGACGTCTCAACCCTTCAAGCGTCGGGAGACGAGGGTCGTCCCAGCCGTTAACCAGTTTAAGCTGAACCAGTTCCTGTAGCTTACGCTTGCTCATAACTGTATATGTAAGATTGAGACGTGCAAACTCATATTGCCGTGGACGGTAAGGAATCGGAAGATTGTCAAGGAACCACTCATAAAGCGGTTTATGCGATTCAAACTCAAGAGTGCAGATTGAGTGAGTAATACCTTCAATAGCATCAGTCTGCCCATGAGCAAAGTCATACATCGGATATATTTTCCACTTATCTCCGACATGTGGGTGAGGTGCATGGATAATACGATAGAGAACGGGGTCACGCATATTCATATTTGGTGAAGCCATATCAATTTTTGCTCTAAGAACACGGGAACCGTCAGGAAATTCACCGGATTTCATTCTTCTGAACAGTTCGATATTCTCGGCAACAGTGCGGTTGCGGAATGGACTCTCTGTCCCTGCTTCAGTCAAAGTTCCGCGATTGGCTCTGATCTGCTCCGCATTAAGGTCTTCAACATAAGCTTTACCCTGTTCTATAAGATATTCAGCCCAAAGGTAAAGCTGCTCAAAATTGTCAGAAGCGTAATAGAGATGTGTTCCCCAGTCAAACCCAAGCCAGGATACACTCCCCTTTATCGAATCAATATACTCCTGCTCTTCTTTTGCAGGGTTTGTGTCATCAAATCTAAGATGGCAGCGACCTCCAAAGTAATTTGCCAGTCCAAAATTGATACATATAGACTTGGCGTGCCCTATATGCAGATAGCCGTTAGGTTCAGGTGGAAATCTGGTGACCACCCCACTATGTTTACCGCTTTTGAGATCTTCATCGATAATGGTTCTTAAGAAATTATTGGTAGTTGAGACTGACTGTTCGTTAGTAGTCATAATAACCTCTTTATAATTCACCCAGAAATGAATTCGGGTATGCTTTAATTATCCGGACATCCACAAAACTGCCAATCAGTGAGCGGTCGCCAGCAAAATTGACTATACGCCCGATATCACCTTTTCCTGAAACCTGACCAGGGAGCTTCCCCTCCCCCTCAACCAGAACAGTCATATTGGTATTTAGATATCTGCTGCAAATTTCACTGGTATGACGACGCTGAAGCTGCATGAGCCTATCAAGCCGCGCCATTTTTTCGGCTTTAGGGAGATCATCGGGAAGTTCGGCGGCTTTTGTTCCAGGGCGCGGAGAATATACAAATGAAAACAGGTCAATATATCTTACCGACTCCATAAGCGAAATAGTCTGTTCAAAATCGTATTCGGTTTCACCTGGGAAACCTACAATAATATCACCTGTAAACACCAGATCCGGTCGAACTCCTCTCAACCTGGCAACTTTGTCAAGATAAGAGTCACGCGTATAACCACGCCCCATTGATTTTAAGACTTTGTCGCTTCCTGACTGTGCCGGCAGATGTATCTGACCACTTAGTTGCGGTATATCCGCGAAGCAGGCAATAAGCTCATCAGAGATATCCTTTGGGTGAGATGTAGTAAACCGGATACGATTTATCCCTTCAATCTCCGCGACCCTGCGTATGAGAGTTGCAAATGATGGTTCGCTATCTGACTTTAAACCGTAAGAATTTACATTCTGCCCAAGCAGAATAACTTCTCTGACACCATCTTCAGCCAACTGTCTGACTTCAGCCAGAATATCACCGGATCGACGGCTTATCTCACGACCACGGACAAAAGGTACAATGCAGTACGAGCAGAAGTTGTCGCACCCCTGCATAACCGTAACAAAACGGGAAAGACGGGACTCTCCATTTATTGTTGGAAACAGATCGAGTCGCTCTTCATTATCTATGAAAGTTGTTTCAGAGCGACGCTCTCCACGCTCGGCTCCCCTAACCATATCAGGTAGGAGGTGAAGATTATGAGTTCCGATCACCAGATCAAGATAAGGGAGTTTTTCCAGAAGGCGATCGCCCTCTTGCTGGGCTACACAGCCACCTACGGCTATTATCTGTTTTTTACCGTCACGTTTATAAATACGGAGATTCGCAAGCCGTCTATAGACCTTCTCCTCGGCGCCGCCTCTAACACTGCAGGTATTTAGGAGAATCATATCGGCAGCAGCCGGACTGTTTGTCGGAACATAGCCAAGCTCAGCCAGCATCGAGACGATACGTTCAGAGTCATTGACATTCATCTGGCAACCGAAGGTTTCTATGTAAAGGAGTTTATCGAGCATAGTGGGAGGAATTTTATACGCGACAACTGTTCTTAAAGTCAATTAAATTGGAGTAGTTGCGCTACTGTAACTTGACAAAAATGAAGATAGAAACGTATTCTCCATACAAAAATGCAGGAGCTGAACAGATGATTATTGAATGGAACGATATAGATACTGTCCTGCTGGATATGGATGGAACCCTTCTTGACAGGCACTTCGACGATCATTTCTGGCTGGAGCACGTTCCAAAGCGCTGGTCTGAAAGGCATCATAAAACCATTGAATATTCAAAAGAACATTTATACGCCCTTTTCAGAAGTCAGGAGAACACTCTTAACTGGACAGATCTTGATTACTGGTCGGATCGACTCAAACTTGATATTCCGGTTCTGAAACGCGAAATTGAACATCTTATTGCAGTACATCCTTATGTAATTGATTTTCTGCTCTTTTTGAATCAGCAGAGCAAATCTGTCTGGCTAGTTACCAACGCTCACTCTAAAACTCTTGATCTTAAGATGCGAACCACCCGTATCGGAGGATATTTCGAGGGTATCGTATCAGCACATCAGGTAGGGCTCCCGAAAGAAGATTTCAAATTCTGGAAAAAATTACAGGATTTCATAGTTTACGATCCTGCACGAACGCTCCTTGGTGAAGACAGCGAAGCGAACCTTAAAACAGCCAGACATTTCGATATAGCGTACCTGATTTATATAAGCCGTTACAGTTCCAGGATTAATCCAACCAATTCTGAAAACTTTACAACTATTGATTATTTCAACAGACTGATCCCTGAAAAAGGGAACAGCTGCGTAACCATATTTTAGATAAATCAAGACTTGTTTAGATGTTTTACAGCTGTAGAGAAAAGATACTTAATTTCGTGTTTAAAAAAAATAACGGAGAAATTACTGTGAATCCACGATTACCTGCTGAATGGGAAATACAAGATGGTGTACTTATTGGTTGGCCGCATGAAGGAACAGACTGGGCTTGTATGCTGGATGATGTTCTACCTGTTTTTGCTGAAATAATCAGACATATTACCAGTTTTGAGCGGGTAGTTCTTGTAGCTCCCAAAGCGGAACCGGTTGTAAACTACCTTCAAAAATCAGGGGTGGATATTTCAAAAGTAACAATTTGCGAGATACCTACTAATGATACCTGGGCTCGGGATTTCGGACCTATAACAGTTATTTACAACAATAAACCGGTATTGATGGATTTTGGATTTAACGGCTGGGGTCTTAAATTCCCGGCAGATTTTGATAATGTTATATCTAAAAAACTGAAACAGCTCGGGGTGTTTCTTCCAAACCTTAACACCATAGGTTTAATTCTTGAGGGTGGGAGTATAGAGTGCGATGGTCTCGGAACAGTTTTGACTACCTCTGAATGCCTGCTCTCTCCAAATCGCAACCCTCAACTGGACAAGAGCGAAATTGAACAGGCTCTTGCTTCACTTTTGGGAGCCAAACAGGTACTATGGCTCAACAACGGCTTTCTAGCCGGTGATGATACAGACTCACATATCGATACTCTTGCCCGTATATGTCCTGACAATACAATCCTTTATCAGGCTTGCGACAATCCGGTAGATGAGCACTTTGAATCTCTTAAATTAATGGAACGGGAGCTTCAGAGTTTTTGCGCACCTGACGGTTCATCTTACAAATTAATCCCGCTCCCATGGCCAAAAGCCCGTTTTAACGAACAGGCACACCGACTCCCTGCAACTTACGCCAATTTTCTTATTATAAACGGTGCTGTTCTTGTGCCTACATATCGTGATGACGAGAACGATAAAACAGCAATTGCACAGATTGCCAAAGCTTTTCCGGGAAGGGAAATAATAGGCATTGATTCTCTACCGCTAATTGAGCAACACGGTTCGCTGCACTGCGTGACTATGCAGTTGCCACAGGGAGTTTTAGTATGACAAAACTTAAAACGGCACTTATACAGCAAAAATGCAGTAACCACAGAGATGACAATATCGCTAAAACTTCGGAAATGATCAGGAAGGCAGCCGCATCCGGCGCAGCCCTGGTTGTTTTGCAGGAACTGCATACCTCCACCTATTTCTGTCAGATTGAATCCCCTGATTTTTTTGATCTTGCCGAATCAATTCCTGGGGCATCAACAGATCTTTTCGGAAAACTAGCTGCAGAGTTGGGCATTGTAATTGTCACCTCGCTTTTTGAGCGAAGAGCAGCCGGACTGTATCATAATACCGCCGTTGTACTTGAAAGTGACGGATCTATCGCCGGTATCTATAGGAAAATGCATATTCCTGATGACCCCGGTTTTTATGAAAAATTCTACTTTACCCCGGGCGATTTAGGCTTCAATCCGATAAAAACCTCAGTAGGTTCTCTGGGTATCCTTGTATGCTGGGATCAGTGGTATCCGGAAGCAGCTCGGATGATGTCTCTTGCCGGGGCGGATTTTCTGATTTATCCGACTGCAATAGGTTGGGATCCAAAAGATGCGGATGATGAAAAAAAACGGCAGGCTGATGCATGGCTGACAGTACAGAGGGGGCACGCTGTCGCCAACGGCATTCCGGTTATTTCGGTTAATCGGGTTGGATACGAACCCTCTACGGAAGAAGATGCTGCTGGAATCCAGTTCTGGGGTGGGAGTTTTGTCGCAGGTCCTCAAGGGGAAATTCTAGTTGAAGGATCAAGAGACAACGAGCAGATTATCCTGATAGACATAGATCGCAAGAGGAGCGAGAAGGTTCGGCAAATATGGCCGTTTCTGCGTGACCGCAGGATCGATGAATATGCTGAACTAGTCCGGCGCTACAGGGATTAAGCCTGCTCATTGGTTTATTACTGAAGTTATTTTCCGTTCGTGAAGATAATTCTCAAGGATATATAGTGGTACTCCGACAAGTGTGCTCATAACTATGATATTGAATATTTCAATAAGGTATCCGCTTACTGTGTGTGGAATCGGCGCCAGTACCCACGAAACAAAGCTTATTATATAATAAATGGGAACCAGAGCCATTGTGACCCATATCATATAACTCATAGCCGGAAGGCTTTTTTTCAACCTTCTATGGAAGAACAGTGCCGTTGTTGCTCCGCAAACCCCGTAGATCAGTTCAATCCAGTGAAGTAAACCATATCGAAGAAAAATATTGAAAATTGAAACCCGTTCCTCCCTCACATCGAGCAGCTGTGCCTGAATTGCAGCAGAGTCGTAACTAATAATGCCCCATAAGCCTGCACAGAAAGCAACAAGAGAGAGAGCTGCAGCACCACCGCCAATAAGGTTGACCGGGTGCAGGTTTTCAATAAAATCCGCCACAGGGGCTGCTGTTTTTTCAGGCTGAGCTACAGGTGTAGTTTCGAGTGTGCTGAACTTCTTTTCGAGTAGCTCCTGATTCCGTATAAGGCGCTGTTCCTCTCTCTTGCGCTCAACAAATACTTTTATTGCCACTCCGCATTTAGGGCAGGTTCCGAATGTTTCGTCACCAAAAGTGCTGAAACTGCAAGCCGGACAGGTATCTACAAGATAAGCATCATTTCCGGCACGCTCTTTCTGTACCGTAAACCCTTCATGGCAACGGGGGCAGTCAATAAAACGACCGGTTTCAGGCACCTCGTGATCAGGAATAGTGCCTTTTGCACCGCATTTTGGACAGGTTATCTTCATATTCCTAATGCTCCAACGCTGTTATTGCATATCAATTCAGACCACTTGTAGCAAAACTGATTCAACATGTCACCAATATCTCTTGCTGTTTTAGTAATAATATCTGCACCAAAAAAATAAAATTAAGATATACTGCCGCTCATTTCTGCCTCTAAAAGGAGGGTTCGTGTATGTCGTTCAATGGTGATCTGGAGCATTTCCCCTTGGTTGATGTCATTCAACTTCTGCATATGAGCAGCAAAACCGGCATCTTGTATCTTAAAAGCCCGAAGGGTGAAAGCCAGCTTGTCTTCCACGAAGGTTTCTTTGTCAGCGCCAATCATCTTAACAATAGTGTACGTATCGGAAAAGTACTTGTTGATATGGGTGCAATCAGTAACGACCAGCTTAGTCAGGCTTTATCCGAGCAGAAAAACGCGGGGCGAAATCGGAAACCTCTTGTCGGGACCCTGATTGAACAGGGCATTATTGACAAAGATACCGCTTTTAAAGGGTTGGAAACCTTGATTGAGATGACCATAGTTGAAGTTCTGACCTGGTCAAGCGGCTCATTTTCACTCGATGTTTCAAAAGAGTATGTATCTGATGAGTATCGTTATTTTCCAGAGAAGCTTCATCAGGAGGTTTTGCTGAATGCCCAGGGTATTCTTATGGATTCACTCCGTATTTATGACGAAAAAATGCGCGATGGAACGTTAAGCAAAATCTTTTTCACTCAAGATAGCAGCATAAATAATGAGGATACGGTCTCCGGTCAGAATACGGAGGAAATTACAGCCGATCTTCTAGGGCTTGATGAGTTGGATAACATCAACCATAAGATACCCGATGTTTTTATCGGACTTAAAGACCATAACCCTATTGAAGAGCACCAGCAGGTTGTCACTAAAGCACTTCCTGAAGCAACGATAGATCAGCAGGATCAGCTGATAAAATATCTTTCATCAATATCAACAACGCAGCCCACTAACACTTCTCATCCTGTTACCGCAATCATTCTTCTGTCTCAGAATGAGCTGCTCTGCCACGCTATAACCACCGTGTGCAAACATGATAACCTCTTTATTTTTGCCTCTGATGAAGAGACGGGTTTGGATATTGTTATTGAACAATCTCTCGGAAGAGACCTGCATCCTGTCCTCCTTATAGATATTCCGCACGATAAAGATGGTAATGAGGCACTTTCTCTTGTGCGTCAGAAAAATACCGCATACCCTAATATCTCTATTCTGATCACCGCCTGCTGCCATACGTGGAGAAGCATAAGCATGACAGCCCTCGGAAATGGTGCCAGATCAATTATTCCACGCCCCTGCAGGCGCTGTCATGAAGAGTTGTACGCACCTCAGATGATCGCATTTCTTTCGGGAATAGGCTCTTTCCTGAAAACAGTCGTGTCGGTTCCGGACCCTGAAATCGGACATCACTTCATACTATCTTTAAATCAACTTAGAACATTATCAGAACCACCTGAAATTGCTCTGTTATTACTCCGCTTTACCGCTCTGCAGTTTGAAAGATCCATAACATTTGTTGTGGCTAAATCAGAGTTGATTGCCGAAAAATCGATCGGAGTAACATCAGAAAAAGCTGACGGCCCTTCCCCTCCCCTAATGTTCCGCATTAAACTTGAGAATCATTCTGTCTTTCAGGAAGTAGTTGAAAAAGGGCGTTTTTATTATGGTCAGCGGAGCGATAATCTTTTTAATGATGTTCTATACAAGGAGATTCCAGCACCGCGCAGTCCTAAAGTTATCATTATACCGCTGTTAAGCCGTGGCAAGGTTATAGCTTTGATATATGCAGATTTTGGCTCAAAGCCGGTTTCTCCTCCTCAGATCAATCTGCTGGAGGCATTGGCAGAACACGCAGGAACAGTTCTTGACAATGCCCTGTATAGAAAGAGTATTGAAAAAAGTGTTTAAAAATTAAATTACAGTAAAGGGGGAATATTATGGACAGTAATATTCTGCACCAGATTTTGGAAATTGCATTTCAAAAAAAAGTATCTGATCTCCATTTTGAAGTTGACAATCCACCTTTTTTCAGGGGGCGTGGACAGTTGGTACGCGCAAAAATGGCGAACCTTACCCCTGCGGATACCCAATTTATTGCCGAGACCGTACTGGCTCAAAATGGTCGGCATATAGAAAATGATCTTAAAGAGTGCGACGCATCCTATTCATTACCTACCGGTGGGCGTTTCAGAGTCAGCATCTTCCGGCAGAAAAGTTGTTTCGGCGTGGTCATGCGTGTTATTCCACCGGTCATCGGTACATTTGATGATCTGAATCTTCCGGAGGTATTGGGAGAAATTTCTCAGGTTCCAAACGGATTGATACTGGTAACAGGACCAACCGGCAACGGCAAATCAACAACACTCGCATCAATGCTGAGGTATTTGAATGAGAACTTTAACTACAACATTATAACTGTTGAAGATCCTATAGAATTTTTATTTACATCACAAAAAAGCTGTATCATACAGCGTGAAATAGGGATTGATACTGACAGCTTTACCGCGGCGCTTAAAGCAGCGCTAAGAATGGATCCTGATGTCATAATGGTCGGTGAAATGCGGGATAAGGATACGATTGACTCATGCATCAAGGCAGCTGAAACAGGACATCTTGTGCTTTCCACCCTTCACACGCAGGGTGCAGTCTCCACTATTAACAGAATTATTGGACATTTCCCCCCTGATGCCCAGGAAATCATGCGTCATCGCCTTGCCGATATTCTCGTAGCGACAATATCAATTCGACTTATAAAAGATAAATCGGGGGAGAATATCTTACCAGCCATAGAAATCATGCGCGCCACGACAACCATCCAGGCTTGTATTCGTGAAGGGCGCCTTGATGAGATTGAACAGCATATAGAAAAAGGGGCATCTCAGTACCATATGCAGACTCTTGATATGCACCTGCTCAAACTATATCGGCAGGACCTGATTACCCTTCAGGATGCACAGCGCCTCACCCACTCGATGGATTTCGAACGCAAACTGATGTTTGACAACTGATGGAAAAAATACTTGTTATAGATGATGAAGTTTTCATCAGAGAGAATGTTTCCCGCATCTTAAGTGAGGACGGGTATCAGGTATGCCTCGCTTCAAATGCTTTGGAAGCTATCGATCAGGTTGCATCGGGCGAAATTGACCTGGCACTCCTGGATTTAAATCTTGGCACTGAAAACGGTATTGACGTTCTTAAAATTCTAAAAGAGCAGGATCCCGAACTGCTCGTAATAATCATCACCGGTTTCGGGTCAGTAGAAAGTGCCGTTGAGGCTCTTAAAATGGGAGCCTTCCATTATATGAAGAAACCATTTAAAGCTGATGCTTTGAAGGTTATAGTCAAGCTTGCACTTCAAACACAGATTCTTAAGCGTGAGGTTCGCAATCTTAAGCGTGCCGACGGCTGTCTGCCTGGGCGTTCCCCCATGATAGGTAAGAGCAGGGAATTCTACGAAGTCGTAGATCAGGTGCGCGAGATTGCGCGCATCCCCTCCACCGTACTGATAACTGGAGAGTCGGGGACAGGTAAAGAGCTTGTAGCCAGAGCCGTTCACGACCTCTCGGAACGAAAAGATGCCCCGTTTATTGCGATCAATTGCGCTTCAATTCCTGCAACTCTGCTTGAAAGTGAACTTTTTGGTCACGAAAAAGGATCATTTACCAGTGCTACCGTGAGAAAAACCGGCTTGTTTGAAGAAGCTCATCACGGAACAGTATTTCTTGATGAAATCGGCGAAATGGATATGGCGATACAAGCCAAACTGCTCAGGGTGCTGCAGGAGAGAACCATACGCAGAGTCGGCGGAATCAAGGACATCGACATTGATGTACGGATAATTGCAGCAACTAATCGTCAACTCCTTGATAAGATATCTGAAGGATCTTTTCGGGAAGACCTTTATTACCGTATCAACGTTTTCCCCATTCATATACCTCCGCTCAGAGAACGAAGTGAAGATATAAGCCTTATTGCCTCCTATTTTCTTGATACATTCAGCCGGGCGTTTGGTCGTGATTTTAAGTTAATATCTCCGGAAGCTGCACAGCTGCTGGAGGATTACCGGTGGCCGGGGAATATCCGTGAATTGAGAAATGTTATTGAGCGAATCTGTATCATGAATTATGGACCTTCTCTGCTCCCTGAACATCTGCCCGCTGAAATGCGGGGTGGGGCTGCCGCAGGCAGACACAATATTATTCAGCAGCAGCCGGTCCAAACCGAATACAGTATACCGGAAAAAGGGCTGGATGATGCTGTAATGAACTTTGAAACTGATATAATCCGGCAGGCACTTATGAAAACACGTGGAAATGTTCTGCAGGCAGCAACAATGCTTAAGATTCCGCGCGGCACTTTAAGATATAAAATGGATAAATACGGATTATGACCAAATATACTGAAAAACATACTATAAAAGAGGGGCAATCCCACGAACTGCTGAAAGAGCTTCACATACTCACGCGTGACGGCAAACTGAACCAGGACAGCAGAAGAAAACTCAAGCAGGTCAATCATTTATTTCAGTTCATCGAGCCTCTGATACTTGAAATACAGAAAGATCACGACGATATAACTCTTGTTGATCATGGTGCCGGCAAATCATATCTGGGTTTTATTCTGTACGATTTCTTCTTTAAGAACAGTGTGGGAGCCTCCCGCATTTATGGCATTGAAACACGCGATGAACTGGTTGAAAAATCAAAACTCCTGGCTGCAAGACTCGGTTTTTCAGGAATGTCATTTTTAAACCTTTCGGTTGCGGACTCAATCAGATCGGAACTCCTTCCGAAAACTGTGGATATTGTCACCGCCCTTCACGCTTGCAACAGTGCCACAGATGATGCCATTAAATTCGCTTTGGAAAAAAAAGCGAGGTTTATCGTAATTGTTCCATGTTGCCAGGCAGAAGTTGCCGCAGTTCTTCGTAAGAATAAATCAGCATCAATTGCCTCACAGAGCCTTACCGAAATATGGCGGCATTCGCTGCATACACGTGAGTTCGGCAGCCACATAACCAATGTACTGCGCTGCCTGCAGCTTGAGTCACACGGTTATCAGGTTAGCGTAACTGAACTTGTCGGATGGGAGCATTCCATGAAAAATGAACTCATTATTGCAAGTTACAAAGATCTTCCCCGCAGAAGAGCAACAGAACGATTAAATGAACTGTTAGATATACTCGGGCTTAACGAAATGAGTCACCGCTTTTTCACACCATAATATTTCAACTCCCCCTCATTTTTGACTGGCTGAATATCGCCACCGCAATTGGCTGGTTTTAGCCATACCTCTCTTTATTAATCCAAACCGACATCCAATCATTATATACAAAAACATATAATATCAGGCTGTTACGCAACAAAACGAATTGGCACTCGCATTGCAAAGCTAAAACATCGTCTTATAAAACTGATTACAAAACTCAATAGAGATGCAACACCATCACAGAAAGAGGGGGAAATTTTTATGAAACTGAATTGTTGTTTTAAAAGTCTGGTAATCGGTGCTATTGCACTCGCTCTTCCAATGACATCTGTTGCTGCACAGACACCAATACTGATTAAATTCAGTCACGTAGTCGCTGTAAATACACCTAAAGGGCAGGCTGCGGAGTATTTCAAAAAACTTGCTGAAGAGCGAACCAAAGGGGCTGTAAAAGTTGAAGTATACCCTAACAGTCAGCTCTACAAGGATAAGGAAGAGATGGAAGCGCTGCAACTTGGCGCGGTACAGATGCTTGCACCTTCACTGGCTAAATTCGGCCCGCTCGGCTTGAAAGAGTTTGAACTCTTCGACCTGCCGTTCATCTTTGATGATTATGCTGAGCTGCATAAGGTAACACAGGGACCGGTCGGGGCAAAACTGTTGAAGAAACTTGAGTCTAAAGGGCTTATGGGACTGGCTTACTGGGATAATGGATTCAAGGTTATGAGTGATAACAAACCCCTTAGAAATGTAAACGACTTTAAGGGTCATAAAATGAGAATCCAGTCTTCTAAAGTTCTTGATTCGCAAATGCGTTCAGTTGGAGCAATACCTCAGAAAATGGCTTTTTCCGAAGTTTACCAGGCACTTCAGACCGGTGTTGTTGACGGGACTGAAAATCCGCCATCAAACCTCTATACAAAGAAAATGTATGAAGTACAGAAGTATGTAACTATATCCAGGCATGGTTATCTGGGGTACGCCGTACTTGTAAACAAAAAGTTCTGGATGGGACTACCTGCTGATATCCGTGCCGCTCTTGAGAGTTCAATGAAAGACGCAACAGAGTTTGCGAATAGCGTAGCTAAAAAAGATAATGAAGATGCCATGGCGGCAGTAATAAAATCTGGCAAATCGGAGATAATTACTCTTACTAAAGAGGAGCGTGCTGCCTGGAGAAAAACCATGGATAAGGCACACAAAGAAAATATAGGAAGAATCGGAGCTGATATCGTTAAAGAAGTATATAAGGCAACCGGATACAAACCTTAATAATACTAATCAAGCCGCTATGAGCAAACTTCATAGCGGCTTTTTCACGACCTTTTTCACTGCGCTGTTAAACAAGCAACTTATCTTTTTATCTTTTTATCTTTTTATCTTCTGATTCTGGAGATTTTACCATGCTTAAATACCTCGACCATCTTGAGGAGTGGATAATAACCTTCCTCATAGGTGCTGCAACTTTGGTGATTTTTGCGGCTGTCATACACCGCTACGCCGCCGGCTTCGCAATCCCTGGATTACAGAACTGGCTCCTCTCAATTGATATGGGGTGGGCTCAGGAATTATGCATTTATATGTTCGTATGGATGGCAAAGTTCGGTGCAGCATACGGTGTCCGAACAGGTATTCACGTTGGCGTAGATGTTCTGGTTACACGCCTCCCTGAAACCTGGCGGGTCAAATGCGTACTGATCGGTATTCTGGGGGGCGTTATTTTTACCGGTATAATCGGCACACTCGGCGGGCTTTTTGTGTGGGAAAACGGAATGCACTATGCTCTGCTAAACAAGCTTGGGATGGAACTGGGCGATCTTTATGAAGGACCTACTACTCCTGATCTGGAGTGGCCGACATGGGTTATATACTCAGCCATACCGCTCGGGTCATATCTGATGTCTTTCCGTTTTCTGCAGGTTGGCTGGACTTTCTTTCGAACCGGTGAACTTCCGCACCACGATCACGGTCACGTTGATGGTATAGAAGAAGAGCCGGTAGATTCAACTGATGCGGTTCTGGAGTATGAGGAACACAAGTTTGAATCTACTGGTCGCGGAGGTGTCGAATGAGCGCAGTCACTACAGAACTTGAACTATTCAGTAAAAAGAAGGCAGCAACGGTAATTTTATGCCTAATAGCTGTTATGGCAGCTTTTTCGACTCTTGGTAATGCGGGTATTGTTTTTGCGATCCTTTTTGCTCTAATGCTTACCGGTATGCCGATATCAATTTCTCTTGGACTTTCTGTTCTGACATTCCTGTTTTTCTTCTCCAATGTCCCTACTGAAGCTGTTGCAATGAAGCTGTTCACCGGTATTGAAAAGTTTGAGATAATGGCAATTCCCTTCTTTATACTGGCAGGCAATTTCCTTACACATGGTGGTGTAGCAAAGAGGATGATTAACTTTGCAACAGCTCTTGTCGGGCATCTGCATGGCGGACTTGCGCTTGGCGGAGTTGTAGCCTGCGCTCTCTTCGCAGCAGTATCCGGATCAAGTCCGGCAACAGTTGTTGCCATCGGCTCTATCCTTCTTCCGGCAATGGTAAAGCAGGGTTATCCGGTTAAGTTCGGTGTCGGTGTTATCGGAACAGCGGGCGGTTTGGGAATCCTGATACCACCTTCCATCGTAATGGTAATTTATGCGGTATCAACAGACTCATCCATTGGTCAGCTCTTTATTGCCGGGATAATACCTGGACTCCTGCTCGCAGTGACGCTGCTTACCGTAACATGGCTCGTTGCAAAAAGACAAAATTACCCACGTCTCCCTAAAGCTTCATTCAAGGAGGTTATACACACCTTCAGGGAGAGCGTATGGGGTCTGGCTCTAATTATAGTTGTTATAGGAGGTATATACAGCGGGCTTTTCACACCGACTGAAGCCGCAGCGATGAGTGCCGTATATGCAGGCTTTGTATCTCTATGTATATATCGGGATCTTGGATTCAAGGATATTCCTAGGGTTCTTCTCTCTTCAGCAAGTATGTCAGCGATGCTGCTCTATATTATTACCAATGCTGTACTCTTCTCTTTTCTGCTGACATCTGAACAGGTTCCACAGGATCTGACCAACTGGATGATCAGCCTTGGTCTCTCAAAAGTATCATTCCTTATATTTGTTAACATTCTGCTCCTGGCAGCCGGTAATTTCATGGAGCCATCATCTATTCTCCTGATTACCGCACCACTTCTATTTCCAATAGCCATGGAGATGGGTATAGACCCTATACATCTAGGGGTACTTATGACCGTGAATATGGAGATAGGTATGATAACTCCGCCTGTGGGGCTGAATCTTTATGTGGCTAGCGGGATTTCTAAACTTGGGCTGACGGAAACTACGAAGGCATGCCTGCCGTGGATTCTGGTGATGCTGGTCTACCTAATGCTGATAACTTATGTGCCGCAGATATCTCTCTGGCTGCCTAATTTTCTAGGCTATTGAAAGAGATATACTTAAAGAGATATACTTCATCCCCCCCAAAGTCTATAAAACGCATACACTTTGGGGGGATATTAACTTTTGCTATCACCGGAACAGCTGCAGTCGCTTTTGCTGCAGTCTGACTTTCCCCCTCCCCCGCTGCACCCACCCTGCAAACTTTTTCGTCGCAATACAACACCTGCCGCCATACCTGAAAAAGCTAACAAAAAAAGGGCTATAACGATCAGTAACAGTTTCATCAGAGGTCTGCCAAACCCTGCGCGTGCCGTATAAACCGTTTCATCCCCTTTTCCTCCTGTGCCTTCAATGTTTCAAACAGATGTCTTGTTTCGTCGGAATCACAGTTAAGAAGGAGATGCTCATAAAAATTAATAATAGATGTTTTGAAACGGATTGCTGCACCAACTAACATATCAAGATCAACAAGGCAGCAATCCGTAAGAGTATCAGGGTTCGGCTCAGGGAAAGGTATCTCTATTCGTTTGAACCAGTAATCAACAGCAGTTACCGGAGCAGATTCCATAAAATCATGAATTGCAAGTGCCATCCGCATCTCATGGTCAATTAGATAATCAAGCATAAGCGCGTTGCGCGGAGATGTGCCACCTTCACTGAAACCGGCATAAATAGAGCTGACTTTTCTGTGATAAGGAGCCGCAAGATTTTTAAGTATCTCACTTGTCTGTGCAAATCTCATAGCTGTCTCCTACTGCCCGAAGTTGTCGTAGAGGATGTTATCTGATTCAACACCGAGATTATACAGCATATCAACAACTGCCTTAGTCATCATTGGAGGTCCGCATAGATAGTACTCACAATCTTCCGGAGCCTGATGAATATTAAGATAACTCTTGAACAGGTAGTTATGTACAAATCCGACAGGACCTGTCCAGTTATCCTCCGGTTGCGGGTCGGATAGCACGAGATACCAACTGAAATTTGAGTTTTCACGAGCCAGAGTATCAAAATCCTCAACATAAAATGCTTCGCGCAGACTTCGTGCGCCGTACCAGAAGGATATTTTCCTTTCTGATTTCAGACGACGAAGCTGGTCAAAAATGTGCGAACGCATCGGTGCCATTCCGGCTCCACCACCGACAAAAATCATCTCAGCATTGGTATCCCTGGCAAAGAATTCCCCGAACGGTCCGGCAATTGTCACCTCATCACCTGCTTTAAGATTGAAAATCCATGAAGACATCTGCCCCGGAGGGGCATCAGGTACTGAAGGTGGGGGCGGACTTACCCGCACGTTAAGCATTACGATATCACGTTCTTCCGGATAGTTAGCCATAGAATAAGCCCGCATTACAGGCTCCATGACCTCTGAGCGGAAACGCCACATATTCATACGATCCCAATCAGCGCGAAATTTCTCATCAACATCCATACTCTTATATTCAAGAACGTGAGGAGGAGCCTGAATCTGTATATAGCCTCCGGCACGAAAATCGAGCTCTTCACCCGGCGGAAGTTTCAGAACCAACTCCTTGATAAATGTCGCGCAGTTACGGTTAGAGCTCACGGTGCAGTGCCACTGACGAACTGCAAATATTTCAGATGGCAACTCCAGCTTCATATCCTGCCTGACTGCAACCTGGCAGGAGAGCCTGAACCCTTCACGAGCCTGACGTTTATTGATGTGAGCTGTTTCAGTCGGTAGCAGATCACCACCGCCTGAGTGTATTTTTACTCTGCACTGCCCACAACTGCCGCCACCACCGCAGGCTGACGGCACAAATATTTTGTTGTCAGAGAGCACGTTAAGGAGCTTGCCCCCCGGAGAAACAGTTATCCCTTTATCCGGATCGTTATTAATTTCAAGCCTGATTTCGCCTGAGGGGATTAATTTTGATCTTGCCGCAAGTATAATGCCTACCAGCAGCATGATAATAGCGGTAAACATAAATATGCCGAGTAAAAGAGAGATCATAACTGAATCCCTGAGAAAGACATAAATGCAAGTGCCATCAAACCCATAATCATAAATGTTATGCCAAGCCCTTTAAGACCGCTCGGAACATCGCTGTAATGGAGCTTTTGACGGATGGCTGCAAGCAGAGTTATCGCCATCGCCCACCCAAGCCCGCTTCCAAAACCGAAAACCATACTCTCTGCAAAATTATAATCCCGCTCAACCATAAAGAGCGACCCTCCAAGGATCGCACAGTTGACGGCAATAAGAGGGAGAAAAATTCCGAGGGTAGCGTACAGAGCGGGGAAATACCTATCAAGCACCATTTCAAGTATCTGAACAATAGCTGCAATCAGACCGATGTAACATATTAAACCGATAAAAGTCAGATCAAGTCCTGCAAGTCCGATCCATTCAAGAGCATCCGGTTTAAGGAGATATTTGAAAATCAGATTATTTGCCGGAACAGTAATAGTCTGTACAACAACAACTGCGATCCCCAACCCCATCGCCGCATCAATTTTCTTTGATACAGCCAGAAGAGTACACATCCCTAAAAAGAAGGATAGCCCCATATTTTCAATAAAAACAGAGCGCATGAAAAGGCTTAAATAATGTTCCATTATCTAACTCTCCTTTTCAACTTGCTCAACCTTCCTCGTTCTGATTCCCCATATAATTAATCCAATCAGAAAAAAAGCGCTCGGGGGGAGCAGAAGGAGACCGTTAGGAAGGTACCACCCACCCTCACTTATCGTTTTAAGAATTGTAAATCCAAATAATTTACCAGACCCGAAAAGTTCACGCAGAAAACCGACAGCAAATATTACAAGGCTATAACCGAGTCCATTCCCTATACCGTCAATAAAACTTGCTAAAGGGGGGTTTTTCATGGCAAACGCCTCCGCTCTCCCAAGCACGATACAGTTGGTTATAATTAGACCCACAAAAACCGATAACTGTTTGCTGATCTGAAATGCGTACGCCTTTAGTAGCTGATCTATAATTATTACGAGTGTCGCTATAATAGTAAGCTGCACTATGATGCGGATACTTGATGGAATCCGGTTACGGATAAGACTTATTGAAAAACTTGAGAAGGCGGTAACGAGAGTAACTGAGAGTGCCATGACGGTAACGGTCTCGAGTTTTGAAGTAATTGCGAGAGCAGAACAGATTCCAAGAATTTCAAGAGTTATCGGGTTTCGGTTGAAAATCGGGTTAAGTAGGGTCTCTTTGTAGCTGATCATTGTTAACCTCTTTCCAGGCATTTCAACATTATCAACACAACACTCGAGTCTAAGCGGCAGGAGCGCGATGACGAGCCAGCAGGATGCCACTCCTACTGGCTCGTTGAGACAGGTTTTATCTGAGGAATATTTTGTGTTGCAGAATTTGTATTCTAATTCAGCATAACGATAAGTAAAGAGCGAATGTTATAAAGATATACTAGAAGTCTCTTGGCGGGTCAATGAATTGGCATTGTGGATTACGAGTTATATGCACAA
This sequence comes from Desulfuromonadaceae bacterium, assembly GCA_028683855.1. GTDB lineage: Bacteria > Desulfobacterota > Desulfuromonadia > Geobacterales > Pseudopelobacteraceae > JACRCG01. The sequence continues at coordinate 139,895 of JAQUHA010000003.1, forward strand.
AATGGGCGACACACCTGTCTCCTGCGATATGCGGACGAACCGGCTTGCCGCACTTCAAACATTCAAAGGCGAGTGAATTTCTCGTTCCGGGCTTAGCAGCGTTTCTTATCGCTAGGGCTTTTTCAATTGATATAATATGACCAAAAAATTTACACTGATTTGCAATTGTCATTTATTGTCCCCCATTTTTTAACCGATGCAGATGAGCAGGTTTAACTCAGTTTTTTAAACAAAGCCTTTTTGTATACACCTTAAAGATTTTTGCCTCTTTACAAATTGCCCATATATAATTATAAAAACTAATAACATTTATCACGCCATAAAAACGTTCTGATAATACTTTGACATTAAGCCCGTGTCAATAGCAGTATGGTTTCAGTGAACTTTACAACCAGTTTTCAAGCAATGTTTTTCAACTCACACAGCTTACTTTTGTCAAATCAGTTGAAGCAAAACAGCAGGTTATAGATATAACACATTTAATACCATGCAGAACAACGTCATATAGATTCAACTCTGCAGAAGCTGTTTATTGCAAATAATTTCGCCTGCAATTACTATATCTAAGATACCTATTTACTTGATTAATCAAAATCACACCAAAACTTTCGAATTTATTTTTTAATTATGAAATGATGTTTGCAAATAAAAAACTGATATGGCTTGTCAGTAGTCAATAGGGTAATAAGGTGCCTACCCCTGTTTTTGAAGTTTTGCTATCGTGTATATGATCCAGACCAGTTATCCCTGACGTATCCTGTCAACAGTAGACACTCCTAACTCAAGTGACTTGCTTTTGTTTATAGTAATTCTGTGCAAATTTTGCTGGAGCCACATAACCCAAGTCGGGAATATCGCCTTTGGCGGTTGTAAAATATTTCTATGTATTCTCGGATAGAAACTTTTGCTTCATCTCTGGTCTCATAACGGCAGTGATGCACAAGTTCGTTTTTGAGGCTGCCCCAGAAGCTTTCCATCGGCGCATTGTCGTAGCAGTTTCCCTTGCGCGACATTGACGCTTTCATTTTGAACTGTTTCAGAAGTTTGCGGTAATAGTGAGCACAGTATTGGCTGCCTCGGTCGTAATGATGAATCAGTCCGGCAGCAGGTCTTTTTTTGCTGTGCCGCTCGGAAAAGAGCTTTACCTGTTAACTCCTGTTTCATTCGATTAGACATTGAGTAACCAACTATTTCACAGGTAAATACATCCTTCACACCGGCCAGATAAAGCCAGCCTTCCCCGGTCGGGATGTAGGTAATGTCAGTAACCCAGACCTCATTTGGTGCTCTTGGCGTAAAAGTTTGATCCAGAAGGTTCTCTGCCACAGGCAGGTTATGGTTCGAGTTAGTTGTTGCTTTGAATTTGCGCTTCTGCCGACAACGCACTCCCAACTCTCTACGTAAGCGGGCGATCTGATCACGACCAACGATAAAGCCATCTGCTGCAAGTTCGGGTTGTAACCGTTTTGCACTGTAACTTTCACGAGTACGCGTATGGGCCCAGGAGGGTGGTGATATTGTCGATGATTTCCATGTAATTTTGACTATCCTGAGAATTTGACATTTTTACGGTTGCTGCCGAATGAAATTTATCGAGCGTTATACCAGTAAAACAGATGAATTAACACGGGAAATAAGCCTTAATTAGAATTGCCATTATTTTATTTATAATAATTTCAACCACCATTTATTTTCATATCACTAAAAATTGTTGACTTTGTATATTCAAAGTACTAATTGGTATTACCATAAAATATAACCGGGTTTTTATCTGATTTAAGCATAGAAAATAATTGCATAAGTGATAATAACTCTTATACTTTGAAACCAAGCGGTATACAGAATATCAGAACGGGAGCTTTTCATGAATATCCATGAGTATCAGGCAAAGGCAATTTTACGGAAGTTTGGCGTACACGTTCCTGATGGACATGTAGCCTACAACAGCGCCGGTGCACGCGAGTGGGCAAAACGGCTCGGTGACGGTCCCTGGGTAGTAAAAGCTCAGATACACGCAGGTGGCAGGGGAAAGGGTGGCGGAGTCAAACTGGCTCATACCCCTGATGAGGTTCGCAATATATCCCGTGAAATGCTCGGCATGATTCTTCGTACTCATCAGACAGGGGCTGAAGGGAAGCTGGTAACGCGGGTACTTGTTGAAAAAGGGTGCAACATAGCAAACGAGCTTTATGTCAGCCTTCTCGTAGATCGTGCAACCTCCAAGGTTACTGTTATGGCATCAACAGAGGGGGGGATGGATATTGAGGAGGTTGCCGTAAATTCGCCTGAAAAAATATTTGTTGAAACTGTTGATCCACTGGTAGGTCTTACAGCCTTTCAGTGTCGTAATATCGCCTCCAAACTCGGGCTTACCGGCAAACTCGTCGGTAGAGCGACGGCAACCCTAGAGGGTCTTTACAACACCTTCATTGCCTGTGACTGTTCCATGCTTGAGATAAACCCTCTGGTGGTAACTGTTGAAGGCAATCTCATTGCGCTTGATGCCAAATTCGGATTTGACGATAACGCACTCTTCAGGCATTCAAAAATTGCAGATATGCGTGACTATGATGAGGAGGACCCTAAAGAGATAGAGGCTTCTCAGTTTGAACTCTCATATATTTCGCTTGACGGCAATATCGGCTGTCTGGTTAACGGTGCAGGGCTGGCTATGGCAACTATGGATATTATAAAACATTACGGAGGCGATCCTGCAAACTTCCTGGATGTTGGCGGCGGAGCAACCATTGAACGTGTTACAGAGGCGTTTAAAATAATCCTCTCGGACAGGAAAGTTAAGGGTATTCTGGTCAACATCTTCGGCGGCATAATGAAATGTGACATTATCGCCACAGGAGTAGTTGCCGCTGCAAGACAGGTAGCCTTGAGTGTGCCGCTTGTCGTAAGGCTTGAAGGGACAAACGTAGAGCAGGGTAAAAAGATCCTGGCTGAAAGCGGACTGGACATTGTCGCTGCCGAAGGTATGGCTGATGCGGCACAAAAAATTGTCAACGCCGTAAAAGGAGCCAACTAATGAGTATTCTAATCGACAAAAATACAAAGGTTATTACACAGGGTATTACAGGCGCAACCGGACTTTTTCACGCTCAGGGCGCACGGGAATATGGCACTCAGATGGTCGGAGGCGTAACTCCGGGTAAAGGGGGGAGCAGTATAGACGGGTTTCCTGTATTTGATACCGTGAAGGAGGCTGTTGAAAAAACCGGTGCGACAGCATCAGTAATATATGTGCCGCCACCTTTTGCCGCTGATTCGATTATGGAGGCGGTTGATGCAGGGATAGATATGGTATGCTGCATAACGGAAGGAATTCCTGTTCTTGATATGGTTAAGGTAAAACATTTCATGCGGGGCAAAAAGACCAGACTCATCGGCCCTAACTGCCCCGGCATAATTACTCCGGGAGAGTGTAAAATCGGCATTATGCCCGGATATATTCACAAACCGGGTAGAATCGGAGTGGTTTCACGTTCAGGCACACTGACATACGAAGCGGTCTGGCAGCTTACAAGCCTTGGCATGGGACAGTCAACCTGTGTCGGCATTGGCGGCGATCCGGTTAACGGGACAAACCATCTGGATGTTCTCAGGCTGTTTCAGGCAGATACTGATACTGATGCAGTAATTATGATAGGTGAGATTGGTGGCAGTTCGGAGGAAGAAGCTGCACGTTTCGTAAGAGATTACATGACAAAACCAGTGGCTGCCTACATAGCCGGAATTACAGCCCCACCCGGCAAGCGTATGGGGCACGCCGGAGCAATTATTTCGGGGGGCAAGGGGACTGCAACTGAAAAAGTGGCGGTTTTAAGAGAGTGCGGAATAAGCGTGGCTGAGAGTCCTGCCGAAATGGCACAGGCTCTTCTGAAAGTTTATAAACCATAGAGAAACAGAGAGCTGAACGGGGGTAAATCTGATACCCCTGTTCAGCTCTCTGTTCAAGTTCCAAAAGTTTTTACTCCCCTCTCCAACCTATCTTTATTATCCACGTATTCAGATGCAGTATTTTGAAATTCATCCACGTTATACCTGCTCTCTTTGTGTCAAATCAGATTGCTGCATAGCAGAGTTTAGAGCTGAAAGTACCTTGTCAAAATCAAAAGTAGCAATCGCAGACTCTATATCCTTGTAGTTATCTGTAAATGCCGCTTTCAGAAGTTCCGCATTTTTCTCTATTAAATCAACAGATTCGGAATCGTTATATTCCAGCAGAGTTTTAAGCCGGCGGCATATCCCGTCCAGTTTCTTCATATCTACAACTACCGGAACTTTTTCGGTTTCCTGCAGTGCAGGTTCATTCATCATAGTGCCGATAATCTCGTCAAGAACTGCTTCAAGAGGTTTCAAAAGTTCAAGAAGCTCGGCAGAACTTCTGTTTTGACGAAATGCGGATTCAAGAAGTGCAGATAATTCATACAGATGCATAGCTCCAAGCCCGGCTGATACCCCCTTAAGAGTGTGCGCGATTCTCTCTGCTGTTACAAAATCGCCAGATTCAATGGCAGTGCGAATGTTAATGGCGGTTTCACGATTCCCATACATGAATTTTTTAAGAAGAGACAGATACAATCCGCTATTCCCTAATACACGTGAGAGACCTGATTCAATATCGACACCCTTTATTCCGGCAGGAAGGGATACAGGCAGAACTTCAACATCGGTTGAGGCTGCTGCTTCATCTATTATTGAGTGCGGTTTTATCCATTTAAGAAGTGTTTCCCATAATCTGGAAGGGTCAATAGGCTTGGTAACATAATCATCCATCCCAGCCTTAATACATTTGTCACGGTCGCTCCTCATGGCGTTTGCGGTCATCGCAACAATCGGCAGCTCTTTGCAGAACGGGAGTTTACGAATTAATGCCGTTGCAGTCAGACCATCCATTACAGGCATCTGCATATCCATGAAAACAATGTCGTACTGTTTCTCCTGAACCTTTCTGACTGCTATCTCCCCATTACCGGCAAGATCAACACTGCAACCGGCAAGCTTCAATAATTCAGTAGCAACTTCCTGATTATAATCATTATCTTCAACAAGAAGAATCTCAGATCCGAAAAGAGATGACAAATCCTCGTCACCAACTTCAGCTATAACTCTGTACTGTTTCTCGGAACCTACGCCAAGCCGGGCTGTAAACCAGAAGGTAGAGCCTTTGCCCGGCTCGGAATCTACTCCGACCTCCCCCCCCATCATTTCTGAAAACTGCCTGGAGATTGCAAGCCCAAGACCGGTTCCCCCATATTTGCGAGTAATTGAGCTGTCCGCCTGATTAAAGTTCTGAAAAAGCCGCAGTTTCTGCTCTTCAGTCAGACCTATACCGGTATCCTGCACCGCAAAATGAAGCATTACCTCCTGTTCTTTAAACTCCAGAACCTTTACATTAAAACTTATCGAACCCTCATTGGTAAACTTAACGGCGTTGTATGCGTAATTAATCAGTATCTGCCCCATACGGAGAGAATCACCGACAAGGGATTGCGGCACATCATCCTGGATGTTGATTGTCAGTTCGAGGTTCTTTGCGGCAGCTTTTTCAGAAATAAGATCTATAACATTCTCGAAAACCCATTCCAGCATAAATTCAGTGGAATCAAGCGTCATCTTGCCCGACTCTATTTTGGAAAGATCGAGAATATTGTTGATTATTCCGAGCAGATTATTCCCGGAAGTATGTATCTTTTTAATATACTCCCGCTGAGCATCTGTAAGTTCAGTCCGCATAACGAGATGCGACATACCGATTATTGCGTTCATCGGTGTTCGGATTTCATGGCTCATATTTGCCAGAAAGTCGCTTTTAGCCCTGTTTGCAGCATCAGCCTCCTCTTTAGCGACTGAAAGCAGGCTGTAGGATTCTTTCAGCTCACGTTTCTGACTCTCAAGTGTAGCGGTCATCTCCCTAAGAGAATTTTCCGTGTTTTTTAAATTAGTTATATCTCTCGCAGAACAGATAGCGGAAAGACTTTCTCCATATTCATCCTTGATCGGAGTAATTGTAGTCATGTGGTAACGGTTACCGGCAGGAGTAGGAATGCAGACCTCAAGTATCTCTACATTTCCGCTAATAAAGCATTTACTCAGAAAAGCAAAGCGTTTATCAGCTTCATCTTTTGGAAATACATCCCATATAGTTCTGCCGATAATCTCATCGAGCGACTTCCCTACCCCTCTTGAAAAAGACTCATTGGCAAATATGTACCGCCCTTCCGATGTGAACGCAAATATTGCATCTGATGATCCGGCAAGAAGCAGACGGTATTTATTCTCGCTCTCCCTTAGAGTATCTTCAGCATCTTTATTCGGAGTAATATCGCGTGTTATGCCGAGAAAAAAAGGCTCTCCACTCTCCGGGTCCAGAATCCGCGAAGCGTTAAAAACGTGCCAACGCCAACTGCCATCCCTGTGAAGCAGTCGATATTCAATACCGGCTTTAGTGACACCTGTATCGACAACTTCACGGAGATGAGCGTCAAACTGCAGAGTATAATCAGGGTGAATCAGCTGAATAAAAGAGTCGCCAAGAAGATCTGAACCTGTATATCCCAGTATATTAAGAGAGTTAGGAGAAATATATGTAAGAAAACTATCCGCAGTCAGTATATAGAAAACATCATTCGCATTTTGCACAAAAGCGCTGAACCGGAAATCACTGTAATTCGAATCCATTAGTTTCCCTGTATAAACAACCCTGTGTTACCCGAAAAGGTCGCTGACTCTTTTCAAATATGCAGACTAAAACAGACTTGAAGAAAAATGATGAATCAAAGAAGCCGATTTATCAGGCTGTCAGGTCCTGTCAACCAGAATGTGTAAATGACTTTTCGGTTGTTCATTGTAAAGTTAAGTCGTTTCAGGCTTGCTATCCAATACTTCCCTGACCTTGGTCGACAGATTCGGCAATGAAAACGGCTTCTGGATAAAATAAATACCTTCATCAAGCACACCATGTTGAGCGATAGCATCGGCAGTGTATCCCGACATATAGAGACACTTGAGTTGCGGGTTTAGGGACTGAAGTCTGTTAGCCAACTCCTTGCCGTTCATCTCCGGCATTATCACGTCGGTTATGAGTAGATTGATCTCTCCAGCATATTCATTTGCAAGGCGCATGGCTTCGTCAGGTGTTCCTGCAGTCAGTAAGGTATAGCCCTGCTTACCGAGCAATAGCGAGGTTATTTGCAATATAGCCGGTTCGTCTTCCACTAACAGGATCGTCTCCTGACCTTTTGGTAATGGTGCGCTCTTTGCTTCAGTCGGAGCTTTTTGACTCTTCTCCTCCAGTCGTGGGAGATGAATTGTAAAGGTTGTGCCCTTTCCAGGTTCACTGTAGATATTTATGAACCCGTTGTTCTGTTTGACAATACCGTACACGGTGGCCAACCCAAGTCCAGTGCCCTCACCGACACCTTTAGTCGTGAAAAATGGCTCAAATACACGGGTCATGGTTTCCTTATCCATACCGCTACCGTCGTCACTGACGATCAAATGCACGTAATCACCGGGAACCGCTTCCGGGTTTTCTTCACAATAGCTGGAATCGACAGCATTGTTCCGGGTCTCAATAGTGATTCGCCCGGTGCCGTTGATGGCATCCCTGGCATTGACACAGAGATTGGCAAGAATTTGATCTATCTGGCTTGGGTCCGCCTTTATATGCCACAGATCTGGAGCAGGTTGCCATGTCAGTTGAATATCCTCCCCAATGAGTCGCAGCAACATCTTGAGCATTCCATCGATAACTTCATTCAGGTCTATGTCTTTTGGTGCAATGGCCTGTTTTCTGGCAAATGCCAGTAGTTGTCTGGTAAGATCGGCTGATCGTTCTGCCGTCTTCATGATTTCTGTAAGACGTTCACAGACGGGGTGATTCGTATCCGACTCCATGAGACCAAGATGAACGTGTCCCATAATAACCGTCAGCAGGTTGTTGAAGTCATGAGCCACGCCACCAGCCAGGCTTCCTATCGATTCCATCTTCTGAGCCTGCCGTAGGTGCTGTTCAGCCTTGTGTTGTTCTGTTATGTCAAGGGCGATAGAGAGAAGGCGTTTTTGCCCGGCTACCGATAAAATCTCGCCCCAGTATTTGCATAGCCTAGTCTGCCCTGACTTAGAGTGTCGAGTGAATTCTTGACCATGTATCCTACCCTGTTGCTGAATGCTTTCTTTTAGCTGCATCCTGTCAGCTTCTGAAATCCAGCCAAGCTCAACGGATGTCTTACCGATAACCTCTTCCCGACTGAATCCGGAAATATTCAGGAACTGCTGATTAACATCCAGATAGGTGCCGTCCTCTATGCTGCTAACAGTGATCATAATCGGCGCACTATTGAATGCAATGGTTATTAAATCGTTGCTTTCATTTAATGAATCCTGCATTTGCCTACGCTCGGCAATGTCCCAAGCCAGGTCTGCAAAGCGGGAGGCAATCTGCACATCCTCTTCAGTGTATTCCGTATCTTTGTTGCCGATGCCTAAAATCCCCATTATCTTGTCGGAGCGAAAGATCGGTACGGCCAGTTCCCGGATCACCGTTGCGTGACCTGGTGGCATCCCCTTGCGGTGGGGCAGTGATGCGTAATCGTTGTGGATGACCGGTTGCCGCTGGAGGATGCAGTCAACCCATACTCCGGCCTTTTCAATGTCATAATGACTGCCGCTGCCTTCTGCCTTGCAGAAATCTTTGGCGGTCCGGGTAGACCAGGCATGCAGCGTCAGGGTGCGCTGATCTTCCTGCAGCAGATGGAAGAATCCGATCAGGCTGCCGGTTAAATCTTCTATCTGATCAAGGGTTTCGGTGAGTAGTTCATCCAGAGTGTGTGAAAGGGAGTATTCGATAAGGTACAGCCTGGCTGCTGCCAGTTTCTCTTCTCTTTTTTGCCGGGTGATGTCCTTAATCATCGCTACAAAATGTCTGGGCGAGCCATCCTCGTTTCGTACGCACCTGACAGAGAGATCTGTTTGTACAATCACGCCATCTTTCCGTATGAATCGCTTCTCCATCTGATAACCATCGATCTCTCCACGAAGCACTCCCTGAAAGTAAGCCTCAGCTGTAGCGAGATCATCGGGATACGTCAAATCCACCCAGCTCTTGTTTGAGAGTTCCTCCTGCGAGTAGCCCAGCATTGAGCACAAACAGCTGTTGCACTGAATCCATCCTTTCTCCAAGGACGTAATTGCCATGCCAATGAGGCCGAGTTCGTAATAACTTCTGAAAAGCGCCTCGCTCTCGTGCAGCGCTTCATCAGCCAGTTGCCGCTCCAGCTCACCGGCGGCACGTTGAGCAACGTACTGTAGCACCGTTTCCACCAGATGCTGATTGGCAAATGGTTTTTCGCCGATGACTGCGATCAGGCCGATCGGTTCCTCGTTGTTCCCCCACAGAGTGATGCCGGCGTAGCTTTCGGCTTCAATTTCCCGCAACACCGGATCGTTGGGGAACAGATTGGCGACATCGCGCGGGAAACAGCAGATGGTTTTCCCCACCACATCACCGCACGGTGTGTCTTTCAGGGCATATTCGACATTGTCCTCGAACTTGCCGTTGTGATAGACCGCCACGGTACGCGCTATATGTCCGTCGCCGGTCAGGCGGTCGATGCAGACAAACTCCATCGACAGAGTCTCAGACAGAAAGCGCGCCAGTGCAGGGAAAAATCCTTCTTCCCGTGAACACCAGCCACGTTCAGATATGAACGTCTGGACACTCTCGATGGTTTTCCGGTTGGTGATGTCTTCCACGCTTGACCATATATATTCTTCGCCGTTACGTTCTATCAGCAAACCCTGCAGTCGGACAGGAACAAGGTGTCCATCCTTGTGGATATATTCTTTTTCATACGGACCGTACTCACCCATCGTCTTAAGCGCCGTCAACTGTTCCTGTTCCTGAAAAGCATATTTTTTAGGCGTTATATCCCAGTAAGTCAGATTAAAAGTTTCATCAACAGTTCTGCCGATAATGTCGACGTACGCCTGATTTACATCTAACAGTTTACCGTCCAGTCGAGTAAGTGCCAGACCAATCGGCGACAGGTTGAAGAGCATCCGGTTATACGCTTCACTTTGGCACAAAGCCTCCTGTTCTTTAGCCAGTTCACCGGTTTGAAGCGCAACCTGCCTCCGAAGCATTTTGTTCCAGATAACGCTTCCGATTATCAGCAAACAGATTACAAAAAGTGCACTGCCAACGATAGCCCAAATACGCCAATCAGAAAAAATATCCTTTTGGGTGGAGTTGGTCCACTTGTCCTGAATTTTGCGCCGATCGGTATCCGTGATTGCATTAAGCCCCTTCTGAACAATGCTACGTAGAATAGGCTCGGAATTAGGAACAGCCATCGAAAGCTGTATGTTTTGGGACGTTTCACCTGCCACACGCAGGTTTGTAATACCCTTCTGAGATATCAGCCAGGTTGCTGTAGCAAGATCGATGACTGCAGCGTCCGATTGTCCAAAAGATACGTTCAGTATCGCGGTGAGATCATTGGGAACAATGTCTGCTGCTATACCGGTTCCTGCTTTTGAAAGGTGCTCCGTGATGGCATAGCTTTTTACAAGTGACACCTTCAAGCCAGAGAGGTCATTTTCAAGCATATTGCCGGTTCGTTCTTTGCGCACTACGATAACGTTAGGCACCGAGATGAATGGTTCTGTGAAAGAGAGGAATTCTGATCTGGCGGGGGTTTTTGTTACGGCGTTGACAATCTGGACTTTACCACTGCGAACGTTTGAGAAAATTTCATCCAGAGTTGAGAATTGTTTCTGTGAGAAACGAATCCCGAGTTTGGATTCAAGCTGGAGCAGATAATCGTGAGCGAGGCCGGATGGTTTGCCGTTTGAATCGAGAAATACGAAGGGTGGATATCCCGTTTCGACAGCCAGGACGATACGGGACTTGTTTTCATTGAGCCAACTATGTTCTTCCGGAGTTAGAAAGTTATCGCTGCCACAATGAGCAGCAGTTGAAATGATTATAATCAAAAGGACAGAAGTCAGAAGATAGCTGCATATTTTTTTGAACATACCGCATGATTTTGAGGGAGCTATGATTAACACGTTCAAGGTGACCCCCAATAAAATAAGCGTATTAAAAATCAAATAACTCCGGTTTATGTGGTCTCTAATAAAAATCAGAGTCGACGGTGGTTACTGTCGTGAGGATATTTCTTTGTCCGTATGAGCAATTTTGTTTCACTTGCGACAATTTATAAAACAGATTTTTAGAATTGCAACTATATCTATAATTCCGTAAATTTCAACCCAAAATACCGAAATATCAGTTCAACGCCAAAAGTTTTATTGGTGGGGCATTCTATCTTCAAACAGGATGCTGAATTGATTCAATGCCGATTTCCAGTCTCTGATCGGCACAGCAGTCCATATCATCGGTATCCCTCCTTGGGGTGATTTTACCGAATTTGAGCATTTACACAAACGATAGTACACGCTGGCTGTCACCTGTCCAGCATCTCCCTTATCTTCGGTAAAAGTTCAGCTGGCTGAATAGGCTTTGCAATAAAATCCAGAGACTCCAGAACCAGCCCCTGTTGCTCAATTACTTTCGCACCATAACCACTGCTGAAAAGCACTTTTACATCGTGCGCTATCTTTCTGATTTCATCACAAGCCTGTTTACCGCTTTTATGCGGCATCAGTATATCCATTATAATCAACCTGATTTCTTCAGAGTTTTTTCTGAACTGCTCAACCGCCTCTGCACCATCCATAGCAAGAATCACTTTATAGCCGCGCCTTGTCAGAATTTCGCTCATAAACTCAAGTAATTCTGCATCATCTTCAGCAACCAGGAGTGTTTCGCTGCCGCCAGTCACCTCACTCTTAACAACAGCAGTCAAATCACTCTCACAGGTTTCCTGTTCGACAAGGGGGATATATACATTAAATAGTGATCCCTCCCCCGGCGCAGTTAGAACATCAACACAACCACCATGCTGTTCAATTATTCCATGCACCATCGCCAGTCCAAGACCGGTCCCTTTGCCAACCTCCTTGGTGGTAAAAAAAGGTTCGAATATCTTAAGCCTTGTAGGTTCATCCATACCGATACCTGTGTCGGAGACCTTTATTACAGCGTATCTTCCAGACTTACAGAGATGATTGGCAGATATAAAATCTGCATCTACAAGTACCATATCCGTTGTTATGGTCAACTCGCCACCAGCAGGCATTGCATCACAGGCGTTATTACATAGATTGATAAGAACCTGTTCAATCTGACCGGCATCAACATGAACCGGAAGTGACACTACCTTAACCAACGCCTTATATTTTATGTTTGCATCAATTATCTTCTCTATAATTTTACCGACTTTTGAAATAATCCAGTTCAGGTTCTGACTCTGCGGCTTCATCACCTGAGTGCGACTGAAGGCAAGAATGCTTTGAGTCAAATCAGCCCCTCTTCTTGATGCTGAAAGAATTTTTCTGCAGTATGATTTCAAGTGTTGATCTCTCACTATCTCTTCTTCAATAAGCGTTGAATAGCCGTTAATTATACTGAGTATGTTATTGAAATCATGCGCCAGCCCCCCTGCCAGCTGCCCTACCGCCTCCATCTTCTGAGATTGAAGTAAACGTGCATTGGCATCCAGGAGTTCAGCCGTTCGCTCCTGCACCCTCTGTTCGAGATATTCATTTTTGTCCCTTAAAAAATCGGCTGCCCCCTTGAGTGTCAAATGAGTTTTCACCCTTGCCATAAGTTTTGAGGGGCTTATCGGCTTTGTAATATAATCAACCGCACCAAGCTCAAAACCTTTTATTTCATCCCTGCTCTCAGTTTTTGATGTAAGAAAAATAATCGGTATATGGCTGGTTTCACTGTTCTCCTTAAGCCGCCTGCAAACCTCGTAACCATCCATATCAGGCATAAGAATATCCAGAAGAATCAGGTCAGGCGGCACCGAGGCAACCAGCTCAAGAGCCTTGGCACCATTATTGGCAAGCCTTACTCTGTAAACCCCTTTAAGGTAAGGTACTGACGGTTGTCAAGACAGAAAAATGATGAAATTAAGTTTGGTTCAGCCCAGTTGAATGCCCCTTGTTCTTTGAAAGATCAGCTTGTTCAAGTAGTCCGTTGAAGTATACCTCTGCC
>JAQUHA010000046.1 GCA_028683855.1 Desulfuromonadaceae bacterium
ACTACTGGGCATCATCTACCTGACGTTGAAGAACAGATGGGTGTTTGAGGACTTCTCAAACTTCGTAATAAAAGATGCATAAAAGTAACACCAAAATCAAGAGGAGTAGAATTCTTTCATAGGAGCATTTTATGGCAAAGAAGATAACCGGATACATTAAATTACAAGTACCTGCGGGCAAAGCTAACCCTTCACCGCCAATTGGACCTGCGCTTGGACAGCATGGCGTTAACATTATGGAATTCTGCAAAGCATTCAACGCCAAGACACAAGCCGACGAGGGAACGATTACACCAGTTGTTATTACTGTATACGCAGACAGATCGTTTACTTTCATCACAAAGACACCTCCGGTTCCGGTGCTAATAAAGAAAGCGCTTGATCTAAAGAGCGGCTCGCCTGTACCAAATAAAACAAAAGTTGGCAAACTAACAAAAGCTCAGGTTGAGGAGATAGCAAAGAAAAAGATGCCTGATCTTAACGCCGCTTCACTAGAGGCAGCCATGAGAACAGTCATAGGTACAGCCCGGTCGATGGGCGTTGATATTGTTTAAGCGTAACACTATATAATAATCAAGATCCATAGAGAGGTTGTATCATGTCAAAAAGCGCAAAGAAACATTCTGAGGCAATGTCAAAAATAGACAGGAACAAGGTTTACCAGCTTGGAACTGCCGTTGACGTTGTAAAACAGGCCGCTTATGCAAAATTTGATGAGACTGTAGATGTCGCAGTTAAATTAGGCGTGGATCCAAGGCACGCCGACCAGATGGTTAGAGGAGCTGTAGTTCTTCCAAACGGACTTGGCAAGAATGTTCGCGTACTTGTTTTTGCTAAAGGCGAAAAAGAGAAGGAAGCACTTGACGCAGGTGCCGATTACGTCGGCGCTGATGATCTGGTTGCAAAGATTCAGGCTGGCTGGTTTGATTTTGATACCGCTATTGCAACTCCTGATATGATGGGAGTTGTAGGAAAGATTGGTAAGCTGCTTGGACCTCGTGGCTTAATGCCAAACCCGAAAGTAGGTACTGTAACTTTTGAGGTCGGCAAAGCTGTTAAAGAATCAAAAGCAGGTAAAGTTGAATTCCGTGTCGAAAAAGCCGGTATCATCCACGCTCCGGTAGGGAAGGTATCTTTTGACTCTGAAATGCTCAAAGGCAATCTTCTTGCTCTTGTCGAGGCTCTGGTAAAGGCTAAGCCTTCTGCAGCCAAAGGCACATACATCAAAAAGATTTCGCTCTCTTCCACGATGGGTCCCGGCCTTAATCTTGATGTTAGCGATGTAACTGCACAGATATAAAAACATTTCAAATCAGCCAAAGTCAATGACAGCAGGCGCAATGTGCTGGCGCTTAATCCGTAAATACGGACCTGCCGAGACTTGGGTATCGCAGCTTTAATTGCGTTTCCTGACTTTGGCCGGGGCATAGCCCCATATACCAAAAGAAAGGAGGAAGTCGCTTGAACAAGAACAGCAAACAAGAACTAGTCAACGAGATGCATGAGCGACTGACACGCGCCAAAGCCGTTTTTCTCGCAGATTTTCGCGGGATGAACGTAGGGCAGGCAACAACGCTCCGAAACGAGCTTCGAGCCGCGTCAGTTGAATACAAAGTATTTAAAAACACTTTGTTCGATCTGGCTGCCAAAGGTACTGAGGTTGAGTGCATAAGCCCGTTCCTTACCGGACCAACTTCTGTTGCCATCAGCTATGATGACCCGGCAAACGCAGCAAAAGTACTCCACAAATTTGCAAAAGATCCACAAGGTAAATTTGTACTTAAAGCCGCCGTACTAAGTGGCAAACTGCTTGACATCAAGCAGATTCAAGCATTGGCTGATCTGCCCTCGCGTGAGGTTCTCATCGGCAAAATGCTCGGATCAATGCAGGCGCCTGCAACGAACTTTGTTGGCGTTCTCGCCGCATTGCCTGGATCGCTTGTACGCGTTTTAGACGCAATTCGTGTGCAGAAATCAGGAAACTAAACAGCTAAGCAAACCAATAAATATTTATCAAAATAATTTCGGAGGATTTACCAAATGTCTATTACCAAAGAAGATGTAATCAGCTTTATCGAAAAGATGACTGTTCTTGACCTTGCTGAACTTGTTAAAGAACTTGAAGAGAAATTCGGCGTATCCGCAGCTGCTCCGGTTGCTGTTGCTGCTGCCGGCCCTGCAGTTGCTGCTGAAGCCGCTGAAGAACAGACAGAATTTGACGTAATACTCAAAGCAGCCGGTGCTAACAAAATCAATGTCATTAAAGTTGTACGCGCTCTTACAAGCCTTGGCTTGAAAGAAGCTAAGGATGTTGTCGATGGAGCACCTGGCACTGTAAAAACCGGTGTATCCAAAGCCGAAGCTGAAGAAGCAGTTAAGCAGCTTGTAGAAGCTGGCGCAGAAGCATCTATCAAATAGTAGCGGTAATTGTCGTCTTTATCAGAGCCAAGGTCGCCATGAGCGGCCTTGGCTTGTGCTGTTTAGGCACTGAATAGCACATATTTAACTCAGTTATTCCAGTTAGTTGCTCACTCTGTATACAAGTTACGATACCCGCCAAAGGAGAAGCCATGGCTTATTCTATTGCCAATAATCACCTCTTGCGTAAAAACTTTGCCAAGATAAAGAACATAATAGAAATACCAAACCTGATTGATATTCAGAAGGATTCATACAGACGCTTCTTGCAACAGGAAGCTACATCTGAATCGCGAGTGAATAGCGGTCTTGAAGCCGTATTTAAAAGCGTTTTCCCGATCAAGGATTTTAGCGAAAGTGCTTCCCTTGAATACGTATCGTACTCCTTGAATAAACCTAAGTACGATGTAGATGAATGTCACCAGCGCGGCATGACATACGCCGCCCCAATGAAAGTTAAAGTACGTCTTGTTATCTGGGATGGCGGTAAAGACTCATCTGTCAAGGCAATAAAGGACATAAAAGAGCAAGAGGTCTATTTTGGCGAGATCCCGCTGATGACAGATAATGGAACTTTCATTATCAACGGGACTGAACGGGTAATTGTTAGCCAGCTACACCGTTCACCGGGCGTATTTTTTGATCACGACAAAGGCAAGACGCACTCAAGCGGCAAGGTTCTTTACTCGGCGAGAGTTATACCATACCGTGGCTCCTGGCTGGACTTTGAGTTTGATCACAAAGATATTTTGTATGTACGAATCGACCGGCGCAGAAAAATGCCGGCAACAGTTCTTTTAAAAGCTCTTGGATATTCGGCAGAGCAGCTACTGAATTATTATTATAAAAATGAAGAAATTTACATTGCTTCGGACTCTCTAACCAAAAGCATAGAGCCTGAACTACTTACACTGCAAAAAGCAATCATAGACGTTACTGATACTACTACCGGTGAAGTACTGGTAAAAGCGAATCGTAAATACACAAAATCTTCGATTAAAAAGTTGCAGGAGCACAATATTAAATCTGTGCCTACAACAATTGAAGACATTGTGGGGCGTTATGCTTCAGCTGACATTGTCGATCCCACAACAGGTGAAATAATTGTTGAATGTAATGACGAAATTACTGTTGATCGTTTTGAAGAGATAAAAGCTCGCGGAGTCACCAGTTTCCGTGCGTTATTTATCGACAATCTTCATATAACCTCATCTTTCCGCGACACCCTGCTGATTGATAAAATTAACTCGAGCGACGATGGTTTGATTGAAATCTATAGAAGACTTCGACCAGGTGACCCTCCAACTCTTAAGAGTTCCCTGGCGCTTTTCGATAACCTTTTCTTTAATCCTGAGCGATATGACCTTTCAGCAGTTGGACGCCTTAAATTAAACTATAAGCTTGGTCTTAAAGTCTGGCAGGACTGCCTTGTTTTAAATGCTCCTACCATGTTGAGTAGCGAGGATGTAACTACCTTTGAAGCTCTTCTAAGTAAACTGGTTGATACAAGCAACTCATTCTCACAGTATCTTATGATGAAACTTCCGTCTGATCTGACTAAAACACTTTTAAAGAGTGAAGCAGGTCAGAACATCTCCGATAAATTAAAAGATCAACTGCTACAGGAACTTAATAACCTGATACGTGATACAGATTTCTTTCAGAAAGAGATATTTGCTACATTCAACCTCTCAAAATCCTGCATTAAACTGACTGAAGCAATCGAAATGGGTGGCTTTGACGAAAATCGCAGGATGATTGAAACGCTTAGACGCAATAGAATGATTTTTGAAGATCTTTTTAATACTGAGATAAAAATTGCTGTAAAGAACGATATTCTTGAAATTGTAAGATATCTTATAGAACTTAAAAACGGACGCGGTACTATTGACGATATCGACCACCTGGGTAACCGCAGGGTTCGTGCTGTCGGTGAGCTACTGGAAAATCAGTACCGAATTGGTCTCGTCCGTATGGAACGTGCAATTAAGGAGCGAATGAGTCTTCAGGAAGTTGAAAACCTGATGCCACATGATCTCATAAACTCAAAGCCTGTATCTGCTGTTGTAAAAGAGTTTTTCGGTTCCTCTCAGCTGTCTCAGTTTATGGACCAGACCAATCCGCTTTCTGAAGTCACTCATAAACGCCGACTTTCGGCTCTGGGACCAGGCGGATTAACCAGAGAGCGAGCCGGATTTGAGGTTAGAGACGTTCATCCTACTCATTATGGTCGTGTCTGTCCTATTGAGACCCCTGAGGGGGCGAACATTGGACTTATAGCCTCACTATCGACCTACGCGAGAATTAATGATCACGGCTTTGTTGAAACTCCATATCGCATTGTTCAGGATGGCAAGGTTACTAACGAAGTTCGCTACTTCTCCGCTCTTGAAGAAGAGGGTAACGCAATAGCCCAGGCAAATGCTGAAATTGACTCCGATGGGCGCTTTATAAATGACTATAACTCCGCCAGAAAAAGCGGTGAATTTATTCTTGTCCATCGCGATGAAATTGCTCTTATGGACGTTGCTCCTATCCAGTTGGTATCCGTAGCTGCCGCTCTGATTCCATTTTTGGAAAACGACGACGCCAACCGTGCGCTGATGGGGTCAAATATGCAGCGTCAGGCTGTTCCTCTGCTGCGTGCAGACTCCCCGCTTGTCGGCACCGGTATGGAGAGAATAGTTGCACGCGATTCCGGAGTTTCAGTTATAGCTAAACATAACGGTGAAGTTGAATCGGTCGATGCCGCCAGAATAGTGGTAAAGATTGATGAAAACGAAATAGATGAAAACGGCACAGGCGTTGATATATACAATCTTATAAAGTTCGCCAGATCCAACCAGAACACCTGTATAAACAACAAACCGGTTGTTAAAGTCGGCGACAAGGTAAAGCGTGGGGCTGTTATTGCCGACGGCCCTTCAACTGACATGGGAGAGCTCGCTCTTGGGCAGAACATCGTGGTTGCCTTCATGCCCTGGGGTGGCTACAACTACGAAGACTCCATTCTTATTTCTGAAAAGATTATCAAGGATGATCGCTATACCTCCATCCACATTGAAGAGTTTGAATGTGTTGCCAGAGATACAAAACTTGGGAAGGAGGAGATAACTTCCGACATTCCGAATCTAGGTGAGGAGACCCTCAAGGATCTTGATGAGTCAGGCATTATACGCATTGGCGCTGAAGTTAAGCCTGGGGATATTCTGGTCGGCAAGATTACTCCTAAGGGAGAAACGCAACTTTCACCTGAAGAGAAGCTTCTCCGTGCAATATTCGGAGAAAAAGCCGGAGACGTACGTGATACATCACTGACTGTACCGCCTGGCGTTGAGGGGACTGTCATTGGAGCTAAAATTTTCTCCCGTAAGGGGAATGACAAAGACTCACGAACAGAAATTATAGAGAAAGCTGAAGAAGACAAGCTCCGCAAGGACGAGCAGGATGAAATTCGCATCATACGTGATTCAGCAATAGGAAAGCTTAAAAGACTTTTGATTGGCAAAACTCTTGCCGTTAAACTCGAAGATAGCAAAGGGAACCTCATACTTGCCAAAGGGAAGAAAATTACTGAAGAATCCCTACAAGACCTTCCAAGCTCTGTATGGAATACAATATCTGTCAGTGACGATGCTGAAACTGATGATAAGGTTTTCCAGATTATGGAAACCCTTAACCGACAGATAGATCTTATTCATAACGTCTTTGAAGACAAGATTCAAAAGCTGAAGCGTGGTGACGATCTGCCCCCTGGCGTAATCAAGATGGTTAAGATTTACATCTCCATCAAACGCAAACTGCAGGTCGGTGATAAGATGGCTGGGCGACATGGTAACAAAGGTGTCGTCTCCCGCATTCTTCCGGAAGAAGATATGCCCTATATGGAAGACGGACGCCCTGTTGAAATAGTCTTGAACCCGCTCGGTGTACCGTCTCGTATGAACGTGGGACAGATTCTTGAAACACACCTTGGTTGGGCGGCAAAAGGTATCGGATGGAAAATTGAAGATATGCTGGAAAAGCATACCTCAGAAGAAAATCTGAAAAAATATCTTAAAGAAGTCTATGACGGAACCGAGATGAGTGCTTTTATTGAGACTCTTGATCGTACGGAACTGCTGAAAGTTGCCAGACGCCTTCAACGAGGTGTAGCAATGGCATCTCCTGTTTTCGAGGGGGCATCAGAAGCACAGATCAAATCGATGCTTGATAAAGCTGATTTCCACTCATCAGGTCAGGTTAAGCTTTTCGACGGTCGCACAGGAGTACCGTTTGACAATAAAGTAACAGTAGGTGTTATGTATGTTCTTAAACTACATCATCTTGTAGATGACAAAATCCACGCCCGTTCTATTGGACCTTACAGCCTTGTAACCCAGCAGCCATTGGGTGGTAAAGCTCAGTTTGGTGGACAGCGACTTGGTGAGATGGAGGTCTGGGCAATGGAAGCATACGGCGCAGCCCATGCTCTACAGGAGTTCCTGACTGTAAAATCTGATGATGTCTCCGGACGTACACGTATGTACGAGGCTATCGTTAAAGGTAAGCACACTCTTGAACCCGGCTTGCCGGAATCATTCAATGTTCTTATAAAAGAGCTGCAGTCACTCTGCCTGGATGTTGATTTACTTGAAGGTGAAGAAGAATAATAAACAGGTGTGGGGGTGTCTGGTGTTCTGAAACGACAGATAGCCTTACACCCCATACTTAAATGTACTCTAAACAAACGGAGGAGCATCGTGGAAGATTATTTCAGCTTTTTTGATAAACCAAAAGATCCACTCCACTTTTCAGCTATACGGATTTCTATTTCATC
Organism: Desulfuromonadaceae bacterium; assembly: GCA_028683855.1. GTDB lineage: Bacteria > Desulfobacterota > Desulfuromonadia > Geobacterales > Pseudopelobacteraceae > JACRCG01. Next base: position 7,238 of record JAQUHA010000046.1, read on the forward strand.
CCCGGATAAAATTCGGGAGCGTTCACATGGCGAGGTTAAAAAACCGGAAACCATAAATTATCGCACCTTTAAACCTGAGCGTGACGGACTCTTTTGTGCCAAAATATTTGGCCCTACAAAAGATTATGAGTGCAATTGCGGTAAGTACAAACGCATGAAGCATCGTGGCATTATATGTGAGAAGTGTGGTGTTGAAGTTATACCATCTAAAGTTCGTCGTGAGCGCCTTGGTCATATTGACCTGGCTACTCCGGTTGCCCATATATGGTTTCTTAAATCACTCCCTTCGCGTATTGGCAACCTGCTTGACATAACTCTTAAAGACCTGGAAAAAGTCCTTTATTTTGAAGGGTTTGTTATTATTGATCCAAAGAACACACCTATGCAATTCTGCGAGGTGATGTCAGAAGACAAGTATATTAAAATGCAGCAGGATTACGGAACGGACGCTTTTTCGGGCGGCATGGGTGCAGAAGCAATCCGCGAATGTCTACGAGCACTTGACCTCGAAGAGCTTGCTGTATCACTTCGCGCTGAAATGATCGATTCAACAAGCGAAGCTAAACGTAAAAAGACTGCTAAAAGACTAAAAGTGGTTGAGGCATTCCGTCACTCCGGAAACAAACCGGAATGGATGATACTGGAATGCATCCCGGTACTTCCGCCTGAGCTAAGACCGTTAGTACCTCTCGACGGGGGACGCTTTGCCACATCAGATCTTAACGACCTCTATCGTCGCGTAATTAACAGAAATAATCGTTTGAAAAGATTATGCGAACTTCAGGCCCCAGAAGTTATAATCCGAAATGAAAAACGTATGTTACAGGAAGCGGTTGACGCACTCTTTGACAACGGTAGACGCGGACGGGCTATCGCAGGACCGAACAAACGACCACTGAAATCACTTTCCGATATGCTAAAGGGTAAATCGGGGCGTTTCCGCCAGAACCTTCTCGGAAAGCGTGTTGATTATTCCGGTCGTTCCGTAATTGTAGTTGGACCTGAGTTAAAACTTCATCAGTGCGGTCTTCCAAAGAAAATGGCTTTGGAACTTTTCAAGCCCTTTATTTACAACAAACTTGAAGAGCGTGGGCTGGTTACAACAATCAAGAGTGCTAAAAAGATGGTGGAAAAAGAGCGTCCGGAAGTTTGGGACGTGCTTGAAGAAGTCATAAAAGAGCACCCGGTTATGCTCAACAGAGCACCGACGCTGCACCGTCTCGGGATTCAGGCTTTTGAACCCGTACTTATCGAAGGTAAAGCAATTCAGCTTCACCCTCTCGTCTGTACTGCATTCAATGCCGACTTTGACGGTGATCAGATGGCTGTACATCTGCCGCTTTCTATCGAAAGCCAGGTTGAAGCTCGCGTTCTGATGATGTCCACCAACAACATACTCTCCCCCGCAAGCGGCAAGCCTATTATTGTCCCCTCGCAGGATATGGTTCTTGGTGCATACTACATGACACGAGACCGAATCAATACCAAGGGGGAGTATTACCGCCCTACTGAAAAAGAGCTTTCCGAAGGAGTATGCGCATCAGGCATCTTCTCCTCTCCTGAAGAGGTAAGAATTGCTTTTGATGCGGGTGAGATTGATATGCAGGCGATGATAAAGGTTCGTATGAAGAACCTTGTCACAGACGAAAAAACACAGATGATTGACACAACTGCCGGGCGTATTCTCTTGCGTGACGTTTTACCGGATGCTGTTCCTTTTTCTGCAATTAACAAAGTAATGACAAAAAAGGAACTCTCAAATCTGGTTGACACCTGTTACCGACTGTCAGACAGTAAAGAGACCGTACTTTTAGCTGACCGCCTCAAGGAGATCGGCTTCAAATACGCAAATCTTGCCGGCATTTCAATCTGCCTCGATGATATGGTTATCCCTTTAGGAAAACCGGCAATAATCGAGAAAGCTCATGAAGAGGTTACTGAAATTCAGAACCAATATACCGAAGGTCTCATTACCGACGGCGAACGATACAACAAAGTTATCGATATATGGGCGAAAGCTACAGAAGAGATTGCAACCGAGATGCTTGATAACCTTTCAAAAGAGATTGTCACTGCTCGGGATGGAAGTAAAATCGAAACTTCGTCGTTCAATGCCATCCACATGATGGCAGATTCCGGTGCCCGAGGTTCTGCTCAGCAGATTCGTCAGCTTGCCGGTATGCGTGGTTTGATGGCTAAACCATCCGGTGAAATTATTGAAACACCCATCACCGCAAATTTCCGTGAAGGCTTAACAGTTCTTCAATACTTTATATCCACTCATGGTGCCCGTAAAGGTCTGGCGGATACGGCTCTTAAAACAGCAAACTCCGGTTACTTAACCCGTCGTCTGGTTGACGTAGCTCAGGATGCTATAATTACTGAAGTTGATTGCGGAACACTTGATGGTCTTGTCGTTTCATCTCTCACAGAGGGTGGTGAAATTATTGAGCCGATCGGTGATCGTATTCTCGGACGTGTTGCCCTTGAAGATATTCACGATCCTTTAACTGATGAAGTTCTTATTGAGGCGAATCAGGAAATAGATGAATATCTGGTGAAACGCGTAGAAGATGCCGGAATTGAAAAAGTTAAAATAAGATCGGTTCTGACCTGTCAAAGCAGACGAGGAATCTGTGCAAAATGCTACGGACGTGACCTTGCAAGGGGTCATAGCGTCAACATGGGTGAGGCTGTCGGCGTTATTGCTGCCCAGTCCATTGGTGAACCGGGTACTCAGCTTACCATGCGTACATTCCACATAGGTGGTACAGCATCACGTCACGCCGAACAGACATCACTTGAAGCACGAGCCGACGGTGTGATTAACTATATAAATGTTAACACCGTTGTTAATAACGACGGACACCACATTGTTATGAATCGTAACGGTGAGATAGCGGTTACGGACGAAACCGGTCGTGAACGTGAAAAATACACCGTTGTTTACGGTGCAAAAATCAAAATTGCCCCGGGCGGAGCTGTAAAGCAGGGAGCTATTCTTGCTGAATGGGATCCTTACACAATGCCTATCCTTACTGAAGTTGCCGGTAGGGTCAAGTTTGCCGATATACTTGAAGGCGTAACAATGGAAGAGCAGCTCGACGACGTTACAGGGCTCTCTCGTAAAGTTATTATAGAGACTAAAGATACTGACAAACGCCCGCGCATTGCAATCAAGGATGCCACAGGCGAAGGTGGCGGCACTATAGGGCGCTACTTCCTGCCGGCAGGGGCTAACATTACCGTTACTGATGATGCTGTCATAAGCGCCGGCGATATTATTGCCAAGATTCCGCGTGAAACGACAAAAACCAAGGATATTACAGGCGGTCTACCGCGTGTTGCCGAGCTTTTTGAGGCAAGAAAACCGAAGGATTTTGCTGTAATCACAGAGATAGATGGTCGCGTATCGTACGGCAAAGATGCAAAAGGAAAGAGAAAAGTTGTAATCACTCCGGAAATGGGTGAGCCGAAGGAATATCTGATTCCTAAAGGAAAGCACATAAGCGTACACGAAGGTGATCATGTTCGCGCAGGTGAGCCGCTTATGGACGGCTCATCTAATCCACACGATATTCTGCGGGTACTTGGCGTTAAAGAACTGGCAAAATACCTTGTTGACGAAGTTCAGGAGGTTTACCGATTACAGGGTGTAAAAATCAACGACAAGCATATTGAGGTTATCGTTCGTCAGATGTTGCGCCGCGTACGTATCAAGGATACCGGAGACACTAACCTCCTTGTAGATGATCAGATTGAACGTTGGGTATTTGAGCAGGAAAATGAAAAAGCTTTCCGTGACGATAAACGTCCGGCTGTCGCAGAACCGCTTCTACTTGGAATTACCAAGGCATCTCTCTCGACAGAATCGTTTATCTCAGCGGCTTCCTTCCAGGAAACTACTAAAGTTCTGACACAGGCAGCTATAGAAGGAAAGATCGATTATCTGCGCGGATTAAAAGAGAATGTTATAATGGGTCGTTTGATTCCAGCAGGAACAGGAATATCCCGCTACAGAAACCTTCGTCTACAGGCAGAATCTTTAGCTCCGAAGGAAGTTGCAGCGCCTGATACGAACGTAACTCAGGACGATTTAGAAGCTGCATAATCAGAGGTGCAACTATTTACAGGTTTTAAACCAGAAGGGCTGGAAGATTATCTTCCAGCCCTTCTGGTTTAAATTCATATTTTGCCGGTTAACTTTTTCCAACTGCTACCTGCCATCTCAATAAGCCCGTTAACAGTTCTGGTGTATAATTTCATTACCGGCATACTGTTAACCAGAAGAGAACCGTTTACCCCCTCTATCAAAACATTTTCACCTGTGGAATAACCAGATATCTGTTGGCATGACTCGCCTGAAATCCCAAAGAGAAACTTATATAGCCTACCCTCAAAGCGACAGGCGACAATAAGTATTACAACCTCAGGAGCACCGGTTTTATAGTGGAACCTAACCGTCGATGAGACAAAAACACCCTTTACAGCTCCACTTGATGCAAGGAGAGAGTCAAGATTTATATCCTTTGGCTTCATCCTGCCAAGAGACGGCATACCCCATGGTTTAAAAACCTCATGAGATCTATTTTCGAAATTTTCAGTCCGTTCAAGAAGAGTAACAACATTATTATTAATCGGTCCACCAATTGAATGTGAAAGAGCGGCAGCAAAACCTCTCTCATTTATTAATCGATGATTTTCGACAATCTGTATCATACCTGTGGCACCAAGAGGATGCCCCCTACCCTTTAAACCACCTGTTAAATTGGTTGGAAAAGCACCGTTTTCACCCGTCAGAGAGTCATCAAGAAGCGCATCCATCAATCTGTTTCTGCTTACAATACCGAGATCCACCATATTTATAGGACCGAAACCGTTGAACGGATCATGCATATTTACATGAATTTTTCCGGCAAACGACCTTATATTCTTTATACCAGCCATACCGTAAGCGTATCCGGCAGCAATTACAGTCGCTGGAAATGAATGAAAATAATTACGATCTGCAATAGTGGGTATGTCAGTAGCACTACCAACACCGCTTACTCTTACATCCTGTTTTTTTGAAGTAAGTACAACAGCAGCTACTCCATCAGACATAGGGCAGAAGTCATGATAGCGGAGTGGATACCAATATGGGTAGTTACGACCATTTACAATTTGTTGATAGTAATCACCCAACTCAATCTGCATATTCAGGTGTGCGTCAGGATTTACAGCGGCAAAACGCTGACTCCGCTGCGTAAGCAGCGCCGAATAAGCAGTCCACTCCTCATCATTAAACCCAAGTTTTTCCTTTAATGCTCTGGCAACAAGCGCACCGCAAGCAGGCATACTCAGCCCATACTCCGCCTCGTTCCTATCAATTACGCCGGCAATTATACGCGTAGATTCGGCAGTTGAGGCATCGCTCATCTTCTGAACACCTATAGCAAGAACAGAATCATATCTGCCGGACGCAATTTCAAGATAAGCATTTTCAAAAGCCGAAGCGCCTGAGGAAGAAGCAGTGTCTATTAGTACAGAATGGGTGCCGGAAATACCGAGTATTCCGGAAATTTTAGCGGCAGTATTGTCAACCGAGGAGAAGGCTGAAGGGTTCTGGCTGCCAACTATCACAGCCTCTATATCCCGTAGTCGCACCGAAGAGTCCTTGAAAACGTCACCCCCCCATTCAGCCAGCTCGAGAAACGATAACTTCTGTTTTTCCATGCCGGTATAACGACCTACAGGAGCCATCCATGAAGCGGCTATATATACCGGACGGGGTCTGAATTGAGTCTGCATAGATTCTCTCCTGAAATGCAAGAGAGGCTCCCAAAGGAGCCTCTCTTGGCACTACATCAATTTTTCCATCTCTTCCTCAGATATATCAAAATTGGCATAAACATTTTGGACATCATCATTATCTTCAAGTTTATCCATCAACTTAAGCATACTCTCTGCCTGCTTACCTTCCAGCTTAACCTGCGTCTGCGGAACCATAGTTATTTCTGCCGTTATGTGCTTAAATCCTTTGGCAGCGAGAGCCTCCCTGACCTCAATGAATGATGAGAGATCAGCAGCGACCTGATAAGACTCTCCCTGATCAGAAACATCCTCGGCGCCAGCCTCGAGTGCAGCCTCGAAAAGCAACTCAAAGTCAACCGTCTTATCAAAATCAATCAGCCCTTTTTTACTGAACATCCAGGCGACACAACCTGATTCACCCATATTCCCGTTACTTTTTGAAAATATACTGCGAATATCTGAAACCGAACGATTACGATTATCTGTAAGAACTTCTACAAGAACAGCAGCGCCTCCCGGCCCATACCCCTCGTAGATGATCTCTTCATAAGTAACCCCCTCCATTCCACCGGTACCCTTCTTAATAGCTCTTTCAATATTATCTTTAGGCATATTTTCAGCTTTTGCCTTATCTACAGCTGTTCTCAAGCGGGGATTTGAACCTGGATCGGCGCCACCTAGTTTTGCAGCCACAGATATTTCCTTAATCAGCTTTGTAAAAACCTTACCGCGCTTTGCATCAGTAGCCCCTTTTTTATGTTTAATGGTGCTCCATTTATTATGACCCGACATTTCATAGCTCCTTTGTGATAATAGGTTAAATGACTTTTCTATTGCCTAAAAAAGGGTGAAAGACTAACATGGACGCGCTTACCTGTCCAGTTTGAATTTAGCCAGCAGAGGAACTCTCCAACATGAAAACAGCTCCCAAGCTACTCTTATTAATACTGATTCAATTTTTAATTCTGTTAGTTACGGGTTGCGCTTATACAGGATTGGGCAACAGCAACCTTCCGATACTGACTGGAGATGAATTAGTAATGCCTTACACAAAAATCGGCAGAATTCAGATAACTCGTGAGGTTTACGGAGCAGACTACGCAATAACTCCGGATATTACTGAGTGGGGACATAATGCAATACGAAATGAAGCCGATAAAATGGGAGCAGATGCCGTCATCTCAGCTGAAGTTACCGGAAGAACAACCTCTTATAACCTGTTTCCATCAACTGAATATCGCGCAACCGGAATTGCAGTTAAATTTAAATAGGAAATATATTGATTGACATCCATGCAGAGTATTGGTTATAAGTGTCACTTGTTTGATGTGGCGCGTTATCCAAGAGGCTAGGAGCCGGTCTGCAAAACCGTTAACGTCGGTTCGAATCCGACACGCGCCTCCATCTTCAAAACATACCAGTCAAACCAATACAAAAGCCCTTGATTTTTCAAGGGCTTTTCTTTTTCAGTAGTCACACCAATTCAAACAATCTAACATAATACCGCAAAATTTACGGTACTTGCTACGGTATAACCATAAGACAGCAGGGCAATTGCTTATATGTCCGGTTTTACTCACAACCTATTTGTTGCCAGGATATTTAATGCCAGTTTTTGATGGCAGTCCCTATTCTCTTTGCGTAGTACCGTATATTTGCCGTTTCCAGAGGCA
>JAQUHA010000026.1:0-35059 GCA_028683855.1 Desulfuromonadaceae bacterium
GCAGAGGTATACTTCAACGGACTACTTGAACAAGCTGATCTTTCAAAGAACAAGGGGCATTCAACTGGGCTGAACCAAACTTAATTTCATCATTTTTCTGTCTTGACAACCGTCAGTACCTTAGACCGTAGCACTCGGAACTTCATATATGATTAACCCGACCAACAAGGTCAAAGCGGAGTGGGCAAGAACCCAGACGGGTGATATGTCCTTTTTTGTTGATGCGCCATCCGGTGGAGAGTCGGGGCATAAAGTCATCAACGTATTTTCACTATCCTACAACGTTGTATTTTAAGGGGGGGGCGATCATGAAAACTGCGATTATAGTTGTTTTGTTTGCCCTTTCCCTCACGCTTGCCAAAGCTCATGCAGGTGAGATTGTGGTGATCGGAAATGGCAACGTGCCGAAGATGGACACAGTTACGGTTCAGAAAATTTATACGGGGAAATTCATCAAAGTTTCAGGGGTAAGCGTTAAGCCGGTTGGTGTCAAGCCAGGAGCTGTTACGCGCAATACCTTCCTGCGGGAATTTCTCAATCAGGACGAGGAAAAGTATACCGCCTACTGGACTGTTCGCCGTTATATAGGAAAAGGTGTGCCGCCGGCAGATCTGCAGAGCGCTGCCGAAGTGATAAAATATGTTCAGTCAACGCCGGGGGGGGTCGGATATATCGATGAGGCTGAACTTAAGCCCGGAATGAATGTGGTCGCTAGAAGATAAATAATGGCTAATTTAAGAATCGGCAATTCAAATAACATGGGCTAACGCTGTAAGAGGGCGGTTGTAAAATAAAAATCTTGTATTAAAACAGATACAGCATTTACCAAAAAACTTCGTCAAGAAGAGCCTTCTATGATTGACCATTACTCATCCTGAAAAAGCATTTGAAACACGGAGCAACTACGCAACAGATTAAAAATAAAGAACAATTTTCTTTAAAAAGTCTTTTTGAGACTCACCATATTGGTTAATGCTGTTTCTGGTGTGAAGCCTTGATTTCTCGGTTGCTCCGTTGATCTGTGTTATTCGAACTGCCGTTTCTGGCTCATTAGTTGCTCAGTATTTGCAAATATTTCTGATCAGTGTCCGGTTTGATGTTTGCTTTACATTACAATTTTCCCTCATCCACCACTTCGGGGCACTTTCTCCCTGATGGAGAAGGAAGAACATCATCTCTTCTCCCTTGGGGAGAAAGTGGCCGAAGCTCGGATGAGAGGAAACAGAAGGGGTTACTGAGCTATTGCAATCAGCAAGCCAGACAAAACTGCATATTTCTACAAATATTCATAACTATTTTGAGTCTACGAAACAATAATCACGCTGAATAAAATATTATTTGTGAAGCATAGATCAAACATGATAGCTATAACCAATTATTAAAACTACGTTTGCTTGTGGTGTTCAAATATATTTTGAAAGGTTCCCGTGAAAATAAAAACAAAACTCATTTTGAACATGATTATCGGGGCATTTGCCGTATGGTCAATTGTCATTACCAGTGTTTTTGCTCTAAACTTCATCAAGAGCAAACTTTTTTATCTGACACAAAAAAGTACTCCGTATCAAATTCATACAGTAGAACTTCAGAAAGATCTCCAAACAGCTATTACTGACCTTGTGAAAGTCAGTTCCGCACGTAATAATCAGGAATATCAAAACTTCAAAGCAGAAGCTGACAAATCGCTCACGAATGTAAAGGCTACTCAGCGGGTTCTTGAAGAGATGAGCAACAGTAAAATGGAAGCGACTGAAGAGTTGTCTCAGATTGCTGAAGAACTTTTTAATGCCGCACTGGCGCGTATTACCACTGATAAAACGGCATCTGATGCGAATATAAAAATAGCTGGGCGTTTGAAAGAGTCATCTGGCAGACTAAAAGAGCTTGATAAACGAATCCGCCTTCTCCAAGCTGGTCGTGCTAAATCCTTTGCTGCGGCAATGAAGGATACCAGCGGTTACTCTGCTAAACAGCGGGGTGTCGAAGAGCTACGTAATCTGATCAAAGACCTGCAGATGATATTTATTACTGTTCAAAACGCCCAGAAAAGCACAACGGTTCTGATTGCCAAAGGTAAGATAAATTCGGTAATGGGGCGTATTGGAAAGAATGACTACCATAACAGCAATGAAACCATTGCAAGAGATAGCAAACAGGTTTCCGACAGACTTGCAGAATATATACAACTTCAGTCAGCTACACTTACCGCTAAGGATGATGCTGCAAAGGCAAAATCGACTGAAACGGGGAAGAGTCTCTCTGAAAGTTTGAATGCTCTTTATTTGACGCTTGACCAAGAGGTGACGCTGGCCGGCGAAAGAGTCGCTACTGAAACGCAGAAACAGGGAAATATCTACGGTCAATCAAATGCCGCCAACTCGATTCTGCTTGATAACTCTGAACTGGTTGCCTTGGGAATCATGATGGAAGGGTTGACAAACCGGTTATTTACCTTGGAGACCTCTGATGAAATCGACAAGTTAGATCCAGAAATCAGAGTTTTTTTCTCTAAGATCAACGAGCGCGCCGTTGCCGTGGAGAGAATGTTGACAACGCTAGACGCCAAAGATGAAATAAAGATACTTAAAGGTGTAGTCGCATCTCTTAGTGGGATTAGAAACGATCTCTATGCTACAGACGGCATAATCAACGCACTCAAAAAACATCTGGCTGCGACAGACCAAGCTGTTAAAGCCGGTGACAAGTTGTTGAGTGTCGTTCTCAAACAGGCTGAAAAAGGGAAAGAAAGTGTTAACAGTGCCAGGGGTGAGCAGGAAAAGGCTATCAGTGCAGTCAACAAGATGGTCAAGTCCAGCATTATCCTGCTAATAGCTATAGGTTCTGTGGCAGCTGTTATCGGCACCTTCTTTGGTGTCTGGAGTTTTCGCTCAGTTGTTAGCCCACTCACCAAACTTGTTGAAGTGGCTGAAAGCGTTGCCGAAGGAAATCTAAACATAAGAGAGATTAAAAAAAGTAGTGATGAATTCGGACAGGTACAAAGGGCTATGGATAAGATGCTACACAATCTGCGTGATATGGTCGCCAGTATTACAGAGACAACATCTACTGTTGCCAAGAGCTCTCAGGAACTTGCCTCTACTGCTGATGAGCTGGAAAGAAACTCTAAAAATCAGACCAGTGGCATTGAAACGACCGTCACCTCCATGACTGAAATGACACAAACAATTCAGGATGTTTCATCTAATACTTTGAACACTTCTGATTCCGCTGCACGTATGAAGCAGATTGCACTGGAAGGTCAAAAAGCGCTGGATGACACTTCAAAAGAGCTGTTTGCATTTGCCGATATTGTTAAACAGTCGGCTGAAAAGACCGAGTCTCTTGGGACAAAATCTGAAGCTATCAACGAAATAGTTAAGATTATTAAGGATATCGCTGACCAGACGAACCTGTTGGCATTGAATGCCTCCATTGAAGCGGCGAGGGCGGGTGAAATGGGTCGCGGCTTCGCTGTGGTTGCCGACAGTGTTAAACAGCTGGCACAACGTACCATAGAATCTTCAGGGGAAATTAGCCAAACTGTCAGAGAGATGCGTGAAGAGGTCGATTCATCAGTCGTTATAATGAACAAAGAACGTAAGGCGATAGAAGGTATTATTGAACACATTAATGGTACGCTCAGCTCTATGGGTGATATTGTAAGTCATGTTGAGCAGGTTTTTGTCATGGTACAGACGATAGCAATTGCAGCTGAAGAGCAGTCTGCGACAGCTGAAGATGTCAATCGCACGATGATTGGAATAAATGGTGTGACTCGTCAATTGAGTCTGTCTGTTGTTGAAATAAAGAGAACCTCAGAAAATTTTGCTAAACTCGCTGGTGATCTACAGCAGATGGTCGGCTGGTTTAAATTATAAATAAAATATCACACCACAAGGGGGATTTACAAAATGAAAAGATCAATCGCAGTAGTTGTAGTTATGGCTTTAGTGGCAGCAACCTCAGTAACAGTGTTAGCAGCAGAAAGTATCACTCTGATTGGTGGATCAACATCTATATCAACTGTTATTAATCCTATAAAGGAGGCTTTTGAGAAAAAAGTCGGTATAACCTTGAATGCCACAGCTGCAGGCTCCAAAGTCGCACTACAGAAATTGGATGCTGGAGATGCAGATGTAGCAACAGCGGGGCATACGCCAGAAGAGTTATTCGCTAACATCAAGAAAGATAACATCAAACTTAAAAATACGCATGAATCTATTAATGTCATCAAGCTGGCTGAACCGGCTAATTATTCTATAGTTATAAACCCCGCTAATTCAGTGACCAAACTCTCTAAAGAGCAGCTTGAGGGTATCTTTACCGGTAAAATATCAAACTGGAAAGATGTTGGCGGCAACGACGCAGCAATACTCTGTATTGTCAGCAATCTTAGCCCCGGCAGCAATTCTGTTTTTTCCAAAGTTTTTCTTGGTGGCAAAAAAATCGCCATAGACACTCTCGATGCCTCCAATGCTGCTGACCTCCGCCAAAACATCGCTACAAACCCAGATTCAATTGGTTATCTCCCTTCTGCAATGGTTGATACTACAATAAAATCTGTTGATACCTTGCCGATGCAGTCAAGCCCTATCATCATGCTAACAATCGGTAAACCGTCACCAAAGGTTCAGAAGCTGGCAGATTTTATTCTTGGTGAAGGGAAACACTATATTAAATAGTCTTCATTCAGAAGCATAACTTACTGAATTTATTTACATATCTTGTATAAAACAGTTTAATTGTCTATTTGTTTGTGCTATCCTTCTACCCGTAACAGCTTGTAACTATTGCACATTATGGTTTTAGGTGCCCTTGGCATACGACAAAGACAGACACGACAGATGAGCATTTTCTCCGTCACAGCCAGGGTCTCAAGTTTGAGTGGGCCGATATCAAGCACGATCTGAAGGCACTTCAGGAAGCCCCCTGGAAGAAAACAGCTCAACGCTAGAGGTCAGTACAGAATGCCAGGGAACCTGCGGCAAGGTGTTCAAGGCAACAGGTGTTGCAGTGCCGCCGACGATCAGAGCGTATATGGATGGTTATGCTCCGGTTGCCGCCTTAAGAGAGTTAAACCCCAAACTGCCGATTATTATCTCCAGCGGTTTCGGGGATGCCGATGTTACCTCAAAAATAGGAGGTGACAATATTACCGGTTTGATCAGCAAGCCTTATGACGGAAATAGATTGCGTGGTGTGTTGAAGCAGGCTCTTGAGGTGTGTTATACCTGATTCAATTTTCCGAGGAAAACGGCATGACGGAGACCACCGCGCCCCGGACGTTCGATGGTAACAGTAAAGCCGGCATTTTTCAGGCGTTTATCAAATCCTTCGTCGTACTGCTCCCCCCAGACCGCTGCAACTCCACCCTGTTTAAGGGCTGACCGCATATTCTCAATTGCCCTGCTTCCGTAGAGTGGGTCGTTAATATGGTCGGATTTAGCGTGCGGCCCACGATAGAGATCGAGAATTATCGCGTCAAACTTTGCACTCCCGCCATTATTGGCGTATTGGTGAATCAGCTGTGCAACGTCGCCAATTACTATCTCAACACGGGGGTCATTTACTGCACTCTCTGTAACTGTTGCCAGAGTGGTACGGCACCATTCAACCACTGTCAGGTTAAGCTCTGCTACGATAATTTTTGCGGAAGATGGCAGGGTGTCAAGAACTGCTCTTAGCGTAAACCCCATTCCGAGCCCCCCGACCAGCACAAACGGACTTTCGCTACTCTTTAAATGTTCGCACCCCGACTCTCCAAGTACTATTTCAGATCTGTTGGAGAGACTGTTCATAAGGATTTGAGAACCGATAGTTATCAGGAAATCACGTTCACCACGTTGACGGAGTTCGAGAATCCCCTCTTCTGTTTTAACACTTTCAACTGTTTTCCAGGGTTGTGCCATAGCTATACACCTTTTTAAACTGATCTTTTCTTTCAGATAACTTCGATTATTTCAAACTCTCTGCCGTAACGGTCTGCCCCGATCAGAACGGAATCTCCGACACTTTTGCCGATAAGGTTCCGCCCCAGCGGTGAAGCGGGGGTGATAACTACGATCTCTTTTTCCGTCTCTCTGTCGGTAATTCTCATGCCCCCCTCCAGAGGACCTATAAAAACTACCCTTTCTATATCTTCGGCGTTGGCAAGAGTTACCAGTGCGGTGACTCCGATTCTGCTTTCGTTGTCAAAAGATTTGAGTTCAAGCCCTCTGTAGGCGGACATGGCACGCTTTATCTCCTGTGCTCTGTTAGCCTGACCCTGTGCAAGATATGATGCTTCAAGTGCCAGAGTCTCATATTTATTGTCAGGGATGTTCTCTTCGTCAGTTGAAGCTTCATGAGCCGTTTTAGCAGCGTTCAGCTGAATCTCCGAGTCGAGGGTGAGTTTTTTTATTATGAGTTCGAGAAGATGATTCTTGTTCATTTTTATTGTTCTCTCTCAGCAGAGGCCCGGTTCCTCTAAAATAAAAACCACAGGAGATCCACTGTGGTTTGAAGTGATGATAAGGGTATAGAAAATAGCATGGTGTCGAAGGTCGCGGCAACGGCTTTATCTTAAAATCGGAAACTCCAGCCTGAATGTTGTCCCGTTCGGAGAGGATTCCTCAACCCCCATAAAACCTTCGTACATCCGTGCAATACGCTGGGCAACCGGAAGCCCCATCCCTGTGCCGCGACTTTTGGTACTGAAGAACGGTTCGAATATATTCTCGAGCAGATCTTCGGGAATTCCGCAACCTGAGTCGGAAACCCTGATGATAACTCTGTCATCTGCTTCTGTAACTTCAAAGATAAGAGAGCCACCATGACTCATTGCATCTAGAGCATTCAGAAAAAGATTGGTGAAAATCTGCTCCAGTTCGGTTGCATCGGCTTTGATAGGAGAGGGTATGCAGTGATAGCGCCGGTCTATAACTATTTTTCTTGTTTCAATCTGAGTTGCAAAGGATTCAACTACGTTATCTATGACCTCGTCAATATGCACGTTTGATGAGATGTTTCGGGTGCGGCGTGAGGCATCCAGTAATCTGCGAATTATGGAATCAATTCGTTCTACCTCTTTAAGAACCTTGGATTGGTAATCAAGCTGGTCAGGTTCATCAGTCGTTTGACGCATTAGCTGGATAAAGAGCGAAATAGAGTTAAGGGGGTTACGGATTTCATGAGCCATTCCGGCGGAAAGATAGCCCAGCGCCGCCAGTTTTTCCGACTGCAGAATCTCTTTCTGGGCAGTCTGCAGTGCTTCGGATTTTTCACGCACACGTCTCTGCAGTTCCAGATTCCACTGCTCAATCTCTGAAAGCAGCTCTTCCTGCTGTTTCTGAAGCTGTCTGTTGTGAAGCTCAATTTCTCTGATTCTTAAGACGTTATTCAGGCGTTCTGCCAGATTGCGATTGTTGAATGGTTTAAGGATGTATTCTGACGCCCCGTTTTTCATCAATTCAACAGCAACCTCTTCGCTCCCTCTCCCGGTCAGCATCACGACGTATGTATCAGGAAAACGGATCTTAATCTGTTGGAGCGCTGTAAGGCCGTCCATGTCGGGCAGCATATAATCAAGAAGCACCAATTCAGGGGAGTGCCGGATAATAAGCTCAAAGCCCGAGTTGGCGCTCTCTGCTGCGTATATTCTGAAGCCCTGTTTTGAAAGTATCAGTGAAGTCAGTTCGAGAATATTTTTGTCGTCGTCGATGACGACGACTGAAACTTTTTTTTCGGTAGGCTGCGTATTAGTGGGCATTGTCGTTATATTCATTTATGAAATCAACTTCCGCCGGCAGTGAGGCGAACTGTCAGAACAGGGCAGCTTGCGGATCGGACAACTCGTTCTGCTGTGCTTCCGAAAAGTATGTGGTCTATGCCGGTTCTGCCGTGAGTGCCGAGTACTATTAAAGATGCTTCCAACTCTGCAGCGGCTGTGATTATTTCGTCATATGGGATGCCCCGCAGTATCTGTGTTTTAAAGTTTGAAAAAATCCCAAGATTTTTTTTGCAGAATTCCTCCATCATTTTGACTGCACTATCCTCAATCTCCCTCTCCAGTTCGTCAAATGATATGTGTGGTACGTAGAACCCCCGAAGATCTACAGGTTCGTTAATGACGTGAATGATTGTTATTTCAGAGTTAAACTGCTCTGCCAGCTTCAAGGCGTAGGTAAAGGCTGATTCGGAGTTGTTGGAAAAATCCACGGCTACAAGTATCTTCTCAAATGATTTCATTTTGAACTCTCCTTTCAGACGATCCGGTCAGATGGTTTTGAAGATCTTGTTGATGACTTTTTTAAGCTCATCATATTTAACGGGTTTGTTTATGTACTCAAATGCGCCAAGGGTCATCGCTTCAAGATAGGATTCAACTTCTCCGTAGGCGGTTATCATAATAACATTGCTTTGAGGGTGTATGCGGTTCAACTCTCTTAAAAAAGCAAGGCCGTTCATCTCCGGCATATTCAGATCTGTAATGATTAATTCCACATCTTTGCTGCGTAGGAAATTAAGAGCTTCAACTCCATTATTTGCTGATGATACATCATAGCCGTCATGGACAAGAATTTTGGAAAGAGCTATCCTGGCATTTTCCTCATCATCTACCACTAATATCCTGTTATATCCCTGTTTCACAATGTTCTCCCGCATATCGTAAGTGAAATCAGTCTAGCACCGATCATTCAAGTGTCAAGCTGTCAGGATTTTTTTATCTCAACCGGAAATATCAAATAGCATTATGCGGGGTTATTGAGTGACAACACCATCGGCATTGTACTCAACATAGAGAGATTTACCAGTGGAGCCGAGGGGGGGGCATGATTTTCCGTTCAGCTCAACATCAACCGCTCCGGTATCGCTTAGCTCCAGAGAGATTTTTTTCTCTGCTCGCCATTCAATAACGTCTCCAGCCATAAGCTCATGCTCTTCACTTGCTGAACCGTCGACACTTACTTTCAGCGTGCCGTTATGGGTTGCTTTTATCTTCAGAATGAACTCTTTTCTGTTTTCTGTCTGTGGTGGTGGCGTTTTAACTGCAACAGGAGATTCTTCAGCAACTGTTTCTCTGTCTGGTTCTGGCGCGATTGGCTGAACTCTCTTTTTAAGCTGTGCAGAGCTTTGAACAGTCTGAATGGTTGCGGCAGGGAGAGCAGGTTGTGCGGTGGTGATGGTTGGTGTCTCAGGGGGGCGAACCGGTGGGGGGGGCGGTTGTTTGAAGAAAATGGCAATAATAATTATGACTGCAAGCAGGAATGCTGGAATAACAAGTTTTTTCAGCGAGAATAGAGGTTGCATACGCTGATGTGAAATTGAGCTGTACGGTTGTGCGGAAGTATCTTCAGTTATGCCGAAAAGTTTTTCATACATTCTGGCTACATCTTCAGAATTTAATCCGAGATAAGTGGCATATATGCGAAGAAAGCCTTTAAGATAGGCTTTGTTGGCAAAATCGTTGATGCGATCCTCTTCGAGGGCTTTAAGGTGGGTAACTCCAATCTTTGTGGTTTCTGAAGCCTCTTCCAGCGTTATTTCGTGAAACTCACGACAGCGCCGGAGGATTGCCCCTGGTGAGGTGGCGGAAGAGTCCGGCAGAACCGGGGCATCGTCTGATACCATGTTTACACTCATTTGATCAGTTCCAGGTACCCTAGAGCGGCTCTGCCGAGTTCGCTTTCAGGTATAAGGCGTACTGCTTCCTTGAAGGATTTGCGTGCTGCTTCAATTTTATTCTGTTTTAACTGAACCTGACCAAGATAATGGTGCGCAGCTCCGTAATCACCGTATATTTTGAGTGCTTTTTCGTATTCGGCTGCAGCGCGGTCATTGTCATCCATTGCAAAATAGACCCTCCCCATGGAGACGTGTACAACCGGATTGCGTGGATTCAGGGATGCTACGGATTGCAGTTCAGCCAGCGCCTTCGGGTAGTCCCCCTTTCCGAGGTAAGCCAGCCCGAGATTGATAGTGGCACTTTCGGTATTTTCATAGAACAGGTCGTTCTTTACGATTTTAAACTGAGAAATTGCGCTATCCCATCTTGTTAATTCGAGGTAGGCAACTCCAAGGTCGTTTCTGGCAACGGAAAACGGCGGTTTCAATTCAATTGCTTTTAAAAACTTTGCTTCAGCAAGGTCGGGTCGTCTCTTACCCATAAGAGCCAGGCCGAGATGATAGAGTACTTCGGGGTTCTCAGGGTTGTATTTTTCGGCTTCTGTCAGGTCTATCAGCGCTGCAGTATAGTTGCGTTCACCCAGGTAGGAGAGCCCCATCTGATAGTGATATGCTGCAGGATCTGGCTTTTTATTGTTTAAGCCACGTCCGGATATGCAGCCGGAAAATGTCAAAATTAAAAGTAGTCCAACAATGCTGGATAAGGCTCTTTTCATTTTATACCAATCCTGGCGCTCTGCAACGGTAGAGGTGATTTCGTCACCCCGGATTTCCGATGCCTGCCATCGGGGAGTATGCAAGAGGAATACACCCTTGTGAGAAGGATTAAATCAGACAGAAACATCCTTAAAGCTTGTCAGTGCTTTAAACTGTTTAAAACGACTCTCTATCTCCTTGTATTCAAGACGTTTCATCCGTTCGAGGCTGAAGTCTTCGACGTTGAATGAAGCCATGACTGTGCCGAATACAATAGCCTGGCGTAAGCCATCTTCGCTAAGGTCGCCGGTATTTGAAAGGTAACCCATGAAGCCTCCGGCAAAAGTGTCTCCGGCACCGGTCGGGTCAAAAACCTCTTCCAACGGATAGGCGGGGGCGGCAAAAACTGATTCGGCGGTAAACATAAGAACACCATATTCACCACGCTTGATCACCAGTCGTTTGCACCCCAGTGAGATTATCTGACGGGCTGCTTTAACCAGGTTGGCTTCACCGGTAAACTGTCGAGCTTCTCCTTCGTTGATAATCACAATGTCAACTTTCCGGAGAACCTTTCTTAAAGCTTCCGGTTTGGATGATATCCAGAAGTTCATCGTGTCACACGCGACCAGTCTGGGTTTATTAACCTGCTCCAGTACCTGCATCTGCAGATCAGGATCTATATTCGCCAGAAAGAGATATTCTGCATCGCGGTATGTTTCCGGGAGTTCGGGCTGGAAATCCATTAATACGTTAAGTTGTGTGTCCAGCGTCTGTGCCTCGTTCAGGTCATAGCCATAACGTCCGCTCCAGTGAAAGGTTCTGCCTGGTATTCGTTGGAGTCCTGATGTTTCAATATTGCGGGATTGCAGGTAGTTGATATGTTCGTCAGGAAAATCTTCTCCTACAACCGCTACGAGTGATACGTCTGTAAAAAAACTGGCAGAGGTTGAAAAATAGGTGGCTGATCCACCCAGAACATTTTCCCCTTTTCCAAAGGGGGTTTCTACTGTATCAAAGGCTACTGTTCCAACAACAACTATGCTCATTTGGTATCTCCTGCTGCAAATTGATCAGCTAGGTTAGCATGAGGGGAGAAGTGAGTCAAAAGGATTGTAAAATAAATGCAGCTATCTGCGTTGACAGCAGCTCTTGCAGCGCCTACAATCTAAGCAGAATTCTGAGAATCGAAAGGATAGTGAACCATATGGCACAGGCCGATTATTACAAGGCGCTAGGGGTCGAAAAAGGGGCTTCGGCTGAAGATATTAAGAAGGCTTTCCGCAAGCTTGCGGTAAAGTACCATCCTGATCGTAATCCCGATAACAAGGGGGCAGAGGATAAGTTTAAGGAGATAAATGAGGCGTATGCCGTGCTTTCGGATCCCGAGAAGAAACAGCAGTACGATACCTTTGGTTCAAGCGGCTTCCACAATAAGTACAGTCAGGAAGATATATTTCGCGGATTTGACTTTGGCAATGCCTATAAGGACATGGGTGGCGGTTTTGCCGGAGGAGGAGCTGAGGATATTTTCTCACGCCTTTTCGGTGGTTCTTTTGGGCGTGCCGGTGGTCGCAGCGGCTTTCGCAGTACACAGCAGAAGGGTGCTGATCATGAGATGGAAGTTACCGTCACATTTCGGGAGGCTGCTCAGGGTGCTGAGAAATCAATTGCTTTTCGCCGGAGGGGTCAAAGGGAAGAGTTGAAAGTTAAAATCCCTGCCGGAGTTGATAACGGCAGTAAAATCCGTATTTCCGGTAAAGGTGCTCAAAGTGAAAATGGAGGTTCTGCGGGGGATCTTTATCTGATAATTCATGTGCAGAATGATCCGGTTTTCAGTCGTGAAGGGGGGGATCTGTTTGTTGAACGTTCGATATCCTTCACTGCTGCCTGTCTAGGTGTATCGCTTGATGTTCCGACGCTGGAGGGTGATAAGCGCATAAAAGTTCCGGCAGGAATTCAGCCCGGCACAAAGATCAGGCTGAAGGGGTGCGGGGTCAAGTCGATCGGATCGAATGCCAAAGGTGATCTTTACGTCAAAATTGCAGTTCATATTCCTGAAGCATTGAATGCTGAACAGCTGAAGCTTGTAGAGGCTCTCGCGGCTAAGGGACTATAACACTCATTCTTATTATTTACTGCTCCGGTGGATAAATCTTCAAATTGTCAGAAGTCGCAATCTCCAGATCGCAATTTTCGCAGGCTGGAGTCAGTTCTTTCATTTCCCGGTTTAATCGCCGGAGCAATATATTAGTCAGGTATGGTTTTTGCTCTCCAGCTCATCCCATCGTACGAAAGCGCTCTCCAGCTCTTTTTCAAGTTCTGCAAGGCGGGCGTTAACTGTAACAACTCCGGATCCGGCGTTTTTGTAAAACTCAGGATCTGCCAACTGCTCGTGCAGATCTTTCTGCTCCTCTTCCAGGGCTGAAATCCTTTCAGGCAGAGAGTCAAGCTCCTTCTGTTCGTTAAATGACAGTTTCCGTATCTTCTCCTTGACTGGCCTCCCCTTCTCAGGGGCGGCTTTAGTGGGAGCTTGAGGTGCTCCTTTCTCTGAAAGCGACTGGGTGAGCCAGTCGTCATAACCCCCTGCAAATTCCTGTACGGATCCGTCTCCTTTAAGAACAAGTGTGCTTGAGACAACATTATTTAGAAAGTCACGATCGTGACTTACAAGGAGCAGTGTTCCGGGGTAGTCAATCAATAGATCTTCGAGCAGGTCAAGTGTCTCTGTGTCAAGGTCGTTTGTAGGCTCGTCCATTACCAGAATATTGGATGGTCTGGTAAAAAGTTTTGCCAGTAGCAGGCGGTTTCGCTCACCGCCGGAGAGAATGTTTACAGGTGTGCGGGCGCGCTCAGGAGAGAATAGAAAGTCCTGCAGATATCCGATAATATGTCGGGGTTGACCGTTTATAATCAGTGTATCATTCCCCTCTCCCACGTTCTCCTGCACACTTTTGTTTATATCGAGCTGTTCGCGCAGCTGGTCGAAATAAATAACCTCACGGCGGGTCCCCAGTTTGATTTCACCTTTCTGCGGCTCCAGTTCACCCAAAAGGAGGCGGAGCAAGGTCGTCTTGCCTGTTCCGTTTGAACCGATTATACCGATTCTGTCGCCTCTCATTATTGTGGTGGAAAGATTCTTTATTATCGGTGTATCAGCGTAGGCAAATGCAACGTCTGTTGCCTCAGCAACAAGAGCACCTGAACGATCAGCAATTTGAAGTTGTATTTTTGCCGTTCCCTGTCTCTCTCTCCTCTGTCTGGACTCTTCACGCAGCTTTTTGAGCGCGCGTACTCTCCCTTCATTCCTGGTTCTGCGGGCTTTTATACCTTGTCTGACCCACGCTTCCTCCTGCGCCAGTTTTTTGTCAAACAAGGCCTGACGAGTTATTTCCGCTTCAAGCAACGCTTCACGTCGCTCTACAAAATCGTCATATCCGCATGGGAAGGCATATATACGTCCACGATCAAGCTCAGCTACCCGATTAGCAAGACGTCTGGCAAAGGCTCTGTCGTGCGTAACAAATAGTACTGTTCTCAGGTTTTTAGCGAGAAACTCCTCCAACCATAAAATAGTATCAATGTCGAGATGGTTTGTAGGCTCATCAAGAATCAGGATGTCAGGATTTGATATCAGCGCCCGCGCCAGTAGAACCCTGCGCTTGGTTCCGCCGGATAGTTCCGTGAATTCGGTGTCAGGATCGAGGTCAAGTCGGTTAAGTACCCGCTCTACCTCTTGATGAAGTGTCCAGCCGCCGTTCTCCTCCAACTCTTTTTGGAGTAACTCTAGGCGAGCCATAAGCTTGTCGCTATAGCTCTCCGACAAGCCGTGGCTTATATGGTGGTACTCTGCAAGTGTTGCGGCGGCATTACCCATTCCGGCTGCAACAATATCAAAAACCGATCCGGTCAATTCCTGCGGCACATCCTGTGTAAGTGCCGCAACTTTAAGCCCCTGCTGTTTCTGGATGTCGCCACTTTCAGGGGGTAGCTCACCGCCGATCAATCTCAAAAGCGTAGATTTACCGCTTCCATTACGACCCATTAGGCAGAGGCGATCCCCCTGTTCGATCTGAAGGTTTATGCCGTTGAAGATCGGTGGACCGCCAAAAGCAAGAGTTATATCGCGAAGAGATACAAGTGCCACGAACACCTCGATGGTTTTTTACATGAAATTCCAAAATCGAAAGAAAGAGGGGGTTAGTAAAACAAACGCTCCGTCAGAAATACCCGAAGGAGCGTCTGCAGCTGCTATGTGGGTGCTATCAAACCTGCACCACTTCCTTTACAGAAGGGATCTGGGCCATCATTGCGCGCTCTATGCCCATTTTGAGAGTCATTGTAGACATAGGGCAACTGCCGCAGGCACCTTTAAGGCGTACTTTTACGATACCGTCTTCAGTAACCTCAACCAGTTCAACATCGCCGCCATCAGCCTGCAGACCGGGACGCACCTGGTCAAGAACTTTCAGTACTTCTTCTTTCATTCGTTAATCTCCTTTTTTGTGTGGTGTTGCTCACTCTATTACTTCGGCAGTCCCGGTTCAGTCAGGTGAGCCGGCTGCATGATAATATCAAGATCTTCCTCAGACATCAATTTCTGTTCCAGCACTATTTCGCGGATACTTCTGGCGTTTGCCACTGACTCCTTGGCTATTTCGGCAGAGGCATTGTAGCCTATGTAAGGGGCAAGAACTGTTACCAGTCCAAGCGATTCTTCAAGGTAGCGGTTACAGCGGCTTTCGTTTGCCGATATTCCGCTTATACAGGATTCGTTGAATTTCTGCACGCAATTCTTGAGTATTTCCATAGAAAAAGTGAGGTTCCAGGAGATGAGAGGCATCATAACATTCAGTTCCAGCTGCCCTGCCTGGGATGCCAGAGTTATTGCCTGATCAGAGCCAATCACTTGAAAACAGACCATATTTGTCATTTCAGCCATTGACGGATTGATTTTGCCGGGCATTATCGAGGAGCCGGGCTGAATTGCAGGGAGGCGAATCTCGTCGAATCCTGTGCGCGGTCCCGAAGCAAGAAGCCGGAGATCGTTAGCTATGCGTCCAAGGTTTACGGCAGTTCGTCGGAGTGCTGAAGAGAGTGCGAGAAAGGGATCCATGTTCTGCATTGATTCAAACAGGTCGTTACTTCCGATCAGCGGGAAGCCGGTGGCAAGGCTTAGCTCTTCAATTATTGAAGTTATATATGCCGGTTCGGCGTTAAGGCCGGTCCCAACAGCTGTACCCCCAATTCCGAGTTCAAGTAGCGCGGGAATGCACCCTTCCAGCCCTTCACGGTTTTTGCGGATAGCAGTTGCGTAGGCACCGAACTCCTGACCCATTCTTATAGGAACAGCATCCTGCAGATGCGTCCGTCCGGATTTGAGAATCCAGTCAAACTCTTTTGACTTCTCCGATAGTGAAAGTTCCACTCTTTCAAGCTGCTCCAGCAGCGGATCAAGCATCTCAAGTGAGGCGAGGCGAATTGCGGTCGGAATTACGTCATTTGTTGACTGAGCCATATTGACGTGGTCATTGGGGTGAAGCCTGGTGAAGTCTCCACGCTTCTCCCCCAATAGCTCGAGTGCCCTGTTTGCGAGCACCTCATTTACATTCATATTGTGCGATGTTCCAGCCCCTGCCTGAAACGGGTCTACTACAAACTGGTCTGCCAGCTCTCCTGCAAGAACTTCATCCGCTGCAGATATTATCGCGCTTCCAATGTTATCCGGGAGCCTGCCGGTAGAAATATTTGCGCGGGCGGCACACTTCTTTATTATAACAGTAGCCCAGACAAAAGCGGGATGAGGCTTTAAGCCTGAAATGGGGAAATTGTGAAGTGCTCTTGCAGTCTGCGCACCATAGTAGGCGGATTCAGGGACGGTCATCTCGCCCATAGAGTCTTTTTCGACGCGTGTAGCCATAGTTCACCTCGCAGAAATAAATCTGGTTTCAGTCGCTGCAAGTATAGAGTAAGGAGTGTTAAATTTTCAACATATCATCTTATTTAATTGATGTTTCCAACAAAAAAGCCCGGCAGATTGCCAGGCTTTTTTGTTGGAAGCTGATGTTTCAAACAGAATCAGATTAGTCCGTGAGCAACCATTGCATTGGCAATTTTGATGAAGCCGCAGATATTTGCACCCAGCACATAGTTGCCCGGTGCTCCGTACTCATCGGCTGTTTCAAAGCAGTTCTGATGGATATTTATCATGATATCTTCAAGCTTCTTTTCGGTATACTCGAATGTCCAGGAATCGCGTCCGGCATTCTGCTGCATTTCAAGCGCAGATGTAGCAACACCACCCGCATTTGCAGCCTTGCCGGGACCGTACGCAATTTTAGCTTCTAGGAAGACTTTTACACCCTCTGGGGTGGTCGGCATATTTGCCCCTTCTCCTACTGCAATGCATCCGTTTTTGACCAGCGTTGCAGCGTCCTTCCCGTTTATCTCGTTCTGTGTAGCTGAAGGCATGGCAACCTGACATGGGATCTCCCATATATTGCCACCGGCAATGTATTTTGCGTGTTTATGTATTTTAACATAGTCGGAAATACGACGACGCTCAACTTCCTTGATCTGCTTGATCAGATCGAGGTCGAGACCTTTTTCGTCGTAGATGACACCGTTGGAGTCGGAACAGGCAACACATTTTCCGCCCAGCTGATGTATTTTCTCGATGGTATAGATTGCGACATTCCCGGAACCGGATACCAGGCAGGTTTTGCCGTCGAAAGAGTCTTTGCGCGCTTTCAGCATTTCGTTTACGAAGAAGGTTGCACCATAGCCGGTAGCTTCGGTGCGGACAAGTGAACCGCCCCATGTGAGACCTTTTCCGGTGAGTACGCCTGGCTCGTAACGATTGGTGATGCGTTTGTACTGACCAAACATATAACCGATCTCTCTGCCGCCTACACCTATATCTCCTGCCGGAACGTCTGTATGCTCACCGATATGACGATACAGTTCGGTCATAAAGCTTTGGCAGAAGCGCATAACTTCATCGTCTGATTTCCCTTTAGGGTCAAAATCCGA
Organism: Desulfuromonadaceae bacterium; assembly: GCA_028683855.1. Lineage (GTDB taxonomy): Bacteria > Desulfobacterota > Desulfuromonadia > Geobacterales > Pseudopelobacteraceae > JACRCG01. Next base: position 17,392 of record JAQUHA010000026.1, read on the forward strand.
TCCACCCTTGCCGCCACCGATTGGGAGTCCGGTAAGTGAGTTTTTGAAGCATTGCTCAAATCCGAGGAATTTGATAATTCCCAGATATACGGATGGGTGGAAGCGGAGGCCGCCTTTGTAAGGTCCAAGCGCGCTGCTGAATTCTACGCGGAAACCCCGATTGATTTGCACTTCGCCTTTGTCATCCATCCATGGTACTCTGAATATAATCTGGCGTTCAGGTTCGCAGATTCGCTGAATGATTTTTCGTTCGAGAAACTTGGGGTGTTTTGTGACGACGGGTCCCAGTGATTCCAGTACTTCCAAAACAGCCTGGTGGAACTCTGTCTCACCCGGATTTCGTCTGAGGACTTCCTCGTACATTCCTTCAATCTTCTGGTCTACATGTGCCATCTGATGCCTCCGTTGAGTAAAATATGTGCAGATATGCATAAATAAAATGCAGCCCGCAAATTGTATTGTATAAAATAACAGCATGATTTATGCCATATATACGATATGCTGAACTATTTTTGGGCAGATGCAAAATAAACAAGCAGTTGCAACTGTTTTTTGCATAATAAACAGTCTCTTGTGGCAGGTTTTTTTACAGGAGTGGGTGATTTGATTACTCAATAGAGTTGTTTGTTGTGGTTTTTGAGTAGTCGTCGACTTTGTTTCTCTGTTTGAACTGTAATTAGTTTATTTTAAATTTCTAGTTTGATGTTACGCAATTGAGTGTGTGATTAACTCACTAATGTATGTTTTTGTGAGGGGGATGTTTTGGCTCTTCCACCCATTCAGTGCTGGTAACTAGCCAATTTTGTAATTGAATAGCACTATTTTATGATGATTTGTGCTATTGTGGCACATTCAATGCTAACTACGAATCCTCAGCAGCCACTCAGCAGTTTTAAACTGAAATACGGCAAAAAGGTTATTAATATGAAAACTAATCAAGTACCAGCAAAACAGGGGCTTTACGATCCGCAGTTTGAACACGATGCTTGTGGTGTGGGATTTGTTGCCAATATAAAAGGCAGGAAATCACATGAGATTATAAGCCAGGCACTTGAAATTCTTGTGAATCTTGACCATCGCGGTGCTACTGGGAGCGAGCCTGATACAGGTGATGGTGCAGGGATTCTGATTCAGATGCCCGATGCTTTTATGCGATCAGTCTGTGAGCCGCTGTCGATTTGTCTCCCTGAACAGTTTCACTATGGCGTCGGTATGGTATTTACCTCGCCGAAGGCAACTGAGCGGAACGCAGCCCGTCATATACTGGAAAAGATACTTGTTGAAGAGGGTATAGAACTTCTTGGTTGGCGAAATGTTCCGACCGACAACTCTTCTCTTGGGACGACTGCCTGGGAGGGCGAACCTATGGTCCGCCAGTTATTTCTCAAGCGTCCGGTAAATCTGGAAGATGAACAGGCTTTCAATCGCAAGCTTTATATTATAAAAAAACGGGCTATAAACGAAATAAGGCGAGCCGGTGTTGACAAGGACTGGTATGTCTGCAGTCTCTCAACACGGACAATTGTTTATAAAGGGATGCTTATGCCGGTGCAGGTAGACCGGTATTATCCCGAACTCCGTGACCCTTTGATGGAAAGCGGTATTGCGCTTGTTCATTCCCGCTTTTCCACAAACACCTTCCCCAGTTGGGATCGTGCACACCCCTATCATTTCCTGGCGCATAACGGTGAGATAAACACGCTGCGCGGCAATGTAAACTGGATGAATTCCCGTCAGCACCTTTTGACAAGCGAACTTTTCGGGGATGACATAAAGAAAATTCTGCCTGTCATAAATAGTGAAGGGTCTGACTCCGGTATGTTTGATAACTGTCTGGAGTTGCTTGTTATGAGTGGCCGTTCGCTGCCTCACGCGATAATGATGATGGTGCCTGAACCGTGGGAGAACCACGCAGATATGAGCAAGCAGAAAAGGGCTTTTTACGAGTATCACTCCTGTCTTATTGCTCCGTGGGACGGTCCGGCAGCTGTTGCCTTTACTGATGGACGCTGCATCGGTGCCGTGCTTGATCGTAACGGATTGCGCCCATCCCGCTACTACATTACAAACGACGATCTTGTAATAATGGGGTCTGAAGCAGGGGTGCTTCAGGTTGAGCCGGAGCGTATTCTGCGCAAGGGGAGACTGGAACCGGGGCAGATGTTCCTTATAGATACCGAGCAGGGTCGAATTGTTCCTGACAAGGAGATTAAGAAGGAGCTTTCTGAGGCAAAACCTTACGGTGACTGGCTGAAAGAGAACCATATTAATCTTGAGGATCTGCCCTCTGCTGCCGAGCCAGCTAGCGAGGATCGTTCTACTCTGCTGCAGCGGCAGTTGGCTTTTGGTTATACTTTTGAAGATCAACGCGTAGTACTTGGTCCGATGGCTGCTGATGGTATGCAGCCGCTTGGCTCCATGGGTACGGATACTCCGCTTGCTGTTCTATCAAGTAAAAATCAACTTCTGTACAATTATTTCAAGCAGTTGTTTGCTCAGGTAACGAACCCGCCGATTGACCCTATCCGTGAAGAGATAGTTACCTCTACAATAACGCTGTTAGGCTCAGAGGGGAGGCTTCTCGAACCTTCAGCCGCTAATGCGCGCAGAATAAAACTTCAGCAGCCGATTCTCAGTAATCAGGAACTTGAGAAACTTCGTCAGATTGACCAGCCCGGTTTCAAATCTGCAACACTGTCACTCCTCTTTCCTGCATCGCGTGGTGCCAGCGCTATGGAAAAGGGGTTGGAATCACTTTTTGCCGCTGCTGATGTAGCAGTTGAAACCGGTTGCAATATTCTTATTCTCTCCGACCGTGGCACAGATAAAGATAACGTACCTATTCCGGCTCTTCTTGCGCTCTCCGGCTTGCATCAGCATCTTGTGACCAGCGGTTGTCGCACACTTGTATCGCTTGTACTGGAATCGGGAGAGCCGAGAGAAGTTCACCATTTTGCGACTTTGCTAGGTTACGGTGTTAACGCAATCAACCCTTATCTGGCGTTTGAGTCACTGGATGATATGATTGTACAGGGTATGCTGCCTGATCTTACTATCGAGAAGGCGGTTTACAATTACATAAAAGCATCTATAAAAGGCATTGTTAAGACAATGGCAAAAATGGGGATTTCAACCGTTCAGAGCTATCGGGGCGCTCAGATATTCGAGGCCGTTGGACTTGACAGTTCTATAGTTGATAAATACTTCACGCTGACCCCTTCACGCATAGCCGGAACGGATATTGACGGAATAGCCCGTGAACTTATGGATCGGCATTCCCACGCCTATCCGGAACGGGTAGCGCCCGAAAATACTCTGACTCCAGGCGGTGTCTACCAATGGCGTAAGGATGGTGAGGAACACCAATACAACCCTCTAACCATCACATCGCTTCAGAAGGCAGTTCGTACCGACGATTACGAAGAGTTCAAGGTTTTCTCCTCACTGATTAATGATCAGAGTACGAGGCATTATACTCTGCGTGGTCTTCTTGACTTCAAGGATAATATACCTTCGGTGCCGCTTGAGGAGGTTGAGCCGGCAGAGGAGATCATGAAGCGCTTTAAAACCGGAGCTATGTCATACGGTTCTATAAGTAAGGAGGCTCATGAAGCGCTGGCAATTGCAATGAACCGCATAGGGGGCAGATCTAATACCGGCGAAGGTGGCGAAGATCCTGAACGCTTCACCTGGACTAACGAATTGGGTGATTCGAAGAACAGCGTCATCAAACAGATAGCTTCAGGACGTTTTGGGGTTACAAGTGATTATCTCACCAATGCCGGCGAACTTCAGATAAAGATGGCGCAAGGTGCCAAGCCGGGAGAGGGTGGAGAGCTTCCGGGGCATAAGGTTTATCCATGGATAGCCAAGACGAGGCATACAACTCCGGGCGTCGGACTCGTGTCGCCTCCACCTCATCACGATATCTACTCAATTGAGGATTTGGCGGAGCTGATATACGATCTGAAAAACGCCAACCGTCGTGCCCGTATCAGTGTCAAGCTGGTTTCAGAGGTCGGTGTCGGCACAATAGCAGCAGGGGTTGCCAAAGCTCATGCGGATGTCATTTTAATCAGCGGTTATGACGGAGGTACCGGTGCATCCCCTATATCCAGTATAAAGCACGCCGGTCTTCCATGGGAACTCGGGGTTGCAGAGACTCACCAGACGTTGTTGCTGAACAATCTGCGAAGCCGAATTATAATAGAAGCCGACGGGCAGTTGAAAACAGGGCGCGATGTCGCTATAGCTGCCCTATTGGGTGCGGAAGAGTTCGGTTTTGCAACGGCTCCGCTTGTTACTCTTGGATGTGTGATGATGCGAGTCTGCCAGAGCAACACCTGTCCTACCGGTGTGGCTACACAGGATCCGGAGCTTCGTAAAAATTTCACAGGTAAGCCTGAATATGTTGTGAATTTCATGCGCTTTGTTGCAGAGGAGCTGCGTGAGATTATGGCTCAGCTTGGATTCCGCACTCTGAATGAGATGATCGGGCGTTGCGATGTTCTTGAGGCTAACGATGCTATAAACCATTGGAAGGCTCAGGGGCTTGATTTCTCAAATATACTTCATCAGCCGAAAGTTGGAATGGATGTAGGGCGCTATAATACCGAACAGCAGGATCATGGTCTGGAAAAATCTATGGACATGAGTCTGCTGCTTGACATCTGCAAGCCTGCTATTGAACGTGGTGAAGCTGTCAGAGCCGAGTTGCCAATTACAAATGTTAATCGCGTTGTCGGAACAATAGTCGGTAATGAAGTTACGCGCAATCATGGCGCAAAAGGTCTGCCGGACGATACAATCACTCTTACCTTTAACGGATCGGCAGGTCAGAGTTTCGGTGCGTTTATTCCACGCGGCATTACCCTTAAACTCTCCGGTGATGCTAATGATTATCTTGGTAAAGGTTTGAGCGGTGGCTCGATTATACTCTATCCGCCACCGGCATCAACGTTCAAGGCGGAAGAAAATATTATTGCAGGTAATGTTGCTTTTTATGGCGCAACGAGTGGTACTGCCTACATTCGCGGAATTGCAGGCGAGCGCTTCTGTGTCAGGAATTCCGGTGTGAACGCTGTTGTTGAGGGGGTTGGTGATCACGGTTGCGAATATATGACTGGGGGTGTTGTCGCTATACTAGGTCAGACCGGTCGTAACTTTGCCGCAGGTATGAGTGGCGGCATCGCCTTTGTTCTTGATCAAGAGGGTGATTTTGCTTCCCGATGCAATACGGAGATGGTAGGGCTTGAAGAGCTTGATGAGTATGATGCAGAAGTTTTGAGAGAGATGATAGAGAATCATGCTGAATATACAGGAAGTTCAAGAGCAGCAATGTTGCTTATTAACTGGCGGAACTCTTTGAAACGATTTGTCAAGGTTATGCCTATGGATTACAAGCGTGTGCTGCAGGCGTTGGAACGGGCAAAGGCGTCTGGACTTAGCGGAGACGAGGCGCTGACCGCCGCATTTGAAGAAAACTCTCATATTGCAGGTCATTAAACTAAGGATTCTTCGATATTGTCGTTCACTTTAAATGGTGAATGACATAGTGATAACCGGTTTTTTATTGAAACGACACAATACAGGGAAATGAATTATGGGAAAAACAACTGGATTCATGGAATATTCACGCGAAGTGCCAGTCGACAGGTCGCCCTTGGAGCGTATTAACGACTGGAATGAGTTTCATCTGGAGATGCCGGATGACGAACTTTGTACTCAAGGTGCACGATGTATGGATTGCGGTGTCCCTTTCTGCCATAGCGGTGTTCTGATAAGCGGCATGGCAAGTGGTTGTCCGATCAATAACCTGATCCCGGAGTGGAACGACCTTGTTTATAGAAAACTCTGGCGTAAGGCTTTTGACAGATTGATGAAAACGAATAACTTTCCGGAATTCACCGGACGTGTCTGTCCAGCTCCCTGTGAAGGTTCCTGTACGCTGGCGAGTATAAACCCTGCCGTTACGATCAAAAACATAGAAGTGAGCATAATAGAAAGAGCTTTTGATGAGGGGTGGGTCGAGCCATCTTACCCTTCGTTACGCAGCGGTAAAAAAGTCGCTGTTATCGGTTCCGGTCCCGCAGGACTGTCTGCTGCTGTACAACTCAATAAAGCCGGTCACACGGTTACTGTTTTTGAACGTGCTGATCTGCCAGGCGGACTTTTGATGTACGGTATACCAAATATGAAGCTTGATAAGCGTAATGTTCTGCTGCGCCGTATAAAGCTTATGGAGGCGGAAGGAATCACCTTCGTATGCAACACTGAAGTTGGCGGCAGCAGTTACCCGACAGAAAAGTTGACTAAAGATTTTGACGCTGTAGTAATGACAACAGGAGCGACTTTACCTCGTGATCTTCCGATTGATGGTCGTGGTCTTAAAGGAATTTATTTTGCCATGGAGTTTCTGACTGCCAATACAAAGGCAGTTTTGAACGGCAGTGATGATTTTATATCAGCTAAGGGCAAAGACGTAATAATCATAGGTGGCGGCGATACGGGAACCGACTGTGTGGCGACCTCTCTCCGCCATGGCTGCAATAGTGTTACGCAGCTGGAAATAATGCCTCGATCACCGGATAATAGAGCAACTGATAACCCATGGCCGGAGTGGCCGAAAACCCACAAGATTGATTATGGTCAGGAAGAGGCTGCAGCAAAATTCGGCTCTGATCCAAGAGTTTATCTGACTACAGCTACTCAGTTTGAAGCCGACGCATCTTATGCAGTCTCAGGTGTCTGTACTGTTGAGGTCTTATGGCAGAAGGGGGCTAACGGTCAGTTTATGCCGCAGCCGGTTCCTGGAACCGAGCAGGTTCGTCCAGCTCAGCTGGTTCTTCTGGCGATGGGTTTTCATGGGCCGGAACAGAGTTTAATTGATTCTCTTCAGCTGGAGAAGGATCTGCGCGGTAATATCAAATCTGAGCATGGAAAGTACGGTACCGTCATCCCGGGGGTTTTTGCAGCCGGAGACTGCCGCAGGGGGCAGAGTCTTGTTGTGTGGGCTATAAAGGAGGGGCGCGAAGCCGCGCGTGAGTGTGATATTTACCTGATGGGAAGCAGTGAGCTGCCTTAGGAATTGTTGTAATTCCTTCAAATAAGTGCTTTTTTTTTAGTTATCATTATGCTATTTAATTGAAACTAAATTTTGATACCTCAATCAGGGGAGGCAGCATGAGTAATCAGGGTAAGAATGAGCAACTGACGAAGTGGGTGGAAGAGGTAGCGGCATTATGTGAGCCTGAGAAGATACACTGGTGCAGCGGTTCACAGGAAGAGTACGATTTACTGTGCAATCAGCTCGTTGAGAGTGGTACTTTCAGGAAGCTAAATCAGGAGAAGCGCCCAAACAGCTATCTGGCTTGTTCTGATCCAGGTGATGTCGCTAGGGTTGAAGACCGTACATTTATCTGCAGCATCTCCAAGCAGGATGCCGGTCCGACAAATAACTGGATGGCTCCTAAAGAGATGAAAGAGACACTTAATAAACTCTTCAAGGGGTGTATGCGCGGTCGTACGATGTATATCGTACCTTTCAGTATGGGGCCGCTTGGATCGCCAATTGCCAAAATCGGAGTTGAAATAACCGACTCCCCTTACGTCGCAGTAAACATGAGAATTATGACCCGTATGGGATCGGCAGTTCTTGATGTACTTGGTGACGGCGAATTTGTTCCCTGTCTTCACTCTGTAGGCGCACCTCTTGAAGCGGGTCAGAAAGATGTTCCCTGGCCATGCAACAAGGAAAAATATATTGTCCATTTTCCGGAGGAGCGTTCGATCTGGTCGTTCGGCAGCGGCTACGGCGGGAATGCACTTCTAGGCAAAAAGTGTCTTGCACTTCGTATTGCCTCAAAAATAGCAAAAGATGAAGGGTGGTTGGCAGAACATATGCTTATCCTCGGCATCGAGTCGCCGACAGGAGATAAAACCTATCTGGGTGCGGCATTCCCTAGCGCTTGCGGTAAAACCAACCTGGCTATGCTCGTGCCACCTAAAAGTTTTGTTGAAGAAGGGTGGAAGATCACTACGGTCGGTGATGATATTGCCTGGATTAAGCCTAATGCCGATGGTCGGTTGTATGCGATTAATCCGGAATACGGCTTCTTTGGTGTTGCGCCGGGAACTTCTGTTAAAACCAATCCGAATGCTATGGCATCCTGCGCTTCTAATTCGATTTTCACCAATGTTGCTTTAACACCTGATGGCGATGTCTGGTGGGAGGGTATGACCGATGTCAAACCGCCAAAACTGACAGATTGGCAGGGTAATCCATGGACTCCTGACTGTGGCAGAAACGCTGCGCATCCAAACTCACGTTTTACCTCGCCAGCCGGACAGTGTCCATCAATAGACCCTGAGTGGGAAAATCCTAAAGGTGTACCGATGGCTGCATTTGTTTTTGGTGGTCGTCGCAATAGTGTAATTCCATTGGCATACCAGTCCTTTAACTGGAGTTTTGGTGTTTATCTGGCTGCTACCATGGGGTCTGAAACAACAGCTGCGGCAACCGGTGCAGTAGGAAATGTACGTCGTGATCCTTTCGCTATGCTACCTTTCTGCGGTTATCATGTAGCAGACTACTTTGCTCATTGGCTGCAGGTTGGGCGCACAACTCCAAAGCCGCCGCGTATATTCAGCGTTAACTGGTTCCGTAAGGATGCCAATGGCAATTTCCTCTGGCCTGGTTTTGGCGAAAATATGCGTATTCTTAAATGGATTGTAGAACGATGCAGCGGCAATGCAGCTGCGGTAGAGAGCCCGCTTGGATGGATGCCACGTTATGAGGATCTGGACTGGACCGGTTTAGAAGATGTAACCCGTGAGCAGTTTTATGAATTGATGTCTGTTGACCGTGATGTCTGGAAGGAAGAGATTGTTTCTCACGAGGATCTCTTTGTTAAAATGTACGACAGACTTCCGAAAGAATTCCTCCATCTCAGGCAGTTGATTCTGTCCGGTCTGTGGCGTTCGCCTGAGCATTGGGAACAGTTCCACTCTGAAGCAGAGCAGACTGTGCATAATTAAATTTTTGCTGTAAAAGTTTAAATAAAAAGGGGGGCTGTTCCGGCAGCACCCTTTTTTAATCTTCAACCTCAATTTCCTTAACCCTCAACTCCTCTCCGGCTACAATCTGTACCCTGTTGCTTCCGCACTGCTGGCATGATGCGTACAGTTCAGATAGATGAAAGGAGAAGTTACAGTCAAGGCACTTCCCCTGCCCGTTCAGCATCAAAATATTCAGCCTGGCACCATCCAGAAGAGTCTCCCTGGTGGATGCTTCAAAGCAGAACTCGATTGCCTCGGGTACGATACTGCTCAGCTCACCTATTTCAAGGTCTATTGAGAGTATGCGTCGCCCAGCTGCGTACTTCTCGCAAACTTCAACAATGCCTTGAACAATTGACATTTCATGCATAGTTATGGATCCAGTAATAAAAAAAGCCTGCGAGAAACTTCTCGCAGGCTTTTTGCTGTTCCCCGAAGGGAAAGCTATTAGTGCTTCTTAGGTGCTTCTGGAGCAGCAGCAGGAGCTGCAGCAGCAGGTTCAGCAGCAGGAGCTTTAGCTGATGAGGTAGGAGCCTGAACTGCTGCCGGTGCTTCAACAGCAGGAGCAGGAGCAGGTGCAGGTGCCTCTTCTTTTTTCTTGCAGCCAGCTGCAAAAACAGTTGTGAGTGCGAGTACTAGGGCCAACGAGATAAGCTTCTTCATTTGTGATACCTCTTTCTTTTGAGTAGTTACCATTTTAACGCATAGCGTATGGTTCTTAAAAACGATCTCGAAATATACTCCTAAAAATATCGGAGTCAACCTATTTTTTTATCTCCCTACATTTTTTTTGATAGGCTCATTATATGTGTAAATAAATTGTTCTGCCGATCGCACAAGTTCTTCAATATCAAGCAGTATTGCAGTCATTTCAGAAATTTTCAGGAGAGCTGTCGAAAAGCGGATATCGAGCGTCGGTTCTGACAAAATATCATTTTCAGACACTATTTTAACTACAGTATCAACAGAAAAAGCTACTGAAGCAACAGAAGGGTTTATTACAATTAATTTGCCTGATTCAGAACAGCCCACCCCCTCAAGAAAATAAGCGAGGTTCAGTACCGCTACAATCTCACCGTGAAAATTGAAAGCTCCTCTGTAACAGGCAGGAGCAAACGGTATCGGCCACATTGTCGGGGGATCACAGACTTCTGATAGCTGTGCAAGGTCAATCGCAAAAAAAGATTCAGACAGAGAGAAAAGCAGAAATTTACGGCTATTGGTGTCCATTGCAGCTCTTTACTCTTTGTTAAGTTGGAATCGTTCTACAACCGATATAAGCTCTTCAGCCAGTTGGGCAAGCTCTTTGGTTGCAAGAGCCATGTCCTGCATTGCCGCGAGCTGCTCCTCGGTTGCTGCAGAAACCTGCTCAGTAGATGCAGCATTCTCGTCGGCGACCTTGGCTATCTCTTCAACCGCAGTAACCATTTTTGCCGAACCATCCTTTTGCATCTGTGATAGATCGGCAATGCTTGATGCTTTTCTTTCGGTATCAAGAACAGTTTTGAGTATTTCCTGAAACGCACTCGCCGTTACATCAATATTTTTCTTTCCTTCTTTAATGCTGCGAGAACTCTCTAAAATAACGGCATGAACCTGATGACTCTCGTCACGCAGGCTCTGAATCATTTCGCTGATATCTGTGGCAGAATTAGAGGAGCTGTCAGCCAGTTTACGAACCTCTTCAGCCACAACAGCAAAACCCTTACCATATTCGCCGGCTCTCGCAGCTTCAATGGATGCATTAAGTGCCAGCAGGTTTGTCTGTCTGGCTATTTCACCTATGCAGTCAGCTACTTTACCGACTTTCTGGAGTTTTCCGTTAAACGTATCAAACTGATGGCCGATCTGCTCCTGCGTTTCAAAAAAGTCTTTCATTCTTTCGAGTGAATCGTTAGCCAACGCTCCGCCATGTTGAGCTGTCAGACTTGTTTCGCGAGCCGTTTTTGCGGTTTCCTTCGCACGAGCTGCCACAAGTTCAATTGAAATTGCCATCTCGCGAATGGTTTTAGAACCCTTTTCGACAAGCTCAGCCTGTTTTTCAGCTCCGCGTGAGATCTGCTCTATAGCCTGGGCAACCTCCTCTGTAGACGCGTTTATCTCAAGAGCGGTTGAATTTATCTCACGTGTTGAGTCAGTCAGCTGTGTGGAAGTTTTCTTAATATGACTGGCCAGCTCCCTTAAATTCTGGAGCATCAGGTTTATAAGCCTTGCCAGGTCGTGAGTTTCATCCGGCAGGTTGGAGTGAGGAATGACGAGATCCTTAGTTAGATCTCCCCTGCTGATTGACTCTGCTGAATCGGTTAGAAGTCCAATATTGGCAGTAAATCCTTTGGAAAAGAGCCAACCCAGTATCAAGCCGATTGTCATGGCGACAACATAGCCAAGAATAGCGCTTATTTCGGCTGAATATCCTAACAGAGCCACCAGTTTAGGGCTGAAAGCAACAGAAGCCACAACAACCACAAAGCCGATTATGAACTTATGTCCTATAGGAACGCGCATTTAAGTACCCCCTTACTGATTCAATAATAGATATTATAACCGTCTGTAGATTCGCTCTGTCGGGCATACTGTGGCAAAGAGTTTTCTTGCTTCACCCACCAGTGTTTCAGATTTTCCCAGGACCAGTATACCGCCCATTGGCAAAATCCGGGCGATGCCGCTTAGTATTTTTTCTTGATCCTCTCTGGTGAAATAAATCAAGGTATTTCTGCAGAGAACCATCTGGCATCTGCCAAATAACGCCACATCCATTATGTTTTCCTGATGAAATGTAACCATGCCTCTGATTTCTGAAGAGAGCTGCATACGCGAACCGACCTGGGTAAAATATCGCTCTCTCAATGATTCAGACAACTCTTTTAATCTGTCATCGTAATATTCAGCTGCTTTTGCCAACACTAATATTTCAGCATCAATATCAAAACCTCTGATCTCTACACCATTCTCCAACAGCTCCCCGGCAAAAAACTCCCTTAAAATTATGCCTATTGTATAAGCTTCTTCACCGCTGGCACAGCCAAGACTTAAAAAAGACAAGTTATCTGATAAATCAGCCGCCTTTTTAAAAAGGGCAGGAATAACCTCCGTGCGCAATTTTTCAAAAAGTGTCGGATTTCTGAAAAAGTGGCTGACATGTATCGTCAGCGCTTTTTTGAGGAGATCAATTTCATTATCATTCTGGCGTAATCTGTTGCAATACTCTGCGGCATCCTGGCATCGGCAGGAGCGCATTCGTATAGCAATGCGACGTTTCATACATTTATCCTTGTAGATGGATATATTAAAACCGCACCGCATTTCAAGGATAAGGCTGATTTCAGCCAAAGCGTCATCGGAAATCTCTGATTGATCTATAACTGAATATCCGGAAATAATATTTTTCGAAACCCTATCCATAAGAATCTCCACATCTCTTTACTATCACGAAGATGTTTGAGGTGCAACTGATAGAAAATTTAAGGATAGAAGAATTCCGAATCCTGCTTATATCTGAGGTGGAATACTTTAAAATATTGCGATGCTGTGCGGCTGAATGATAGAGTACCTCTGTGAAGGAATTGTCATGTTAACGAACTGCAGGTAGGCTGTTGACATCAAACTTTATCGGTGCCTGAATTATGAATACCACCCCTGTAAACAATCATCTGGATACAGAACTTGCCAATATTTTGATAAATGCCCTCACCGCCGACAAGGATGAGATTTTCTCCTTAATTCAGGATCAACGGGAAGAGGTTGCACTTGCATTGCTGCGTAACCCTCAGATTGACCAGCAGCATATTTTATCAATGCTTAAGCGGCGCAATCTTGGGAGTGTAATCCCTGCCATCTATGCAAACAAACATCTTGTCGAATCTAATGCTGTTAAATTAGCACTGGCTGCACACCCTGAAACTCCGCAGCATTTAGCTCAGGGGATTATTTCGCTGTTGTATATATTCGACCTGCTTAAGCTCTGCTTTATTTCCGGTGTATCTGCAGATATTCGTATTGCCGCCGAAAGAAAGATTATTCAACAGATACCAACCCAGCCGCTTGGAAATAAACTGGCATTAGCACGACGCGGAACATCCGCAATATTGGAAGCGCTTCTTCATGAAGGTTATCAGAATGTTCTGGAGATATGTCTTGATAATCCGCATCTGAAGGAGGGGGCGCTTCACAAGTTTTTATCTTCCTCACACGCAACAGCAGAGGCTGTTTCAATGATTGCGCGTAACAGCCGTTGGAAAAGCCGTCCCAATATTCGTCTTGCAATTCTTAAAAATCCTCGCACCCCTCTTATCTGGTATACGATGTTTATGCCAGGACTCCCCTCGTCTGTCATTTGTGACCTACTTGCATCACCACGCTTGACGCTGGCTCAGAAAGAACTGCTACGTAAAGCATCCCGTACTGTTTGTAAATGAAGAGCACTGTTATCATATTTATTTTTCTCCTCCATGCGGCATTCGTCATTTCTGTCGAAGCCTCTGAGTACGGAGTCGCCCGTATACCAACACCTGTTCTTAATGCCCCTGATTTTAACTTTATTTTTGGTGGAACAGATGGCAGAAGCTTAAAAACGGATGCCTCTGGTCAGGTTCGTGAACTTGAATACATAGCGCTTCCTGGAACGACATTTAAGATAATGAAGCAAATTAAATCTGAAGGTTGTTGCGTATATGAGGTGAAAACGGATGAATATACTGTCGATGAAAAAATACGACTTTATGTCGACAGTCGTTTTATAAAAGTACAGAAAAAAACTCCGCCCCCCAGAAAGCATTCACTCCCAGACCCCGAAGAAATAATTTCTTTGCTCAAGTCGGCGGTCGGAGTTCCATACGTCTGGGGGGGGAATGTATTAAGTGGAATTCCCCAGCTTGCGGAATTATTTTATCGCAATATTGACGAGAAGGATAAAACCAGGCTTACACTTGCTGGTCTGGATTGCTCAGGATTATTGTATTACGCCACGGCAGGTTGCACCCCGCGAAATACAAGCAGTCTGTTAATGTATGGTCAGGCTGTACCCGTTGAAGGTATGCAGAGTAGCGCTATAGTATCAATACTAAAGCCTCTCGATCTGATCGTATGGAGTGGTCATTTAATTATAGTACTTAATAGCGATACGGTCATCGAGAGTCGCCTTGAACCGCATAAAAAAGGTAGAGGTGGGGTTATAACAACTCCTTTGCAAAAGCGGATCACAGAAATAATGAATCTGCGGAAGCCGGTAGATCGTTGGTCATCTAAAAACAGTAATAGCACATTTGTTATAAGGCGGTGGTACCCTGAAAAATGAGACGCTTGGCAAATTATTTTCACGGCAGTTAAAAAAATAATTGACATAGAGTGAATAGTTAGTTATAAGACTTATCCTTTCGCACTTCATTGGGCATGATTCCCTTAGTGGAACGGTGTGACTGGAACATACGTCCCCTTCGTCTAGCCCGGCCCAGGACACCGCCCTTTCACGGCGGCGACACCGGTTCAAATCCGGTAGGGGACGCCAAATCATAATCCGACAACGTCGGTTAGAATACAAAAAGCCTTGAGAAATCAGGGCTTTTTTGTGTTTGCTTGTCCGACATGATCCGCCTTGGTATGACAACAGCAGTTCGAGTTTTTGCGGCAGGACAAGTTTCGCCTTCGTACCAAAAAGTTCCGTGGCGCCTTGTCGCAGGGTATCGTTTTTAAAATAGATGAGGTGCTGATAGTCGGGAATTATGTCGAGGGAGAAGATGTAACGGGGATTCTGGGTATAACCCTTTATGAGCCACCTATCCCGGCAGCAATATCGGGCGAAGTAGCCGGTGCTTACCCTGGGTCTGTGCCTAAAACCGACGAGGAACGGGTACAAAACCTCGATATTGAAACTTTTTCCGGTATGTCTTTCTTTGTAACGGAGAAACTCGACGGCACATCGTGTTCGTATATTTTCGACGAGGCGGGTCTCCATGTCTGTGGAAGGAACTGGGAGTTTTGCGAAACTCCCGATCAGACCTTTTGGAAGCTTGCCAGGCACTACAATATTGAAGAGAAACTGCGCGACTTCCATGCCCGGACGGGAAGTTATCTTGCCTTGCAAGGTGAGGTCGTCGGCTATGGTATTCAGTCGAATATTTACGGATTAAAAGGGCAGGATATCTTCATCTTCAATATTTTCGACATTACGAGGCAACGTTATCTTCCGGTTGCTGCCTACCGAACAACACTGGATGATTTCGCCCTCAAAGGCGTTCCGGTTGTAGCGGAGAATTTTCCGAATGTCGGATACGACCATGCCCAGTTTCTCGAATATGCCGAAGGTAAGTCCCTTCTGAATCCACAGGTAGAACGCGAGGGGGTCGTCTTCCGCTCCATTGATGAGGCACGCTCTAATCAGGGCAAGATATCGTTCAAGACGATATCCAACAAGTACCTTCTCAAGCATGGTGGATAGTGGTAATAGTTTAAGATATAATTCAATGGACTATTTTAAGGCTATTGATTATATTTATTGTATCAAGAGTCCTAAATAGGATGTTTATGCAAAACTCTAAAACACCAGAAGAGATGGAAGCTGCTTTCGGGCATCAGTTGCGCGATCTGCGCTTGCGCCGGAACATTGATCAGCGCCAGCTAGCCGAGCAGGCCGGCGTTGCCCTGAATTCCGTCAAAAACCTGGAAAACGGCAGAGGGGCAACACTGACGTCACTCGTGAAGGTGTTGCGCTCCCTGGGGCGGGCCGACTGGCTGGAAACCCTGGCTCCGGAAGTTGCTATCAGCCCGATGCAGATGCTGAAGGCAAAACAGCCGCGACAACGTGCATCCAAGACCAAAGGTAACGCCAATGCATAAACCGGTTCAAGCTATTGAAGTGCGCATCTGGGGCAAAACCGTCGGTGCGGTCGCCCTGGCTCCGAATCTGGGATACTACGCGTTCGAGTATGACAGCAAATTCGTCAAGTCTGGTATTGAGCTGGCTCCACTTACCATGCCGCTGGCAGAAGCCCGTGAACCGTTTATCTTTGTCGATCTTCCCGAGTTGAGTTTCAAGCGGCTGCCGGCGATGGTGGCTGATGCCCTGCCGGACGATTTCGGTAATGCCCTGATTGATGCCTGGATGGCAGGTAAAGGCATCGATAAGAAGCAGGTAACGCCGCTTGACCGTCTGGCTTATATGGGGAAGCGCGGCATGGGGGCACTTGAATTCAAGCCGGCCCGCACACCGGCAATTGCCAGCAGTACCGCCATCAAGCTCTCCCGTCTGGTCGAGAGCGCCCGTCAGGCTGTTTATGGTGAACTGGGTTCAGAGTACCTTGCCAAAGCTGCTCTGGCCCAGATTATTCAGGTCGGCACTTCGGCGGGAGGTGCACGGGCCAAAGCGGCTATTGCCTGGAATCCTGAGACTGACGAAATCAGGCCGGGACAGTTTGATGTAGAGCCCGGCTTTGAACATTGGCTGCTCAAATTCGACGGCATGGGTGCTGACCGGGAGTTGGGCGGATCCCAGGATTATGGCCGTATAGAGTATGCCTACTACCGGATGGCCTGTGCCGCCGGCATTGCCATGTCAACCTGCCGCCTGCTGGAAGAGAACGGTCGGGCACATTTCATGACCCGCCGCTTTGATCGTGAAGGTAACAGCAAGCACCATCTGCAATCACTCTGCGCCATGGCGCATCTGGACTACAAACAGAAGGCGACCCACGATTACAGCCAGTTTTTGCAGACCGTTGTCCGTTTGGGCCTTGATTATGCTGCACTCGAAGAAGCATTCCGGCGGATTGCATTCAACGTAATGGCGGTAAACTGCGACGACCACACCAAGAATATATCCTTCATGCTGCGGGAAGGTGGGCAGTGGGAACTGGCACCGGCATATGATGTAACGTACGCCTTCAATCCATCCGGCGAGTGGACCTGGCAGCATCTCATGGCGGTGAACGGTAAATTTACCGGCATTTCTCAGGCGGATCTGCTGGCGGTTGCCGATCGGTTCGGCGTCGGCACCGCACATAAGGTTATCAGGCAGGTGCAGGATGCCGTTGCCGCTTGGCCTGATTTTGCCGGACAGGTCGGGGTAAGTCCAGTCGAGAGCAACAGGATACGTGAACACCATTACCTGCTGTAGGGTGGCTGAACTTTTCCGATTTGTGGAGGAAGTTGCCAAGGAATTACTTGTTGCAATTCACCGTTTATTAGAGTTTTATACAGGCAGATTTGCTACGGATGTATCTGTTGCATTTTAACAACGATTAAATTTTGGTGGTGTTTTTAATGGCGTCCAACGTGTACCCCTGTAATAATATGCATAATATTAAAATGTTACGTGGCTGTACAAAGTCGGTAGGGGCCAAATCATAATCCGACAACGTCGGTTAGAATACAAAAAGCCTTGAGAAATCAGGGCTTTTTTGTTTTTAGCGTCCAGTGCCGTCCAATAGAATTTGACAAAATCCCCGCATTTTGAGTATACCCATAGGTATAAGACGATATACCTAAAGGAACTATACCTAAAGGAACTATACCTAAAGGAACTATACCTAAAGGAACTATACCTAAAGGAACTATACCTAAAGGAACTATACCTAAAGGAACTATACCTAAAGGAACTATACCTAAAGGAACTATACCT
>JAQUHA010000026.1:35159-42196 GCA_028683855.1 Desulfuromonadaceae bacterium
ATGGCACGACTCACACGCCCCCTCTCTGCTATTGAAGTCGAAAAAGCCAAGCCAGATGTAAAAACAAAATACTGACATTCGCTGTCAATAGTGGACACCATACCTATGGTCATGCTGCCTTGATTTCTTTGTAGTAGTTTTTCTCGAACGCTATTGGTGAAAGATAGTCCAGTCGCTTTTGCCGTCTCTGCCGATTATAGAATATTTCAATGTACTCTCTTATTTCCTGAATCGCTTCTTGCCGAGTCCGGTAACGTTGATGATGAACCAGTTCGTTTTTCAAAGTTCCCCAGAAACTTTCCATCGGTGCATTGTCATAACAATTTCCTTTTCTGCTCATGGATGACTGTATTCCAAACTGCTTGAGTAACCTCTGATAACGGTTACCAACTACAAACCAATACTCCAAAAAAAAATAATCCAGTTAAATTGACAGAAAAATCATCTCCATGGACAATCAAGAGAAAGAAAGCAAAAGGAGAAGAGCCATGGCATCTAAAGACAAGGAAAAAAAGGAAAACGGACTTGACGATTATGGCATCATCTACATCTCAGGCGGTATCGACGGTGGGACAGCGGAAGGTGTCTGCAAACAGATCATCGAGTACAACATTAAGGGTGAAGTAAACCAGATCCAAATGATAATCAACTCGCCTGGCGGCTCCTGTCCAGCAGGATTTTCTATCATCGACATTATGGAGTGGTCGCGGATACCTATCTACACAACCGGAATTGGCATGGTCGCAAGCATGGGGTTGCTAATCTTCATGACTGGTGAAAAAGGACGCCGAACAGTAACACCACGAACCTCCATTCTTTCTCATCGTTTTTCGGCTTTTAATGTTGGTAATCACAGCCAACTGATTGCTGGGCGAAAAGAGGAAGACCTCGAACATGAGCGCATTTTACAGCATTACCTGACCTATTCAAACATCAATGACAAGAGCGAATTAGAACGGTACCTTCTGCGGGAAGTGGATACCTGGCTGTCCCCTGATGAAGCATTACAGCATGGATTAGCGGATCGCATTGAGCCGATGAGAAGGAGAGAACCGTGATGGAAAATGCAATTATAACAGCAAGTAACTCGTGTTCTCAGGCACCAGCACAAATTTTGGCTTTTCAGGCATCACGCAATGAAATAGCAATTTTGGAGCCTTTTACCGACAACCTTGACCACCTCAAGTCACTTGAGCTTGAGGCGAGCCTTATTCTTGCCGTCACATATATGCGTCGTAACAAGAACGGCATGAAAGAGGATGAAGACTATTTTTTCCCGAGTTTCCCTATAATTGAACCTGATGCGTGTATTGAAGACGTTCAGGCGGTTTTAACACGCATTGTCCATGAGAACAGGAGGAGAGAGGAGCTGTCTCTAACAAAGGATATATCGCTTAATTTTGTATCCTTTTGTAACCAGTGGCAGCTGGATTCATTTGAACGCTCCATAGTTATGTTGCTACTGATGCAATACATAGCTCCTGATTTTATTTCACTGTTTGGCGATTGTGAATTTGAAAAAGGACGTGGCAATGGCATGGAGATCGGCACACTACTTTCGCTTCTTTGTAGTGATCTTGGCAAACAACTTGAATCCCGCCGTTACTTCAGTGTCGTTGCACCGCTTACGGCTTCAGCATTACCCTGGAGGCTGACTTCTGTGTCGAAGCGCTGGAGCGGGCACTGCTCAGGGGAAAGCCCGAAATATTCAACAGCGACCAGGGATCACAATTCACAAGCCCCCGGCACACAAAGCTCCTGGAGGCAGCAGGTATCAGCATCAGCATGGACGGTAAAGGGCGCGCAATTGACAACATCTTTGTTGAGCGGCTCTGGAGATCGGTGAAGTATGAGGAGGTCTACCTCAAAGATTATGAAACAGTCAAAGAAGCAAAAGACGGCATCAAGATCTATTTCGATTACTACAACAACGAACGACCGCATCACTCGCTGGACATGAAAACCCCGGCAGAGGTATACTTCAACGGACTACTTGAACAAGCTGATCTTTCAAAGAACAAGGGGCATTCAACTGGGCTGAACCAAACTTAATTTCATCATTTTTCTGTCTTGACAACCGTCAGTACCTTAAACCATTAATGTCTTCTTTTAAACAGACCTGCCTACACGTGTGGGGATGGGGGTACACGAGGAATGATTGTGTCATATTTGATAATTACGAAAGCACTGCCAATAAAAGTAAAATTACATTTGCTTCTACATATTAAGTACTTTATAAATATAAGCAATTCTAACATCTGTAGTGGCATATAGTTTTTCTTTCGCAAAAGGTAATGATCTGATCAATATCTCTGGCATAAGATGTTTTGTTAATAATCCTGATTTACTCCCTGCAAAAGATAATTTAGATAAAACGCATAGAAAATGGCGTGAAGCTATTGTGAATGAAGCAACATTATTTGGAATTACTAAACAAAGGAGTTTATGAAATGAAAAAAATAATAAAGTTAACCGTAATCAATGCAGGTGGTGAATTCACTGGTGGAGTTATTGCAGATGAGTATACAAAAGAAATGCTTAGAGAAAAAATTAATGAGGGCTCTGTTGATACCTCAATGAAATTTGATGATGAAACTTTTTTTGAAGCTAGCGACCACACAAGCATACTGCATAACTACGGACCAAATATTCCAGGAGCGACAATTCTAATAGAAGAAAGTCATGATATAGATAAAGAAGATGATTACGATAGAGAATATGATGAAATTTCTTCAAGCGACATAGACGAAACCGAGGTAAATCAGTTTTCAAGCTCTAATCCATGTTTTGATGATGATACATCTGATTATTCAGAAGATGACTTGGTGTTTTATAGCAAAAAAAATGAAAAGAGAATTCAATATCCAATAGTGATTGAGATTGATGGTGATGGATTTGAACTAAGTAATGTCTATATTGGTTCTATGAATATGGATGAAACTATTAGTGGAGATGAAATCATCGAAGATGTTCTCTATATTCCTAAAAATAAAGCTATAGAGTACACAAAAGAATATTTAAAAGATGATTATGATTCTGAATGTTCATTAATTGAATGTCTTTCTGATATCTTTTGTAATTCTGAACTGTCAGAATTAAAAGAAAAAATTAGAAATAATCACTTAATTGTTCCAGAGGAGATTGAAGGTAAAGGTGAATGGGAAAATAATTATATAAAAATAACAGATATCAATGGCGAAGTGTTATTTGAAGAGTAAGGTGGCTGGGGTTTAGGCGATAACCGTAAAGTGCTGGATCAAAGAATGGGAATTTATCTGTTTAATGATTAATGAGGGGGACTTTGAAGAAACTCTTGTTTAAAATGTGGCTTACGTCTGTAGTTAAAATCAATCCATATATCAATTAGGTGGTTTTTATGAGAAATGCAGGCAGAGCTTGGGAAAATTGTGTTACATGCGAGTATTGGTGTGGTCCACGTACCGTGACAATGTAGAATACGAAAATGATTCAGATGAGGGGGAATGTGCGAGCGGTGGTAACTGGAACCGTCATCAAGTTTCGGCAACTCAACATTGCAGCGACTGGGAGAGATGGAGTGTGTTGCGGTAATTCTTAACATGAAACTATTCTCAATTGAAGTTATGAGATTAATCGCTTACCAACAGAAAGCTCACAAAATATGAGTTGAATAAATTTGAATTTAGGGAGTTTTCATGCCTCGCACAATATTCCGTGTCTTTTTAAGTTCAACTTTTGGTGACTTTCAGGCAGAGCGAGAGAGACTGAGGGCTGAAGTATGGCCAAGGCTTGAGGCATTATGTTCTGCTCACGGAGCATCCTTTCACGTAGTTGACCTTCGTTGGGGTATTTCTCCCAGTGTAGCGACCACTCACGACACGATTCAGATATGTTTGGATGAGGTTATACGCTGCCAACAGCTATCTCCTAAGCCAAAGCCGAATTTCCTTATGCTGATAGGAGACCGTTATGGCTGGCGACCCCCGGCTGTCACCATACCGGATAACGACTTCAAGTTAATTCAGAAAGCGGCATCGACCGAAGATGCCGCTTTTATTGTAAGCTGGTATCGGATTGATACAAATGCTGTACCACCGGTTTGGTGTCTTAAACCACGTACAGATAAATTCGAGGGATTAGATGCCTGGGTCCCTGTAGAAAACAGGATTACTACAATCCTTCATGATGTTGCTGAAAAACTGAAGCTCTCTCCAGAACGATACAATTACTCTGCAACTCACATGGAGATAGTTGACGGCCTACTTAAGCTTGAAGGATTACAGGATCATGTTTTTTCATTTAACCGTGAAATATCAGTTTTACCTAATCCAGCTCCAAAGGGAATAGCTCGCAGATTCACTGATCATCTTGACGAAGGAATTCGTGATCCTGAAGCCCAAAATCTTCTGCAAGAGCTGAAACAGCAGATAGCCAACGCACTCCCGGAAAGCCAGATTTATACCTTTCAGGCTGACTGGGTTGGTGAAGAAAGTTCCCCCATCACCCTAAATCATCTGGATGACTACTGTAATTCTATAGAACAATCCCTGCGCAGTGTTATTGAAGGCGAACTGAAAGAGATAAAACAGATAACTCACTTACAGGAAGAACTGGAACTCCAGCAGCAATTCCTGGAGGAAACCGGAAGAATACTTATTGGTCGGGACAAAGAGCTTAAACGTATTCAAGCTTATCTTGCTCGAAAGAAAACTCCGTTACCGTTTATCGTCAGTGCTACAGGCGGTGCAGGGAAATCTGCCTTGTTGGCGAAAGCTGTAATTCAAAGCGGAGAGCAGACTATCTACCGCTTCATTGGAGCCGCTCCCCGCTCGTGGCAACCACAGACATTTCTGCAAGACTTGATAACCCAGATAGCAGATGTATATGGACAGCCTGTTCCGGATTTCCCAGAAGCAGGAGGCATCAAAAAGATAGCGGAACTGTTTCATGAACAGCTTGAACTGGCAACAAAAGAGCAACCACTCACCATCTTCATTGACGCAATAGATCAGTTCAACTCCACCTCTCCTGTTCACTATGCAGACCTCTTCCCTAAACAACTTCCCGACAATGTCAAAATGGTTATATCTGTTCTTGAAGGTAAAGACCGTCATCAACTTGAGAGATTCTATCCTAAAGCTTCACTTATTCATCTGGACCATTTATCACCTGCAGCCTGCGGAAAGATACTGGATGTCATGCTTCAGGGTAGGACGCTGACCAAGGAGCAGAGAAGCAGCATCCTTGATAATGCGAAAGAGAGTGGTCTTCCACTCTGGTTGGCTCTGGTTGCTCCGATAGCCAGAAAGCTCAGTTCATGGGACAACCCGCTAGACCTCCCCGGTGATATCAAAGATCTGGCCAGATACGTTATAAAGCGAATAGCCGACAAACACGGAAATGCCATCACCACAGCAAGCCTTAGATATATCAAACTGGCTAGATTTGGCTTATCCGAAACTGAGTTGCAGGAGATTCTCTGGGCAGATCCTGAAGTCAGAGCAGAATTCGACAAGACTAAGAATCCTGATCAACCGCCTGTAGACGCCTTGCCACCCGTCTTCTGGAGCAGACTTTATGCTGACCTTGACCCGTACATAAACGAATACTGGATGGATGGACAACTGCTTCACAGATACTTCCATCGGGTGTTTGGTGAAGTTGCGGATGAGATGGATGATGAAATAAGGATAAATCTGCATAGCAGGCTGGCGGAGTATTTTGATGCGCAACCGCTCTATCATGAAAATCAATCCTACCCCCATCTTGACCTTCCCACTGAAGGGGAAGGAACTGAAAACCTCCAATCCATTCAAGTGGAAGGGGATGGTGATGATGGGGCAGACCCTACGCCAAACGGCCGAAAGCTGATGGAACTACCATGGCACTGGAAAATGGCGGGAGAGTGGGAACTACTGAAGGAGACCATCTCCGGTATACCTTCCTTCGGGTATCTGTACACACGGGATGAATATGATCTGCTGCACTACTGGTTAGCGTTGAAGGGGATGTATGAGCCGGGTGAGAGTTATCAGGCATCATATATCCAGTGGGTGGAAACGGAAAAACCGGATGATGAAAAGTGCTCTACTAGGTGCACTCATCTTGGTATCTTTCTCCAGTATCAATGTGCCGAATATGAGCCTGCAGAGATTTTTTTTCGCCGTGCCCTGGATATCAATGAAAAGGTTCTGGGAGCGGAGCATCCGGATACGGCAAGCAGCCTCAACAACCTTGCAGGTATACTGTTTGCCAAAGGCGATTATGACAGCGCCGAGCCGTTCTACCACCGTGCCCTGGTTATCAAAGAAAAGGTTCTGGGAGCGGAGCATCTGGATACGGCAAGCAGCCTCAACAATCAGGCGAGTCTCTTAAAAGCCAAAGGTGATTATGACGGCGCCGAACCGCTCTACCGCCGTGCCCTGGTTATCTATGAAAATGTTTTGGGAGCTGAGCATCCAAATACGGCAATGAGCCTCAGTAACCTGGCGATTCTCTTGTCAGACAAAGGGGATTATGACAGCGCCGAACCGCTTTACCGCCGAGCCCTGACTATCAGAGAAAATGTTTTGGGAGCGGAGCACCCGGATACGGCAAGCAGCCTCAGCAACCTGGCGATGCACTTGAAACACAAAGGTGATTATGACAGCGCCGAGCCGCTCTACCGCCGTGCCCTGGCTATCAGAGAAAATGTTTTGGGAGCGGAGCACCCGGATACTGCAAAGAGCCTCAGCGGCCTGGGAATTCTTTTGAATCACAAAGGTGATTATGACGGCGCCGAACTGCTCTACCGCCGTGCCCTGGTTCTCAATGAAAATGTTTTGGGAGCGGAGCACCCTGATACGGCAAAGAGCCTCAGCAACCTGGCGATTCTCTTGAAACACAAAGGTGATTATGACGGTGCCGAGCCGCTCTACCGCCGTGCCCTGGCTATCAATGAAAAGGTTTTGGGAGCGGAGCACCCGGATACTGCAAAGAGCCTCAACAATCTGGCGAGTCTCTTGTCAGACAAAGGTGATTATGACGGTGCCGAACTGCTCTACCGCCGTGCCCTGGTT
>JAQUHA010000026.1:42296-53673 GCA_028683855.1 Desulfuromonadaceae bacterium
AACTGCTCTACCGCCGTGCCCTGGTTATCAATGAAAAGGTTTTGGGAGCGGAGCACCCGGATACTGCAAAGAGCCTCAACAATCTGGCGAGTCTCTTGTCAGACAAAGGTGATTATGACGGTGCCGAGCCACTCTACCACCGTGCCATGGCTATCTATGAAAAGGTTTTGGGAGCGGAGCACCCTGATACGGCAAGCGGCCTCAACAGCCTGGCGATTCTCTTTATGAATAAAGGCGACTATGAAAGTGCACTTGGCCTATTATATCGCCTTGTGGAACAAGGAGATTCAACCTATAAAAACATGCTTGGCTATATACGTATGCAGAAAGGACCTCTGATGGATATTTCAGAGGCTGAACGCTGGCTTAAGCCGATAGCTGAGCAAGGCAACTCGAATGCTATATCGAACCTTGCTCAAATGTATATGATAGAGGGCGATTATTATAATTTAGCTGAAGCTGAACGGTGGTTCAGGATGGGGGCAGAAAACGGAGACTCGGAAGACCAGAGAAACCTGGGAAAATTGCTCAGAATGGATGGGGAACAAAAAAATATTACGGAATCGATCAAGTGGCTACAGCTTGCTGCCGCTACTGGTGATGTTGAGGCGTTAGAGTTTCTAGAAAACTTGTGAATTCCTTGCTAAGTTGGCTAAACTGGACTACCAAATGTGCAGCCCGCAATCTATTCGCAGATGCTCGTGCAATTGTGACTCAGGATAATGGGCAGGTTTGTTTTTTGAGAATGTATTCAGGCAACAAACAGACAAGCCTCGTAAACAAAAATAATTAAACCAAAGGACAAACATATGAAGCCACTTGAAGTAGAGAAGTTCGTTAGAGATGCTTTTAACCGAATGCAGCAAGCAAATACTAACAAAAAAAAATTACCAATACATTCTGGTCTCATTCATGAATTCGACTTGTATGAAGAAGGAAAATACGTTGGTGGTATCACTACTAGCCCTTGGAACAACAATTCCGGCACTACAAATACTGGAGGACGAGATCGCGTAAAAGCGGAAATTTTATATCTATCTATGTTTAATGGTAATGAGAATAGAGTGATTATTCTTACCGACAGAAAGATGGCTGATGAAATACATATTAGATTCAAACACGCCGATTTTAAACATAAAATAACGGTTTTGTGTTTTGAATTAAATAATAATAAATTTACCGAAATTGGACAATGCGGAATTTGTTTAGCGTAAAAGCCTGGTAATAAAAGCTAAACCTTTCATCAAAGTTACTTGGGGAAAACAGAATGGATAACAGCGATTTTAACCTTACGGATGAAGAGTTATTACAATTGAATGACTGGACAACTTCCATCGCCAAGGCAATGGGTGAGTCAGATTGTGAAAGTTGGGACATAAACGTAAAATTCACTTTTACCAATATGGGCACTGTAGTTGTTGCAACCTGTGGCTCTAATTTTGAAAATAGTTTGGTAATTCGCGAAATATGGTAGCTATTCAGTAAAACTCAATCATCTGTAAAATAGAGAGGAGATACACATCACTATGAGAATTTTTGGTAAAAACGATATTAAAATCTCGGTTCCGGAGTTGACACTTAATCCAGGGCAGGCAGCAGCTATTGATAAGAACCAAAATCAATCTGCATCTTCGCAGATGACTCAGGCTCTTTCAACATTGTTTTTGTACTCGGTAGTTGGTGGGGTGGCAGGTTTTTCACTCCGTGCGCTTATATATATGGCAGGTTACAAACAATGGCTGTTTGTCCATATTCCTTCATTTATATCTTTTGGTGGAGTGTTCAAAGCCATTGATGACAAGTGGGGCAGTTTCTTCCTAATAATTATTGCATTCTCTGGGTCAATATATGGACTTTATTTTGCCATAAAGAAATTCCTTTCTGGAAGGAGATCCGTGAATGGCTGAAGAAAACAAGGGTATGGGTATCGGAGGTTTGATACTGGTTTTAGTTGGTGGTGCTGTTATGGCATGTGGTTGGGTTTCCATAAATGGCATGATACTACTGGATAGGTTTATGTTTACTCGCCTTACAGACTCCCCGCTGATAGCCTGGAGTGTTGCAGGAGTGACTTTTGGCACTATTGCAGCCTCCGGCAAAATTATCAGCAGCCAGAACCGGAGTGCAATATCCAATATTTTTGCCATAGTAGTTTTGGTGATGTTTCTTGGTATTGCCGCCATAAACTGGCAGCGAACAGAACAGTTTATGGCAGTTTCCGACACGAATAAGAGTGCAACCACGGATAAAGTGACATCAGACAATGATTCCTCTGCAAAAAGCGGCAAAGTAAAATCAAAAGCCACCGTTCTTCCGCCGCTTGCAGGAGGAAGTGCCATTGTAATTTCAGAAACAGCGAATGTTCGTGAAGAACCATCTGTGAGCGCTAACTCTGAGTATTATCTTGATAAAGGAGAGGTCGTCCAGGTCCTGTCAGAAAAAAACAATTGGTGTCGAGTGAGATTTTCATATGAAGGCAAGAATGTTGAAGGTTGGGTATCGCGAAAACTACTTACTAAAGAAAAGGAATCGTAATGAGCGGTCCTAAAGTTTCACAATACAAGCTTCAACTGAGAAGACTCCGGAAAATGAAGAGAGAAACCGAAAACCTGGAAAGAAAGCTTGAAGCCGAACTTTCAGAACTGGCAGTATATGATAATACATCTGCTTCTACAATCAAAGCTTCTCTGTGCTGCGGAGACTGGTATGACGAGCAAGCATTACAGGAGTACCAAAATTGTCTTGAGAAGGCTTCATTCATAATCAGGGATAAAAAAGTACGCATTCAAAAGGATGCTGACACTTCTTTTATCAAAAAAATGTCGGATTTAACCAAGTCAGATTCCGACAGTATTGAGTCAGTTGCGGAAGTACTGGCTGAAATTGCAGAAGTTACACAGATGGATGTTAAAGAAGCCAGTGATCTGTTGGCTGATTTGGGCATAGCGAATACTGCAGAAAAAATAAGTGTGGCAAAGCAGCTTGAAGCAGTTATCTCAGGTTCGGCTCTGTTAAGTAAACAGTTACGGGAAAATGCAGAGAGCATTATAGCTGCACGTGATCAAGAGGAAGCCGGAGATATTGCGATGGAAACCCTGGCAGAGCTTGGCTATGATGTGTCCGGTGAGTTCAGTACTCTATTTGTTAAAGGCGGCATGGTTCATTTTCAAAAACCGGGTTGGAAAGATTATTATGTGCGAATGCGGGTTAGCCCTGAAGAGCATTTCTTTAATTTAAATATGGTTCGCGTTGGAACTCCAGATGACTCACGCGAGCAGAAAGCTAATGATGCTGAAATGGAGCACGCCTGGTGCGGAGATTATCCCCGCATGCTTGATGAATTAACCCGGCATGGAATTGTAAGCAGCAACACAAGAGCACTTGATCCTGGCGCTGTAGCAGTTCAGCCAATACCTGAATCGCAGGCACCAGTTGTGTCAAAGCAGCAGAAACAGCGCAAGAATACTAGAAAAAGTTTGTCAATGCAGTCGTAAATGCTCGATCCGTACAAATTAACTTAGGCGATAAAGGAATCAACATGACTGTCCCAGCACAGGCATCCGCTTCGCTCCAGGAAAAACAGAAGCACTTCTGGCATGATGAAATATTGCGCCTGCTCCCTATTCGTTCCCAGTTTGTTCTGTCAGGCAATATCAGGGATATATTCATTGTTAACAATGGACTGGTTCCTGCTCTGGATGCCCTCTGGGCACGTCTGAAAGAGCGGGGATATAAATTCATGGCTGTATATGACCGCAGTGACGGGCTTTCACTATCCTACGTTGATTCACAATTCAGAGCACAGGTTGATGCTCTGCTGGGTGGTGGCAAAGATGTTTCTCTCGACCGCCTGCCTCAGATCATACGTAATGTTGCGACCTCACGTGAATTGAGAGGTGCTTTGGTCATAGACTACGCATCGCGCTTGATGCAGAACGGCGAACCCTATTCGGAACATGCTGCGAATCTGTTCGTGTCTTCCGAAAAATATGCGAATACGGCAGCTGCTATATTTGTAAAAGACGTAGACGCAGTGCCTCTCTACAATCCAGTTATATGGCTCGTTAACAGGGACAACGACCTGCCATCATGGCTGACTCTCGACAGTGAGCTGATCGCATCCATAATTATTCCACGCCCGGATTTTCAGGATCGCGAACAGGCGGCTTCACAGTTACTTGGCCAGTTTGAGGGCGGAGCATCAGCCACTCCTGCAGAGAAATCACGCTTTGCCAGTGAATTCGCCACGCTGACTGAAGGGCTTACCCTGCGAGGAATGTTCTCAGTAGCCATGTTGGCTAAAAAGGAAAAAATATTTCTCACAGATGTGGATGATGCCGTGCGTAACTATAAGGTGGGAATTAGCGAGAGTCCCTGGAAAAAGCCATACCTTCGAGATAAGGTTCGTGAGGCTGGTGCATCCATCTGTAAACGCGTAAAGGGTCAAGAGCGTGCAGTTACCAAATCACTGGACATTCTGATCCGTTCTATAATGGGAATGACCGGAGCCCAGTCAAGAACTGCCGGTGGCAAACCACGCGGAGTATTGTTCTTTGCCGGTCCTACCGGTGTTGGCAAGACAGAGTTGGCAAAATCTATTACCGAGACACTTTTTGGTGATGATCGCGCATATATCCGGTTTGATATGAGTGAGTTTTCTCAGGAACATTCTGATGCCCGTCTGCTGGGTGCACCACCAGGTTATGTTGGCTATGAAGCCGGTGGAGAACTTACTAAAGCTGTACGATCCCGTCCCTTCAGTGTTTTACTTTTTGACGAAATTGAAAAGGCTCATCCCCGCATCCTGGATAAATTTCTTCAGATACTTGAAGATGGCCGTCTGACAGATGGTCAGGGTCAGACAGTATACTTTTCTGAATCGGTGATCATTTTTACTTCTAATCTGGGCATCTACATCAATGCACCCGATGGAAGCCGGGTGCAGAATGTTAAGCCTGGTGACCCTTATGAGACCGTTGAAAAGAATGTTAACGATGCAATCGGCCATCATTTCAAGTTTGTGCTCAATCGTCCGGAAATACTCAACCGGATTGGAGATAATGTAGTTGTATTCAACTTTATTACTCCGGATGTTTCACAAAAGATATTTGACGGTATGTTTGATAACGTACTGGCCAGAGTGAAAGAGGAACATGGCATTACACTTCAGATTGATGAAGATCTCCGCAGTAAGATAAGAAGCACTGCTACAGCTGATCTCTCGAATGGCGGACGTGGCATTGGAAACCGGATTGAGAGTCTATTTGTTGAGCCATTGGCAAGGGCTCTTTTCGAGAGAAATATCACCAGTGGCACAAATTTGATTATATCTGACTGGGCAGAAACTCCAGCGGGATATAAACTGGTTTTGACTTGACCATCCGCATAAACAAAGCACATTTTCCAGTGAAGTCACTTGGCTATGGCCAACGTGTTGGTGTATGGTTGCAAGGGTGCCCTATCCGCTGTTCCGGGTGCATTTCTACTGACACGTGGGCAGATGACCCGGAACGGGAAATGCCCATCGAAATGCTTTTGGAGTGGTGTCGTGATATCACAAATGGCATCTTTGACGGAGTAACCATAACAGGTGGAGAGCCGTTCCATCAACCGAAGGCACTTTGTGCTTTGCTTGAAGGTCTCCGTCACTTGCGCTTGGCAATAAGCAAACCATTTGACATCATCTGCTACAGTGGTTTTGAACTGGAATATCTGGAAAGCCAATTTCCTGCTATTCTTTCCCTCATTGACGCAATTATCCCCGGTCCATTTCTTGAAAACAGGCCTAAAGTTGATTCGTTGTGCGGTTCGGATAACCAGAATGTTTTTATCCTCTCTTCTTTGGGGAAAGAAAGATACGGAAATGAAGCGTCACGTGAAGCTCAGGCTCATCAAATGCAGGTGAGTAGCGATAGTGAGGGGATATGGTTTGTCGGCATTCCCAACAGAGGTGATATGGTGAAAGTTGAATCGTTATGTGCTGGAAAAGGTCTTAATATGGGGGAGGTATCATGGGGCAAATAAAAAAGTGTCCAACCTGCGGAACAGAGAACGCCGCTTCCGAGGCTTTTTGCAGTAATTGTAACAGTATGATTGCATCTGTGTCGCTGAGCGCTGCAGAAGTACCAGTTACAGAGTCACTGCCTACACAGCAACCCAAAACTGATACCAATGGCATTATTTGTCCGGATTCAACTTGCGGACATAGCAATCCTCCTGGCCAGAATCGCTGCATTTTATGCAATAGCGCTTTGAACGCTTCTCCTGAATCTGACGTCACAAGTGCTAACAAAACCACAGAGCCTGTAACAACGAAACATATTTCCACTAATAGTGTGCCGCTTGTCCCATATCGAACTGGTGGCAGGGACTTCCTGACACTGCATGAAATCGCTCTCCATTTTGCAAGTGACTGGGATGCGGGAATGAGTCAAATCGACGACAACTACATTTTGAAGTGGGCAGAGTCAAACTTTCCGCATTCAGTTGATGTTGATTCCCTTGAGTTTATAAAACAGTTTAGCCGCAACAGAAGCAGAGATCATGACATACGTTTAATGCAATTTATCGCTCAATTTGCTCCCGAATTGCCACCCGTTTGGAAGGGCACTTCGCTAACGCCAGAGAACCTGATCGCAATGCTGGAACAGGCCGTAAATGGTGACGCAAAGCAAAAATCACGTTGTTCTGAAATTATTGACAGAGATGTTCTTGGTGCAATTACTGAGATTCGCAAAACCAGTGATTTACAATGGTGCTTGAATGCGTTTAATGAATCAATTGAATCATATAACCGTGCCTGGCAAAAGGTTGCTGATTCAGGCGGTGAAATTGGTGCAATGCCAACGCCATCAGAGGCTGGACCGGCCATCATGCTGACAGCCATTTCTGAAAAATATCAAGATCAACTGCGTAAAAGTATTAAGTCAGAATTAAATAAAGCTACAAAATACTGCACATGGTTTGGAGCACTTGGAAGCCCGGTAAAGGCTGACGCTGGTACACTGATAGTAATGAATTGTGTTGGGCCACAAGCGCTTGCTATAGCTAATGTTTATTGTACTGCTCGAAGAAAAAAAATGTTGAAGCTGTCAATTATTCCTATTGTAATAGCTGGCTTGGCAGCTGCGTACTACATGATGCCTAAGAACCTTCTCAGCGAGAGTAAAAAGTTTGTTTCTGCATCAATAAAACCAGCACAAATGACTACCACAAATCTATTAAGCGCCAAAGTAAAAGGCAAATATGCGTATGTTCGCTTTGAGCCAACTACTAATTCAAAGCGTGTTGCAAGGGTCTCAAATGGCACAACTGTGATGGTTATTAAAAAAGAGGGGGACTGGGTCAAATGTCAGGTGTCAGATGGAAAAGATGTTGCAGTTGGTTGGATTCACAGCACTTTATTGGATATATAATATGTTGAAAAAATTATTACTGTATGTAGTTTCTAATAAAATTGAGTCATAAGATTTTAAATGTGATTATTTCATTTAACTTTTGGAAATATTAAGTGGAGTTACAATGGTGAATATCAATAAATCAACTTCACTTCTAGGTATATTCGGCAAATATACGCGTCGATATTCTTGGTATTTAATAATTGGCATTATTGTAACTGCTGTTCTGATGTTTATCGGCAGTGCTATTGCAATTGCACTCGGTTTTCATGCCGTTAAAGATAATTTGAAGGATTCAGCCGAGGCACTTGGCACACTTGGAGCCATTCTCGGTTCGGCGAAAGCTTTTTGGGGACAAATTAGGCAAAAATACTCTCTAGCAAAACTGCAAATAGCAAAAAACCATGTTGTTATTTGTGGACTTGGAGAAAAAGGGATGCGGCTGCTAGAGACCTTCCTGAATAAAGAAGTACCCTATACCGTAGTGGTTATAGATTCAAAAGCAGATCACCCTGAAATTTTAAGTTGTTGGGAACGAGGTGTTGTTGTTGTTACCGGAGATGCTGCCGACACAACTATTCTTGAATATGCAAATGCTTCAAGAGCGAAATTTATTTTTGCGGTTACTGGAAGTGACGATGTAAACATTGAAATTGCACGCAAAGCTTGGGAGGTTGCCAGTGCAACGCACAGTGAAGGTGAGGATGTGTTCTTACGCTGCTTTTGTCATGTGAGTGAGGCAAGCTGCAGAGATGTATTTTCCAGACATGAGTTATTCGAGAAAACTCACGATAGTTATGATGCAAGTATGTTCAGTGTGTATGACTCTGCAGCACGGATCATTTTGGAAAAATTTTCTCCAGATATGTATGCAAAAAAAGAAAATATAAACAAGTCACCACTCCGTATAGTTGTTATCGGTTTTGGTAAGATGGGTGAAGCCATCGTATCGCAGGCAGCTCGTATCGGGCACTATCTCCATTGGGATAGTGTTGAAATTACCGTAGTAGATCAGGACATTGAAATTCCTTCTAAGCAATACTTGGGTTCATTTGGAGATGGTGCTTCACCACCTGGTTTCATCGTTCCAGATGTAACAATACGGTTTGTTCAGCTTGATCCCATAAGCATTGCGTCTATATATGACATCATGGGAGAAAACAATGCTCCTGCTATTTTTTACTTAGCACTTTATGACGATTCTCTGGCCATATCATTAGCGTTGAGAATCCGTAATATGCTTGGCAATGAAGAAGCACCTATGATTTGTTGTATGAAATCTTCACTGTCAAAATTGATGGTGAAAAATGAATTTGAATTTACGTTAAAACGCAATATTCATGCCTTCAACATTCTTGATTTTGCCTGCGCAGCTCCTGTCCTGATGGAAGAAATGACAGATGAAATAGCCCGCTCAATTCACTCTTCATACCTAATCTCACTAATCACATTTTCTCAAGAAGATTTCAAAAATAATCCTACTGATATTCTGCTCGATAAGATTATTAAAGATGTCCCTGAACTGAAAAAAAATATTGTATCAGGGACTACCAATCTCGAAGTACTTAACTCAATATTGTGGATGCCTGATCTATATGATCATATTAAAAATAAATTGCCCTCAGGATTGCCAGCGCGTGTAGCACAACTTTTAAAAAATATCGGAAATATTCGAGAGCATAAAGTTAATGAATTAACAATTCCACAACAGGACTTATTGCTACGATTTAATGCCGCCATTATGGCCTATTCATGGCCTGACATCTGTCCTGACAAAGTGTCTGAAAATTCTTCTCTTACAAGTTGGCGCGAACTGACTGAGGACAAGAAAGACTCCAACCGTTGGCAAGCCGATCATCTTTCTGCAAAATTACGAGCTATCGGTTTTATTGATGCCAATGATGGTTCCCTCGAACGAGCTTTAACTGAGCAAGAACTTATGCATAATCTTTCAGAAATGGAGCACCGGCGTTGGTCTGCCGCTCTTCTTATGGACGGATGGCGATATGGAGCAGGAGAAAAGAACCCACTTCGTAAGACTCATCCAAGCCTTCTTCCTTATGAACAGTTGTCTGATGATGAGAAAGCAAAGGATGCAACCATGATTCGCAATATTCGTAATCTGATAGAAAGTAAAGGGTGGAATACCTACGTTCAGTATATCAAGGAATCTTAGAATGTCTGTTGATGAAAAGTTGCTTGAACCTTCGTTAATACCCCTACGAATTAATGTTGGTGTAACGGGACATCGTTCAATTAGTAACGAGGACAAAGTACGCCAGCAAATTTTTGAAATCCTAACCGGACGATGGCGAGAAGCACTTACAATAACGTCAGTAATAAAATTGGACTCTGCATCGTCGTTGCCTATTGCATTTACGGCCATTTCGCCTTTGGCTGAGGGAGCCGACCGATTAGTTGCTGAAGTTGTCTTGACGACAGCTGAAGGGCGGCTTGAGGTACCATTGCCTATGTCAGGTGCCGAGTATAAGAAAGACTTTAGTACTCCGGAATCAAAGCAACAGTTTGATTTACTCCTCCTGAAAGCTGTTCGAGCTTACGAGAGACATCCTCTACACGAAACATATGATCCACAAGTATCAAAATATTTATGGGCTGGTAATGAGGTTGTTCGCAGTAGCGATATAATCATTGCTATCTGGGACGGCAAACCAGCGAAGGGAACTGGTGGCACTGCTCAGATTGTTGATTTGGCAAAAGAAAGCGGAAAGCCAGTCTTTGTGATATCAAGCCAATCCCCATATGCTATCGAGTTATTTAATGCAGCAAGCATTGAGTTAGGGACACTGATTGACCGTATATCTTTTTACAACTCTTCAAATGTCAACATTGAAGAAGGATTTAGTGTTCGAGAGTTTGAAAAAATCTTTGCTTCAAAAGAGGGAACCGAAATTCCTGATAGGTATAAAAATGAGGTTATTCAAAAACTACTTCCGCATTATGTAAAATCTTCGTTACTTGCATCTCACAATCAGCGTAGATATCAGAAAACAGGTAAAATGGCATATGTCATTTCAACCGCATCTGTTGCATTTATGGCTATGGCAGTAGTTTTTGGATCCACTACGCCTTTAGTCGCAATTGTTTGTTATGTCGCTGAACTTATTGCACTGTGTGGGCTTTTTCAGATGATTCATAAGGCACACAAGGCGCATGTTCATATCAATTGGCTGGAGAACAGGGCTCTTGCCGAACGAATCCGTTCAACTTTTTTCTATGTTTTTTGCGGCATAAGACCAAATCCGCTCAATGAGTTTGCTGACGTCACTAATAGCAACTGGATAAATAGAGTTGTCACAGAGATTAGAGATGGACTTTCAGTGCCTGAATATTCTGGTTCAAGTTCTGCACCTATCTTCGTTAATTTTATACGTACGATGTGGATTAACGACCAGATTTCATACCATCAAGAGAAAACAACTGCTTCGAATAATAAAAATAAAATGCTAAAGGTGCTTGGAATTCGACTTTTTGCAGCTGCAATTTTAGTTTCGGCTATTCATCTGATATCTGCACTTATGGGAGCCGCCGGACGTCATCCCAGCCATTTGATGCTAATTGTGGAAGAAATACTTACCGTCATTGCAGTTACACTTCCTGCGGCTGCTGCGGCTGTGGGGGGCTACCGCATACTAATGGAACATTCACGTATTGCATCAAGGAGTGCTTCCATGGTTCAGAAACTTTCGTTATTGGATGCCCGAATACGACCACCGAAAACATCTGACGACCTCGAACATCTTATTGTGTGCACAGAAAAAATAATGTTGGCGGAATCACAGGATTGGACCAATCTTATGAGCCATGCAGATTTGGAACGGATTGCTTAGTATACAGTGGCTTTTATGTCTGGCTGCCAGGACTGGGTTCATGTCGCAGACTATTGCAAAGATCGCTTCGATATTTGTAAAATTCTGGGGCTGTCCAAAGCTCCTTGCCATGATACGTTCAATGATTTT
>JAQUHA010000004.1 GCA_028683855.1 Desulfuromonadaceae bacterium
GCTTTCTATCATAAACAATTTAACAATGTCAAAATAAAAATACAGCAAATCTAAAATAAATCCTAACCACCTAAAATCACACAAAATAAATACGCAACCAATAATACAAATTCAAAACACTAACGAACAGCACCAAGGGCTTTATACATATTCACACGATTGCCAAGCTTCGTAAGAAGTATTCCAATAAAATCCTGCTTCGCATCGAATACCGAACGCTGGGAATCAAGAACACTAAGGTAACTACTTCTTCACTGCGACTCTGCCAGTTTTTGATAATTGTCACCAACTGACCGAAATAGTGCTTTAACACGTTCGATATAGTTTGTTGCCGAAAGAAAGAGAGCCTTAGTCTTAGGCTCAAGATGTTGAGACTCGCCAAGATAAGTTTCCCTTATCTTTGATAAGCCATGATTGCCATCGGATGCAAGAGCAGTTAACAATGCCATTTCGTCTTGGCTGAACTCCTCTGCCAATGCCTTAAGTGACAAAAGTACTGTATCAAGAGCCTCAACGACATTTTGAGAGAATACTGCTGTGTCTCCAACCGCTTCAAGTTGTTTCAGATCGCGCCCCAACTCTTCCATTGCACTGCTCAAAGTTTCAAGTTGGTGTTGATTGTCCATAAGAGTATTAATACACTCATATTCTTTATGACTGAGATCTGCGTCGGACATTATTTTAGATATAACACTACGTATAATCTCACTCAACACACGAAAGGAGGCGTGAAGTGCCTTTATATGCATTATATCCTTACCTTGACGCAAAGCATCAAATGAGTCGGAAATTACATCCAGCAATCTTGCCTGCTCACTTTTCACTAGACTAATAACTTCAGATGGTCTGTTTATTGAATAATTTGAAAGATATTTGAGGCGCGATGTCTCTTCTGCCAGCATTTTTGATTTTGATATCTGCTCAACAAGCAGTGTAGCAGCCTGGCTGTTGCCATCAAGCAGCATCTCGTGATTAAATTCCGTCAACTGGTGTAGATCATCCTCGTTTAAAACCTTTGCTATTACCTTCAGATTCCTGTCTATAAGAGATATTGCTGCACTTACAAGCTTAACCCTGTCAACATCATCTTCAGCAATGATGGTACTTATGGCTTTCTTTATCTGCAAGCTCTCGAGAAGAACGCGATCTGCTGAATCTCCGAACACCACTAGTTTTCCTAGCTCCTTGGCTTTGACATAACCGTCTGTGTTTCCTGTCACAATGACATGGCGTACTCCAGCCATATCCAGTTTTTCTGACACCGCTCTTCCAAACGCCCCATAACCACACAATATAACGTGTTCACCGAACACCTCAGAACATACCTGGTCATCTCTCTCAATCTTGCCTCTGAATATAAAGTTCACTATTCTGTCCAGATTATTTAACAAAAACGGGGTGACTATCATCGAGAGCACTACTGTTACCATAACAATCTGCCCCAGATTTTGATCCACCATCTTGTAGCTCATTAGCAGCGAAAAAATTACCAGAGCAAACTCACCTATTTGAGCAAGAGTGATTGCGCTTTTTAGCGTTACCCGCACGGAATTAAAATAGATAAGCACTACATAAATAGAGACTGTTTTAAGTATCATAATTACCAGCGAGAGGCAGATCACCGACAGAATGTTCCTAAGTACAACGCCGGGGTCAATTTGCAACCCTACCGTAACAAAAAAAACGCCCAGCAAAAGATCTCTAAACGGTATGAGGTCCGCTTCAACCTGATATTTATAAATGGTGTCAGCTATCATCATGCCGGCTATGAATGCACCTAGAGTATAGGAAAAGCCAAAATGATGGGCTATGTATGACGAACCAACCACAACGAA
Source organism: Desulfuromonadaceae bacterium (assembly GCA_028683855.1). Taxonomy (GTDB): domain Bacteria; phylum Desulfobacterota; class Desulfuromonadia; order Geobacterales; family Pseudopelobacteraceae; genus JACRCG01. The sequence goes on from JAQUHA010000004.1 coordinate 1,836, forward strand.
GAGAATCGACCCCATGTAGATTTCCTTCGAATTTGTGTTGGAAACAGCACGGAACAGATGCGTTAATGCAAATTTTCCGATGATAATAAGTATTGTAAGAGTTAGAGCGGCGTTAACAGCAGTTTCTAAAAGCAATTCCCCAAGCCCCTTATCATTGCTTGTAAGAATAGTGATCATAAGCAGTATCGGGATAACTGCTATATCCTGAAACAGGAGAATACCTAGGGCATTTCTGCCGTATTCACTTCTGATTTTACCGGATTCATTCAATAATTTAAGGACAATCGCTGTAGAGGAGAGGGAGAGGGCTGAACCCATAACTATGGCATACTGAAACTCGATTCCAAAGAAAAATGCGGCAGCTGCTGCAATAAGAAGGGCTGTTCCAGCAACCTGTAATCCACCGAAAAGAAACACCTCTTTCTTCATGCTTTTCAGATGAGTTACTGAAAACTCAAGACCTATAATAAACATCAGAAATACAATTCCGAATTCTGCTATTTTTTCTAAAGCCTCGTTGCCATGAATATTAATACCAAACATTGGCCCTATCAGGGCTCCGGTAAAGATGTATCCGATTACCGTAGGCATATTAAATCGCTTCAGCACTACATTCAGCAGTGTGGCGACGGCAACGGCTACTATCAGAAGTGGAATGAGATCCTGCATAACCTTACACCTTTGGATTGACGGAGAGTTTAGTAGACTAACCGGAATTGCGATAAGCGCTTATTTTAAGTCCAATTTGATATCAGACTGGTATTTTAAAAACAATCTTCTTAACTGCAATACTCTGCTCTATATTTTTAAGACCTGGTTCATGGGCATCTTGAGGAAAGAATATGGCAAACAGCCCTGGCACTAATGTTATGAAATCAACTTTTCCGGAGAGTTTCTGTAAATCGTTCTCATTATTGTAAGGCTGCTCTACACAAAACTTTTTTGGCGCTACCCCGATTATCTCTTCGCCGCAAACCAGCATCTGCAGGTCTATATACTTAATGTGACATTCGATGAAGCTATCCTCTAAAGCCTTTGTATTATACTCATTTACAGACGCATAAGCGCCTTTATCGTTTATCGGATGCCTACCGACAGGCAGCTTTAAAAGATCTGTAGCTGCGATAAAAGCACGAACATCTGGAAATCCTGGATGTACCGTTTCATATAATTCTAAATTTTCCAGAGTATCAAATATCATACTTTTCCCCCTCTAAAATTGACTGTCTCTTTTTCCTTAACAAGCTAACCTGTGACGATGTAACGAGTAATCAGTGTTAAAATCAGCGGTATTGTCACTATCCCGCCAAGAGTTCCAACTGCCAGCATAGAAGCAGCCTTGTCTGGACAGTTGTCAAACTTTACATTAAGCAGATATGCCATTACAGGCCCAGGCATTGATGCATTGATTATAATTATTGCTTCAGTTGTACGGAAGCCAAAAGCCGTAAGAGGGTTCATACCATCAACAAGAGGCGTCCAGCCTACAAAGCGATAACAGTAGATCAGACAGAATGCCAGGAGCGGCCCTGCAAGTAGGCGTAAAGCAGCACCTGTTAATCCAGTCTTCAAAGTTGATAATTTTGTTTCACTCATGGAGTAACCCAGATTGATAATAAGCAACGGTATTGCACCAAGAGCAAGTACATCTATCCCTTTATTAACAATGGAGTATGTATCACTTACAATCCCGGGAATGGCAGGATTACTGGTCGCAGCAATAATACCCAGAATAGTTGCCCACAATGCCGGAATCTTAAAAAACTGCATTAGATCTGATTTACCGCTAACCAGATAAACTCCATAGGAATATAGAACAAGTATATTCATCATATGGAACATAATTGCTTTTGCCAGTCCTTCGTTCCCAAACATCAGTAAGGCTATAGGAAGCGAAATATTTCCAGTGTTCATAAATATAATCGGCAGAACATAACCGTTTTGCTGTACACTCGCCTGCCTCTTAAAAAGAAAAGCGACCGGGGTCATTACAGCAATTAATAACAGCGCTGCACCGCCAATTACAGCGAACTCCTGGAAATCAAAACTTCTTTTATGAAGTGACGAAAAAACCAGACATGGTGTAAAAAAATAATAGACCATATTTGATATGGTTTTCTGGTTCATTTCACGCTTACTATCGAGTTTGCCGAGCATAAAACCAAGCATTGCAATTGTAAACGAAGGGAGTACTGCCCTTACGATGATAAGCATTTCACTTGACATTATTAATCAGCCTCTAATCTGTAAAAATAAACATCAGTATAAGTAGAAGCACAACAGGGATTGTAACTACACTAGCCACGACACTGACCAATAGCGTCCCAGTAATCCTCTTTTCTGCCTTTACTTCATCATTATCAATATGCATATGCAATGCGTAGTTTGAAGTTGGTAGTGCCGCTCCAAGAATCAATAGAGCTTCTGTTGTACGTTGATCCAGAAACCCAAGAATATCATACCCCCTGTCCATGTTTAACAAGCCGGTTTTCCTGTATATGTAAACAACCAACAGCGCAACTAGCGGGCTGACAACAACCCTAAGAAGCCCCCCTTTCACCCCACCCTTAAAATCTGATATTTTCAAAAGCCCGAGTGGATAACCAAAACTTATTAGCAAAAGCGGAAGTGCGCCCATTGCCGTCAGATCAACACCTTTTTCTGCCAACCAGGCAAACTCCTCAACTGTATCCGGCAGTGAGAAAGGAAATATCCGCGCTGCCACTCCAAGTATTACAAGATATACAAGGGGAGTTTTCAAAATGGCTTTAAGATTCCCTGTCCCCTCAACCATCCATAAGCCCAAAGTGTTGTAGTAAATTATTACAAAAAGATGGAAGTATATTGCCTTTGCAAGCCCCTCGTTACCAAAGAGCACAAAAGCGAGAGGCGGCATAAGCGTACCGCTACTCATATAGACTGCGGCAAGAATGTTTTTTGAACCTCCCCGAAACTTTTCACCTAATACAAAAACCGAAACAATTGTGGTTGCAGAAATAATTATTAACACACCAAGAGCTATGGCAATAATTTCGGTACAATCAAAAGCGTGTTTGTGCAGCGCGGAAAAGGCAAGACATGGCAAAAATATATAATTCGTAAGCTTAATGAGAGTCAGTTGGTGCTTTGAGGCATCCCACTTTCCGATAATGATGCCTACGATCACAATTATAACTACGGGAATAAAACCACGCAGCATCATATATATTTCGATCGGAGTAACAAAAGGCAGTAGGTTTTCAGATATCACGAGCAGATCCTTCAGTGAATAACTTTTGAGAGAGAAAGGAGTTGTATTGGCAAATTAATTCCAAGTTTGTCAGCAGTTTTAAGATTTACGCTGATGTTTAGATTTTGAACCCTCTTAATCGGTATATCTGCCGGTTTTTTACCTTTTAAAACATCAAGCGCACTTGAGGCTGCAAGCTCACCTAATTTGTAATAATCCGGACCAAGGGAGATAAGCGCACCGTTTTCTTTTACCATTTCGGGAATTATTACAACCGATGGAATACGATGGTGGTTCACAACCTTCATGATAGCATCGGCATTCGCCTTTATAAATGAGTCCGACGGGAACATAACCGCATCAACTCTTGCACTCACTATCTTTTTCAATGCTTCCGGAATTGCTTCTACATCATCTACAGGAACGTCGATAACCTTAAAACCAAACTTTTTACGGACACTTTCAACTTCAGCTTTTTGAAACTTCGGTGCCGGATCCTTCTCGTAATAGATAAAAGCCAGCTTACGGATATTCATTACAAGAGACAGTGTCCTGAAAGCGCTCTCCATAGAAACAATATTTGAAGCTCCTGTGCTGTTATTACCCGAACTTTCCCAACTCTTAACAAGCTTTGCCTCGACAGGGCGCTGTACAACATTAAAAATAACCGGTTTATCCTTTATCTTTTCTAAAGCCAACTGAGCAGCCATTGTACCGAATACATAGAAAAGATCGTATTGAGAAAGGTCGAGTGTCTCAAAAATACCTTTGAGTTTTTCCTTGCTCTGCATTGCGTCAAAAACCGTAATCTTAACATCGAACTCTTTAGATGCAGCAATAGCATTTCGAAACCCTTTCTCAGCGGGAGTCTCGCCTCTAAAGAGTATCATGGCAACATTTTTACTCTCTCTCTCTGCACCCCAGACAGGCGATGCAGGAAGATAAACAAGCACAATCATCAGCAGCAATAATGGCCTAAACATACCATTAAGCATCAGAAGAATCTCCCTTATACCTTATTGCCAGAAGAGTGACGTCATCAGACTGAGGCGCTCCGTTAGCATGTGCAGTAACATCCTCACGAATATTATGAATCATGTCTGAGAGAAGATCTCTTGGTCCAATATCAAGTGCGTTATGCAAACGTGTTTCGCCATAAAGCTCAGATTGCGGATTTTTTGCCTCAGTCACACCGTCTGTATAAAGAAAGAGTGTATCACCCGGTTTCATTGTAATTCGCTCGGTTTCATATTCCGAATCCGGAATCGGCCCAAGAACAAAACCGGCTTTCATGGTCAGATATTTCAAGCCGTGCGACTCTATATGTAATGGCGGATTATGACCGGCATTAGCAAATCTGACCTCTCCGGTTCTGGTATCCAGAATGGCACAGAAAACAGTGACAAACATACAGTTCTCATTGTCCGCAGCTAAAATATTATTCACATACCTGAGTATCTGATCCGGCTCTCCAAGACGCTGCCCCTCAGACTTAAGAAGAGTCTTTGAAACCATCATATACAATGCAGCTGGCACTCCTTTGTCGGCAACATCTGCAATAATGAAACAGAGATTGTTGTCATCGATGAAAAAGAAATCGTAAAAATCTCCGCCAACCTCTTTAGCCGGATCCATAGATGCGTATATATCGAACTCAGGGCGATCCGGGAATGCTGGAAAGAGTCTCGGCAAAAGACTAGCCTGAATGTCTGTTGCCACCTTAAGTTCACTTTGAATACGCTCTTTTGCGGCTGTTGTCTCAGTGAGGTTTTTAATATATTCGCGCAAATCTCCCGTCATTTTATTGAAAGTATTGGCTAACTCCTCAATCTCGTCACCGGAGTTAATCTCGATTTTATATTCCAGATTGCCATCACCGATTATTCTCGCCCCCTTGTCCAACTCCATTACCGGTCCTGTCACAAATTCAGCCATACGTTTTGCGACGCTATATACTGCTGCAATGATTATTAAAAATACTAGTAGCAAAATGAATATTGAAACTCGTATTTTATCCGTAACCTGCAGTTTAACAGTTTCAGCCTGGTGCAAAATAGCCTTTTCTGTAGGCACTATCGGTGCGTTAATAGCTTCCACAGGCATTATAAAAAGAACCGACCATTTGGTTGAAGCTACTGGAGCATAAGCAATATAGCTATCCTTCCCTTTGTATTTAGCGCGATGAATTCCAGGTTTAGCAGTAAGCAAATCTTCCTCGAAATTCTTCTTGCCAGTAGAATCATCATCCAAAGCAAAATGTTCCGCCTTCTGAGGATCCGCCCAGTTTTCAGATTCTGTAGCCATCCCCTCACGCGCAATGACCTTGAGTTTGCTGTCAACTAGGACTGCACTCCCCTGATTGTTCAACCTCGTCGAAATTATTCTTTCATTTATAGTATGCAGAGGCACATTTATTGCCACAACTCCAACTATTTTTTTATTGCGATAGATAGGCTTTGAGTAATTAATTCTCAAATTTTTGGCTACTGAACCGATATACGGTTCACTCCACCCCCCTTTTCCGGTTTCAATCGCCCTGGTGAACCACTGGCGTTTACGCACATCATAACCGGATGCAACAGTTCCCCATGGAAAACGCCGGAAGAGCCCATCAGGTGTAGCTAAATTAAAATCGTTGATGTTTGAGTTGTTGGCTATAAAGGGCAGAAAAATAGTATCCATAGCGGACGTCAATTCAAGATCACTCTTGATTTTTTTAAAACTGACTCCATCAGGAACCTGATATACTGAGCTTAATTTGGGATTAGAAGGTTCATTGGTGTTAGAGTAGGAGCGATTTTTTGGATACATTGTTGGGTTAGCCCATAGTTTTTCGCTAATATCTGCCAGTACGTTGACAGCCCCTTCAACCTCCTTGAATTCTGCATTACAGAGATTGGCACGATCAGTCGCAATTCGCTGCAAACCATCCTGTGCCAATGTTTCAAGTGCAGATTTACTTATCTTTAACGCCTCCTGCCCTAAACCGGTACTTGACTTTACAGAAAACTCACCGAGTCGCCTCATCCCATCCAGAGAAATAATTGCCAGACTTATCAGCGAAACCGACGCAACTCCAAGCAGGGCTTTAAGAATTCTGGAACGGATGTTTCCTTTAGAAAGAAATCTGGTCAACATAATCCTGCTCCTCTGCTATTCATATAAAGTTCCCCAACTATTCAGTGAAATTCTTTCCGCCTTAAATCGCGCTGGCTGCTTTGAAAAAACAGTCGCTGAGTAGCCTATTACTATCAATGCGAATGGAATCACGTTTTCAGGAAGCCTGAATAGACTGGAAAAAGAATTCATGCGCTCTTCTTCGGGATAAACACCTGCCCATACGGCACCAAGACCAATTGAATGTGCTGCAAGAAGAATATTCTGAGAAGCGCACGAGCAGTCTAACACCCAGTTACCGGCAGCTACCTCCTTCTCAAGATCACCACAGACAAGTATCGCCAGAGGCGCTGTCTTGAGCATAGATGCGTAGGGATGAAACTTCATTATTGCAGGAAAAAGTTTTCTGTCGTTTATAACAAGGAAATGCCACGGCTGTTCATTAACTGCAGAAGGTGCATACATCGCAGCCTTAAGAACAGTTTCGATCTTTTCATACTCAACATTCCTGTCCAGAAAAAGACGAACGCTCCTGCGACTGATTATTGCATCTACCGTATCCATCTCAGTTATGCCCTGCCAGGTTCATAACGAAAATATTCCTGTTCTTACCATCTGTAAAAACATAACTGAAATCATCAACCCCTTTAAGCACAAGGAAGATTCCGAGCCCCCCTATATCTCGCTCCTCAAGTGGAAGATTAAGAATATCTTCTCCAGGAAGTTTTCTGCTCAAAGGATCAAATGGAATTCCTGTATCCTCAATTACTATTTTCAGAGTAGAAGCGGTAAGTTCGGCACTTATAGATATATTTCCGTCTATACCTGCCTCTTCATAACCGTGTGTGATAATATTGGTTGCTATTTCATCAACCGCAAGTCGCAGACCGTAAGCTGGCTTGGTATCCAGTCCAGCCTCAGATGTTGCTGCAACGACGTACTTCCCTATTTCATCCAGCGAATCCAGCGTGGCTGGCAGGCACAATGACATCATAAAATTTACCTCATCTGACTCGCAGATACAGCCTAAAATCAGGCATCAGCGTATGTATCCTGAATATATACACTGTGATGGAATCCACTCATTTCGAGAGTACCCAGAACCGGCCCCTGACTCCCTACAACATAAATATCAACAGTAGCCCCCATCTTCTGCTTAGCAAAAATAAGTACTCGCAGACCTGCACTTGCCAAAAACTCCAGGCTATCCATTAACAAAACAAGCTTTGTAGGCGACTGAAGCGCAGCCTCCTCAATAACTTCTTTAAACCTGGGCGCTGAACTGGCGTCCAGTGAGCCGGTAAGGGTGATTTTTGCAACTTTTTCCTTAAATGCAAGTTGTGCGTCGAATGCCATATAATTCTCCTTTATGTGTGATGTTTATCTACTTACTAGATTTTAAAAATATTTCCCCCTACCGGGCTACAAGAACAACGACTGAATACGGTGTAACTAGAAAATGCCCCTGATCTCCAAGTTCAGGCTCTTTTCCAGGTTCAAAAATATCCTCCGGCGATGGCATAGCGGTATTAACAGCTACATACCATTTACCACTGTCCGGTGCAGGCATCGGGATTTCAAAGCATTTAGTTTCCCAGTGACTGTTCATTGCCACATATATATATTCATCACAGACGGTGCCGCTCTTTGCGTGTTTGCCACAAAGCATGAACGCCAGGGTACGACTCTCATCTGACCAGTCAGCATTCCAGGCACTCTCACCGTGCCAGCTTATATCCGCATAACCGCTACCCATATAATCCTGATTACTCAAGTGATAGCGGTTTCGCAAAACAGGATGAGCCATTCTAAAGGAGACCATGTTACGGGCAAAACGGAGAAGATCGGCATTTTCATCCATAAGTCCCCAGTCCAGCCAGTTCAGATCGTTATCCTGACAGTAGGTATTATTGTTGCCACGCTGAGTTCTACCCATTTCATCACCCATCAGCACCATCGGTATTCCGTGACTTACCATGAGTATCGTCCATGCATTACGGATCAAACGTTTTCTGAAGTTAATGATACCCGGATCAGACGTCTCACCTTCGCAGCCACAGTTCCAACTGTCGTTGTCGTTACCGCCGTCGTTATTATTTTCGCCATTAGCCTCATTGTGTTTCTCATTATAAGAGAAAAGATCGTACATACTGAAACCGTCGTGACAAGTTATAAAGTTAATTGACGCTGTTGGTCCACGACCATTCCACCCATAAAGATCCGGCGATCCTTGTATTCTCTGCGCCAAAGAGCCGACTTTCCCTGAATCCCCCTTTAGGAAACAGCGGAGATCGTCACGATATTTACCGTTCCATTCCGCCCAGCGACCAAATGCGGGAAATGAACCAACCTGATAGAGACCACCTGCATCCCACGCTTCAGCAATCAACTTGCATTTCCCCAATACCGGATCAAAAGCAAGGGACTCGAGTAATGGGGGATTCGACAGCGGTGCACCCCATGGATCCCGCCCCAAAATTGCAGCAAGATCAAATCGGAATCCATCTATATGATACTCTGAAGCCCAGTAGCGAAGGCAGTCCAGCACAATACTGCGAACAATAGGGTTATTACAGTTCAGCGTATTGCCGCATCCAGAAAAATTGTAATAATACCCTTCCGGGGTAAGCATATAGTAGGTCTTGTTGTCGATACCACGAAATGAGAACGTCGGTCCCCTCTCGTCTCCCTCAGCAGTGTGATTGAAAACGACATCCAGAATAACCTCAATATTGTTTTTGTGTAACTCTTTCACAAGATTTTTAAGTTCGTCTACCTGCATACCCAGACGACCGGTGGCTGCAAATCCAGCCTTTGGAGCAAAAAAATTGACCGTGCTGTACCCCCAGTAGTTATACAGCATCTCACCTGTATCAGGATGACGCCGACTATTCTCGAACTCATCAAATTCATAAATCGGCATCAGCTCTACACAGGTGACTCCGAGTTCCTTAATGTAGGGAATTTTATCCCGCATAGCTGCAAAAGTACCGGGGTGTCTAACCCCCGAAGAGGGGTGTCTGGTAAAGCTTCTAATATGCATTTCATAAATAACGAGGTCTTCAATCGGGACTTCAAGAGGTCGGTCGTCTTCCCAGTCAAAATCTTCAAAAACCAAACGCCCACGATATGGAAACAGACTATCCCAATCAGGGGAAGTTCCCCATACATCACGCCCACCCACAGCCTTGGCATAAGGATCAAGCAGGATTTTATCCTTGTTGAACCGGTGTCCGGCAACAGTATCAAAAGGGCCATCCATTCGATAACCATATTCAATTCTTTCGCAGTCCAGATCGAACACCATCATGCTCCAGACATGACCTATCCTGAAAGAATCAGGAAAAGATATCTCTGCCAGTGGTTCTACTGATCCCTTTTCAAACAAAACCAGCACACAGGTAAAAGCGTAGCTGGAAAAGACGGAAAAATTGACACCACCCGGCACAAGGGTGGCACCGAACGGAAAAGGTTTTCCGGGGCGCAGCCTGAAACCTGCTATTTCATGAGTCGGATAATAGTCAATCCTTGCTTCCAATGAGTCAATTTTTCCCGCTAAAACGGTGTCAGATGCCATTTACACGTTCCTCCGGAATAGATCAGGAAAGAGCCTTAAGCCCTTCTTCCTGAGAGTCAGAAAGGGTGAAGAAATTTATAAATCCTGTCATCGACATTGTGTCCCGTATCTCCTCTGAAACACCTACAAGGACAACCTTTCCTTTCTTGGCTGCTATCTGCCGATATAACAACAGCAACATACGCAAACCAGCACTCGAAAGAAAAGTAACCCCCTTCATATCGACCAGCAAACGATTTCCATCCTGCAAAGCAGCCAAAAGCTCTGACTGCACCTGGGGCGCACTCTTGCCATCTATCTCTCCTGTGACTGTGGCGATCACATTTATACCGTCAACCTTTGTTTCTATGGTCATGAAAAGCTCCTTAATATTTAACGTAGGCTACACAGGCGTAATTGTCACCTTAACTTTCAAGTCCTTTTCTGACTGCGGAAGCTTTACATACAACTCATCAGCATTAAAGTCGGCATAAGGCTTTCCATCAATTAGAACTGCTGTGAGCTTTACGCTCCCTTTGGGCAGAATGTCGGGGGAAACCCGTAAAATGTTGTCTTTGAAACCACCTGGCTTCGGTTTGAAATAAAAATCCATTGGGACTTTATTTATCAGAAGATTACTATACACTGCAGAGAGGTAGCAGAGTTCCGTAGAGTGATAACCACTCATTGAATGGCTCCCCTTGAAGCGTTCATTCCCCATGAGGTATGGCACTCCGTTAGCGAGCACGTTAAAATAAACAGCTCCATCATCGTGATCTAGGAAATGTGCATTGTAGAAAGCTGCAGCTTCTCTGGCATGACGGAGATATTCATCATCTTTAAGAACTCCGTTCAATATCATATAAGCCAGGATTGCCTGCTCCTGCTGCCACCACGCTTTGCGGTCATGCCAGGTGAAACGGTGATACTCTTCGCCTGGCGCAAGGGTTCTTGAAACAACATCGTACCACCCTCCACGCTGCCTGTCGCTTCCGGCTTCAGGCATAAGTTCGGCAATTTTTTTCGCAAAAGCTACATATTTATCTTTAGGACGAAGACTATTCATCCTCATAAGATTCCATGAAATTTTCAGGTTATGACCGACAACCGCATTATCCTGCTGCCACCCCCATGTCTTGTCGTGACTCCAATCTTCAAAGAAACGTTCCTGAACAAAGGGGCTGTTCTCGTAATCTTTAAAATGCTCTTCAATTGTATCGAACGTGTACTCAAGGAAATCTGCGTACTTTTCCTCTCCTGTCGCGAGCCAAAGGTTTATCAGATAAGCAGGAGCATGGTCACCGACAGAGTTCCAGTTCTTTTTAGCGCGATTATTGCCCTTATCAAGTGTTGTTGAGCGTGGATCCAGGGTAATAGGGTCTATATGAGAGAAATACCCCTCTTTTTCATTATCCTTATAGTACTTTTCGAACAGACTGATTGTCTTTTCAATATCAAACATAATAGCCGGGTCACCGGTTATTCGATATGTCTGGGTAGGGCCGGCAAGAGCATATATCTGCTCATACATGGGGAGAGAGTCGTAATCGTCTCCGAATTCCGATGTCAGCAATTTCTGTTCACGGTCGCCGGAGACCTGCAAACCGTGATACCAGTAGATAAGATCCTCGTCATTATCGTAGAAACGGACGTGTTCACGCAGATATGCAGTACCTATTTCAGCCCCTTCCAAGAACCGATCCTCTCCTGTCAGAAGATATGCTGAGGAAAAACCGTAGACAAGTCTCGATATTGTATCGGTTTCCTGAAGGTAGTCACCCTTCTTTCCCCCCCCTAGATGGAGAAAAGTACGATAATTTTTAAAATCTATAGGTGTCTCCGGGTAGTTGAACTGCCATTTCAGATAACTGTCTGCGATTGAGCGCACCTGTTTGACCCACCAATCAGGCTCTTCATGGCGATAGGTCCCAACCTTATCGCCAGGAAATATCATTGATTTAACCTCTATCCTGTAATCATCACCCTTTGGATAAAATATGCAGTAAGCGTATACCAGATTCCCCTCATCCAACAATTCACCCAGTCTGCCGGTAGCGTCAATGTAACCTTCATCAAGATTCTGGGTTACCCTCGCATACGTCATTGGAGTTATAAAGAGTGTATATAATTTCCCCTCAGAAGTTTTGATGCCGAAAGAGCGATCTGTACGATTAAAGCTTGTTACATAACCGGCAATTGTGTCCGAAAAAGTAAATTTTAGCTGTCCCATTGTCTCCCCCTGTTAATATGCTTAAATTTATTTACTGCGGTTTTATTTAAGTTCATCTCTATACCCTTGGCTTATCTCTACTATTCTACCGTCAGGATCTTTAATCCAGGCAGATTTCCATCCCGAAATAAAGTCGTCAAAAACAAGTGGCCCCAAAGTCACTTCAGCACCAATATTTTTCAATGTCTCATCAACATCTTCGACGCAAAAAGATATATGGCGGAATCCTGGATACTGAGGTCCATCATTCGCGTATGCCGGTTCAGACGAGACCCCTTTTGCATTGAAAAGTTCAAGATAGACATCACCGGCTTTGAGAAAAACAATCTGATCTTCTCCCAACGGAATTACTCTTACGCGACGAAAGCCGAAATGAGTACAGTAAAACGCCTCTGTCAACGCCATATCCTTACAGTTAAGCCCCATGTGAGCATAAATGGGTGTACTCATAATCCATCCTCCGTTTTGCTTCACTTTTTAGCTATCATATCAATAATTTTTCTCGCAAAAAGGTGACAGTGACCGCCGCTTCTGGCAGTAACCAGATCACCATCCACTACAACATCCTCATCAACGTACAACGCTCCCATGTTGCGGGCATCACCCAGCAGATTATTGTGAACAACAAGGCGTCTACCGGCGACCAGTTCCGGCAAGGGAGAGACTAACCATAGACCATGACAGATAATACCTTTAATGACAGAAGGGGAGGCAAAAGCTCTCTTTAAGAATTCGACCGCAGGTGGGAGTTTATTAATATCTTCCGTATAGCGTAGACGATCCGAAACCATGCCTGCAGGAACAACAATTGCGCTGTATGAGTTAAGTTCTTCGTCTGTCATCCCTTCAAAACTCTCTGAAACATCCATCGGGAGTTGATATTCATGCCCCTTGAAAGTGAGAGATGGCTGTCCCCATAGACGGGTCAGAAAATGAACATCCATCTCCTCCTCGGCGAAGCGACGCTGATAGTAGAAAATTTCAGGCTCATAATAATCACTCTCCATCAATATCGCTATTTTTTTACCTTTAAGAGCCATCTAGAACACCTCCTCAGATTTAAGATATATTCAATATCTGCGGTCTATTACAATTAAAGTCGGGCTGACCCCTGATGATAATTAAGCTCATTTACAGTATAAACACTAATAACCGCCTTGCCTGTATCTGAAGAGCGCTTCACCTGCCAACTCTGATCAGCATCAAGCTTTATTCTTTCGCTGTTCGCGGAGGGAGGATTCCATACACTTGCCTGCCACTCAACAACTATATGTACATTAGCCGTTTCCCCATCAATATCAGCAGTGACCTCTTTCAGTAAATGAACTTCATCAAAGAAGATTCTGATTACGCGCTGATACCAACTCTCAAACTCAGCCATGGTTGTTAAGGTAGCTTCTGGAAATCTCATTTCCAGCCCCTCATCGGAGAGCATAGGAAGCACCTCTATCATAGGAGCATGTACATCAAGCTTACGATACCATGCCTCCGCAAGTTCCTGTATTTCCTGTTTGGTAAGTGGATTACTCATATAAAGTCCTTTCCTGTCAGAGGGAGCAACCCCCATTTAGTCAATAATATAAGTCGGTTATTGCCCACATTTGGGGGCAATCATTTCTGGATGAACATCCCCTTCAAGAACAAGGTCTATCAGAAAAGGACCTTTATGCTCCAACATCCTGCGGATGGCTGGAGTTACATCAGACGGTTTATCGACACGCGCTGCGGCCACGCCCATTGCATTAGCCATTTCATCAAAACGAATCTGAGGAAGCGAAAGATCGAAACAGAGTGGAAAGTCATGCAAAGCCATTCCACGCTCCTTCCAATATGCATTTATATTGAGCTGAAGCAGCTTGTAGGAAGAATTATTGCAAATGACAAATTTTGCATCAATGTTATGCCTAGCTGCACTCCAGAGTGCCTGTATGGTGTACATTGATCCGCCATCACCGCTGAATCCGATTACGACTTTATCCCTATTAGCCAATTTCACACCTATAGCCCCCGGTATGCCGATACCTAGTGAGCCACCCCTTGTCTGAAAAAACTCACCTGTTTTTCTTGGAGTAATATAACGGGTTAAAGCAGGCGAATTAGTGAGAGCCTCATCGAAAATGATCGCATCAGACGGGAGCAGTTGAGCTAGTTCCTTCATAAAAAATGAAGATTGCATCGGCACTGAATCCTTAAGCGAGTTATCGTGTTCAATTTCACTCTGGATGGTTTCCTGTTTGCTTATTGCAAGCTCTCTGGTTCGACTGGCTGCCTCTTCAATTTTGGAAGGGGTCTGCACCCCCTTAAGAACATCTGCGAGCTCTTTTAGAGTAAACTTTGGATCACTCACCAAACCAAGCGAAACCGGGTGATTTTTGGCAATTTCATAAGCATTAAGGTCAATATGCACTGTTCTTGAATCCGGTGCGAAAACGTCTCCAAGTATAGGAAAAACCTCCGGCACAATATACGTTCCACATATCAGATTAACGTCACCCCTCTGCAATATTGACAGACTCTGTTCTCCAAACATATGTCCGGTCTGACCACGGTAAAGCGGGTGGTCGTAAGCCATATTAAGCTCTCCGGAATCGACTCCCCAAACTTCAGCTCCGAGCATCTCTGCCAGGCGGGTTAACTCCATTTGAGCCCCGGAATATGCCACGCCATCGCCGATATATATCATCGGTTTTTTAGCAGCTGCCAGCCAACCTGCAGCTTGGAGAATATCTGACTGTTCGGGCAAAGTCCTTGTAGAAGGTATACAGGAAGGAAAGATCGACTCGGTACATGGTTCGTCAAGAATGTCCATCGGTAAACAGATATATACCGGACCCATTGGAGGAGTCGATGCTATCTTAACAGCGCGCCGAATGGTTCGCAGAAGTGATGCGGGGTGCATTACCATCGTTGACCACTTGGTTACAGGTTCTGCCATCGCCACGAGATCACCAGCCATCTGGGCATCCATTCCTGAATATTTTATTCCTGAGTCACCACCTATAACAACAAGTGGGGCATGACCACGCTTTGCCTGATAAAGCGCACCGATGGCGTTACCTAAACCAGGCGTGCTGTGCAGCTGAACAAGAGCAGCTTTCTGTGTTGCGCGCGCATAACCATCAGCCATTAACACCGCAACCGACTCTTGAAGAGTCAATATATATTTCATTTCCGGATGATCTTTAAGTGCGTCAAGAAAACCCTGCTCAACAGTTCCCGGATTACCGAACATGGCGTTAATTCCATCAGCCAGAAACTGCTCGATTATAGCGTGGCATCCAGTTCTTTCTGTCATATAAAGTCCCTTCTATAAGGATTCCATACCCCACCTTACCAACCGTAACGACGCAATCCTTTTTCAAGAGCTTGTATCAGAAGTTCACCGGTTTTACAGGAATCCGCCGTTGAACGTCCGGTAATAAAGGGGTAGTCAACTATTGCGGATATCTGACGTCCAACATTACCGTGAAACTGCCCTTCAAGCCCGACTGCATCGCGGAGAATAAACTCGAGCGGATAAGGCGGCGGCCCCATATTGAAATCCACCCCCATGAAACCGGTTCCATCCTTATAGTCATATTCAATTGGATGCCCTGTAACGTGTTTGCCAAGAAGAATACTTTTACGAATATGGTAATCTCTGGCAAAGGCGAGACAAGCAACACCGTAGCACTCCGCAGCTATTGGCAGGTCTGCACGATAAAATCCAAGGATAAGATCATGAACCCGCTGATTGTTAACCATGTCAACTATGGGACCGCTCCCACCAACAAGAAGTAAAGCTGCGTACTCACTGAGTATTTTATCCATAGACGAATCAAGAGAGTTGTTGTATTCCTCAAAGTCCCGAATAAATGTTGCAGAACTGGGATAAGGGCGTTCTGGAAGAAGTTGTGAAATGTTTATTGGATTATCAAGCCGGGAGGAGTTTTCTACCGCTGTAACTTTTGCTGCCATTTCAGGAGAGGTAACCGGCTTTCCCAGAGGTGGATCAATATAGGTAGGATCCATGCTTGGAGTAAGAGCTGGAGCACGTTTACCCTTTGGAGTTGCAATCACTACTTCATAGCCGCCATCTTCAAGAGCTTCGAGAGGTCCTATCAACTCTTCGCCCCAATATCCGAATTCCGACAGTACAGCTAAAACTTTCTTGCTCATTTAGTTACCTCCATGAATTTATGTAATTGCCAATGTCTGGCGCTATAGTCCTTACTCCCATGTGTCCGTCGAATATTTTTAAATCATTAAGCAGCCAGCAATCTCTTGTAGATATTCTGTAGAAACAAATTTGATCGTTTATCTAAGCCAGACTGCCGTCAGGATGCTGAACCATACCGGCAAAATGAATGGCAATTTTTCCATCTCGAAGAACCCAACTGTCAGCAAAGCGCATATTTGCAACTCCATCTGCAGTTCGCATAGAGATCTGTTCGGTTATCATAAGGGTTTGTGGATCTTCTGTCTCAGCCCAAAAAATAATTTCTGTCTCCAGACCATCAATACCGAGAATCCCCTGCATATGTTCACGCAGCTGATCCCGCCCACGGTAAACCACCGGTTTTTTCATAAAACTGCTGATGAGCAGAGCATCATCAGTATACTGATCGAGCAACGCTTCAACATTCTTGTCAAGAATCAGCTCAATATGGGCTTTGTACATAACTCCCAAAGGGGTGTCCGGTACGTTTTTCATAATCACCTCGCCAGTTTATAAATTTAATATACTTAAGAGTAAGATCATCAGCAGATATGCCCTCTGTTAAAAATGAACCATAACTGTAAATTGCAAGAGCGATGCATTTTTATTACTTGAACTTGCAGGGGCAGGAAAGGAATACCGATCTTTGCCACCCTGTCCCGGTGTAGCGTCCCCATAGATAAGCATATAATCAACTTTCTTTGTAGGTGAAAAGCCCAGAACTACATCCCATTCAGTTGCAAATCTGTTACTTGAAACCTCTGATCCATCAATTTTTGCAGTACTCTTGTCAGCAAACCTATGATCATAATAAAGAATCTTAGCCCAACTCCCCTTTATCGGCGGCACAATAGTAAGGTTTACAAAATGTGTATTAAGGTTGGTGAGTCTTGTTTCATAGGTTCCAACAACGATACCTTGATACCAATAACCGAACCCACTTGAAGTGGAGCCATTATGCAGATAATCCCATCCTTCGTTTTTATCCGTTGAGTTCTTGTCTCCCGAAAAGGACGAATATCTGTACCCAATAGTTGGATACCATGGTAAAAACGGTATAAAGAGCTTGGCTTCCAGAAAATATGCATAAGCTTCGAGGTCTGGAGAACTGTTCTTCTGTAAGTCTATCTCCCCCCCCAACTCAAGGATAGGGAGAGAAGGGACAGGATTACCGCGCGCGTGTAAGCCATAAACACTCATCCCATCCCTTGAGGCAAGATCAGAATCGACAATATTGAAATAGGAGATACCAACCTTCCCCAATTTTTTATCTACAAGCTCAAAGTTTCCACCAGCTATTAAATCACTGTATGCATCCTTATCTGTTAACAGAGAAAAAAGTTCAATATTGTAAGGTTCTTTCTTGATACGAACCAAACCTGTAAGCTTCCATGCCTGACGCGGGTCAAGCCAGTAAATACCTTTATGCTGATTAGCCTCGTCATTTCCGTCGATAAGTACCATACCATCGCCAAGTTGGAAATTTTGCCGTCCAAAACTTATATCCAGACCATCCTGATCAAGAAGTGATATCTCCTTACCGGATTTCCAACCCAGATATGCGCTGTCAATATCGATATGCTGCATACTTTCACCGACAAGAGCAGGGGGGGCATTCTTCTCATAGTAATAGTGTTCACCAGCAGTCAATCCCCAGCTATCGCCATCTCCATTAGTAAAAGAGCCAACACCCCTTAATCCTCCGTAAAGAGTGCCGCTTTCAGGAATTTCCCAAACCATATTGGCTCTTGGTGCGAGATATAATTCGGTCCTCGAAATATCTTTGGGGAAATATGTAACGTCTAGTTGACCTAGTCCAAAGTGAGTATCTCTCAAAGATATAACAGAGAAACCTGCTGAAAGACCGAAGTCGAATTTAGGTTTACCTATAGCGGGTGTAGCGGAATCAACCGTTTTCCCGGCTTTAGCAGCACCAGTAACTTCGTTCTCTGCAGCATTGGCGGCTGAAGTGCCGCCAATAATTAAAGTGACAGAAAGAACAAACCAGCAACTTAACAAACGTACAACTGATTTCCCTCTGAAATACATCCTCATATTCGTCCCCCAACAAGAATAACTTGTATAAACATCATGTTAAGTTACTTCATCTGAAACAGGAAAAAAGCGGACATCTCAACCATTGAGCGAAGACCATACCCCGGAAATGCATCAAGCACATTCTGAACGAAGTTTCCGCCGTCGGAAGATTCAACTATGCCCCTCATGATCTCAAGATTTTTAATATTCTCTGAAAGTATTGAGGCATCTGCAGGAATACCGTGTCCAGGCAGCACCAGTTCATACTGTTCATTCATAAATTTCTGCAGGGCAGCAATCCATCCTGCAAAACACATGGTTCCGTCTTGTGATCTCTGCCCGACAAAAAGATGAACCTTGTTGTAAATGAGATCCTGAGCAATAAGAATTTTTTCCTCAGGTAAATCTATGGCGAGCATAAAGAGATCTTCTGCTGCGACAATCCTGTGTAAACGAAAAATCACCCCGTCTATTTCTATACTCTTTTCTGATGCATCAGGGTTCGGCAGAAATATCTTATCGTTTACAAGTTCACCATGCTGGCTCCGGTGAAAATCTATCTCCAGTCGAGCCATCATCTTTATCTCCTCAACCGTCTCCGGCAGAGAAACATTGTTTAGATCCTGGAAAAACTCCATTCCAAACCAGTGGTCAGGGTGAGCATGTGTAATAAAAACTCTATCTATCGGTTTCCCGAGAGTATCAGCATAAAGCCGGAATGCTTTTGCGTGCGGGCGCATCAGCATCGTATCAACAATCACAAGCCTATTTTCAGTCTCGACTATATAGGCGTTGACCCGCTCTCCATTGTCAGGTGCGGTACAGCAGTGAACACAAACACGACCCTTCTCTATTCTGCTTATAACCAGATTATTGTCATCTGACATAGTCAAGCCCCTCTGTTCAGTTAGGTTAGCAAAGATGCTGTCAGACTAATTTGAGAGCACTTCGACCATTTTTTTACCAAATGCGATACTGGACTCAACCGACTGGGCAGTAACAAACGGGGAGTCAAAGTGAACAACCGGTTTTTCTCTGTTTGCAGAAGGATCCGTTATAACTTTTCCATTATCACCAACAGCATCTTCAACAATCATCTGGAGGGGATAAACAAATCCCGGAGTAACCAGGTCTGTTCCCGGATTCTCAGGGGATGCATTATAGAGAGGGTATGGAAGATCTCCCGTAAAATCCCACTCTTTAGGATGAGCAACGATAGCTTTACCGTTAATTATACTTTTGCCATTCTCTTTTTTTCGAGCCCAGACAAAAGAGCCGACTGCATAACAAAGAGCTCCAATAATCTTACCTTGATCATAAAAACTCTCCAACAGACGGTGCACTTTTGCATTGCCTACGAGATCAAGAGGAGAACCCGGGCCACCCACTATTGCAAGAGCATCATAATCATCTGCGTTGGCATCAGATATTTTCATAGGGTTATCCCACTCTCCGTCTCTAAGTATTTCCATGATTCGATCTACAACTTCAGCCGGGTTCACGTTGTATTCCTGAACCGGATCCACAAAATTTTTGTCCACACTAAGTTGTAGCGGCAGTGGAGTAATCCCTTTTTCAGTTGCAAGAACAAGTTGAAAACCGCCCTTTTTCAGAGCATCCCAAGGCGCCTGAAGTTCCTCTCCCCAAAGACCAAGATTTGATGCCAATATAAGTACCTTTTTCATTTGCTCACCCCTTTCCTTAATTCGTGTGACCTATTTCAAACCGGAGTAGTGACGATATATCTTCCCATCTTTCATAAAAAGAGCATCCCACACCTTGGCTTCACCCGCAGTTGTATTTATTGTAGCTTCCATACAGATAGAATCATCCGATATTCCAAGTTTTTGAATAGACACAAAACCTCGATAAATATTCTTTAGATACATATCAAATTGGATCTTTAAAGCTTCCTTACCCGTCACAATCTGCCCTTTTTCACCAAGCATAAGAACCATTACTGCGTCGTCGTGATAATCGTTTTCAACCAATCTCTCGGCATCACCTTCAGAGAGAATTTTAATATGGTTATCAATAAAATTTTGAAAATCCACAACTATCCTCCAATACTATAAAATGAGTTACTAAAGCTCTAAATGCGGTTTCCGGCAAAAAACGATCAGAAGCTATACATAGCACCCAGGTAGCATCCTGAAAATTTGACAACAGCAGCACCGCCATATTGATTCAAAGCAATGGCATTTTCATCATTTACGACCACCACGTTTTCAGCTCTGGTCCACATATATCCGGCTACGGCACTAATATTACCGAAAATATGGAACTCTCCGCCCACCTTAACATTCCAGATATCTTTACCTCTCATTAGGTTAGAATCTTTCATATAGCCATGCACTTCAACAGAGGGGACATAACCGACTTTATATATGAAGGCATTACCACCATCCCAGGAGCGCCTCCCTTTAAAACCTATTTCCGGCCCCTCATACCAATTAGGAGGGGAGATGGTTGGGCTTGCCCACATCCTGAAATATCCCAAAGTTCCATCTATCTTACCTATATAGCTATTATCAACAATGTTGTATCCCGCGCTCAGATCAAGGGTATCGGAGTTCTCATAGGTCAGAGGATTAAATCTGTAAGGTTTTGAAAAATCATCCCCTCCATTAATCCTATCCGATTTCCCTCTCAGATAATCGAGTGAAAAACTGACTTTGCCGTAGTTGACTTCACCCATTATACCCCAATAATTATCCCCTTCATTCTGATGGTCTTTGGGTAACTGCCCTGAACCAACCAGATAACCTTGAGCACTGAGATTAGTTTTATGAGGGGAGTAAACAACCGCAATCTGTCCATGCATATCTTCCGGATTTACTTCATCTTCAGCTCTTGCAGCATTAGCAAATGACATAACTGATGTCACAAGTAAACAGCACACAAGCGCATACTTAGATTTATTAACCATAATCAATAGCCCCCCATCTTTATAAAATAGGCAATTTCTTATAAACCTATTTAAAATAAAATATCAAAAGATACAAAGCCGGAACAACACCAACAAAAGCCATTAAAATAAATATGTTAGCTTGAGTATTATTGAATACAGAATTAAATAACACGGTTTTTAACTTTAAACATAGGTAAAGATAACAAAAAAAAGTCAGATAGCAAGCAAAATAAAGAAAGTACTTTTAATTATTTATTTCAATCTAAAAGCGGGATATATAAATAGATGGATGGAATGATTTAGTTATAAAGTTTTTAAAGGAGGGGAGAACGGGACTCTTGTTTTACGTCAAGCATCTCGGCTGCGTGTTTTAAAGCTGATTCTGTAACTGTAGTTCCGGCAAGCATTCTGGCAACTTCCATTTTTCGTTGATTATAATCCAGCTCAATTATTCGGGTTGATGTGCGCCCCCCTTCAACCACCTTTTCGACTCGCAGCTGTTGATCGGCAAACACGGCTACTTGTGGCAGGTGCGTAATACATAGCACCTGCTGATGGGAGGCAACATTTTTCAACTTCTTACCGACAAGCTCTGAAGTGGCTCCCCCTATACCGGTATCTACTTCGTCAAACACAAGGGTTGGAACATCGCTGTCGGGCAATACCTGCTTAATTGCCAGCATAAGCCTGGACAGCTCACCACCGGAAGCAATTTTAGCAAGAGAGCGCGGTATTTCACCTGGATTAGGGGAAAAAAGAAACTCTACACGTTCGAACCCTGATGAACGTGGTTCGGCAAGCAAATCCAGAGTCGGTTCGATAATTGCCCCCTTCATTGCCAATTCGTCTGCTTCCATCTCCAGCGCCTGTTTCAACCTGACTGCAGCATCAGCCCGCATTGCAGTCAAGTCGCTTCCACACTGTTTTATTTCAGCCTCAACAGCAATCAGTTCAGATTCCAACTCATGGCGACTCTGCACCACTCCTAGCATCTGTTCCAACTCTTCGTCGATCTTTGCCTTAAATAGCAGTATATCCTTGATTGACGCCCCATACTTTTTTTTCAAGCGGCTGATAATATCCAGGCGGTCATCTATGGATTGCAGAGTGAGAGGGTCTGCTTCTATACGGGAAGAGTAATCACGCAGAGTTATGGCTGCGTCCTCCAGCTGTAAAAATGAAGATTCAATCACTGCAGCAACAGAACCAAGCTCAGAATCAGTGCTTGCAAGTTCCGAGATCGATCCCGATATCCGCTGTAGCTGCCCAAGTATTGCATTGTCACCAGCGTAGAGTCTTTCAAAAGCGTCCCTGCTACCGGACATCAGTTTTTCCGAATTTGCCAGCAAGACCCGCTGTTCCTTCAGCAGCTCTTCCTCACCCGGCTTTAAGGCTGCAAAAGCAATTTCCTCTGACTGGTATGTAAGCAGATCGGCTCTCTGAGCTGCCTCACGCTCAGCACTATCTAATCCGGCAATATTTGATCTGAGAGCATTCAGTCGGGCGTAGAGTCGTTCAAACTCATTCCGTTTACCCGCTGCACCACAATATGAGTCAAGCAGGGGGAGATGGTTTTCTGGTTTTAAAAGAGTCTGGGAGTCGTGTTGTCCATAAATATTTACGAGATTCGGAGCTATTTCGGATAATAGCGTCAAGGTGGAAATACTTCCGTTAATAAATATTCTGTTTTTACCGGTTCGAGTCAAAGAACGTTTTATAAGCAGTTCATCATATCCAGCAAAGCCTGCAGCATCAAGCTTCGCCTTGATTTCAGGATGGCACGAAACATCAAAAACAGCCTCCACAACAGCTTCATCTTCTCCTGAACGGATAAGATCAGCAGATGCACGCCCCCCCATAATCAAACCGACAGCATCAATAATAATGGACTTTCCTGCGCCGGTCTCTCCTGTCAACACAGTTAGTCCGGGTTTCAGAGAGATGTGCAGAGTGTCGATGATGGCAACATTCTTTATAGTGAGATCAGTCAGCATTTATCTGTTAACGCTCTCCCCACTTCAGTTTTGTTCGCAGAAGTTCAAAATAGTCTCTGCTTCTCGACATAACAAGTGAGGTTTTGTGCAGGGCTTTACGAACCTCGACAGAATCACCCTCCTGTAGCTCAATGCCAACCTGACCATCAAGAGTAAGGTAGACTTTTTCATCGAAGGAAGATGTTATGGTTACGGATATAATTGATTCGTCATTAACTAAAATAGGACGATTCGTAAGTGTGTGAGGACATATCGGTGTTATTACGATACAATTCATCTGCGGCTGAATTATCGGCCCCCCCGCAGACATTGAATAGCCGGTAGAACCGGTAGGAGTAGCCACAATCAACCCATCAGCCTTGTAGGTTGTCAAAAACTGCTTGTTTATTCTTGTTTCGAGATCAACTATGCGGGCAAGCGCCCCCTTGTTGATAACAACATCATTTAGAACGTGATAAACCTCACTCTCCTTCCCTTCACGAATCAGCCTTACCATAAGCATCATTCTTACAGAAACCCGTGGAGGACTCTGCAGACAAAGCTCCAGCCTCGGGTAAAGCTCGTCAATAGTTATCTCGGTCAGAAAGCCAAGGCTTCCAAGATTTACCCCGAGAATCGGAACGTCGTACCCACCGAAAAGGCGCGCAACAGAGATCAGAGTTCCATCCCCCCCCAACACCACTACCAAATCAGCTTTATCCCTAATTTCTTCATCAGACATGACATAAGGGTGCCCGATCATTTCAGCGAGGTGTGACTCAACCAGCGGTTCACGATCTCTTGCCTCAAGCCATTTTATCATATCCCTGGCTATTCCCTGGCATCTCGGATCGTGCATTTTTGCAAATATTGCAATTTTCTCTATATGCATGAATCTTTCCCGTTAACACAGTTAAAGATAGGTGTAATTTAAACAGGCAAACTGCCTAACAACAATTTCAAGCTTATTTATAATGACATACCAATGCACGACAACTCCGCGCCCAGACAATAACATACTGTTTTCTATGAGGCAAGCAGACTTCCTTACGCATTTTTATTGCGCTTTATGATATTTTTTTATTCATAAAGGTGCATATTCTGAGGTAGTTTTACCGCTCTAAGAGTTATAATAAGTTTGCATTATTTATCAATGGTATTGTAGATAATCTACGATATGAAATTCTGGGTAAAACAACATATATGTACTGCAATTATTATCTTTACCACAGTACTCTTTTTCGCTTTCAGAGCAACAGCAGATGTCAAGCAAGACGCGGAATCCACTCATTTATCTCTCCACAGAAATTCTTATTCAGAGAATTATCCTGACGACATGAAGAGTCTTGATCTTGCTATTGAAATTGCCGAGCGCTATTTTGTTGTAGGAGAAAAGGAAAGCGCCGATAGATTTTATCTATTGGCACTACAAAAGGCTTTTATCATTGAATCAATGCTTAAAAAAAATGAAGAAGAGAGCGGTGAGACGGAGAACGAACCCAATACTGCAGGAACAACTGGCGAGGAAACTGTTGATTTCGAAACCGATTCGCCCCGGTTTGTAGGCAGACGAGGGGTCTACAGAGTAGTAAAGGGTGATACTCTCAGCCTGGTAGCTGCAAAACTGGGGGTGAGTCAACTTCAACTCCGCAGCATGAACCATCTGACTGAAGGGAGTCGCCTGAGGATCGGACAGAAACTCAGATATAACAATTTAAGAATAGTCCCGCAGTTACTAAAGAATGGTATTGTCATCAATATTCCTGACAGAACTCTTTACTATTTTCAGAGTGGAACTTTGGTGACTTCACTTCCGGTCGCCCTTGGATCGATAAAAAAGAGTGAGAAATACTTCTGGCAAACACCAATTGGAAAATTCAGAGTCACAGGTAAGATTAAAGATCCGACCTGGACGGTACCAACCTCAATCCAGTCAGAAATGGAAGAAAACGGCAAAGAGATACTTACATCTGTTTCACCGGGCCCTAAAAACCCTCTTGGCAGATATGCCATAAAAACCTCTATTCCAGGTATTTTGATTCATAGCACAACCAAACCTGCGTCAATTTACAGCTTTTCAAGTCACGGCTGCATACGCCTGTCGCCCGATCAGATGGAAACCTTTTTCCCTAAACTTAAAGTAAATACGCTGGGTGAGATCATTTATAAGCCGATCAAGCTTGCAGTTAATACAAATGGTCGGGTTTTTCTGGAAGTGCATCGAGATTTCTACAAGAAGAGAGGTGATCTTCTCGGAGAAGCCAGAGAAATGATAGAAAAACAGAATCTGTCTGATCTCATAGATTGGGAAAAGTTCAAAACTGTTGTAAGAGAGAAAAGCGGCATCGCCGAGGATATCTCCCTGTAAGATAATCAGTCGTAAGACGACGGTTCAGTACCTTTGATAAAACACTCCATAACTGCACCCGCAGTCTCTTGCCTGGCGAGATTACCGGTACGTGGGTTGATCAGCACAAATGAAACATTCTCCGGTGCAGCAAAATCTTCTGCAGGCAGGGAGATAATAGCCTGTTGCATATAATCCCCCCATATAGGTGCAGCAGCCTGACCACCCGTCCCACCGTTTCCTAAAGAACGCTCCTGGTCATATCCAACCCAAACCCCGGTAACCAATTGCGGAATATAGCCTACAAACCAGGCATCTTTTGCACCGTTTGTAGTACCCGTCTTTCCGGCTACAGGACGTCCTATAATAGACGCTCGATGACCGGTACCGCTTGCTACAACACTCTGCATAAGATTAGTTATCACATATGCCGTTTCAGGAGATATGACCGGCACAGATACCGGTGGTGGATTATCCTGCAATACTATTCCATCAGTATCGGTAACTTTTGTAATGTAATACGAAGGGGACAACATTCCATTATTGGCAAAAACAGAATATGCAGAAGCCAATTCAAAAGGGGAGACTGACGCAGCACCAAGAGCCAGTGCCAGATTTGCAGGAATCTGCGAAGTGAAACCAAGCTTTCTGGCATACTCAGCTGTGTATTGAGCCCCTATCTGTTCCATTATCTTGACGCTGACTGTATTAATGGAATATGTCAGCGCCTCCCGCATCGTAACAGCCCCCCTGAATTCGCGGTCATAATTCTGTGGTTTCCATGTTCCGCCGGCGCCATCTGGATATTCTACTTCAGTGTCTTCTATAACCGTTGCAGGTGTAAGCCCTTTATCAAGAGCGGCAGCATAAATTATCGGTTTAAAAGCAGAGCCTGCATTTCGCTTAGCCTGCATCGCCCTGTTAAACTGACTCTTTTTGAAATCATATCCGCCAACCATTGCCTTAATTCCACCGGTTCGGGGATCAATTGAAACCAGCGCAGCCTGTACATCCGGCGTTTGATCCAGAGCGAACTGGGCACCCTGTTTTTCAAATTCAGGCGTGATTATTGAGACTTCGATTACAGAACCGAGGGACAATCCTTTACCACCCTTCTCCGGCTTACCATATCTGTTTATCATCTTGATACGTCCAGCCCACGACATATTTTTTCTGGACAAAATTCCGCTTCGCTCCCCTACTCTAACAAGAACATCCCCTTTATCAGCATTAAAACCAACAACGACCCCCTGATAGTTTTCACCAACCTTAAGAACAGAGGAGTCTATCCCCTCCTCCACTTTACCACAGAAAGAATCAACCTCAGCTTCGGACAGATACTTAACCGAACCTCTAAACCCCTGACGCTTGTCAACATCTTTGAGCCCCTTGCGAAGGGTGTCATAAGCTGCACGCTGCATATTGGCGTTCATTGTGGTGTATATTTTCAACCCGCCTTTGTATAGCTGCTCTTCACCATATTTCTGCTCAAGCTGGATTCTCAGATATTCAAGAAAATAAGCCGACTGTTCATTATTAACCTTCTTCATCGGCTGGATTAAAATTGGAGTTTTCCTCGCGTGATCAGCCTCTGCAGGCGTTATATATCCCTCCGCTGTCATACGATCGAGTACATAGCCCTGGCGCTCACGTGCTTTTTCAAGATGTTTTATAGGAGAGTATGTATTGGGCGCCTTTGGAAGACCGGCAAGAATTGATATTTCTGCAAGATTAAGCTGATCTACGTTTTTCCCGAAATATGTTTCTGCGGCAGCCTGAACACCATACGCACCACCACCCAAATATATCTGATTCAGGTAAAGATAGAGAATTTCGTCCTTGGAAAGTCTCTCCTCCATCCTCTTGGCAAGAATCGCTTCTTTTATCTTACGCGAAAACTTTTTTTCCGGAGTTAACAGCATTGATTTGGTTACCTGCTGTGTAATCGTTGAAGCCCCCTCCTTTTTGCTCATTGACAATAAATTTTTGAAAGCCGCACGCATAATACCAAAGTAATCTATCCCTTTATGTGAGTAGAAATTAGCATCTTCCGCTGCCACAAAAGCCTGAATCAACTTTCTGGGCATTTTATTGACCGGAACAACTATCCGGCGCTCAAGATAAAACTCACCGACAAGTACACCGTCATCACCAAAAACCTGAGATACAATTGGAGGTTTGTAGTCTGCAAGTCGATCAACTTTGGGCAGTCTCGCCATCAAAAAAAAGAGATATCCAGATGCTGCAAGAATTCCGACAAATAACAGCACAACCGAACTAAGCAGAAACATTGATAAAAAACTGCTTTTTACGGTACCGGTGGTTTTTTTCCCCATTTACTTCACCTTCCAGACAGAAAGTCGCAACGATAATAAACTATTATGCCTCAAGGTTCGCAAAATAGCATATTGACGACGAAATTCAAACATATTAAAAATTTATAAAAATAAAAATAATCATGTCCTGAAAGAGCCGGTTATGCTAATAATGCAACATTATTTTTATATCATTTCATTTAATCACCTATCGGAGAGCATTTATGTGCGGCATTGTTGGATATATCGGAGAGCAGCAAGCAAGCCCTATCATTCTCGAAGGGCTGAAAAAACTTGAATATCGCGGATATGATTCAGCAGGGATTGCATCTCTCGATAATGGTTCCTCAGTTATTCGCAGGAGTCAGGGGAAGCTCGTTAATTTAGAGAATATTCTGCGCGATCAGCCTCTTACTGGAAAAGTCGGGATTGGACACACCCGTTGGGCAACACATGGTAAACCATCTGAAATAAATGCTCATCCACACAAAGCCGGCTCAATAATCATTGTCCATAACGGAATAATAGAGAATTATCTTCAGCTTAAAGATCAGCTGAAACAGCTTGGTCATACATTCAAAAGTGAAACTGATACTGAAGTGATCGCTCATCTGATTGAAGAGTCACTTAAAACTGAAGCTGATTTTGAGCAAGCCGTCAGAACATCACTTTTGCAGTTAAGAGGCGCTTATGCCGTCTGTATTCTTAATGATAAAGAGCCTGGCGTACTTATAGCTGCAAAATTAGGTTCACCAATGGTGGTAGGACTTGGAGAAAAAGAGTTTTTCGTGGCTTCGGATATTCCAGCAATTCTTGCTTATACGCGAGAAATGGTATTTATGGAGGATGGGGAGTTTGTCATTTTCAGATCAGGTACAGCCGTTTTTTCAACCATTGCCGGCAACTCTATTGATAAAAAGGCACGTCATATAGACTGGTCTCCAATGATGGCTGAAAAAGGTGGTTTTCGCCATTTCATGCTTAAAGAGATACATGAACAACCGCGTGCCGTAAGAGACACTATTGCAGGCCGTCTGCTTGAACTTGATGGAGATGTCTATCTTGAAAATCTTCAATTCAGCGATCGTCAGTTGGCAGCGGTCAAACGGATAATAATTATTGCCTGTGGCACATCATGGCACGCTGCTCTGGTTGGTAAATTTTATATTGAAGGGCTCTGCCGCATTCCTGTAGAGGTAGACATTGCGTCCGAATTTCGCTATCGCAACCCTGTCGTAGACGAAAACACTCTTGCTATTGTAATTTCCCAATCGGGCGAGACTGCCGACACTCTAGCCGCTCTGCGTGAAGCCAAGTCGCGTGGTGCTTTGAACATTGCTATCTGCAATGTCGTAGACTCTTCAATTGCGAGAGAATCATCAGGAGTTATCTATACCCATGCAGGGCCGGAAATCGGCGTAGCCTCGACGAAAGCATTTGTAACACAGTTAACTGCGCTATATCTTTTCACAATTCGCCTTGGTCGGGCAAACTGCACTATTGACGTTCTCCACGGTCAGCGGATGATAGCTGCTTTAAAGAAGATACCCGGACTTATTGAAGAGGCGTTACGCTTGAATGATAAGGTAGAAAAGATAGCCAAGAAATATATGAATGCTCGCGACTTCCTCTATCTGGGACGAGGCAAAAACTTCCCCATTGCACTGGAAGGCGCTCTGAAGCTGAAAGAAATATCCTATATTCACGCGGAGGGGTACCCAGCAGGCGAGATGAAACATGGCCCTATAGCCCTTATTGATGAGAATGTACCTGTTGTTGTACTTGTACCTAAAGGAAACTCCTACGAAAAGACCATATCAAATATGGAGGAGGTTATTACTCGAGGTGGTCGTGTAATTGCCGTCTGCTCAACAGGTGACGAAGAGGTTAAAAAAAGGGCGGAAACAACTATCGAGATACCGAACCTGGATGAGGATCTGGATCCATTACTCCTCTCCGTACCCCTTCAGCTTCTCTCCTATCATATTTCTGTTTTAAAAGGAACTGACGTGGATCAGCCGAGGAATCTCGCCAAAAGTGTTACGGTTGAGTAACCGGTCAAAGAGTATGAAGATAACTCTATTAACTCATTTCAAGGAGTTTGAAAAACGCTCCAACACCGGTAGACTGATAGTTGATGTCCTTGGAGAAAATGCCGAGCAGATAAGATGGAACAGATTGAATCCGCCGGTTGATCTGGTCAGGGAAATTGATGCAGGAGGGGTGGCACTTATATATCCAGGTGCAGCAGATGAAAGTGATTATGACTTCTCAGACGTAAAACAGTGTATAATTATTGACAGTACATGGCAGGAAGCACGCAAGATTCACCAACGCAGCCCATACCTGCAGAAAGTTCGGCGGATTTCTCTTAATACCGGCAGCAAATCTTTATACAACCTTCGCAAGCATCAAAAGGAGTCGGGACTATGTACTGCCGAGTGTGCAATTGAGGTTCTGCGCCGTGCAGGTAGAGTGGCAGAAGCGGAACTGCTGCACGAACGTTTCCTCGCCTTCATAAGACCACAGGGGGTCATGAGAGGAGCTGTTCAGGGACATTGACATAATTGGAGGATGTTTAAATCAGTTAGAGGGGGGTTATGCTTTGAATTTATTTTCGGTGCCTGAAATCAGCCGCCTGATATTTTCATTATGTCTAAGGATTACAATTAAAGCGATAATAAGCGTTACGATGTTTACTGATTTATTCCCACCCATAAAGAATACTCCAAACGGCATGGAAGCCGCTGCCAGGATTGATCCAAGAGAAACATATCTCCACCTAAACATTATAAGGGCAAAGAGTGCAATTGCGAGCGTAACCGCCATTGGAGCAAGAGCCAGAAAAACTCCCAGTGCCGTTGCTACCCCCTTTCCCCCTCTGAATTTAAGAAAAATTGAAAACACATGACCGCAGAATGCAGAAAAACCAACAAACGCTGCAAACTCAATGGACTGACCAAGCGAGATAACGACAAGAACAGGAACGAGACCTTTCAGACAGTCAACTATCAAGGTAATTATACCTATCTTACGCCCCACAGTCCTATATAGGTTGGTAGCCCCTACATTTCCGCTCCCAGCTTTTCGGACATCAATACCATATAATTTCCCAAGAATAAGACCGGTAGGAAATGATCCAATCATGTATGCCGCTAGAATAAGGAATACAAAATATATTATAGATACTCCTGTCATAGTTCATATCCCAGCAATGATTCTCCACCCCGCTGTTTCTCTTATTAATTCTAGACGTTCGACCCCGTTCAGAGTGATCTCTCTTCCGTTAGTCTTAAGTTTCAAACGATAACTACAGCTTGATTCTGCTCTTTTACCATTTATGGTTATTTCAGGGGAATCAGCCTCGTAAGCCAGAGTTTCATACTGGCTGAAATTTCGGGATATACTCTCTTTCAGCTGTGAGAAGTTTTTCCCCTTGTCGCTGTAATTAAGAGAAATAACCGAAATATATCTTGAGATATCTTTTGAATTTAAAGCGTTCGTACGGGTTGCAAGCAGTTTGAGAATTTCACCGTTGTCATTATCACTGGTGTTGCACCCTGAAAGCACTATCAGCAGAACAAACAGTATCAGGAAGCGTAAAAACCTCACTAAAAGAGGGCATCCATAGCCTTGTTTGCATCCTTGATGTACGCACTTCCGGGAAATTGTGCTGCCAGAAGAGCGAATACCTCCCTCCCTTTTGCCTTCTGCCCATCTTCAAGATATGCTCTGCCAAGATAATAGAGCACTTCATCACGACGAAGAGAATCTGGAAACATTTTCAAAGACTCTTCAAAGCGCGCAATTGCACCCTTGTATGCATCTGTTTTAAGGTAAAAACGACCAACGTAGATTTCATACTGGAGCTGTTTATCGCGACACTCTCTGTTTTTTTCCTGAACATCCGCCAAGTATTCTCCGGCTGGATATAAGCTCATGTAAAGAGAAAATGTTTCCTGTGCATTTTTAACAGGAGTCTGATCAGCATCGACACTATGTATCTGATTGAAATAGCTCATACCTACTCTATAAAGTGCAAAATCCGCCTCTTTATGCGTAGGGTGGAGTTTACGAAAATCCTCATAAGCCGCCGCAGCTTCAATAAAGTCATCATTAAGGAAATAAGAGTCCGCAATTCCTAATTCAGCTTTTGCGGTAAGCTCAGGAGATTGGTAGCTCTCCTTAACTCTTTTCCACTGTGCGATAGCATCTTCATATCTCCCGTCCTGATAGAACTGTTCCCCCTCTTTGTAAAGCAGGTCAGCAGACTTATTCAGTTGAGGTGTGCTGCACCCCTGAATAAAGGCAAGGGCAAAAAGTATATTTGCAAATGTTTTTACAGTTATTCTCATAAAAATCCTTATCAGTATTAAGCCAATTAGACGATACCAGCCCCGCGTTCATCAGCAAGCAGACGGGCAATTATGTCATGATTAAGCCAAACAACGGCTTTATCAGGATTCCAGGAGTTGTGCAGTATCAAACGCCCTGTGGCAAGAAATACAATCCTCGATAATTCAGCACAGACAAGCATTTTCTGATCTGCGTGCATTTCCATCAGTTCTGATGAGGCAGCCAGCATCAGCTCCGCCTGTTCACGTGTATTGTGTTGAGGCCAGGTGTCAAAATCCTCAATCTGATCCAGAACAGGTGAGGAGAGGTAACGATCCGTACGTTCCAGGAGAGCCTCCAAAGTTTCCCCCTCTTTCAGCATTGCCTTACAACTCTTTTCCACGCGCTCCGCTATCTTATCACCCGCTTCACGGCGAATTGCAGTCAGAAGCGGATAAAGAGAGATCTCTACTCCAAGAAAGAGCGCGCTTGAATTGGTCTGAATCTCCGGGCAGTTGTAAACATTTGCGTGAATACCATTGGCGGTTGCATCAGAAGCTATATTTTCAAGACGCATCTTGGCAAAACCCTGAACATAAGGCGTATAAGACTGCCAGCGATACTCGCCGTTTATAAGTACTCCGGTTCCGTGGTAACCGTACGCGGAGTAACAGACCCTACCTCCGGCATCGACGTTCCGTTTACGCAGAGACGCTGTTTCTTCTATGAGGTAAAGAAAGGTATCAGCAGTTACCTCGTTAAAGCTCATATCGCATAACTGACCAAGTGGACTCTTCCAAAAAAGTTCGGACTCCAGATATTTATCGCCGGTACCTTTGAAAATACGGTTAAGAAGCGGCATAAAAACTCGGGCGCGCGGAATACCGCCAGCCATGGAGTGAGCAAAATGAACATTGACTCCGGCAGGAATCAGCTTAAGCAGCTCAGTTTCCAAGAGTGAAATATTCGACCTGAACCTTGCAGAACCGGCAGCACAAGCCTTTTCAAGACTCCCCTCCACAAAACTTATCGATGCAAATTCATCAGGCTTCGACTTTTTCAACTGTTCCACCACAGAAGGTATGCCATCAACACTCTCCATATCAAAACCGGCTTCGAGAGGAATATTTACGACCCTCCCCCCCAGCAGCGCTTCCGCTGCAGCCAGCTCTTCATCCGTAAGAGCCCTTAACACCCCTCCATTATCTCTACGCCCAACGGTAGTTCCTATAACTGTCATGCCGATGCGCCTAGCTTCATCAACAAGACCGTTGGCATACCCACGTCCGAACAGCTCACCAATAAGCACTAACACATCACCTGTTTTGTAAGCTGCTGTCTCCGGCAACTCTTGAAGCGGTATATATTCCGTCATATAATCTCCTGAATCAATTCAAAGTTATTCTGTTTAACATAGTTTGAGCAGTCATGAAACATAAAAGATACTAAATGCAAAGGGGTTATATGGATCAAATTTGTGGTTAACACCCCGTTTTTACACTATTTTTTATTGCGTACCGGCACTTTAAGCTGAGTGCTTACCATATCAACCACGGGTAATTGCGGTACAGAATTCAGACCATATTCTTTGGCAAGATCAATATCTTTTGGCACTGCCGCAAGAAGTGCCTCAGCAACCCTCTGATCAGCTGTACGATATCTCAGTTTAACCTCGACTGTTAAATACTTAGTCTTTTTCAGATTGCCTACACCATAGTAAACCTCTTTGAAACCTCTGGGGGGTATGGTTTCATGACGAGAGAAAGCTGTAATCACCCAGGGATCAGCTGCAAAATGGAAATTGCTGCCCATGCCGTCTGAGTTAAAAACACGGGTTTCAGGAGACAACGAACCATCCGTTTCCAAACTACCGCTTGACATAACTACTTTTCCGTTTTGATCTTTTGCCGTAATTTCAAGCCACATCTGACGAATATTTGTAAGGGATGTAGGGAGATTATGGCCGGCACGAAGATTTGAAACCTTAATCTTCAACTCCCGCAACTCTCCATCGCTGTATAAAGGGACAATCTCCAGACCGGCAGCGCTCTGCAAACGCTTTATCGCCATATCGTACTGCTGCATTGAACGCGCTGCCTGTTCCTTATCTCCACCCCTGGTAGCTGATTGAGCACTAAGATAAGCCAGAAGATAGTTTACTCCGCTAAAATAGTGTCTGTAATCAGATCGCTCCGGCTTTCTAAAATCAGTGGAGCTCTTTAGAAAGGTCTCTGTCTCGACCATGTGGCAATCCTGACACTGTATACCCTTTTGCGCGTAAGGACTCTGTTTCCACTCGTTATAGGTGGATTCGATCGGAAAGTGTTTATCGTAATGGTATACCTGATGGCAACCGGCGCAAAGATCCGCCTGATCGTGCAGCGGCGATTCAATGCACTCGTGAAACCCGCCTCCGCATTCTGTATCGGGCTTTAGAGAACCTCGCTTTACCAGCTGAGCACCATCCTTGCCGTCATAACCGGGATTAAGAATCAGTGAGCCATTTTCAGGAACTTTCATTGGTGTTCTGGTATGCGTTGTACCGCTGACAGAGTGACATACGTCACATGAGACCCCCGCAAGAGCGAGAGATGAAAGTCCAGCCAAGCCAGGTTTTTTAAGTTCACCATTCATCATGGCAGCCGGAGAGTGACACCCTTCGCATTGACGCCCGATATCATGTCCGGCTGCCTTGACCGCCTTGTTTAGTTCACCCTGATATACCGGATCGCGTAATGCGAGACTATGAACTGAACCGCTCCACTCCTTATACTGTTTATCGTGACAGTCAGCGCAGGTTTGAGGTTCTGTGAATACCGCCCCTGACTTTTCCCACTTGAAAAGCGACGGATAATACGGATAGAACTCACGGTCAACCGGAAATACATCCTGATCTGCAGCGGCAGGCAGTACTGTAATAAAGCAAAGAATAAACAAAACTGGCAAAATTAAATATTTCATAGCAGGCTCCTTTCAGTTATGAACGATTCCACAACAGCAGCAGTTCAGCTCTTGCGAGCAGTTTATTATTGACGTATCAGGTGTGTAAAAGCTCCAGTCCGCCACTATTTCAAACTCCTTATCTTCCCAAGACTCTCCTCCAACACCTGCCTCTTGCAAGCGGCATCAGTAAGTTTCATTCGCTCCTTTGCAACAATATCAGCCGGAGCTCGGTCTACAAAAGCGGGGCTCTCCAGTTTTTTTGAAAACATCTCAATCTCTTTGTCGATTTTACTGATCTCCTTAAGTAGACGCTCCTCCTCAGCGGCAACATCCACCATCCCCTTTAAAGGGACGTAAATTCTTATATCACCAGTAACCTGTATCGATGCATCCTCAGGCTTCTCGATCTTGTAACCGATCGCAAGATCAGAGACCCTGGCAAGAGCCGAAATCGCGTTTTCATTATGCTTCATAATAGTTTGTGCCGTTTCAGTATCGCATGAGAGGATGACGGCAATCGTCTTTGATGGTGGCACTTCCATCTCTCCACGAATATTACGGATTCCACCGATTACAGACATAACTCTTTCCATTTCAGCGGCATCCTTAGTAAAAACAAGGTCATCAGAGTATTCCGGATAGGGCGCCAGCATTATAGATGAAGGAGAAATTTCTTCTCCTCCATCTTTTGGCAATGCCTGCCAGATCTCCTCCGTGATGAAGGGCATGAATGGATGAAGCAGGCGAAGCAGATTTTCAAGCGTGTACCAGAGAACATACTGAACTGCCAGTTTGCGCTCCGGCGTACCGTTATATATGTCCTGCTTGGACAGTTCCAGATACCAATCGCAAAACTCGCTCCAGGTAAACTGATAGAGAGCCATTGCACTCTCGTTGTAACGATAACCGGTCAGCGTTTCATCAACAATTCGCGCTGTTTCATTCAATCGATGCAGAATCCACTTGTCTCCCTGAGACAGTTCAAGCTGTTCAAGCGCAACTCCTTTCGGATCAAAACCTTCCAGATTCATCAAGCTGAAACGGGCGGCGTTCCAAACTTTATTGCAAAAATTGCGGTAGCCGGCAATACGATCTTCAGCAAGCTTTATATCACGCCCCTGAGCAGCAAAAGCAGCAAGGGTAAAACGGAAAGCATCTGTGCCATACTGCTCGATAGTCGTCAGAGGATCTATTACATTTCCTTTTGATTTTGACATCTTATGCCCATGCGCATCTCGAACAAGAGCATGGATATATACGTCGGCAAATGGTACTTCATCCATGAAATGCAGACCCATCATCATCATTCTGGCAACCCAGAAGAATAAAATATCAAACCCTGTAACCAGGCAGGATGTGGGGTAGAAAGTTTTAAGCTCCGCCGTCTGATCCGGCCACCCCATCGTTGAAAATGGCCAGAGTGCCGACGAGAACCAGGTATCCAGAACGTCAGTTTCCTGACGGAGTTCGTCGCTACCGCATTTACTGCACTTTTCGGGAGTTTCCATAGCTACAGTTATCTCACCGCAATGGTCACAGAACCATGCGGGAATCCGGTGCCCCCACCATATTTGACGAGATACGCACCAGTCGCGAATGTTCTCCATCCAGTCGTAATATGTGTTTTCCCACTGTTTTGGAAGAATTCGTGTTTTACCGCTTTTTACCGCTTCAACTGCTCGTTCTGCTAAAGGAGCCACCTTGACATACCACTGAAGTGAAAGATACGGCTCAACAACAGTTTTGCATCGATAGCACCCTCCGACCGACATTGGATGATCGTCAACCTTATCCATATTTCCGGCAGCTTCCAGATCAGCAAGAATCCGCTTTCTCGCTTCAAAGCGATCCATCCCCTCATACTGCTTACCTGCGGAATTTATTATACCAGACTCATCAAGCACATTTATTTTATCAAGTCCATGACGCAGACCAACCTCAAAATCGTTGAAATCGTGAGCCGGCGTAATTTTCACAACTCCTGTGCCGAATTCACGGTCAACATAATCATCCGCCACTACAGGGATTTCACGCCCGACAAGCGGGAGAAGTACTTTTTTCCCGACAAGATCCGCATAACGCTCATCATCAGGGTGTACCG
Organism: Desulfuromonadaceae bacterium; assembly: GCA_028683855.1. Classification (GTDB taxonomy): domain Bacteria; phylum Desulfobacterota; class Desulfuromonadia; order Geobacterales; family Pseudopelobacteraceae; genus JACRCG01. Next base: position 39,128 of record JAQUHA010000004.1, read on the forward strand.
CCACAGCAGTATCACCAAGCATAGTCTCTGGACGGGTAGTGGCTACAATCACAAATCGACCCGGTTCGCCAACCACCGGATAGCGGATATGCCACAGATGCCCCTTATGATCCTCATGCTCAACTTCAATATCAGAGAGGGCGGTATGACAACGTGGACACCAGTTTATCAGCCGGTTATCGCGGTAAATGAGTCCGTCTTCGTACAATTTTACAAAAACTGTTCTTACAGCTTTTGAAAGACCCTCATCCATTGTAAAGCGTTCTCGTTCCCAGTCGCATGAAGCGCCAAGACGCTTCAGCTGACCGATAATCTGACCACCGGATTCACCCTTCCATTGCCATACTCTATCGATAAAAGCTTCTCGCCCAAGATCATGGCGATCCTTGCCCTCAGCTGCCAACTGCCGCTCGACAACATTCTGTGTGGCTATACCGGCATGGTCAGTGCCAGGCATCCAGAGCACATTGTATCCCTGCATCCGTTTCCATCGGCAGAGGATATCCTGCAGGGTATTATTAAGAGCGTGCCCCATGTGCAGAGCACCGGTAACATTGGGGGGAGGAATAACTATTGAGTACGCTTTTTTATCAGATTCAGAAGCAGCGCGGAAATAGCCTTTTTCACTCCACTCCTCATACCATCTTTTTTCAACATCGTGGGGTTCGTACCCTTTGGTAAGTTCTCTGGTCATCCAAATCATCCTTTACAAATTTTGTCTGATTCCGGCTTTAAGATAAGCAGCATCAACTAACTGCCCATCAGTTAAAAGGAAACTGGATTGTCGCACCCAGATAATTCTTCGCAATAGATGATGCCCTGTTTTGCAGCTGCGGAATAGGCACATTAACAACTATCGTCGACTTTATTCCAAACATTTTTTCAAATCCTAAACTTATAAGACCCAATGGATCAGTTAATACAAGAGCAGTATGATCATACCAACGCAGTTCCGGTTTGCTCTTTATTGACTCCCGCCATGGCTCAAAAACGTATGCTCCCAAAAGAGAACCACCGATTGGAGTTACAAAAATATCCTGAATAGAGGGTTTTTCGGCAATACACTCCACACCAAACTCATACGCCGCAGAGAGTAGAGCTGAATATGCAAACGAGTACGCCTGATTCAGCCCGCGTTCTCTTGCACGAATATAATACGTAGCTCCCCAGTAAGGGTGTAGAATGTAGTTGATGTAAAATTTATCCTTATCCATTACAGGGTTGACAAAATTTCTTTTATATTTATCAAAACCAGCCTTCTTTTGCTCAGGTGTCCACGCAGAGAAACTTTCAGGCATAACATAAGTTATTGCAACGGCGACTATTTGCCCGCCAACAACTACTCCGGTATCTCTAAAAATACCATCCCAGTCTGGCTGACGCTGTTCAGAAACAGGTTTACCCGGCTCTGGCAGCGTAGCAACCGTTTCTCCCGCCGGTGCTATCTTTTCATTTTCAAGAGTTGACTCCGTAACACCCTGAGATTCTGAGCTTTTTGTTATCTGTTTCCCCTCTTCGATAACTACTGCGTCAGGATTTGATTTCTGACTTTCCTCTACCACGGGAGAATCACCAGGCATGGGTTGACTTAAGTCAGCTCCATTCTGGACTGTAGCGGAGTCAGCAGCAAACAGATTGGTCTCTCCTGTTAGAAAAAAAAGTGTGAGTGTAAAAATGACTGTAATCATTCGTAAAACAGATGGACATTTGGTAGTATGTCCCAGATAAAAGTTCACTTTGTAACCTCTTTAAGATTGTATTTTTCAACGATAATTTAAACGGCTATAAATGCCATTTAAAACCTTATCTTGTCAATTTTTTTTGATCAATGAGACCCTCTTTTTCTTTGTCTTGACGAAAGAAACTTACTATACTATTCTAAAACGACTAAAGATGTCCTGTTATCATTTAAACGGGGGGGGAGCGATGGCGGAAATCAAATTTGGAACTTCTGGCTGGCGTGGGATTCTCTGTGAGGATTTCACTTTTAACAACGTAAAAACTGTTGTTCAGGCAATAGCTGAAACCGTTAAAACCTCTGGAGAGCAGGAGAAAGGTATAGTAATAAGCTGTGACACCCGGTTTATGGGTCAGAAGTTCGTTGAAGCAGCCGCAACCGTATTGGCTGGTGCCGGGATAAAATCTTTTGTATGTGAGCGCGACACCCCAACTCCTGTAATTTCATACGAAATACTCCGACGCGGAGCTGCCGGAGCAATTAACTTTACCGCCAGCCACAACCCGCCGGAATACAACGGTGTGAAGTTCTCACCCTCATGGGGGGGACCGGCTCTCCCCGAAACAACCGGAGAAATTGAGCGACTTGCAAATGCAATGACAGGGACTGAATCTTACAGGGAACTCCAGTTTGAACGTGCAGTTGAATGCGGACTGATAGAAATAATAAATCCCCGTAACAGCTACCTTGAAGCGTTAGAGGATAAAGTAGATTTTGACGTCATAAAAAAATTGGGGAAGATTGCTTTAAATCCATTATACGGAACTGCCCGCGGTTATCTTGATGAACCGCTCCGTACACATGGAGCTTCATACAGCATTATCAACAATCACCTTGACCCATATTTTGGCGGTCAACCTCCAGAACCATCTGAGTCTCATATCCCTGATTTTATCACTTTAGTTAAGAATGATCCTGAGATAAAACTGGGAATAGCAACTGACGGAGATGCCGATCGCTTTGGAATTCTGGATGCAGACGGCAGCTATATAGAACCGAACTATATTATAGCACTGCTCCTCGACTATCTGATTCGAATACGGAAACTTGAAGGTGGCGTAGCTCGCTCTGTTGCTACTTCACACCTTATCGATGCCGTAGCAAAAAAACATGGCGTGGCGGTATATGAGACACCGGTGGGTTTCAAATACATAGGAGAACTGATCTGCCAGGACAAACTGGTTATCGGCGGAGAAGAGAGCGCCGGTCTGACAATTAAGGGGCATATACCTGAGAAAGACGGCATACTGGCCTGTTTTCTTGTTGCAGAGATGGCAGCCCGTGAGGGGAAAAGCATACGTGAGCTGCTTGAACGACTTTATGGCGAAGTGGGTCGCTTCATCACCAGGCGCGACAACCTTAAGCTCTCACCTGAACTTGAAACTGCGTACAAATATAAGATTAATGAGCTTCCCAAAGAAATAGCCGGAACAAAAGTAACTGATATTATCAAAGTCGATGGCACTAAACTTCTTTTGGCTGACGGAAGCTGGATGCTGTTTCGTAAATCCGGGACAGAGCCGGTAGTGCGACTGTACGGTGAGGCCGGCAACGAAGCCCGTCTTGCTGAAGTTATGACAGCAGGCAGAAACTTTATTCTGGGATAAAAGACCAAAATAAGACTTAATTTACAAGGAGATAAAATTTATGTGGGATTACACACCTACAGTCAAGGATCATTTTTTGAATCCGCGCAATGTGGGGGATATCGTGGATGCGGACGCAGTTGGTGAAGTTGGCAGTCTTGCATGCGGTGATGCCCTGAAACTTTTTTTAAAGCTTGATGAAAACAAGGAAAAGATAGTTGATGCCAAGTTTCAGACCTTCGGTTGCGCCAGTGCTATTGCTTCTTCATCAGCATTAACCGAAATGGTCAAGGGAAAAACTCTTGATGAAGCCCTCGCAGTCAGCAATCAGGATATTGCAGATTTTCTCGGTGGTCTGCCTGAGGAAAAAATGCACTGTTCGGTTATGGGACAGGAGGCACTGGAAGTTGCAATTTACAAATATCGCGGTATGGAGATGCCTGCACACGATAGCGAACATGACCATGGGTCGGCATACCCTGATTATGAGGGGGAAATTGTCTGCAAATGCTTCGGCATTACTGATGCTTTTCTAAAAAAAGTGATTGAAACAAATGCATTAACTACTGCAGAGCAGGTTACAAATTTTACAAAGGCTGGTGGTGCCTGTGGCGGTTGCATACCAAAAATTAAAGACCTTATAGCGCAGGTACTGGGTGAGGCTGAGGCAAAGCCGCGAACCCGTCCGGAAAAGCTGTCAAACATGAAGAAGATGCAGCTCATACAGGAAGTTCTTGAGAGGGATATTCGTCCTCTGCTCTGGACAGACGGGGGCGATTTGGAGCTTATTGACATTGACGGCTCCATAGTACAGGTAGCTTTCAGAAAAGCCTGCGCAGGTTGCGCATCATCAGGCAACACAGCACGTATGGTTGAAGCAAAGCTTCGTGACCTTGTAGCAGAAGATATTATTGTAGAGGAGGTTTCTCAGTGAAAGAGATCTACCTCGACAACAACGCAACCACAAAGGTTGATGAAGCTGTTTTTGAAGAGATGCGCCCCTATTTTTGTGAATTGTACGGCAACCCGAGCTCTATGCACTTTTTCGGGGGGCAGGTTCAGAGCAAAGTTAATGAGGCAAGGGAACGTGTAGCCGCTCTTCTTGGCTCACAACCGGATGAAATAATTTTTACGGCATGCGGAACCGAAAGTGACAACGCTGCAATCCGTTCAGCACTGGAGGTCTTTCCTGAACGCCATCACATAATCACCAGTCGCGTTGAACACCCTGCCGTACTGACCCAATGTCGTAATTTAAGACAGAAAGGGTATCGTGTAACAGAAATCGGAGTTGATGCGACTGGTCAACTTGACATGGATGAGTTAAAAAACAGCGTGGATGATGACACCGCCATTGTCTCTCTTATGTGGGCTAACAATGAAACGGGTGTAATATTCCCGGTTCAGGAGGCAGCTGAACTGGTTAAATCCAAGGGTGCTTTATTTCATAGCGATGCAGTCCAGGCAATTGGCAAAATTCCAATTAATATGGCTGAATCGCAAATAGATATGCTCTCGCTTTCCGGGCATAAACTCCACGCTCCCAAAGGGATTGGAGCATTATACGTCAGGCGGGGAACTCCATTCCGCCCGTTTATGGTAGGTGGGCATCAGGAGAAGAGCCGACGTGCCGGCACTGAAAATGCCGCGGCAATCGTTGCACTCGGCAAAGCCTGCGAACTTGCCGGACAGAGCATGAACCTGGAAAACACCGTCGTAAAAGATCAGCGGGATCGCCTCCAAAACGCATTGATGACAGCAGTTCCACACGCCCGGATTAACGGGGGCGGGGCTGAAAGACTCCCTAATACGACATCTATAGCATTTGAATTTGTCGAGGGGGAAGCTATACTGCTGCTCCTCTCTGAATTTGGTATCTGCGCATCCTCAGGCAGCGCCTGCACATCAGGCTCACTCGAGCCGTCCCACGTTCTTCGGGCTATGGGTGTACCATTCACCTGCGCTCACGGATCAATCCGCTTTTCACTATCCCGTTTTACAACGGATGCCGAGATAGATACCGTTATTCGCGAAATGCCACCCATAATTGCTAAACTTCGACAGATGTCTCCATTTGGAAGAGAATTTCTAAAAGCAGGGGTTTAACAGTTCTATTCAGAACAGATAAGAGGGCGACCATTTTCTGGCCGCCCTCTTATTTTTTTCTGGAGAAACATTGAATTTAGGATAGAATGTTCGCCGTTATATTCGTTATAAAAAAATGATTTCAATAGGTTTATGAGGTCAATATGGAAATAAAGATACCTGAGATCGGCGAGTCCGTACGCGAGGCACTACTGGCAAAATGGTTTAAAAAGAGCGGTGATTTTGTCAAACGTGATGAACCTCTTTGCGAAATCGAAACCGATAAAATTACATTGGATCTGAATGCCGGAGCTTCCGGCATACTTTCAATCTCTGTAGCTGAGGGGGTGACTGTATCGGTCGGAGTTGAAATAGGTCAGATAGAAGAATCCGCTTCTGCTCACGAGACAGCAGACAACTCACCTGAAAGCAGAGCTCTACCGATATACTCCGAAGCACCTTCATCGCCATCTTTACGCCGTCAAATGCGCGAGCACAACATCTCAAGCAGAGAATTGACAGGGAGCGGCAAAGAGGGACGCCTTACCCATGAAGATCTTGCGTCAAGAATTGACGAGAAATCAAAAGAACCACCTTCGGCGAGACCGTCACAACCGATGGAATCAACTCTCTTTAATATTGAACAGCAAACATCCATAAGGAAATCCGGCGTTCAGACCCCACCAGCCGTTTCTATTAAAGAATCTGCAGAACATCAAATGTTGGTAAAATCCGAAGACACTCTCCCCTATCTTTCTGACCGCGAGGAGCGCAGACCTATGTCCCCGCTTCGTAAAAGAGTCGCTGAACGCCTTGTGGCTGCACGCCAAGAAACTGCCATGCTTACAACCTTTAACGAAGTAGATATGTCTAAAGTAAATATACTGCGGAACAACTTTAGAGAAGAGTTTATCAAAAAGTACGGAATTAAGTTGGGGTTTATGCCATTTTTTGTAAAAGCCTGCAGTGAAGCTCTCAGCGAGTTTCCGCTTGTTAATGCCAGCATTGATGGTGAGGAGATTGTATTACACAATTTTTTCAACATTGGAGTTGCGATCGGTGGCGCGAAGGGGTTGGTTGTTCCGGTCTTGCGTGATGCGGATAAACTTGAGTTCCATGAAATAGACAGGTCGATAATCAGTTTTTCAGAAAAAATAAAAAATAATCAGCTTACTATATCCGACCTGCAGGGTGGAACATTCACGATAAGTAACGGTGGAGTTTACGGCTCTATGCTCTCCACACCTATTCTTAACCCGCCTCAAAGTGCAGTTCTTGGAATGCACGCAATTCAGGATCGACCGGTTGTACGAGACGGTCAGATAGTTATCAGGGCAATGATGTATCTGGCGCTCTCATATGATCACAGGATAATTGACGGACGCGAGGCTGTTGGATTTCTAAAAAAAGTAAAAGATTACATAGAAGCGGCAGACGAATCATTATTTCAAAATTGATCTGCTGAATGGAGATTTGTGATGTCTGAAACCAACACATACGATCTTATAATAATTGGTGCCGGCCCTGGAGGATATGTAGCGGCAATCCGTGCTTCACGCCTTGGAATGAAAGTCGCTCTGGTTGACAAGCGTAGCGCCTCCGGTGGAGTATGTCTTAATGAAGGGTGTATTCCAAGTAAAGCATTACTTGACTCAAGTGAGCTTTTTGCCGTAGCTCGCGACAGGTTCTCTCATCATGGCATCAAGATTGAACCCCCTAGTTTAGATCTTGACACCATGATGTTACGCAAAGAGAGCCTCGTAAAAAAGCTAACAGACGGAATTGACTATCTTATAAAGAAAAATGAAGTTGTCAGACTTCACGGCAGAGCCATTCTAAAGGGTGTCAATCAAGAGGGGCAACACCAGGTTGATGTGATACCTGCGTTCCTCAACTCTGCAACAAATGAGCAGCAATCTCTACCAGAAACCGATAGACCCGCAGCAATAAACATAAAAGCAGCCAAAGTTATTCTCGCCACCGGGAGCGAATCATCTCCACTACCGGGAATACCTTTTGACAGTCAGGTGATTGTTTCTGCACGCGAGGCGCTATCATTTAATACTGTTCCTGAACACCTGATAGTTGCGGGGGGGGGTGCCATAGGGCTTGAGCTCGGCTCTGTGTGGAGACGCCTCGGCGCACAGGTTACAATAATGGAGATGCTGCCGCAGATACTCCCGAACATGGATCGTCAGGTTTCGGATCTACTCTACCGTTCATTAAGAAAACAGGGGATGCAGTTTAAGCTCGGCACACGTATTACCGGAGTGCGGAGAATCGGTTCCAAGGCAATTGTTCTTTTTAACTCCGGAACAGGGAGTGAGGAAATAGATTGCGATAAGGTGCTTGTGGCAATAGGGAGGCGTCCAAACACATCAGGCATCGGATTGGAAGAACTTGGGATAGTTTTGGATGAGTCAGGCAGAGTAATAGTTGACGATGCTTACAAAACTACAGTTGCAGGTATATATGCAATTGGAGATCTGATTAGCGGTCCGATGCTTGCGCACAAAGCGTCGGAAGAGGGGGTTGCCTGTGTCGAAGGTATTGCAGGTTTAACTGCCAAAGTTGAGTATGAATATATACCGGGGGCTGTTTATACCTTGCCTGAAGCATCATATGTCGGCTTGACAGAAGAGCAGCTGAAAACTTCCGGAACCCCGTATCGGAGTGGACGCTTCAATTTTGCGGCGCTTGGTCGGGCACGCTGCATGGATGAGACAGAGGGTTTTGTCAAAATACTCGCCCATCAGGAGAACGACCGCATATTAGGCATACACATTGTCGGTCCACGTGCATCAGATTTGATCGCCGAGGCAGCAGCTGTAATGAGTTTCGGAGGAACCTCCCGTGATATTGCACTGATCTGCCATGCTCACCCCACGCTTCCGGAAGCAATAAGGGAAGCAGCTCTGGATGTTCACAAAGAAGCTATACACGTCTAAAAATCAAATTTTTTCAAACAAGGAACAGCAAATGCCGAAAGTATCACGCAAAACAAAAATAGTCGCAACACTTGGCCCGGCAAGCTCTTCTGCCTCCATGATACAAAATCTTATGCTTGCCGGCGTTGACATATTCAGGCTCAACTTCTCCCACGGAGAAAACTCACAAAAACTGGAGCTGATCCATACCATACGGAATATCTCTGACAAACTTGGCTGCCAGACAGCGATTCTCGGCGATCTTCAAGGTCCTAAAATAAGAACCGGAAAAATGGCTGGAGACGGAATGCTGCTGAAAAAAGGGGATGAGGTTGTTATCACAACTGACAATGTTCTCGGCAGTCATGGAATAATCCCTACTATTTACAAATCATTGCCGAACGACGTAAATCCAGGTTCACGCATTCTGCTGGATGACGGCTTGATGGAATTAAAAGTTATTGCCCTGGACGGCGAGAAGGTTTGTTGTCAGGTCGTTGCCGGTGGACTTTTGAAAAACAATAAAGGGATAAATCTGCCTGGTGTTAATGTCTCCGCCCCATGTCTGACAGATAAGGATCTGGTGGATTTGGATTTTGCGCTCGATGCCGGTGTCGATTTTATCGCACTCTCTTTTGTGCGAACCGCTGAAGACATTATTGAGATAAAGAATATTATTAAAGCAAAAGGTAAAGACACCCCGGTTGTAGCAAAAATTGAGAAACCCGAAGCACTACGCAACTTTGACAAAATACTGAGGGAAACAGATGCGGTAATGGTTGCGCGGGGTGACCTTGGGGTAGAGATAGAACCGGAAAAGGTGCCGGTCTACCAGAAAAAAATAATACGAGCCTGCAATAAAGCCGGTAAACCGGTAATAACCGCGACTCAGATGCTGGACTCAATGATTCGGAACCCACGACCTACAAGAGCAGAGACATCTGACGTTGCCAACGCCATTATTGACGGAACAGATGCCATAATGCTTTCGGCTGAAACAGCCTCAGGCGACTTTCCTATAGAGTCAGTAAAAACAATGAGCCGTATTGCCAGAAATGTTGAAAGTGCAGATCTGCACGTTGCGGTAAGTGAACATTTTGGAACCGTCAGAACAACGGCTCAGGCGGTTGCCGAAGCGTCCTGCCGAACAGCAGCAACTCTTAAGGCAAAAGCCATTGTTGTTTTTACCAGATCAGGCAGTACAGCGGCTCTTCTTTCGGCTTTTCGCCCAATGACCCCCATTATAGCATTTGCGACCTCACCTGAAATCCGCCGACGACTTTCAATCTACTGGGGTGTGCAGTGTGCGGAAGTTGGTTTCATGGAAAATACAGACCAACAGATTTACGAGGTTGAGACGAAACTGCTCTCATCAGGTTTTCATAAAGGTGATAACGTCGTAATAACCATGGGACTTATTGAAACACGAGGATCAACAAACCTCATGAATGTCCACAAGCTGGGAACTCATGGCTATTATGAGGTTTTTGAAGAGTGACAGAAAACTCTATTATTATGGTGCATACTGGATGTCAGAACTGAATCTGTGCCTTCTTTGCCGTCCCCTCTTCTCTAAGCCATAAAAGCGTTTTCTTTGCGCGGGAACACCAGTCACGCAGGTCTTTTTCAAAAGTGGGGCAGTCGGCTATAACCTCGAGTATATCCCCCTGCTTTATCTTTATTGACATTACAGTTATCTTCAGCGTTGGTTGGGGGCATTTAAGCCCACGAGCATCCAGCAGAGTTACAGCCATGATTAATTCTCCCCGTTTCCATGATTTATTTTTAACTGGCCGAGCTTATTTACTGTTTCTACCATCTCACCTATAACCCGTATAAACTTTTCACCCTCACCTGCAGAGACATAATCGAGCCTACACCGCTCTTTTGTAATGCCAAGCTGCTCCAACATCATATTCAGCATGGTATGTCGCTGCAAAGCCCGACAGTTTCCCTCTTTATAATGGCAGTCACCAGGGTGGCAGGCGAGGATGATAACACCATCCGCCCCTTTTGCAAAAGCAGAAATAATAAACTGCGGTTCAACTCTTCCGCTGCACAAAACTCTGATTATATCTACATTTGCCGGATATGACCTCTGCATACCTCCAGCCTTGTCTGCACCTGCGTATGAGCACCAGTTACATAAAAAGCCGATTATTCTGGGCTCGAAATCTCTCTTTTCACTCACTTCAAAGCCCCCTCTATTTCAGCCATTATCTGCTCACTTGTAAAACCGTGACCAACAATAGCGGCAGCAGGGCAGGCTGCAACGCAGGTTCCGCAACCGTGGCAAAGAACAGCATTTACCCTTGAAATATTTTTTTCAGCGTCAAAAGATATCGCTCGATACGGACATACAGATATGCAGAGATGGCATCCGGCACAACCACTTTCATCAATCTCAGCGGTAGTCGGTTCAGTTTCTACTATTCGTCCAGGCTGCAGTCCCGCAAGTGAATATCCGACGGCTGCCATACCTTCAAGAATTGAGTGTTTGATATCCATCGGTTCATGGCAGGCTCCGGCAAGGTAGATCCCTTTAATTGTGCTCTGAGTAGAATCAATCCTCCCATGCAACTCACTAAAGAAACCAAAAGAGTCACAGCCGAGATCAAGCATCTTTGCAAGCTCTGAAGAGCCTTCTGCCGGAACCAAAGGTGGGCATAGTATAACCATATCCGAAAATGCCCTCTCGCCACTGCAGTCAATATGAAGCTTCCGGTCTTCATCGCAGGAAACGGCAATATCCGAAAGCCGCAGATATCTCCTCATAGTGGAGTTTTTGTTATTCACTGCGTATTCAAACATGGCGTGTGCCTCTTTACCAGGCAGTACGAGTTCCCGATAATAATGGGTAACGGAAGTGTTCGGAAGTTTTTCTGAGATCAGGTGATTGAATTTAAGTGCATACTGGCAACAGATTCCTGAGCAGTACGGTTTATGCTCTTCATCCAGACTTCCGGCGCAGTGGACAATTGCAATTGATTCGGGTGAACGCCCGTCTGCAGTTAAAATCTCACCTCCGGTAGGTCCGGTAGATGACAACATTCGCTCAAACTGCATTGAATCGTAAACGTCCGGGAGCGTTCCCATCCCCAGACCAGACAGTTGTGATGTATCATAGAGGGAAGCGCCGGTAGCCAGAATAAGTGAGCCAAACCTGCGTTCAACAACTGAAGCAACTTCATCGAGATCAATAACATCTTCACCCATTGGACAGACATCCTTGCAGAGTCTGCACTCATCCCCTTTCGAGCGGATACAGATATCTTCCATAAGCGACGGAGCATTCGGCAGCACCCCGGTAAAGGCAAAATCAATTGCCTTACGCATACAGGCGTTGCTGTTAAACTCATTGGAAACTGATACAGGGCAGACCTCTATGCATTCACCGCAACCGATACAGTCATGCAGAGAAACATGGCGAGGTTTCCGGTGGATTTTAGCAATAAAATTTCCATAGAAACCTGTAAGCTCGACGAGTTCCGACATTGTCATAAGTTCAATATTTTCAGCGTAGTCACCATGAAGAAGATCAGCCATCAACGGTTCAAGCATACATGGGGCGCACTCCATAGCCGGAAAAAGATCTTCAAAACGAACCGGAAGACCACCTATGAAGGGGGTTCTCTCCACCAATGTTACTTTTCGCCCCGCCTCAGCCAGCGACAACGCTGCCTTCATTCCTGCAGGCCCGGCACCGATAATCAGCGCATCAGACGATACTTCCAACTGTTTCTTTTCAAGTGGTTTCTGTAGGACAACCCTGTTTGCCGAGCCACGAATTGCACGTACAGCTTTTTCAGTTGCAACAACCGGACTCTCCGTAACCCAGGCAATCTGCTCACGAATGTTCACCATCTGCAGAAGATAGGGATTTATCCCGGCGTTTATCAGACAGCGACGGAAAGTATTTTCATGGTCACGCGGCGAGCAGGCAGCCACAACCACCCTGTCAGGCTGTTCACCCTTCAGACTCTCCTCAAACTGCAGTCTGCCATCCTCTGAACAGATAAAATCGAGAACAACGAAATAATGGTGATCCGGAAAGGTCTTTACAGCCTCTGCCACCAGATCGGAATTAACCTTATCAGCGATATTAGTTCCACAGTTGCAGAAATATACCCCGATTTTCATAAGTCGATCTCCCACATCAGTAACTCCTCAATAACATCCTCTACAGCGCCAGGAAGAGCAGCTGAAACATCTTCGCTGAATATCTCACCGAAAACGTCAAATTCACGAGCCTCTATCCCCCAGAATGCGAGCTTATCCGGTAGGACCACATCAGCCATAAGACCAAGTTCAAAAGCCGTTGCAAAATCCGTATCGTGACTTGAAAACGTGTTTTTGCCTGTGACAAACTCCCTCGGATCAAAACGACGCAGAGTACCCGGAACAGCACCACTCAACATTGCATCAATTACCACTGCCCGCTTGAAACCGACCATAGCCTCCATCAGCCTGATGCCGCCAGTATGAAGCTCCGTAACAACCAGATTCATACGATCTTTCATCTTATCGGCAACGGCACGGGCAACCGCAATACCCACACCGTCATCCGAAAGCAGTGGATTACCCATACCTATTATTACGGTTTCTGCTCTGGACAAGACGTTCATCACGCTCTCCGGACCTCCCGAAGGAGAAGCCCGTTATTATCTCTAAATGATATTGCAAGAGGCATTTTACCCGGTAAAAAATGAGTAGCGCAGGAGAAACATGGATCGTAAAGCCTGAACGCCATCTCTATACGGTTAAGCACAGAGTCGTCCGGTGATTTACTCTTTATCAACTTATCAGCCGCTCTCCTTATGGACATGGAGATTGGAGCATAATTATTTGTCGTACCAACGATCATGTTTACTTTTGTTAAAACTGCACGCTCATCGGCAGCATAATGATGAGTCAAAGTTCCTCTTGGTGCCTCTACACAGCCGACACCTTCGCCGACAAAGTCTGCCGTCCTTGGAATATTTCTTGTCTCAGTTGAAGTAATTTCTTTATCAAGCGCCAGCTCAAGCATCCGTTCAGAAGCGTAAAGCAGCTCTATAAGCCGCGCCCAATGAGTGGCAAGACGATGGTGTATCGGTTCATAACGCGCGGCTGTTATCTTTTTGCAACCAAACGATTCGTACATTCTGACAAACTCTTCATTGGCAAGCCTGGTTGCAATCCCCTCCGAAACATTAAGCCGCGAAAGAGGCGTAGCAGTATAAACCCCACTCTCCAATCCGTCAGTCAGCCCCTTCCAACCAACCTTTTTCAGATATGGATATTTAAGATAAGTCCAGGGCTCAACTCTTTCCGCAATATGTTCACGGTAATCCGAAGGGTTATATTTGGCGAACTCACCCCCTTCAGGATCAACAATGCGGATCATTCCGTCATAAAAATTGACCTGATTGTTCCCATCAACCGTTCCCATTGAATATGTTTTATGAAGATAGGTGTCAGAGGTAACCATTTCAAGATAGAGGGGACTCTTTAGAACAATTTTGTCGAATAGAGATAAGGTAAAAATTGCAAAATCTATGTTTTTGCGTGCAGTATCCTCAATCTGTGACCTCTCTTCCTGAGAGATCGCACGACTCCACCCCCCGGGGACTCCGGCAACCGGATGTATCGACTTACCTCCGAGCATTGTAATAATTTCATGGTTGCGCTTGCGACAGGCAATCACCTGCCCCGCCACATCCATTCCAACCTTACGGGCTACACCAAGAATATTACGCTCTGAAGGTGGAGCATCCGGTCCGACAATAAAGTCAGGCCCACCGAGAGCATAAAAATGAGTGGTATGATCGGTCACAAAAAAAGCCATATAAAGCAGCTCTCGCAGTTTTTTTGCAGCAGAAGTCGGCTCTGCACCAAAAATTCCGTCCAGAGCCTTTGTTGCAGCTATATGATGTGCCTCAGGACAGACACCGCAGATACGGTTGGTTATTACCGGCATCTCCTCCGCCATCCTGCCCACGCAAAACTGTTCAAAACCACGCAGCTCCGGTATTTGAAAGCAGGCGTTCTCCACACCGCCATTATCATCAAGAAATATGTCTATCCTACCATGCCCCTCCAGACGGGTAATAGGGTCAATAGTTATTCGAGTTGTCATCGGCTACCCCCTACCCTGCCGCCGAGAGTAGAGCCTGCAAGGGTATACTTATAGAAAAGACCGGCATAATCCGGAATCGTCTGCAGAAACTCCTCCACCCGCAGGGCAATAGCCGATTCAGATAGACCGGAGGTATCTCCAATATCCATTATTGAGCCGAGCGCCGCAACCATCTTCGCCCCCTGATCACTTACCCCATCAGGAGATCCGTAACAGCCGCTGCATGGCATATTTGCCCTGGTGCATGGTGCACCGCATCCGCTCCTGGTTGCTATCCCCATACAGATCAAGCCCTGCTCAAGCAGACAGGCTCTTGTATCGGGATAAAATTCATAACTTCGCCGAAATGCAGTAATCCTCTTCTCCTCCTTAATCCGATCACAGTCGTCGCATACAGTTAAGTTGCCGCATCCGATTGTCCCCCCTTTTGGCGGGAGGTCACCGGAAAGGATTTTTTCAATCACATTCCAGATCTGATCGGATTCCGGTGGACAGCCAGGCACGAAATAATCAACCTCAACCTCCTCAGCCAGATGCTTTACCCTCCCCAGTAATCCGGGAAGAGAAATCTCACCCCCTGCGAAAGATGTAACCCCGGAAGGGATAATATTCATAGGATTATCAAGGGAAGGATTATCAATGTATATGGTCTTCAGCATCTCATCACTGCCGGTAAAGTTCGCAAGCGATGGGATACACCCCCCTTTAGCACAGGAACCAAAGGCAACCATAATTTTTGATTTCCGCCTCATAAGATGAGCCATCTCAAGGTTTTCTTCCGTACGGAGAGCTCCGTTGAAAAGAGTTACCGCAATCGCACCGTCCTGCAGCGCTTCAATATCCTTTTTCTTTGTATCCAAAAGGCATGGGCAAAACATAAAATCAAACGCTGCATCTACATCAAGAATCTTCTCATGCAGATTCACGAACGCAATCTCACAACCACCACAGGATGCAGCCCAGTATATTGCAAGTTTGGGTTTTTCAGAGTCGCTCACTTTTCACCACCTTTTGCAGCCACAACTCTATTTCTCCCCCCCTCTTTCGCGCGGTACATTGAAGTATCTGCCGCCTTGCAGACACTCTCCACATCCTTAAATATCGATAGCGGGGCGATACCGCAGCTGAAGGTAGACGAAAAACTTTCGTTACCAGCTGGAAAACGGAGTGCTGCGAAACTCTCCCTGAGTTGATCCATAATTTCAACAGCTTCAGAGATGTTACAATCGGGCAGAATAACCGCAAACTCTTCTCCGCCGTAACGACCTACGATATCCGTTCTGCGTAGCCGCTGCCCAAGAAGTCTAGCCAGAGTTATCAATACATGGTCACCCATCTGATGTCCATAGCTGTCATTCACAGTTTTAAATCTGTCCACATCAATCATTGCGAAACACAGCTCCGCACCGTTACGTTGAGCCTTGACAATCTCAACCTCCAGATACTCTTTTGAAGTAGTATGATTGAATAAACCTGTCATGCTGTCCCTCACCATGAAAGAGCGAATAGCCTTCATTCGTCCGGCACGCCCGGCAACTGCAGCAACGAGATTTTCGGGGGAGATAGGTTTTGTCAGAAATTCATCCCCCCCCATACGCATGGCTTGAAACTGTTTCCCCGTATCAGTCTCGCTGGAGAGATAAATAATCGGAATACTGAAGGATGTGCCCATCTGCCTTACGGTCTTAGCCAGCTCCATACCGTTACAACCAGGCATATACATATCACTGAGGAGCAGATCCGGTTTAAAATCAAGCAACGGTTCCATAACCTGCAACGGGTCATTTACAACAGTCGTAGTCATACCGGCGGACTGGAGTATGGTTGAATAAAGATCGGAGAGGTGAGGGTCATCATCCACAATAAGAACTCTGTATGGATCGGGGGCAACTGAATTGGTGAGTGCATCAAGAGTTGCAGAAAGTTCAGTAACATTCACCGGCTTTGTGAAATATGCGCTTGAACCTGCCCTGACAGCAGCAAGCCGGCTTTTAAAATCGTTTTGTGAAGAGATAAAAACCACGGGAACTGTACATCCGGCTTTACGTAATGACTCAATGGTTTCTGAACCGCCAAGATGACGATCAGGAAAAACCAGATCCATTATCACCGCATCCGGCGGTGAACTCTGCACAGCGTTACTTAACTGCTCCAACTCTGCAAATGCAGCAACCTTGAAACCAAAACATTCAATCTGTGTAGACAACGAGAGACGCTGATACGAATCATCCTCACAGAAGTATATCAGCTTCTGATTTCGCTCTCCCGTAACCTCCGACGCTGCAACAAGCTCAATTGCGCGTGTATCAACTGTTTGCGACAGATCCATAGAAGTAGCAGCCTCTTCCAGTGAGTTGAGACAGCTCTGGATATTCTGATGCCAATTTGTGTCAGGAGCTGTTCCGGCTTTAATTGCCTCTTTTGCCAGTTCCTCACCCGCAGCAGCTATAGTACTGACACTCTTTAACCCGAAGGAGGCGCAGGCACCTTTAAGAGTATGTATGCTCCTGTGAAAATTTTCCAGCTCCAACAGACTGCAAGAGCTCTTAAGAAGTTCAGCATACCCTTTACGAAGAGCTTCAAGCTGTGACGGCAGCTGTTTTATGTAAGCCTCACGAATTCTCTTCAGTTTATTTGCCGCCGACATGACTTCTACTCCCATAGTCTTCTATCCTCTTTTCGCAATAAGCGAATCTACAATTTCCGGGAGTGTTTCCTGCAGATTTTCATCTTTGGTAACAATTTCATCCATATCCGGATGGGCAAGCCTTAGCGGAGCGGAATCTTCACCCGTCAACAGAACGAAAGGGATGGTAAAACCCTGTCCGCGCATCTCCTCAAACAGCTGAACTCCGCTGACAAAAGGCATATTCATGTCTGACACGACAATACTGATTTCATCGTCGGAATTCAGTTTTTCCAGAGCATCGACACCACCATCGGCAATAATTATTTCGTACTCCGAAGATTCCAGAATCATTCCGGTCAACTCCGCAGTAAACGGATCATCATCAACTACAAGAATATGCTTTGCTGTAGTGTTCATATTGTAACCTCTTATCCTATAAGACTGCGAACGGTTTCCATAAGGTTTGACTGGTCAAAAGCACCTTTTACTATATAAGCATTTGCGCCAACTGTAATACCGCGTTTTTTATCCTCATCCTTTTCCCGCGATGTAACTATTATAACCGGCACATTTTGATACCGCTCATCACTACGCAGTCGCTCAGTAAAAGAGAATCCATCCAGTCGCGGCATCTCGACATCAGTTATTACAAGATCGTAGAGGGTCTCACGGGTTTTTATAAAGCCCTCTTCACCATCTTCTGCCGTATCCACATGATAACCGTACGCCTCCAGTATGCTCTTTTCTATCTCTCTTGTATTAACTGAATCATCAACGACAAGAACTGACTGCATACGATTTTCTTTTGCAACGGATAGTCTCCTCCCCGGCTCCGTAATTTCATGTGAAATTTTGAAAAGTTCCGGGACGTGGAGTACATTGATTATGCTGTCCTGCTCCCCGATTGTTACACCGGATATCAACCGTAGATTCTGAAGATGGTACGGCAACGGCTTCACAACCATCTCCTCCCGACCAATTATCTCATCAACAATAACACCCAGTTTTTCCTCTCCGTTCCTCAAAATTACTATAAAAACCTCATCACCTTTGGATACGGTTTCTCTGTGGAGTTTCAGGAGTACGGAGATATCCTCAACAGGAATGATCTGCTCCCGCAGACGAATAGCACGCTTATTTACGATGTCGATTAAATCACTTTTCTGAATCGACAGCATTTCCACAAGAGCCGTTGCAGGCATCGCACATACTTTACCTGCCGTAGAAACGAGAAAAAGCGGAAAAACGGCTAGATTAAGGGGTAACCGCAAAAGAAAGGTGGTTCCAGACCCCTCTCTTGTCTCTATTGCAATACTTCCTTTAAGCTCATCAACAATGCTTTTTTTAACAACATCCATACCTACGCCGCGACCTGATAAATCAGTAATAATCGGACTGGTACTAAAGCCGGGCATAAATATCAGGTCGGTTATCTCAGCTCTGGACATTCCTGCAAGAACCTCAGGGGTAAAGAAGCGTTTTGCGATAGCTTTTTCCCTAATCTTTTCTATCGGCAACCCTTTCCCATCGTCACTGATTGAAATGGCTACGCATCCACTGTCATAAAAAGCATTGATACTTATTGTCCCCTTAATCGGCTTTCCAGCCGCAGCTCTCACGCTGTTACTCTCCAGTCCATGGTCAAGCGAATTACGGATCATATGCATAAGTGAGTCACCGATACGATCGATTATTTTTCGGTCCAGTTCGGTATCTCCCCCCTCAACAATGAAATCGACATCCTTTCCATGTTCCCTGGCGAGGTCGCGAACAGTACGGCGTAACGGTTCAAATACGGTTGAAAGTGGCTGCATACGCATTCTGAGCGAAGTTTCCTGCAGATCACTTACCAAGTGATCCTGTAGCAAAGAGGCATCATACATACCCCTCACAAAGTGACGAAGAGATATCTGCAACTGTTCTCCAGATGCTTCAAGGTCGGCATGATCAGACTTGACAATACCGCTCAGCTCTGCAGCTACTGACCTCATGTATCTCCCTATGCCCCTTTCGATTTCACGAAGCTGTGTTATCTGACGCTTGTACCTCCCATGCTCAGAAACAATTTCACCCATAAGCCTTATCATGTCATCCAGTTTGGCGGCATTTACCCTCAGATAATCAGCCTGCCTCGGCTTTCCTGCGGCAGATATCGCAGAGACCCGCTCCACCGTACCGGAATCCGGCAGCATGGAAACAGGAGTGGTATGTTCGGGCTGTTCAGTAACAGATCCCTCAGATTTTTCGGACTCTGTATCAGTTTCTCCGCTCACCGGTCTTTCGGAGAGTTCCGGCGCTTCCGGCAGCAGAGAGGCAATACGGGAGAGTTCAGAGCAGAGTGTGTCCGGCGCTTCCACAGCTGTATCGCCTCCGGTTATCTTCTCCAGCATCCCCTGCAACGCATCAACTCCTCTGAACAGAAGATCAGATGCTGTCGATGTTAATTTTATTCTCCCCCCACGGACTGCATCAAGCACATCCTCCATTTTAAGAGCAAGTTCTGTTACACCGGAAAGTTTCATCATCCTTGATGAACCTTTTATAGTATGTGCCGACCGGAACAGAGCGTTAATTATCTCTGGATCACCGGGGCTCTTTTCCAGATTAAGCAGCCCCTCGCTGATTCTGGAACTGTGTTCGCGAGCCTCCTCAACAAAACGAGCCAAAAATTTTGAGTGATCAAATGCCATGAATTATCCCTTGATCCGGGTTGATGTCAAAATCGACAGTTTGTGACGGCATATAACCGCAAACTGTTCCGCATTAAATGAAAGCGGAAAAAATGTATGCCCCAGAGTATTCATTGAACCTTTTTCCAAAACTCTGAGCGCAGCTTCATAACTGCTGCGTGCCCTTTTCGTCTCCTTCCGGGCAAACATAAGCTCAGCCGAATAAAAATGAGCCAGCCAACAAGAAGCATCAAGATAAATAGCCTCTCTAAACCTCTTTAATGCCCCCTCCTCATCTCCATTCTGGCGGGCTATCATACCAAGAAGAAGATGTGCGGCAAGAGACAGCGAATCCTGCTCCATAATGGTTTCACACACCCCCCTCGCATCTTCAAAACGCCCCATAGTTAGAAGCAGACTCCCTTTCAGGGTGTGTGCTTTTGTAAACCTTTTATCCTGAGTAATAACGTCCTCAAGAATTTCCAGTGATTTATCCAGCTCTTTATTCTGTGCAAGCGCCAAAGCCTTGTCAAAATTTTCTTTTATATTAATAACTTTGTCATCGACTCTCCCCTGAAGACTACTCTGCAGCGGACTGTTATTTACCTCTGTTTTTGATTCACGCGGAAAAACTCTCTGCGAAACATATTTTCTTGTCGATTCAGGAGCTAAAACAGCACGGCTGGAGGCTCGACGCTCTTCAAAAACAATCCCCGGAGTTTTTTTGTAAAAAAAGAGGGTATCGCGCTGAACTAGAGAAAGAAGCCCTATGTCGTGATGGAAGGTTTCAGACGCTCCAACCATCATACAACCGCCGTCTACCAGTATTGCTGCAAGTCTGGCAAATATTTCACGCTGCACCTCACCGGGAAAATATATCGATACGTTTCGATAAAGGATAATGTCGGGAATAAGCATAGTTTCGGGATAAGGTTGCCCAAGCAGATTCACCACATCAAAGAGAACCTGTCTTTTAAGCTCCTCCCTGACCGAATACTCACCAGCGCCTGCCGGTTCAAAATAGCGCTGCAGCAGAGCTTGATTTATTCCACGAAAAGAGTTCCTCCCATAAACGCTTTTTCTTGCTGTGTTGATGGCAGTTGAATCAATATCAACACCAACTATCCGAAACAGTTTTTCGGCATCGGAACCGAAGCGTTCACGCAGCATAATCGCAATAGAGTAAGGCTCCTCACCGGTGGAGCAGCCTGCACTCAGTATCCTGACAGGATTATGATTACGCGAATGCATCAGTTCAGGTAATAATTTATCAACCATCAGATTCAGATGCCCGGGCTCTCTGAAAAAATACGTCTCATTTACCGTGAGCAGCTCCGTTAAACTCCGCAGCTCCGGTTCATCCCTCATCAGCAGTGCATGATAGCTATTCAGACAGTCAATATCCCGTGCCGCCATCCGTCGGCACAAAGCTGCAGAGAGGGTCTGCTCACGCTCATTCTCAAAAGCGTGACCGCAACTGCGGAGCAGGAGATCCTTAAAGAGCGAAAGATCTACAGTTTCAGCGTTACTTCGACAGATGCCGGTTTCCACTATTTGACACCGGTTCTACGAATAAGTTCAGCCGGAATCATGGAGAGTGGTATTACTTTCAGAATATGCCCCCCCTCAACTGCAAGCCGGTTCATTCCGTACACGACCGAACTGCCGGCATCCTGCGCCAGAGTAGTTCCGCCAGCCGATTTTATCGCCTGCATACCTGCCACCCCATCATTCCCCATCCCGCTCATAATCAGCCCTATGGCTCTTTCCCTGAATACGGAGGCAACAGAAGAGAGCATTGTATTGCAGGAGGGGTGATAAACATCGTTGGCCTCAAAAGCACCAAGATGAATCATCCCCTGTTCGGTAATCCGCATTGTATTTTCAGCAGGGTTTACATATACATTCCCGGCCTCAATAACAACTCCGCTTGCAGCGACGTTCACTTTTAAAGGGGTTGCGGTATTCAACCAATCGACCATCCCCTGAGTGAATCCTTCAGCAATATGCTGGGTTATTATAATAGGCACAGGAAAGTTTGCGGGGAGATGTGAAAGAATGTTGTGGATACAGTGCGGACCTCCGGTAGAAGAAGCAATCGCTACAACTCCCCCCAACGAAGGTTTTTTCCTTAATGAAGTAACATGTGCAACCGGCGCAGCAGCCGGTCTGTTCATAGCCAGGAGATGCGTTGCAACATCTACTTTAGAGAGCAGCCTTATCTTTTTTATAAGACTACGCACATTTTCAGGACTTATATCAGGCTTCTCAATTACATCAAGCGCACCTTTTGAAACCGCAGCAAAAGCTGTTCTTACACCGGTAAGAGCTGTTACGACCAGAATAGGCAGAGGATTTTCGGATATAATAAGCTCTATGGCTTCAAGCCCCCCCATTACCGGCATTTCGATATCCATAGTCACAATATCCGGTTTGAAACGGGCAATCTTTTCAATCGCCTCCTTTCCATTGCCGGCTTCAGCAACAACCGAAATATCAGGTTCCGACTCCAGAATATCCCGAATCATCGCCCTTACCAGTTCGCTATCGTCAACCAGCAGTACCCTGATATTTTCTTTCGGCTTTATCATTCCCTGCCGACCTTAAAGGTATTAACAACTCTCTTCAGCTGTTCAGACAACTCAAGCATCTCTTCGGTTGCCGTATTTGTCTGATGGATAGAGTCGGTAGAGTGCCTGACCCCCTGTTCGATATCTTTGAGCGCCAGAACAACCTGACTGCTGGCAATCTGCTGCTGCTGGGTGGAGAGCGATATCTGACGGGCGGCGCTCGCCGTTTCGTCGACACCGTCAACACTCTCGATCAGCATAGAAACGGTATGTGAGGCATACTCCTGCCCTTCCTGAATAAGCTGTGAACTCTTTTCAGAAGACATGACCAATCTGTTAACTGAATCGAGTATTTCAGTTATCTTACCCTCTATCTCGGAGGTAGATTCAACAACGCTATCCGCCAGGCGTCGGATCTCTACTGCTACAACACCAAAGCGCTTTCCTGACTCACCGGCACTGGCAGCTTCGAGAGCCGCATTAAATGCTATCAGCTTAGTCTGGTTAGCAATATTGTTGATAATCTCCATAACCTTGTTAATCTCTTTAGATTTTTTACCCAACTCGACGATTTCGGTCAGATTTTCCTGAATATTGTGACTTATGTCGTTTATCTTGAAGTTCAGATTTTCAACCTCAGCGGCACCTATTTTAGTATCCTCAAGGGTTTTATCAGCTCTATCCACAACACTGTGGCTATGCTGAGCTATCTGGCTGGCTGTAGAGGTAAACTCCTCCATAGTTGATGAAATTTCCACCACAGAACTCGAAAGCTGGGTGGAAAACCCGGACTGCTGATCCATCGTCAGCGCAATTGCGCCTGCGCTGGAGTGGATTTTATCAGTTATTACGGATACATTACCGATAATCGGATAGAGCGTTTTCCTTATCAGAAACATCGTAATGCCGGAAAACAGTAGGGCTATAACTGCCGCAATTATTGCAATTTTTGTTTGAAGTGCGTTATACGCCGAAAAATAGTCGCTCTGCTTGATACCAACATAAAGAGCGCCAATCACCTCACCTTTTGAGTTTTTGATAGGATCGTATGCCGTAAAATATGGTATATCGAGAATTGTTGCATCACCACGGTACGACCGTCCCTCTTTTATAACTGCATCATAGGCAGCGCCCACCAGCTTGGTATCAACTGCACGACTGCCGTCGGATTTAAGAACATTCGTAGAAACACGGGTATCGCCCATGAAAATTGTTGCAGTACCACCAAAAGCGTCCTTTATTTTATCCGGGAGTTCATAATTGCCATTTATCACATAACTGCCCGCCATCAGTTTACCGTTGGCAACGTGAAAATCGCTCCCTTTCACCTTAAGCAATTCCCAGAAGATTTTTATTACCCCCTCCTGAGAAACGCTTGCCTGACGCCTTATCTCCTTATTTATGTTGCCGAAAGTAAAACAGGTGGTGATTAGAATAGCGGCTAAGACGATGATTACATTTATCAGAATAAACTTGGTGGTCAATTTCATTAATAGATCTCCTCTTTTCAGATATAAGTTTAAACCGTCCGGATCCGGCGCGCGCTGAATAATCGCTCAAAATCCAGCAGCAGCACCATTACTCCATCCAGCAAAAGAATGCCCCACAACCCCTTCTTCAGCGCAAAGGTTTCAACCAGAGGGGGGAACAGAGAGATATCATCCTCCGTCACCCGCATGATATCTTCCATTTTATCAATAATAACTCTCTGCGTGGTTTCAGCACCGCTCCTGATTGTTAAAACAGTCGGTGAGCTGTAACAGATATCCCCGCATCCAAACTCCATCTCCTCGTGAAACCAGACCTCGGAACCATCACGACCCCCTCTGAATTTTTCCACCCCTGCAATCTGAGCGGCATCAGCAGCGTAGTAAACACCCGCAACGGAGAACATCAGGAGATCAAGCTGTATCCGGTTTTTATCATTCATACCGTTATTAGAGCTTCCAGCTTCCCTACATCAAGCAGAGAAATGGTTTCACCGCCATACTCAATTTCACCTGTCACAAGATCGCGAACGGCGCCGCTCAGCGTGGCAAGCGGAGGCTGAATATTGCTTAACGCGATATCGAGGACATCTACAATTGAGTCAATCATAATTCCGGAATGAAATTCACCCCTTACAGCCATGGCGATCTGAAGTTTGCCGGACTCAACTTTCTCCTCACCAAGAAAATAATGAAGATCAATCACCGACTCGATATCTCCCCGTACATTTATAAGTCCCGGAATATAATCCGGAAGTGATGGTACCCACGATATTTCAGAAGCAGGGAGAATTTCACGGATATCAGTGCCATAAAAAGCGTACCGGTTGAGACCGCATACAAAAATGACAACTTTTACCCGCCCCTCCTCAACATCGACAACTTCTTTTGTCATCTGCCGCCGCTTCAGCTCCTCCAGAATCAATTCACTTTTAAGTTGATCATTCGATACCGCCATAACCGTCTCTCCCTCAATTTCGCATCAAAAGCCCATACAACGCTTGACCCCACTGCTAAACAGGCAGAACGAAAGAGAAGGTGCTCCCTTTCCCCAGATCACTCTCAACCCATATTTTCCCACCATGATGCTCGACAATCTGCTGACAGATAGGGAGTCCAAGTCCACTCCCCTTGGGTCTGTCGGTAAGTGTATCTCCAACCTGTTTAAACTTCTCAAAAACTCTGTTCCGGTCTTTTTCAGAAATACCGATACCGCTGTCAATAATCGAGACTTTTATAAAATCCTGACCGGATATTGCAGTCGAATTGTCCTCATAGTTTTTATCTGCTATAACCTTGACTGACCCATTATCAGTAAACTTCAATGCGTTGGAGAGAAGATTTATAACCACCTGAACAATCCTGTCTCTGTCGCAGGATATGGTTGGCAGAATTTCAGGAATTTCCCTGATAATTTCTATCCCTTTATTCTCAAAAAGTGAGGCTGTAGCGGCAATAGACTGCTCGAGAATTTCAGGGAGTTGAGCAGGCTCATGTTTCCACTCGATTTTACCCGCCTCCATCTTTGACAGATCAAGCACATCATTAATCAAATTCGTCAGACGCTCACCTTCAGATATTATTATCCCTATATTATCATCGATCTGTTGTACAGTCCGTAGACTCCTTGCATCACTATCTGGGAGCTGTGGGAAAATTACCTCCTCAAGTTTTTTCCTTATAACTTTTGTAAAGCCAAGCACGGATGTAAGTGGCGTTCTCAACTCATGCGAAACCGTCGAAAGAAAGTCATCTTTCATCCTCTCAATCTCTTTTTCAGAAGTTACATCGCGGATAATCACAAGGTTACCGATGAACTCATCCGACTTAAAAAATGTAGTCTGCTGTTTGCGTATTGCTGCCGCAACAGCTGAACCGACCCCACCGCCAACAAGTTCAACCTGCGCTGAAACCGGATGCTCTGATTGAGAGCATACCATCTCAAAAAGCGGCGCCAGATTTCCGCTGAACGCATCTTCACAGTTTTTACCTGGAAGCTCCGTCTCATTTAACCCAAACATTCTGCCGAGAGCAGGGTTAGCGAGAGTTATACGGGATTGAGCATTAGTTACAAGCAGACCGTCCGGCATATTATTTATTATAGCTGTAAGGTAGGAGAGCGTATCTTCCTGTTCAGAAGTCTTTGCTGCAAGGTCTGCTACAAGCTGAAGATTCTGAAGTTTCAACTGATGCTTTGCGAGAGCTCTTTTAACCGTAATATTTATAGTTTCCTCAATACCCTCGTCTTTAAGCACATAATCAATAGCCCCGCTACTGAGCGCATCAACTGCAACAGAGATGTCGCTAACACCGGTTACCATTATTATAGGCACTTCAAGACCGTGAGTTCTGATCTCCTTGATCAGTTGGAGACCATCCATCTCCGGCATATTAACATCGGAAACAATCAGATCTATGCTTTCGTCATAGAGACACTTTTCAAGAGCTTCACGACCGTTCTCCGCCATAATTATGCTGTATCCGCCAGCTTCAAGTATTGAAGAGAGCATTTCCCGCACAAAGACATCATCGTCAACAATCAGTATTTTAATGGCTGATATATTCATCATATATTGTTCCCCTCCACAACAGGCAGCATAACTGTAAAGACACTCCCTTTGCCCGGTTCACTCTCAACCGTTATGCTTCCACCGTGATACTCTACAATCAGTCTGCTTATCGGAAGCCCAAGCCCAACCCCTTTAGGTTTCTCAGTCAGAGCGTCTCCAATCTGGCTGAATTTTTCAAAAATTACCAGATGTCGAGAGGGATCAATGCCGATACCGGTATCTGAAACGGTCAGAAACAGATCGTTATTGACCCTTTTAGTGCTGCAGACAACTCTCCCCTGATCAGTAAAATTTACAGCATTGGAGAGAATCTGTTTTACCACTTTAGAAAAACGATATCTGTCCCCCATTATGGAAGGGAGATCATTCTCAAACACCACAACGAACTCAATTCCCTTCTCCTTCATAATTGGCGAAAATATAGCAGCTGCATCCTCTATCACCTCTTTAATCGGAATAGCGTCCCATTTCCACTCCGCAGTGCCCGCCTCCATCGCAGTCAGATCCAGAATACTCTCGATCATCCCTGCAAGTTTCTCCGACTCCAGAATAATAGTTTCCAGGTTCTCTCCCAACTGACCGATCTTATCTGAATTATTAATATCTTCCGCCATCCATTTTTTGAGCTTTTTTCTGCTCACTTCCGCATACCCGATAATGGATGTGAGAGGAGTGCGCAACTCATGCGACACTGAAGTTAAAAAAGTTGTCTTGACCTGATCCAACTCTCTAAGCTTCTGATATGCCTGCTTCAGCGCAATAGACTCCTCAACGCTTTTACCAAGATCCCTCACCTCACGCTCAAGAGCTGCCTTTTCAATTGCCCTTCTGAGGGTAACCATTATTCTGCTTAACTGAGGGGGTTTCTCTACAAAATCGTATGCTCCAAGCTTTATAGCTTCAACCGCAGTAGCGATGTCTCCAAAACCTGTAACCATAATTACCGGTATGCCGGGATCGTGCTTACTAAGTTCTTTAAGAGTTTCAATACCGTCCATACCCGGCATTTTAAGGTCAAGGAGTACTGCATCAAAAACAGTGTCGTGAAAGAGTTCTACAGCCAGCAGACCATTATGAGCCGTAGTTACTGAGAAACCCGCCTCGCCAAGTTTTTCCGACAGTACATAGCGAACCATTTCATCATCATCAACCACCAGAACATTCATGAAGCACCTCCATCGCCGGTCAACTCGTCCACAACTTTCTGAAATTCCCCAATAAATTCGACGTAATGGTTCCTGGCAGAGTTAAGATCACCCTCCATCGAGCTCCGCTCAATATCCCTGGCTTTCTCACTCATAGCAGTAGCACCGAGCATTGCCGATGAGCCCATTATCGTATGCGCCCCCCTCTCAGCAGCACTAAGATCGGCGGAATCGAGAAACTCTTTAAGCTCTACAACCTGAGCCGGAACATTTTTCAGAAAAATTGCCTTTATCCTGGCAAACATCTTTTCGTCACCCTCAAGCCACTGCAACGCCTTTATTATGTCTATCTGCCTGCTCTCTTTCATTTAGAGTCCAAGAATATTTCTGGCTACCCTAAGAATTTCGTCAGGGTTGAAAGGTTTAGTCATATAGATATCCGCCCCGGCATCTTTCCCTTTCTGCTTATCCAGTTTCTGCCCCTTTACAGTAAGGAGTATTATAAAAACATCTCTTATTTCGAGCTTGTTTTTGACAGTATTGCAAACATCAAAACCATTCATCCTCGGCATCATTACATCAAGAAAAACAACGTCAGGGTTTTCATCTCGGATAATATCGAGAGCGACTTCTCCGTTATCAGCTGAAATAAAGATTACCCCCTGATCCTCCAGCTCTTCGAGCGACTGTTTGAGGAGGAGGCGGATATTCGGATCATCATCAACAATCAATATCTTTGGCATTTTTCAACTCCGTTCATAATCCAAGAACAGTTCTAGCCTTCTCAAGCAACTCATCAGGGTTGAAAGGTTTAGTCATATAAACATCCACTCCGACATCAATCCCCTTCTGTTTGTCAAACTCCTGCCCCTTTGCCGTGAGGAGTATAATGTATACCCCCGTCATACCAAGTTCGTTTTTAACGGTATTACAGACATCAAATCCGTTCATTTTAGGCATCATAACATCGAGAAAAACCAGCTCAGGGGACTCGCCTCTGATTATCTCCAGTGCTGTTTCTCCATTATCGGTTGTGATCAGCTCAACGCCCTCATCCTCAAGATCTTCAAGTGTCTGTTCAAGAAGAAGTCTGATAAACGGCTCATCATCAACAATAAGTATTTTTGGCATAGTTTTCCCCTATAGCGGTATATCAGATAATAATTTTTTGCCTTGAGCTGGCAGTATAAAAAGCCTCCATTACGTCAGACGCAAAAAAAGCGTCAACCATAGCCGGATCAAACTGCGTACCGGAGTATTTTTTCAACTCCTCAAAAGCAACCTCAAGAGTAAGCCCATTTCTGTACGGTCTTGTGCTGGTCATGGCATCAAAGGAGTCGGCAACCGAAATAATCCGTGCGGTAATATCTATCTCATCACCTTTCAAACCGTCTGGATACCCTCTGCCGTTATATTTTTCATGGTGATGCTTGACTCCAGGAATTGCGGATTTAAGTTGAGAAATTCTTCCAAGAATCTCCTCTCCATAGACAGGATGCATTTTTATCTGTTCAAACTCATCGTCAGTAAGGCTCGACTCTTTGAGCAGCACACTATCCCTTACACCTATTTTACCGATATCATGCAACACAGCTCCGAGCTTAAGGCGCGCCATATCCTCTTCCGACAGACCAAGGGTCTTTCCTATCGCCAGGCTATACTCCATAACCCTTTTTGTATGATTTCCGGTATAAGGGTCACGCTTCTCAATTGTCTCCGCAAGAGTATATACAGTCGTATAGAACGCCTCCTGCAGCTGTTCGTAAAGCCCCGCATTCTCAATAGCTACTGAAGCCAGCGAAGCCAGTGTTGAAAAAAGCTTCAGATCCTCAGCTGAATAACTTACAGCCTCGTCGCTCCCGAGCTTTATCACTCCGACCACAGCATCCTTCGCTTTCAGCGGCGCACACATCAGCGAACTGATTCCTACAGCGCCGCTGACAAAACGGGAATCTGAATGTACATCATTAACAATCTCTGCACGTCCGCTAGCCCATACACTGGCTGCAATCCCTACCCCCCTTCTGACAACAGTAGTTGTTTCAGGCTTATGTCCATACTCTGCAATCAACTCCAGAGAATCTGTCTGTTTGTTAAGCAGCAGTACGGATACACTGGTGAGACTCAGTATCTTTTTAGCCTCTTCAATAACAAGCCGGGCGACCTCTTTAGTATCAAGAGAGGTAGAGACCTTCTCAACCATATCGTACAACAGTGTTATCTCTTTGTATTTGTCCAGCGTCTCCGTAACAAGCGCCCGCTTTTCCAACTCGGAATCAGCCGTCTGTGATAGCAGCGAGGCAATAGCCGCAACCTTTTCGTTTCCGTTAACCCATCCGATCAGATCGCCTGATGCCGTAACAGGATAAGCGACTCCCCTCTCTGCCCCCTCGGTAGAGAGCAGAAGCTTCCCTGCATCGTCTTCTATAATTACAGATGTCTCCATCGCGGAGACCAGGGTGGCAAGCACAGACGAAAGCCCCCTTTTCTTCATTACCTTTTCAAGAATGCTCAGTGCCATTTTGTATTCCCCCAACACCCCTGCAGTTTAAACATTAAATATCTGAAAACAGGTTTTTCTGACAAACAGCAAATTAAGCCGCCATTTAAAGCATAATTTAATTTGCTGATTGTATACAAACAAATGCAGTTGAAATCCAGAAGAATTTGAAGTTAGAGGAAATATTGTTTTACTTAACAGAGCTGCTTCAATTAGTATTACAAATATCCTTACTCTTCAAATAGTTAGGCTGAATAAAATTCCAGGATCAGATAGCAGGAAATACCATGAAGCTACAGACAAAAAACCTGTTCGACGAAATCCCGACTGAGCTTAAAGAAGAGCTCTTTCAGACAGTGGCTAAATCTTCTTCCGTCACTATAGAACGGATAGTATCCGGGGGGCATATAACGCCGCAAGGTCAGTGGTACGATCAGGAGTGGGACGAATGGGTTCTTCTGATTTCCGGGAGTGCCACACTAAGATTCGAGAAAGAAGAGAATCTACACCACCTCAAACCGGGCGATCACATTATGATTCCGGCAGGGTGCCGGCATCGTGTTGAACAGACTGATAACAGCCGGAAAACCATCTGGCTCGCGGTAAATTTTATCGGAAGTTAAATTCTGCAGAAAAGTTGCGGAAGAGCGTTCTAAACAGCACTAAACATCACTCATTTGAGTATTGCGTTACGGAAGTTACAGATGGAAACTTGACGTACAAGTTTTCAATCTGCTAAAAGGGTTGATTGAATTTATCAAAGGATGAGTAGCTATGGCATATATTACAATTGATGATAACCGCTGCAAGGGTTGCGGGCTCTGTACAATAGCCTGTCCGAAAAAGCTGGTGAGTATGAGCGAAACACCTAACAGCCTGGGATATACCGTAGCTACATTCTCCAGCCCGGAAAAATGTACCGGCTGCGCTCTCTGCGCTGAGATGTGTCCGGATGTTGCCATCTCGGTTTTCAAGGAGTAATGCGAATGACTGTAACTTCCACAGAAAAATTATTTGTCAAAGGGAACGAGGCTGTTGCGATGGCAGCTATAGAGGCGGGGTGCCGCTGTTATTTCGGTTATCCGATTACCCCGCAGAGCGATATCCCTGAATATCTCTCCCGCGAACTCCCCAAAAGCGGTGGTGAATTTCTTCAGGCCGAAAGCGAGATCGGGGCGATTAATATGCTACTTGGAGCATCAGCCACCGGCGTGAGGGCGATGACATCATCCTCCGGTCCCGGCATCTCCCTCAAACAGGAGGGGATTTCTTATATGGCTGGCTCGGAACTGCCCGGAGTAATAATTGACATAATGCGCTCCGGCCCCGGTCTTGGAGGAATTGACGCCTCTCAGGCGGACTATTGGCAGGCAACTCGCGGCGGTGGTCATGGAGGCTACCGGATCATCGTACTTGCCCCTGCTTCAGTACAGGAGATGTACGATCTTACAATGCTGGCGTTTGACCTTTCGGATATATACCGTATGCCTGCCATGGTTCTCTCCGATTCAGTCGTCGGCCAGATGAAAGAGTCCATTGTCGCCAATCCCCGCGCCAAACTTGCCCTCCCTGAGAAGAACTGGGTTGTGCGGGGAAGAGCGGAGGGAGAAGAGCAGAAAATAGTGAAATCACTCCACCTCGGAGACGGAGAGATGGAAGCATTTCACTGGCAGATGGATGCACGTTATCACGAGCTTGCCGATAAGGAGTGTCGCTGGGAAGAGGTTGAAACCGCTGACGCCGAACTGATCGTAACAGCTTTTGGATCCACATCACGAATTGCAAAAACCGCAATTGTCATGGCGCGTGAGGCAGGCATGAAAGTCGGCCTTATACGTCCGATATCCCTGTTTCCATTCCCCAAAAAAGCTTACGCGCAGCTTTCTGAACGCTGCAAACTCTTTCTGGACATTGAGCTATCCACCGGTCAGATGATTGACGACGTTCGCCTCTCTGTTGCACGTGATGCCGAAGTCGCCTTCTACGGACGTCCGCCGGGAGCAGGCTCTCTCCCGACACCGGAAGAGCTGTTTGAACAGATCAGAAAAAACTATCGGGCAACAGCCTGAATTGTTGAGGAAATAAAAAATGAAACAGGTATTCAGCAGGCCGGAGAGCCTTAAAGATGTCTCAACCCACTTCTGCCCCGGTTGCAACCATGGTTCAGTACACCGCCTGGTAGCCGAGGCTCTGGATGAATTCGGAATCCGCAGTCGGACAATCGGAGTCGCATCTGTCGGCTGCTCGGTTTTTCTCTACGGATATTTTGACATTGACGTTATCGAATCGCCTCATGGTCGCGCACCTGCCGTTGCTACCGGTGCCAAACGTGCCCGTCCCGACCGCATTGTCTTCACCTATCAGGGGGACGGCGATCTTGCTGCAATCGGAACTTCAGAAATTATCCACGCTGCAAATCGTGGCGAAAACATCACCGTAATTTTTGTCAACAACACAACATACGGCATGACAGGGGGGCAGATGGCACCTACAACCCTCCCCGGCCAGAAGACATCCACTTCACCTTACGGGCGCGATACAAATAAAGACGGTGCCCCATTCAAAATGGCTGAACTGCTTTCAAATCTTGATGGGGTTGCCTTTTCTGCACGGGTAGCACTAAACAATCCGAAAAACGTTCTTAATGCAAAAAAGCTGATAAAAACCGCCTTCCGGTACCAGGTTGAAAACAGAGGTTTCTCTTTTATCGAAGCGCTCTCCTCCTGCCCTACCAACTGGGGGATGCAGTCGCTTGAAGCAAACCAGCGCGTAACCGACGAAATGATCCCTTATTTTCCGCTCGGTATTTATAAAAATACAGCAGATCTCTGATTCATATCACAACTTGGAGTTAATAATGCGTTACGATGTTTTTATAGCCGGATACGGTGGTCAGGGAGTTCTATTGGCAGGCAACCTGCTCTCTTATGCAGCCATACACGAAGGGAAAAATGTCTCGTTCTTTCCGGCGTACGGAGTTGAAAAACGTGGCGGAGCCGCAATGTGCACCGTGGTTTTCGCAGATGGGGAGACCGGTTCACCGGTAGTCGGAAATCCATCGGTCTCCGTTCTTCTAAACCAGCTCTCTTTTGACAAATATGCCTCAAAAGTTAAACGGGGGGGGGTCTGCATAGTGAACTCAACGCTGATTGATATAGGCGGGCTGACAATACCGGAAGTTGAAATAGTACAGGTTCCAATGAATCAGATTGCCCTTGATATGGGTGACGTGCGTATGGTCAACATGGTTGCCTGTGGTGCTTACATAGAGAAAACCGGTGCCATGCAGCTTTCATCGCTGGAAGCGGCACTGAAAAAAGCACTCCCCGAAAGAAATCATAAACTGATTCCGGCTAACGTAAATGCCATGAACGCCGGTGCAAAGGCTGCAAAAGGATAATCAGATTCTAAAAAAGCTTGACGTAAGTTCAATGATTTGCTACAAAAGCGCTCCTGAATAGGGGTATCGCCAAACGGTAAGGCAACGGCCTCTGACGCCGTCATCTCTTGGTTCGAATCCAGGTACCCCTGCCAATTATTACGAGCACTTACGAGAAATCGTAGGTGCTTTTTATCTTTTATGCAACCCCTTGTACGACCTATCAGTCGATACTCAACCTGACCATAAAACACCTCTACTTTGTAACCACCATATCGCTGGGGTTAATATTGCCGTCCCGATAGCGATCTGCCAGGCGTACCTTTGAAAAGCCCTCCTGTACTTCTTCAATATAGCCTTCGCCAAGCTTTATGCTATCCCAGCCAAGTGATTTACCGGTAGCAGGATGGACCACCTCTTTTCCTCTGCGATAAAAGATTGCACCGTGGCGTTGTCTTATATGACTGCTGCTTCCAAGGTCAGTCATAACCTCGTCATCATCGCGACTGATTACTATTCCTTCAGCAACGGGGAAAACCCTGGCAATTTTAGCTGCCAACCCCGACATCAGCTCCTTTACAGCCGGAGCACTTTTGTCCTCGGTGTAGGCATCCAATACGTCCATAACCTCAGATGTTTCGGTATTAACAACGCGTGATGTAACCTCAAGCGACTGATTGGTTTCTCTTACATTTGTTGCGATAATTGCCTCAGCAGCCATTATTCTGCCAAGTTTTGCCGTGCGATCGGTGTCATCAAGTACAGCCTGGGTAAATTTCTGCTCTTCAAGAACGCTTTTTAATTTATTGCGTTCAGCGATACGAAATCGCTTCTGCTCTGTCATGGCGGCAGTCAGGTAATCGCTTGCCAACGGGGTCACGCTGCCAGAACTGTTATCAAAGTCGAATGGCAACACAACCATACTCATGCGCGAAGCATTCTGCATTACAGAAGGGAGTTTTCGGGTAACATGAAGTTTTACCTCTTCAATGTTCCCTGAAGCGTCAAACGCCTCGATTTTTATATTATTTTCACCGTTTTCTATACGGATTACTTTGCTGAAGTAGATTTTTTTACCCTTGTTGATAGCAACCGGACGACCGTTTATTTTAAGTTTATCAACAAGACAGTTATCTGAAATCTCACCATCAAGCGGATATAAATCTACAAAAACCTGCGGAATCTCATCAACTGCTTTAAGAGTTATAATCGGCTTTTCCTTATCCTTTGCAGAAGAGCCACACCGTTTATCAGGTTTTGCCGCCGCAATCGAAATCGGCGCAGCCGGTACTATTTGTGAGGGTTTATACGTTTTTGTGCCTGCACCGGAAGTAATCATCCCCAGTTCCAACTGTTTATCAGAATCCGTACCAAGAGCCTTATTAAGCTTCTGTTCATCAAGTATTTCCTTCAGCTTCTGGCGCTCAACCAAAACAGCAGCTTCCTGTTCTTTCTGGATTTTCTCAAGTTCCGCTTTCTCACGGGCTATTTTTTCCTGTTCGGCACGCTCTTGAGCCAGACGCTCTATTTCAGCCTTCTCACGGAGAATTTTCTCTTCTTCACCCCTCTTCTTAGCAAGCAACTCCTCCTCTGCTTTCTCTTTTGCCGCTTTCTCGGCAGCTATCTTTTCCGCTGCCAGGCGCTCCTGTTCAGCCTTCTCCGCCGCCGCTCTTATTCGCTCAGCCTCTTCTCGAACAAGCCGTGCCTTCTCCGCCTCCTGCCGAGCCATCTCTTCCCGCAAAGCCCGCTCCTGTGCAAGCTTTTCAAGCGCAGCGCGCTCCCTTTCAAGTCGCTCCTTCTCAGCCAGCTCAATAGCTCTCCGCGCTTTTTCCGCATTTTCACGAGCAAGCCGCTCCTCCTCGGCACGCATTTTAGCAAGCCGTTCCAGTTCAAGCTTTTCATTAGCAACACGAAGCTTTTCAGATTCCTCTCTTAATCGTCTCTGCTCCTGCGCCTGAATTTCTGCCAATCGCTCATTTTCTGCTTTTTCCCTGGCCAGTCGCTCCGCGTTGGCACGCTCTGTAGCTAAACGCCTACGCTCGGCAATCTCTTTGGCAAGCCGCGCCTTTTCCGCAACCTCTCGTGCCAGACGCTCTGCCAGACTTTTTTCCAAGGCAGCCTTTTCAGCAGCAGCTTTTAAAAGCGCCAGTTGCTGCGCCTCCTGTTGGAGTTTTGCAAGACGTTCCAACTCCAACTGCTGCTCAACCTGTTTTTTTAAAGCTGAATCAGCAGCATCCTTATCCTTATCTTTCTCTGCCTGAATTAACTGGCTGAGGTCTATGGAAGCAACCGTTTCGTTATCAAGTACATCAAAAGCACGCAGAGGATATGAAGTCGTATCTCCGAGTCTCTCAACTGAAATGTCCAGATGATAGGTTTTAGCACCCTTTGGATTTACATCCTGCGATCCGACGATAATGTGACTTATGCCTGAGCTGTCAGTAATATCTCCCCTCACCTTTACGAAACGCTTCCCATTTCTCTCTTCCGGAATTACTTCTGACAAAGTTATTCCAGGTCCCTCACGTTTAGCAACAACAGTCAATGCAGACTCCGAACTGTTACCTGTCAAATCTGTCGCAACTACACTGATAATATTACTGCCATCCTCCAGCTGTATCTCCTGGGAAAAAGAAATTTCCTTTTCACCCTTATCAACCGGATAACTGTTTCCGTTAATAGTAATTGATGAGACAAAACCTTCACCCACTGCTTTGCCGACAACACGTATAGAGCGTTCTTTGACCAGAACCCCGTTAGCGGGCTTAGTCAGAATTATTTTTGGAGGTAAGATTTTTCTGTCAGACGATAGGGCAATGAGCGCCTTTCTAACGCGATCCAGATATTTATTAGCCTTGTCCGTTTCAACAGAGCGGATGGATGTCTCCAGCTCTTCCAGTGCTTTTACATAATTTCCACTCTGAAAATATGCGATACCAAGCTCGCGATGAGGAAAGTAATCTGTGAAGTGCATACCATAAGTTCGCGCCCGGCGCTGGTCTTTGTCGCGCATATCAATAGCAGCGGAGAAGTCTTTAAGTGCATTCTGCCAATCACCTTTATCAGCATACCCTAGACCCCGGTCGTAGTAATTCCACCATTTACCACGCCAGGTGCCGGTGGCTTCGGCAGCCAGAGATGAGATTGATAAGGGTGGAGCCAGCAATGTCATGATCATAAACACGGCAATCATTCTGTGTAAGATTAATTGTTTCATTGCCGGCATCTCCTCTGCTTTGTCTGTGCAAAAAAGGCACAGAAGCAATATTTAGTCGCTGCTGTGCCTTTTGGTCTGATTTTCCTGTCAGTTAAAAATGGTATATCAGCGAAGTCATTATGGTGTGCTGGTTTATATCAGCGGTCACACCATCTACAGGAACGTCGCCGCTTACACCATTGCCCCATCTGTATTGATAAGAGACGTCAAACGCATATTTGTCATAAGCCACACCGCTCCCCAGAGAAAAACCGTAATAGCTGTCAACTTTTGTGAAGCCCGGTTCCGGATCATAAAAGACACCGGCTCTTACAGGCACTGTCATTTTGTCACCGATAAACAGATACTCACCGCCGACACGAACCTGAGTAGTATCTTTTGGTTTACCTTGAACAATAGGTAGCGTTGTCAGAGGGTTAAACTCATTCCCGGCAGTATCGGTAATATAAAAATCAGACCATTGCGTATGATACAGATCGGCAGCCACAGTCAGGCTGTCGGAATAGCGGTAGGAAATACCAACGCCATAAGATGCCGGCATACCCATTTTCATTTTTTCTTTTGTTGGACCAACGGTCTGAGGAACAGAGTTTATATCGGAGGTAGTCTCCTCCAGATCAACATCTGCCTCAAAAGGTGTCTTGCCTACAACACCGATCGTAAATTTGTTTACGTTATACATAAGACCGAAATTGTAGTTGATAGCGCTGAAATCAAACTTCTGTGTCCAGTTGCGGCTCTGCGGAATCAACACGCCGCCACCAAGGTCAGCTGTTCCACTGTACGAACCATGTCCCGTCCAGCTGTTTGTACCGGCAAAATTATCCCAGATATTGACCGTTGCTCCAACATAGAGATTTGGTAAAACCTGAATAGCGATAGCCGGAGAGATTGTCCCTAAATGTCCGCTCTGCTTATAGTTATAAACTCCGTTAGTAAAGAGGCCTCCATAATTGTAATTGGCGTAGCTGATTTTTTTGTTCATATCATACAGACGCTGATAGTTAAGAGTAACAATCATATTGCGGTTTAAAAGCTGGAATGGGTATGCCGCACTGACATAGTTCAGATCAGAAGTATCAACAGAATGTGTCTTTCCGGTAAGTTCCGGATAGGCAGTTGAATTGTAGGATTGTCCCCTGCTTGAATAGGAAAAGACAGCCGAAACCTCCGGAGTTTCAAGATTAATCAAACCTGCAGGATTCCACGAAGCCGCTGTTGCATCGTCAGCCACAGCGATAAAAGCACCACCCATGCCGGTTGCTCTTGCACCCGATCCGACCGGATTGAGTGAAGATGAAATTTCCGCCTGAAAAGCAAAAGCGGTCCCCCTCCAAACATCATTGTTGCCGCCATACAAGCCAGCATAATTTTTCTGTTCCGTTTCATTGCAACCCTCCTGTAATTAAATAAGCGTTATTATTTGATATAATCCGCTGTAATACTGCTGCCGTCAAAACTGTTGATTTTAAAGCCGCCCGCATTAGCCATACTGTTGGCGAGATATACCGGTCTCTCATTATAAACCACAATAAAAGTATCCATAGCAGCCTCCTCTACAGATATCACCCACGGATAGCTCTGAATAACAGACTTAATTGCAAGAGTCTGATCCGGAGATATGCCGCTGATTTTTACTTTCAGGCGCGATTCGGATTTTTTTGCTGTGTCGGAAACTATAGTAACTATCTTATTCGAGATACGACGTGAAAGCTTCTCCAAACCGGTAATAAAAGCGTCCTTCTCAGAGGGGGATGTCTCTTTTGCCGTTTCACTTCCGCTTCTTCCCACCTGCAGTTTACCGGTGAGGTTATTATTGCTGAACACCCTGTAATTTAACCATAACTTAACCGTATTGAACGGCGATGTAAGACCATAACCGATATCATCACCCTGTTTAACAACAGTATCACCCGTCACGGTGATTAGAACGATAACATTTGCAAGATACTCCCTCATATACCTGCGAACCAGCTCTTCGCTATAACCTTTCTCATCTGACTTTGCGGATCGTTCAGAGCTTGTCACCTCTTCAAAAACATTAAACTCCTTATCCAGCAGCTTGTTTCCAATTGTGGTTTTAATCATCTCCATAACAATATCGTTAGCCGGAGCGAGTCTGTTTTTGTTATCAAACTCCACAATAACAACAACCGAACTGTTGCGCGAGACCTCCGTGATAAAATCGGTCAGCAGACTGTCTTCGACACATATTTTTGCTTTAATAATGTAGCTATCACCGTTCTGCTTCTCATCAATAAGCGTAAAACCTGTGACAACGCCCTTAGCTTTTTTAACAATTATATCATCCAGCAGCTCTGAGTTCAGAACCTTCGTCTTTGATGAAATATCAACACCGGCAACCTGATCAACAGCAGCCATCCTGGCACGCAGGGTTGCCTCCATTTTTGAAGAACCAGGATCCTTAAGGGCGTTAGAAGCCTCCCCCGATACTTCCACGCAGCTCTCTTTAGCCAGCGCAGCAGAAGTCGAAACCGCTATCGCAGATATTACGAGAAATATAATCAGTAAATTTATAAAGAAACGCATCTTCAGCATATTAAGTCCCTGTATTGAACTGACAACTGACAAATCAGATTAACCGTATACTAATATTTTACCTAGTAAGTCAATCAGTTAATTTCCCTGTTTGTATCACTTTTATCAGAATTATCCGGTAACTAAAGCCCCAGAAACGAATTAATCGTCTTCTGTACTTCGGCGATTGACACCCTATTATCTACGCTCGTATCCACACAAGCTTCGGCAGTCTTCAGTCCCAGAAACATATTAATAGCACTCTGCACCTCGGCAATGGTGACGGTGTTGTCGTTGTCGCAGTCGCCCGGCTTGGTAATGATAGTGCCTTCGCTGGTCAGTTTTATCTCCTGTGTTGTTACTCTGCCTGCTATTGCTGTGATGCCTGCTGTTGTCTGCGCTGCATAGCCAGCTGCTGTTGTGCTGATTGTGTAGGTGCCGGGGGTGGTTAGCATTATGTATGCACCGTTTGCGTAACTGCTTATTGTTCTGTTTGTTGTGCTAATGTTTGCATTGGCTATGGGGGTGCCGGTGGTTATGTCACGGATGTACCCTTTGATGATTGCAGGCAGGGCGTTCGTGGATACTATGGTGAAGCTTCGGGGGGTGCTTTCTATTGCTGCTCCGTAGCTGTCTATGGCTTGTATTTTCCAGTAGCAGTAGCTGTCGCCGTTCTGACAGTAATATATTCCGGTTGCCGGGTCGGTTAATGGGTCTTTGGTTATGTATGTGCCGTTCTGCGGAATGCCTTCTTCGGTGTAAATGGTGTTTGTGAAACTGGGGTCTGTTGCTACTTTAAGGGTGTAGGTTATTTTGTTGGGGGAGGTTACAGTTTCCCAGTTTAACTGAAAGATGCCGCTGACTGCTGCTTCGTCTTCCGGTGAGGTAAGGGTGAAGCTGTTTGGGGCTGTGTTGTTAGCCAGCTGTTTGTAGGCGGTGGAGTTTTTGGCTGGTGCGATGTCGCCGGTCTGGTTGTCCTGGGTGTAATACAGGATTTTGTAGGTGCCAGGGTTGGGAAAACTGTAGCTGCCGTTCCATTGAATGCCGTCGTAGTACAGGGGGCTGCTGATGAGTCTGGGGATTACCTGCCCGGTTTTACTGGTGTCGGCGGTGGCTATGGGGGTTCTGATTTCCATCCAGGCACGGGCTATGCGGCTGTTGTCGTTGACTCTCAGCCAGAGTGGGGTTTCTGCTGTTTCGGTGGTTGGTATTATTGCGGTGCCTGTTACTTCTGTTATGTCGGCGGGGTTGCCGAGGGTGCGTATTCCAACACCTATCTGCATATTTGCGATGTTCTTTCCGTCTGTGTCGAGCAGGTAGCTTGGTTTGCCGTCACCATTGTCGTCAAGAAGAGGATGTTGGGCGAGGGTGTCGTAGACTCCGGCGTGGGTGGCAAGTGGTACTTTTCTCGGGTCACGCAGTTCTACCATGTTGCTTGATTGGCTAAAAGCGTCTTTTAAGGTGTCTCCACGTCCAAGGTAGTTGAAGAGGTTGTCGATGAAGTATTCTCCACCGTTGTAGGTTGTGCCGCTGGTGCTGTTGTAGATGGTGAAGCCGGCTATGGACTGTTCGTCTGTGTTGGCACTGGTGAGTATTATTCTCCCCGGTTTGGAGAGTACCGGTGCAAAGATTCCGGAGTAGCAGGTGCCGATCATTATTATTCGGTTGTGGTCGGTGAGTGTGCCGGTTGCTGTTACCTGCGGGTCACTTTCAAGTGTGTCGAGGTATTCTTTTAGTTCAGTTGGTGTGAGTGGATTGGTGTCATCACCAAGCAGGAAGCCGGTTGTGCTTCCGTGATCTATCATTATCAGGTAGAGCGGGGCGGAGGAGGTTACGAGTTTGTCCTTTGCCCAGATGGTGATGCTGTCTTGTATCTGTTGTCTGGTTACGGGTGTTGAGTCAGTGCTGGTTAGGCGAAGTATGTTGTCGGGTAAAAAGCCACGTTTGTTGACGAGTGTTGAGTAGATGGTGTCGGTTGATGCGGTGTGGAGATCGAGCAGGCTGTTGTCGGATGCTTTACCGGTGATTATGATGGCGTAACCGGATTGAGGGGTGACACCTAATGCCTGGGTTGCGAAGGAGGCGGCAAGTGTGTCATTTCCTTCAAATCTGGCTTGGATCATGTAGACACCGGGGAGTGCGAAGTTGTTGAGGGCACCGGTGGTGAAGTTGCCCAACCCATCGGTGGTGACGGTTTGCACTATGGGCGCTGGGAAAGGGACTGCAACCGAGGATGGCGGGGTGATGATGAGAGTTACTGTGCCGCCGGATACGGTGGTTGCGTCTGTTTTTACGAGAGTTCCGGTTATGCTGGTAGTGTTGCCAGCCCGCAGTGAGGTGGTGTCATTAAGAGTTAGAATGGTTCCGGTTTTAGTGGCTGGGATCTGAATTGTGAAGGTTGATGTTGATGGTGCAGAATATGTTGTTCCGTCTGAGGCGCGGGCGTTTATGGTGTAGGTTATGCCTTCACGCCAGAGGGTGGCAGCGGTGTTTAGACTCCAGTTTGTTGTTCCGGTGGCGAGCAGCCATGACGGGGCCATGGTAAAGCTGCCGTCGGTCTGCAGGAAGTATGCGCCGTCGGTTATCTGTACTTCTGCTTTGGATAGGCCGGTGCCGGTGGCGGTTCCGGTGATTGATGTCAGAGTTGTCAGGCCGGAGCCTTTGGCAGGGGTTGTTATGGCTGCCGATAGTGATGACGCTGGTAGAACATTCAATGTCACAGAACGCACGGCATCCGGTGGAATGCCGTTACTGGCGGTTATTGTCAGTTGGTAATCACCGGCGGTGCCGGCGGCAGGGGTGCCGCTGAATACTCCAGTTGTAGCATCAATTGCCATGCCAGCAGGAGCTTGGTTTATAGTATAGGTGGGCATTGGCCAACTGGTTGACTTGACGGCTACGGAGCAGGCAGAGTCTACTATACAGGTGGCTGACGGTGAGATGGTAAAGGCAGGGGCAGCGATGGTGGTGAGTTTGTATATTCCGGTGTCGGTCCCTGCATAGACAGTCTGGCGGCTTACGGGGTCAATCGCGATGGAGAATACTGATTTTGTCAGATCACTGCCAACACTGTTCCAACTTGCTGCGGAGTCAGTGGATTTGAAAACCCCACCACTCGTTCCAGCATAAATAATCTGGCTGTTTGCAGGGTCGATGGCAAGCGAGAAGACAAATAAGTTTGTCATGCCCCTATTGACCGCAGCCCACGATGAACCGCCATTGGTGGATTTAAAGAGACCGCCACCATTTGTCCCAGCATATACAGTTTGGTTGTTAGCGGGGTTGATGGCAAGTACCTTAACATCTGTAATGGTCAGGCCAGCGTTAATTGCCGTCCAC
The DNA here is from genome assembly GCA_028683855.1 of Desulfuromonadaceae bacterium. GTDB lineage: Bacteria > Desulfobacterota > Desulfuromonadia > Geobacterales > Pseudopelobacteraceae > JACRCG01. The sequence continues at coordinate 81,625 of JAQUHA010000004.1, forward strand.
AGTCCAGCACCATCCATCGACTTAAAGATGCCACTGTCACTTGTTGCGGCATAAATGGTCTGGCTGTTCGTGGGGTCAATGGTGATTACTTTGAGACCTGCTGTGCCTGTTATTCCACTGCTGGCGTTCATCCAAGACAAGCCACCATCCACTGATTTGATGACACGGTTGTTTCGCAATCCTCCGCCGATATAAATAATTTGGTTGTTGGCAGGGTCAATGGCAATTGAGTAGACGTCAAAACCTACTAGCCCAGCTAGCTGCAATAAGCTGCTGGATGGTAGTTGTTCCCAAGTTGTGCATCCATCCTTTGATTTCTCAAAGCGGCTGCTATATGTTCCGGCATAAATGGTCTGGCTATTGGTGGGGTCAATGGAGAGTGTGTGTACAAGTAAAGAATCCTTGACGGTCGACCAAGATGTGCCCCCATTGGTAGATTTGAATATACCGCTACCGGATGTCCCGGCACAGATAGTCTGGCTGTTCACGGGGTTAATGGCGAGCGAATTTACTTGGCGAGTAATTGTCAGTCCGCTGCTTATCTTACCCCAGGAAATACCACCGTTGACCGATTTGAACATACCAGCAGCAGATGTTCCGGCATAAAGAGTCTGAACGTTACCGGGATCGATAGCGAAAGACATTACAGCAAGCGTCTCCAAGCCCTTTGCACTCCAGGATGTGCCGCCATCCGTCGATTTAGATATTCCGCCACCCCAGGTTCCGACATAAATGGTCTGGCTGTTGGTGGGATCTATGGTCAGTGTGTAAACTCTTTGACTTGTCAGGCTGTTGTTAATTTGGGTCCATAAAGCGCCGCCGTTGGTAGATTTGAAGACACCACTGCTCTCTGTTCCGGCGTAAATAGTCTGGCGGCTGGAGGGATCGACTATAAGTTGGGTGATATAAAATTCAGTAAGACCGGTATTAATTATCGTCCACGACCCGCCGCCGTCCGTCGATTTAAAGACGCCGCCACCCCAGGTTCCTGCATAAATGGTCTGGCTGTTTGTTGGATCGAAGACGAAAGTTTTGACATAGTTAGAGGTGGTCAACCCTACGTTGATCGCTGTCCACGACCCGCCGCCGTCTGTCGACTTAAAGACGCCACTGTCATTTGTTGCAGCATAAATAGTCTGGCTGCTCGTGGGGTCAATTACGAGAGCATTTACAGATGTACTAGTCGTTATGGTCAGACCGCTGTTGATTGCAGTCCATGAAGCTCCAGCGTTGGTAGATTTGAAAACACCACAGCCGTCTGTTCCGGCATAAAGGGTCTGATTGTCGATGGGATCAAGGGCAAGTGAGTAAACAGATGAAACCTTCATGCCGTTGTTGATCGTGGTCCATGAAGCACCGCCGTTTGTCGATTTAAAGACACCTGCATACCAGGTGCCGACATAGATGGTTTGGTTGTTGGTGGGATCAATGACTATCTCAGGGACAGAACCCTGGAACGGTCCGATAGACTGCCATGTACTCGCAGCGCAGCATTCTCCAGAAAAAGTAAAAATCTGTACTGCAAACATGATAATGGCAACACCCCAAAGTTTCATAAACAAGACCCCTCTGATTTCGCGTCACACACGTTACAACCCCAGAAACGAATTAATAGCCTTCTGCACCTCAGCAATAGACACAGCATTATCCCCGCTGGTATCCACACAAGCTTCTGCCGTTTTTAGCCCCAGAAACATATTGATAGCACTTTGAACTTCAGCAATTGTGACTGTTTCGTTGTTGTCGCAGTCACCAGGTTTGCTTGATGCAGTCGCCACGGTCAGGTTCATGCTGGCGTCAATCGCTTTGCCGGGTGATACCGTTACGTTTGATGCTCTCATCGGTTGATATCCGGTTGCAGTGGCACTGATGGTATAAGTTCCAGGTTGGGTCATGATGAGGAATGCGCCGTTACTGTATGTGGTTGCAGTTGCAGTGCCGGTGTTGATGGTTGCGTTGGTTATCGGCACACCAGTTGAACTGCGCAGGTAGCCTTTGATGATGCCGGGGAGGCCGTTGGTGTTGTCGGTTGAGAAGGCTTGCTCCTGTGATGATGTTATTGCGCCGTACTGATCGATTGCATCAACTTTCCAGCTGTAGTTGCTGACGTCTTTGAGGATGCCTTCCGGGATGTAGGTAGAAGGTACGGTGATTTCTTCTTCTTTGTGGACAACAGTATTCTGGCTGTCGGTGATGGTTAGAGTGTAGGTTAGAAGATCGTTATCCGGATCACTGCTGTCAGTCCAGGTGAAGGCGGTCATGGTTTTGGTTGTGCTGTTCGCGGTCGGTGTCAGTAGCTCCGGTGCTGTCGGTGCGGTGTTGGTGGTTGTGTTCTTGTATGCCAATGCACGGGTTATGCTGGAGACGCTGTCGCCTGCACTGGCGGCGTAGTAGATTTCATAGGTTCCGGCAGGAAGTGCTGCCGGAGGATTGGTCTGATAGAGGTTGGTGAGTGTTGCAGTTCCTGTCCACTGTTTCGGGTCATTCGGATTGCGGGTCAGCAGTATTCTCGGCAGGTCTATTACTAATTGGCCGCTGCTGCTTCCAGTGGTGATGGTGGTGTCGGGCAGCCTGATTTCTGCCCAGGCTGCTTCTGCAGTGCCGAAGGTGGTGAGTGAGAGTTGGATCTGGGTGGCTGTTGGAGAAAGGTGCGCCGTTGGCGCAACGCTTGTGATGTCTTCCTGGTTGACGGAGTTGGTTATAGTTGCTCCTGCTCCGAGGTAGAGTGTTTTGGTGAGGTTGGAGGCCATTATTGTTCCCGCTTTGTCACCATCGTCATCAAACATCGGATGCTGGAATGATTTATCGCCATATCGGCTTATATAGTCGTTCCCTTTTCTGGTTTTCATAAGGATGTTGTTTGAGGAGTAGGCAAAGGCGTCACTTAGCGATTCCCCCCGTGAGAGCTGTTTAAAGAGGTCGTCGAGGAAGAGTTCTCCGCTGCGGATGTTGTCGCTTTCCAGTGATCCACGGATCGATTCTTCGTCTGCTGCGGCTGAGGTGATGATGATTCTGCCGGGTGCTGAAAGGGTGGGTATGAATGATCCGGAGTAGCAGAAGCCAAGGATTACCATGCGTGGTTCGGCTTTGGCGGTGCTGTTTAGGTTACCTTCCAATGTTGTCAACCAGCTGTTGATGTCGGCAGGAGTTATGGTTTCACTGCCGAGGTAGAAGGTGTCTTCGAGGCCGTGGTCTACCATGATGAGGTAGAAGGGGGCTGGTGATCCGTTCATTCTGTTTGCCATGCCGGTGACGGCATTCATGATGGTGGTTTTGTCAGGTAGTGCGTCCACTCCACTCTGGTTAGTGGTGTAGTTGTAGTAGAGGATGTTGCTGTCATCAAAGCCGCGTGCTTTAAGTGCGCTGTAGATGCGATTGGTGGCTTTGTTGTGATCAGTCAGGCCTTCACCGGATGGTATTTTACCCTGTACGATTACTGCATAGCCTGCCTGAGACCCGACCAGCAGGGTTTGTATTGTGGAACTTGATTCAGAGAGAGAGGCGCTGCCGGCAAAGTTTGCCTGTATTGTGTAACTCCCTTTCTGATCAAATACAGATATGTCGTTAAAGGTGAAGTCGCCGAGATCGGTTGTGGTTGTGGTGCTGTAGCTCGGGTTGACCTGTGTGCCGTCCGGTTTGCTGATGGTGAGGGTTATGGCTTTGCTCTTCATGCTGCTGCCGTTGTCAGGCAGACGGGTGAGCTTGCCGCCGATGGTGAGGTTCCCCTGCTGGAGGATGTTGTTGGCGGAGAGGTTGATGCTGACAGTGGTGTAGGCCAGAGTGGCTGAAGATGTTGAGTAGGTAAAGGTTGAGGTGGCTTCAGAGGAGATATTGCCGATGGTGTCATAGGCACGGGCATGGACGGTGTAGACGGCGCCTTCGGTATATAGTGTATTGGGTAATGAGAGTTTCCATGATGTAGTGCCGTTCGCTGTGAACCAGTATGATGATGTCATCCAGCGTTCGTCTGACTGGAGATAATAAACAGTGCCCCGAACAATCTGAATTTCTACCTTTTCGACGCTACTACCAATATCGGAGGCACTACCGCTGATTTCCAGCAGGGAGGGGATTGTTATATTGTTGACCGGTAAGGTTATGACTGCCACTGGTGGAGTGGTGTCTACGATTGGCAGGGTGATTTCAGTGGTGCTGGTAATCGAGTTGGATACGTTTGCAGCTGCGTCTTTGACAAAGGCGTAGAGGGTTTTATTTCCAGCGGTGGTAAAGGTATAGCTGGTTGGCTTTGTGCTGTCCCAAGTGCAGTTGGTGGCACTGTCGGTTTCTGTGAGGCAATAAGCAGTAACGGCGGTGTTGTCGGTTGCGGTAAGGGTGGTTATGGATACAGACAGGGCAGTGGCAGTGGCCGGGATGGAGAAGGCTGCGATGGTTGGGGCATTCGCATCTGGAAGCACAATTGTTGCAATAGCCGACTTACTGGCCGAAATATTCCCCACAGAATCCTTGGCAAAGGCAAAGAGGGTTTTATTGCCTGCAGCGCTGAAGGTGTAACTTGCTGGAATTGCAGATTTCCATGTGCAACCGGTTGAACTGTTGATTTCGGTCAGACAATAAGCTGTGACAGCGGTATTGTCGGTTGCAGTGAAGGTTGTAATGGCTACTGTCAGACTGTCTGATGTAGTCGGCATCGAAAATTCAGTTATGGATGGACTGATAAAATCCGGCGAATTTATAATCACATTTGCAGATACACTATTTGAGATGTTTCCAGCAGCATCTTTGACAAAGGCATAGAGTTTTTTGATAGCGGATGATGTGAACGTGTAAATTGTCGGCTTACTTGTCTTCCAGACACAATCTGCTGAATTATCTGTTTCAGACAGACAATATCCGGAAACTGCAACATTATCAGTTGAAGTAAAGGCGGTTATGGCTATTGTCAAAGTCGTTGTCGATGTCGGAATAGTGAATGTTTCAATAGTTGGTGCAATCAAGTCGGCAAATGTCACGGTTACATCATGATTGTTAATAACGTTACTGATTGTATAGATATTGCCGTCCATAAAGCTTTTTACATCAGTTCCGTTATCTGTAATTGAGTTGAGCACATAGCCTGGCGAAGGGGTAAGGGTACAGATGGAAGATGTATCGATATTTACCGGTGAGGAGCATGAAACTGTACCTCCAGGACCGGTGACTGCAGGGGTTATGGCGAAGGTCTGGAGCGTGCCATTGCCTGATAAAACCGACGATATTAATGGCATGGCTGCATCATCACTGTACACCTCCATAACAGCACTCTTCGACGTAGGCGTAGTTGGAGCAAAGAAAACCGTTAACGTACAACTTTCTCCGGCATTCAGCGTTGGCGTTAGATTCGGACAGGGTGACAAACCACCTGGAATGACGTAGAACTGCGAAGCGTCGGTGCCGGTAAAGGTGATACCGTTGACGGAAATGCTACTTTCTCCTCCGTTGGTTATACTGAATTCCATTTTAGGAGAACTCAAGCCTATGATGGCAGTGCCAAAATTGTAAACATTTGGCTGAATGAAGACTGAATATATCCCTCCACGCACCGGCAACGCATAGCTGGCAGTGGTTTTGCTGAGAGTATTGGTAACGCCGCCACCACTCATATTCAGGCTAAAGGCGCTGGATGGTGCTGCAACAGCAGTGGTAGAACTCCAGTAATCAAACTCCTTAATTGCTGTGAAACCTGCCGTTGTCAGCCAGGTGGATTGTGTAAGCTCTCCGTAATTGATCAGGCTGCGTAGTTCGAGGATACTCGGTAAACGCCAGTCGTTGTGACCAAGGTAGTCAGTCTGATTCAGGCAGGAAACATAGGCCAAGGCATCCAACCAGCTCTTGGTAACACCGGGACTACAAGAGTCAGCACCAGGAAAATTGCCGTCGTTACCCCAAACGAGGCCGGTCAGGTTATCACTTATGGTTAGATCAGAGTTGGCAGTGAAGCGCGGATCTGGCCAAGAAACTCCGGATCGCAGTTCGCCAGCCTGACCTGTACCCGCGCAGGCAATTTCCAGACCGGCAGTGTCATAGCATTTGGCCTGACCGCCGTCAGAGCCAGCGAAAGAGGTGGTTGCTCTGGAGATACCGGTGATCGGTATATCAAAGGTGGGGCGAATTGCCGAGTTACTGGCAATATTAAGGATGGCACTTTGGGGACCGCTGACTGTTGGCGAGAAGACCACCGTGACGCTGCACGAGCTGTTGGCTGCCAATGTTGGTGTTAGAGTGGCGCATGGTGCCGATCCACCGGTGGCAACGGTAAACTGTGTCGGATTACTGCCGGTAATGCTGATGCTGCTGACGATAATACTGTTTGCACCACCGTTTATTATCTGAAATTCTTTCGCTTCTGATTGGCTGTTGATGGTAACGCTGCCAAAACTGTTGCTGGTTGGCAGAACCGTGAAGGCATCGATCCCTCCACGCACCGGCAACGCATAGCTGGCAGTGGTTTTGCTGAGAGTATTGGTAACGCCGCCACCACTCATATTCAGGCTAAAGGCGCTGGATGGTGCTGCAACAGCAGTGGTAGAACTCCAGTAATCAAACTCCTTAATTGCTGTGAAACCTGCCGTTGTCAGCCAGGTGGATTGTGTAAGCTCTCCGTAATTGATCAGGCTGCGTAGTTCGAGGATACTCGGTAAACGCCAGTCGTTGTGACCAAGGTAGTCAGTCTGATTCAGGCAGGAAACATAGGCCAAGGCATCCAACCAGCTCTTGGTAACACCGGGACTACAAGAGTCAGCACCAGGAAAATTGCCGTCGTTACCCCAAACGAGGCCGGTCAGGTTATCACTTATGGTTAGATCAGAGTTGGCAGTGAAGCGCGGATCTGGCCAAGAAACTCCGGATCGCAGTTCGCCAGCCTGACCTGTACCCGCGCAGGCAATCTCCAGACCGGCAGTGTCATAGCATTTGGCCTGACCGCCGTCTGGTACGATGGCCGCTTGCACAACTGGGACAGATACTATCCATGAATAGATGATTGCGAGCCGGAATAATGTGAATAGTCGTTTCATTATATTTCCTGATGAACGGTGTATTTCAGTTTGCTTTTTTACGACTCTTTACTGCGTTACCCAACAACTGCTTCTCTTCCGCCTTTACTCTTCGCTCCAGCTTCTTGATATCCTCTTCCGGAGGTAATTCCTCCGGCTTGATGTCACTTTTTGCAAGCAACAGCCTGACATCCTTGTTGTTTTTGACATGCTCGGCGGTAATCCGCACTTCACCGTGCAAGTCGTCCCGCTTGACGTTGAAATTGGTGATTTCGGTCGCCAAGTCCTTCGCCTTAATGGTTATAGTCGGGAGGAAATCCGCCAATGCCCTGTTTTCGGGCATCCCCAGCCGTTTCTTCATCTTCAGAGTCGTATGCCCTCCGAAAAGAGCATGATCGCCTCTGCTTCTTATTCGACCAAAACCCTGATTATCTACGCCTCGCTCATAAATTATCTGGGAAAGTTCCGTTTCTGTGGCGACCAGTTTTTCTCGTGCCTGCATACGTTCGACCAACAGTATCCGCTCTTCAAGAAGTTCCTGTTTGCGCGTCTGAATGGCAAAGTAGCTTTGGGCAAACGCGATCTGCTCCTTGCGTGGATCACCGTTTTGAGCAATCAGGTAGCAGGCGTAGCGGGTCAGCATGATGTCATCGACTTCCCGCTTGGCACCCTTGGCAAGATCGATCATTTTGTTGACGTCAACAAAATGATCTGCAACACCCTGACCAGAGTTCTCGCAGGCTATTTTCGCCTTGTCGATGACCCTGGAAAAGTTCCGCCATTCGTCGTAATCAAGCAAAGCCAGCAACTCTCTGGCAAGCCAGTACTCAACGCCATCTTCCTGATATGAAGATTCCTCAAAACTATTGTTCAGCCTGATAATGGTTTCTTTCTTCATATCGGTTGCTTCCTTTTTATTAAGCAAATTGTCTGAACTGGGATTTAAAGGATGCACAGATTCTCAAGATTATAAAATCAGGTAAATCCTTAAATCCGGTGAATCCTTGTTCAGACAGTTACAGGTTGCCTCGGACAGGCCAAGCTAATGAGAATGAACATTTGGTGAATACTGCAGGATATGAATAACCTGAACATCCGCCCACACCACAATCATTCCCGTTTGTACTGCTTCTTTGATTACCATAGCCGTCAACATAACTACATAAAGTTAGGTTGCAATTATTACCAAAAAAACTACAATTTTTTGATGAACTTAATATATTGCCATCACTTTTTGACAGGACAAAAGCGCTAGGCGTATTGTCAGCCTGTGTATTTGATGACCAATAGTAGTATATACCGTTTGAGCCCGACATTGCTGGTATTGTAAATCCTACTGTCGTCAACCATGCATGTTGATCCGCCACACCATAATTAACCACACTCGCCAACTCATCCGCCGTCGGCAACCGCCAGTCATTGAAATTGAGATAACGATACTGGTTAAGGCACTTGACATGATCAAGCGACTCTTGCCAAGAGACAAAGGTTCCGGTCTTGCTGCATGATGTCGCGCTTGGCCCAGGTGTCATCATATCCTTCGCCCAGACCAACCCGGTCATATTGTCGGTCATGGTTTCATCGGTGTTATCGGTAAAACGGACGGCGGGCAGCTTCTGCCCCGGTTTCAGCTCGCCATCCTGCCCGGTTCCGGGACAGGGGATCTCTGTACCATCCGAGAAATAACACTTGTCCTGCCCGGTTTGCGGCACCGGTGCTGGAGCGGAAAAGGCGATGGAGGATGAAGAGAGAATAATGATTGCCGCAAGGCTGGTAACGATCTGTTTCATGAAGAGAACTCCCTTTTTTATCTATGGATTTTATGAATAGTTGGACATCACGCAAGTTGTGAATAAATCTTTAGATTAGAACTCGTTACACTCCATTTCAGGTCGGTGCAAGCTAATTATGGCATTCACCCGCAACCGTAACAGTCGATTTGAGTGCTTTAAATAGAAACTTTAACATTATCCTACTGAAAGTTCATAATCCCTTGAAAATTTTTGTGCCCTACCAAGGCAGCATTCAGCAGTATCATGTAATTATTTTTATTCAAGCCCCACCGACCGTTATGGCCAATGGGGCTTGAATGTTACTGCTATGATGGGTTTAGTGATTTTTACAACCCCAGAAACGAATTAATCGCCTTCTGCACCTCAGCGATTGAGACTCCGTTTACTCCATCCGTATTAACGCACGCTTCTGCCGTTTTCAGCCCGAGAAACATATTAATAGCACTCTGAACCTCGGCAATCGTTACTGTTCCATTGTTGTCGCAGTCACCCGGTTTGGATGTTGCCGTCTTTGGCGTCATACTGATAGCCACCGAAGTAACCCTGCCTGCTGTTGCGGTAACACTTTTGCTTGCGGAGTCATATCCTGCAGCGGAAACTGTAAGCGTTACGCTGCTGTTTTGAGAGGCAAGCAGAAAGGCACCGTTTGCAAGTGATCTGGTTGTATTGATGGTGGCTCCGATTATCGGGGTGCTTGTTATGCTGTCTATTACATACCCCTTGATGAATGCAGGTAGTGCGTTGGTGGTAACGATACTGAAGCTTCTGCTTGATGTGCTATTGGTAGTAGCGCCAAAGCTGTCGATTGCTTTAACTCTCCACCAGCAGTCACTATCTCTATTCTGACAGATGTAGGTACTTGAATCAGGCGAGGTCTTAAGAGCCGTATCAGGGATAATGGCAGCACCCTGCTGTATATCCTGTTCTCTGTAGACTACGGTTGTGAAGTTCGGGTCGGTTGCTATTTCTATGGTGTAGGTCAGGTTATCGCTATCGGAACTCTCACTCCACGCTGTGCCGAATGCCTGATTAGGAGTACTCTGATCTTCAGGGGTAGTCAGATCAAATGCCGTAGGTGGTGTGTTGTTCGCTCTGTTTCTGTAGAGCGTACTCTGAACCGGTATTGACTGCTCTCCTGTCTGTACATCTGTTGTGTAGTGGAAGATATCGTACCTTCCGTCAGTAGCGAAACCGTTCCAGGTTGTTTCCCATCTCCCGGTAGTCGCATTGTGAGTAAGCGGTACTGTTGTAAGGTTGACCAGTACCTGTCCACCGGTACCTGCTCCGGTTGCTGTTGTCTCGGGTGTCTTGATCTCAATCCATGCGGTGCCTACTCTGGCATCCAGATTAGCTTCCAGCCAGAGGGTAGTAGTTGTCTCTGTGTTTGCCAGGGTTATGTTCGGTGTTACCGCTTTGATATCGGCGGGGTTGTCACCGGCGTTGGTCTGGATCCCTTCGCCAAGCTTAATGGTGGCTGCTGTTGTACCGTCGCTGCTGGTGAGTGAGTAGCTGCCGGTACCGTCTCCGTTGTCGTCAAGGAGTGGATGCTGGGCAAGAGCATCCCAGACACCGGAGTGATAGCCGTTGGTGAGTCGTCTTACGTCACGGGCAGGTAGTGCGCCTGCTGCATGAGTAAAGGCGTCTTTGAAGTCATCCCCTCTGCCAAGGAAGGTGAAGAGTGAATCGAGGAAGTACTCACCTCCAGTGAAGAGGGTCTTTGAGTCGATATCGTACAGCTTTACCCCTGCTATAGACTCTTCGTCTGAACCGGCACTGGTTATAACAACTCTCCCTGCTTTGGAGACAGCAGGTATGAACTGACCGGAGTAGCAGGAACCGACAATGATGAAACGCTTGTAGCTGTTTATGGCAGAAGTAACTGCGGGGTCTGCTTCAAGGGTGTCAAGCCAGGCGTTAAGGTCAGCCGGTGTCAGTATCTCATCCCCCATAACGAAGCCGTTAGAGCTTCCGTGATCCACCATGATCAGGTAGAGCGGAGCGGCTGAGCCGGCGAGTTTGCCTTTAGCCCAGGTGGTGATGGCACTCTGCAGGTCTGCTTTGGTGATAGCGGTTGTACTGCTGCTCTTTAGAAGATTGATATTAGTATCGAGGAAGCTCCGCTTCCTGAGAGTTCTGACGATAGCATCTGCAGAAGTGTTGTGAAGATCAAGAAGGGAGTTATCATTCCTCTTACCGGTAACAACGATAGCGTAACCGGCACTCTTATCCATCAGGATGGTAGCACTGGCTGAGGTGGTGTTGATCAGTTCTGTTGAACCGGCAAATGAAGCAGTGGCGAGGTATGCCCCCGGTGCGGTGAAGATTGCGGGGAGTTCAAGAGTCCAGCTGCCCGAATTGTCGGTTGTGGTGGTTGTGTAGTCAACCTTGGTGCCGTCAGGTTTGGTGAGGGTTACGGTTACGGTCTTACCGTTCAGATAACTGCCGGTTGATGCCGGTATGGTGCCTAGTACTCCGGAGATGGTGACGGCTGCGTTAATCTTGATACTGGTAACAGGGGGACCAACTGTCAGGCCGGTCGCCATCTGACGGCTGAAGGAGGCGGTGATGGCAAGTCCGTCACTTGCGGTGATGCTGCAGTCGTTACCGTTACTTGAGTCACAGCCGTTCCAGCCGGCAAGGAAGTAGCCGGAGGCGGGGGTGGCGGTGAGAGTGACACTGGTCTGGGCTGGAAAGCCGTATGTGGTTGAGGCGCATAAGGTGTCACAGTAAGCCCCTGCAGGGTTGCTGCTGATGGTGCCGGCTGCCGCTTCGCTCTTGGAGATGGTGACACCGCTGGTGGCGGCAACTACCATCTGCTTTTCAACACTTGCAGAGGGGGTTCCCGAGTCGGTTACCCGTATTGTAAAGTTACTCCCCATGGAGTTGCCGGTAATAGTGCCGCTGATGACCCCGGATACGCTGTTAAGGAAGAGCCCTTCGGGAAGAGTGCCGCTTACTACGCTAAAGGTGTAGGGTGTCTGGCCACCGGTGACGTTTATAGTCTGGTGGTACTCTGTTCCGGCAGAAGCGGCTGCAAGTGATGCAGTGTCTATTGTCATTGCTGAAAGTACGGACAGGGTGAAGTCACGGGTTACTTTCTGCGGTGTGGCGGATGAGTCAGCTACTTCTATGGTGAAGCTGCCGGTGCCGGCGGTTGTCGGTGTGCCGGAGATAGTGGCGTTGCTGGCGGTCGAGTTGATGGTTATGCCGGTTGGAAGTGCCCCCCCTGATACTTTCCAGCTGTACGGTGCGGTGCCGAACTGGGCACGGATGTTGGTGCTGTACGGGGTGGAGGTGCGGGCGTCAGGGAGTGCTGTTTCTATTATCGTTAATGTTGAACTGACGGTTATTGTTAGTTGCTTGTTGGCTGATTGTTGCTGGGTGTCGCTGTCTCTTGCTTGTATTGTGAAGGTACTACCGCTTCCGGTCGGGATTCCGGAAATCTGGCCGGTTGCTGTGTCTAATGTTATACCGGCTGGTAGTGCTCCGATTGCTACTCTCCAGGTGATCGGTTTGAGACCGCCGGTGGATGTGAGGGTGGCACTGTAGGGGGTTCCGAGTGCAGCGGTGGGAAGAGCAGCGGTGGTGACTGCCAGGGTGTCGGATACATGAAGGCTAAAGACTTTGTCGGGGTTAACAGTGTCGCCGGTCTTATTGCCGACGCTGTCTTCAAGGTGCAGGGTGAAGCTGAAGTCACCGGCATCTGTGGGGGTGCCGGAGAGGGTTGCGGTGGTCGGGTTGAAGGTCACTCCACCCGGTAGTGCGCCGCCGATGTGGGTCCAGGTATAGGGGGCGGAGCCGCCGGTGGCGCTAAATGTGACAGGTGTTATGGCTGTACCTTTTTTAGCGTTGGTCAGCAAAGCGGGGGTAGTTGGGGTTAAAAGGCTGGTTACCCGGATGCTGAAGTTCTGAGTTACCGTCTGAGGGGTCGGGTAGCTGCTGTCGGTGGCAGTGATGGAGATGGTACTGACTCCGGCCTGGGTTGCTGTTCCGGTGATTGTGCCGTTAGTAAAGGTCAGACCGGCAGGCATAGTGTCTGGTGTAGTAAAGCTGTAAGGTGCAATACCTCCGGTTACCTGAACCTTATCGCTGTATGAGGTGTTAAGAGCAGCGTTCGGGAGTTTAGTCCCGGTGAAGCCGAGTGGTACGGTTACTGTGAGCGGATAGCTTTTGAAAACTGTGCGACCGTATGAGTCATTTACCAGCAGAGTGATTATGCGACTTGTTACTTCAGTTGGAGTACCGCTGATAATTCCGGTGGTTGAGTCAAGTGTCAGGCCGGAAGGGAGTATACCGGCATAGAGACTCCAACTGTAGGTGCCGTAACCGCCGGTGGCGGTTGGTGTAAAACCGTAGGATACTCCCTGACTGGCAACATCAATCTTGGTGGTCGTGATGGTGAGTGGATTATCAACACTCATGGTCAGGTTTTTTGAGGCGGTGCGACCGGTTGAGTCTGTGACGGTTATGGTCAGCGGGAAGACGCCGGTTATTGAAGGTTTGCCGGTAAAGGTTCCGGTGGTGGTAAGCGTCAGTCCGGTCGGAAGAGTGCCGCTTGAAAGTGTAAATGCCAGAGGTGCTTTGCCGCCGGTGGCGCTGATTGCTGTCGGATAGCTGCTGCCGGTTAATGCCCTTGGAATGCTTGAAGTTGTGATAGCAAGTGTCGCGGTGAGGTCGATAGTAAATTCACGTTCGCTGTATGCGCCTGTGTTGTCGGTGACACCGATGGCAAATGTGAAGCTGCCGCTGCCGGAGGGGGTACCGGAGATGATACCTGTGTTAGTATCAAGAGTTAAACCGTCTGGCAGGTTGCCGTAAACTTTACTGAAGGTATAGGGGAATGTTCCGCCGGTGACCATGACACGGCTGCTGTATGCTGTTCCGGCAGTGGCAGATGGGAGCATGGTGCTGGTTATGTTGAAAGTGCCAACGGTGGGAAGTACGAAGTCGGCTTTGGCGTTTTGGGTAGTAGAGACGATCAGGTTTGATGCACTGTTGCTGGCGTTCTGGTAGCCGGTTTTTGTTACGGTGATGCTGTAGGTTGCGGGAACAAGAGGGCCGAAGTCGTAGAAACCGGATGCGTCTGTGGTGATGGCTGTTCCGGTGTTGAGCGTGACAGTTGCACCGGATACCGGCAGGTTAGTGGACTGGTCGGTAATGGTGCCAAATATTGTACTGTAGGCAGTCGCGGTAAAGGGGATGTCTTTAGTTGCGCCAGCGGAGGTAATGCTGAGGCTGGCTGTTTTTGCGCCGCTGCTTGTCGGTTTCGCCGTCACCAACAGCGTGCAGGCTTCGCCAGCTGCAAGGGTCGGATTCAGACTGGCGCACGCTGCTGTGCCGCCCGGCGTAACAGTATATTCAGACGTGTTTACACCGGAAAGCTGTGCTGAAAAACTGGCAGCGGCTGCGCCGCTGTTACGGATGCGGATCTGCCCCGAGGCACCTGTCGCCCCAATCAGAAGATTGCCCATATCGGTTGCATCGGCTGAAAGTATCAAAGAACCAAATACCCAAGACTGTCCCGAACGTACTGGCCAAACATAGTTGAAGTAGGTCTTACCGTCGTAGCCCACGAAACCGTAGATCATGTAGACGTACCAGGCGCTATTTGTACCGTTGGCGTAGGTACTGCCGGACCAATAGTTACTGGACTGGACATTGGCAAACGGATGCCCGGCAGGAAGCGCGGGGTTGGAGCGCCCGTAATCGACCAGCGACCAGAGTTCATTGCTGTTGGGGAGGTGCCAGTCACCCGCTTCGGAACCATCGTTAAGGCCGCAGGTGCCGCTGGCAAGGGTGTTACTTTTGACCAGAGCAGCATCCCACATTTGTGTGCCAAAACAGTTGGCGTCTTTCAGCCAGGTAAGTCCGGTCAGGGTGTCTGTTACGGTGCCGTTGGCATTATCGACAAAACGTGGCACTGGTGAGGCGATACCCGGTTGCAGCGCACCATCGTCACCGGCGGCATAGCTGACCGTCTGCCCGGTTTTTGGGGTGGCTGCAGGAGCGGCATGAACAACACCGGAGAATGGGAGATTGAGAATAAAGAGCGTGAAAAAAAGAAGCCGTCTGAACCAGGATTTACTGGATTTATTGGATGTTCGGGATTTTAAATTATTTTTCATACGTAATTCTCCATTCTTCATTGCAATCTTGTCTGAACCTGCTGTCTAAACCAGGATTTATTGGACTATGAAGATTGACAGGATTTCAATCCAGTTAATCCCATACATCCTGTAAATCCCGGTTCAGAAATTTTCCCACTTAAAACAACCGTTCACCAGTACGAAGAATCTCATCAGCAACAGGATTACTGTTGTTAAAATCGATCATTCTGTAGGGGTGAGGTTCAATGTCAGGATCAATACTCCGTGCCAGCTTCGTCAACAAGAAGCGAAAATCGAATGAGTCACCTTCAAAATTATCCGTCACAACGGCAAGATCAATGTCGCTCCATTCATCGGCTGTTCCCCGTGCGTACGACCCAAACAGATATGCCTGAAGTATGCTGATATTTCTGGTTTTCAGCAACGTGACGTATTGCTCTATTTCCCGGTAAATCAGCTGTTTATCTTTTCCAGAAGCCATGTCCGCAACCCTTCGATGGTTTTGATATTCTGCTCTGTAAAATGTCTGGTACATTTATGATAAAATTCTCGTTTGTGTTCTTCATATCGTGCTTCAATATTGAAAAGGGTAACATATTGAAGCGCGTCCATCTGCTCTTCAGTCATTTCAAGGTTGCATCTCACAGCAAGTTTATACAGATCATGTATGCGTGGTGCGATTGATTCTACATGCTTTACAAAGTATGCTTTCAACAACTTTTCAACACAGAGATGTCCAACAAACAATGACCACATATATTCACCACTGGCAAACATATTGAGCATGGAATCATAATTTTCCTGCGATGACTCTTGCCAGTACACTATCAATTCTTCTTTGGTCATACGCTCCTCAAGCAGTCAGGTTTAAAACATGCCTTCAACCTCGGCATATCGTTTGTATCGATATGAAACATCGCATTCAGCCATTGATAGTGTTTAAACATCGAATTGCGTAAACGTCGTGTATCCGCCCACTTGAAATGCCCGTAATATGATGCCACAACACCCCGCAAACGGGTTAAAGCCGGGGAATTTTTCGTAATTGTGTATAAAACAGGTGATCTCTGTGTAACCTGTACGCACTCTTTCTCAAAAGCGCGCAGGCGTTTTTGCAGGTTGTTAATCGAACGCCGCCGCACCAGTACATAGTCAGGACGAATGGAATGATATAGCCGATAAAATCAATGCCGTTTCGAACATCGGTTATGGCTGCATAGCGGGTGTTCAGCTGCAGATGAAGTTTTTCATACAAAAACTGCCGGATTGTATCCCGCAATTCTGCAAGTATCCGTTTGTCAATGCTCGTAAAGAAGTTTTTTACATCCAGATGCAGGGCATACAGAGGAATCGTTCCGTTTTTAGTCCCCTTCCGCATGAAATCACGCACCCGCTGCAATGCTGCGTGAACACCTTTGCCTGTACGGCAGGCGTAGGAGTCATGGATAAAGATCGGTTCATGGATTTTTTCCAGTCGTTCCACCAGATAGTGGTGCACCACCCGGTCGCGAAAGTCAGCAGCGACTATCTCACGCAGTTTGGGACGTTCTACAGCAAACCGGATTGAGCGTGTCGGCTTATACGAGCCATCAGCCAGTTCTTCAGCCAGTTCGTATATATTGGTCTCAACCCGGGCCTCAAGGCGAAGGGCATTCAGGGTGGAACGTTTCATACGCCGGCAGCGAAAATATGATCTATACAGTTCCGGGAAAAGCACACGCGGGGACGCTACCCACTCTCCCGAACGTACGGGCCAAACATTGTTGTTGTTGGTCTTATTGTTGTTGTTCACGTTACCGTTGTTCATGTTGACGTTCCAGGCGTTATTTGTATTGTTGGCGTTGGTACTGCCGGACCAATAGTTATTGGACTGGACGGACTTGCCTCTTTTCTTTGCTGTCTTCGCCTGCCGGCCCCTCCGGGTACGGCAGACTGGCATGGTATGCCGGTTATTACCGGCGAAAGAGGCGCACAGTGTTTTCCACATGAACCGCCAATCGCATGGCATCCCGATAAATGGGGAGATGATCGTAGCTTGCCATTTTTAACCCTCACAAACAAAGGTACAAAGAATCAAAGAACCAAAGTGCCTACTGTCCCGAACGTACGGGCCAGACATAGATGCTGCCGGTCTTACTGCTGTAGCTGTCCACGCTACCGTAGACCATGTAGACGCCCCAGGCGTAACCTGTACCGCCGGCGCCGGTACTGCCGGACCAATAGTAAAAGGACTGGACGCCAGTAAACGGATGCCCGGCAGGGAGCGCAGGGTTGCTTCGAGAGCGATCAACCAGTCCGCCCAATTCACGAATACTGGGAAGCCTCCACTGACCGGCGGTTGAGCCATCACTCAAACCGCATGCGCCGTTTGCGAGCGTATTGGAAGAAGCCAGCGCAGCATCCCATGTTTGTGTGCCAAAACAGTTGGCATTTTTCAGCCAGATCAGTCCGGTCAGGGTGTCGGTCACCGTGCCGTTGCTGTTGTCGGTAAAGCGAGGGATCGGCCATGCAACACCATCTTTAATATCGCCATCCTGTCCGGTGCCGGCACAGAAAATTTCAGTTCCTTCCGAATTATAGCAGGCTGTCTGTCCAGTCTGCGGGACCGGTGCGGGAGCGGCGTGTACGTCGGTCGAGAATGGTGAATGAAGAGTAATGGTGATAACAAGACAACATACCCACAACATTTTTTTCATGTATCCCCCGTAGGGGCGCGTCCGTGACCCGCCCGTTTTTGAATTGTTCGGATTTAACACCAGGGCGTGTTTGAAACCCGCCCCTACGGTTGAAGATCAAAACCGATGGTGAGATTGTCCAGAACATTCCCTTTTAAATCTATAATCTCTGCTGATTTTATCCGAAAATCTCCAGCGGCAATTCTTTTATTATTTTCGATATTCAGCTTAATTTGAAGGATCTCTCCGTCTTTAATACCGACCGGACTTATTAACGCTACTCTCAGGTTTTTATCGCTTAATCTACCTGTCAATAAAAGTTTCTCGGAAGGGATTTTAGATGTAATGACACCATTTTCCAGAATACCGCCTCCGCCGGTTTTGATTAAAACAGCTTGCGGTATCTCTATGTTTACGTCAACTCCACCAACGGATATCCCCTCAACTGCGCCACCCAGTTTGAGTACAAGCGTTTGGTTTTTTGCAATATCGGGAACGGCTGACACTGAAATGTTATGATCAGTCTTCTGAGATGCACAACCGCATAACATAAAAATAGTGACCATCATCGCACTGCTGCATACAATAGATATAAAGTTTTTTGATTTAATCACTTTATCCTGACCCACTAAATCCCAAGAAAGCTGTTAATTACTTTCTGAACTTCGGCGATCGAAACATTACCATTTGCATCCTGATCTACACAACCCTTTGCCGTGCCAAGCCCGAGAAACATATTTATGCTGCTCTGTACTTCGGCAATAGTAACACTGTCGTTGCTGTCGCAATCACCAGGCTTGAATGTTTCCGCCTGCAGTTCGGCGGAACAGTATGCTGCGCCACCACCGTTAGAGCCGGTACAACTCCAGCTCCATGGGCCGATACCGGTAACCACTGATGCCGCTCCGCTGCTGCAGAGATTTGCTGATGGAGCGACAGGATAGCTCTGCGCGTCATAAGAGCCACAGATGCCATTTGCCGGAAGCAGACCAAATGCGGCGATCCCCCCTGAGACAGAGCCTAGACCGGCACTGAAATATAAAGTCCCTTTTGTGTCAATAGTCACAAGATTTTCAATTACCCCTGACCAGCTGTTTAGAGGTGAAAGGGCGTTAGTCAGGTCCATCCCTGCCGGAACAGTACCGTTTAAAAACTGAAGATTACGCTGATCAAAGGCGCTTGTATCATCAACCGTAACCCATGTATTGGTCAATGAATCAAATTTCTGTTTTGCGACATTCCAGACCTGTCCGCTGTCATCCTGCGTTACTCCGTAACCGCTGCTGAAACCGTCATTTCCGTTGGTAAACCTGAACCATGTCGCAGCACCTCCAGCCTCACCCTTTTTCATAAGCACTACTTCACTGCGACAGATGAACCAGACGTTCCCCCCTTTGTCTACCAGTACATCTTCGATATAATAATCAGCTGGAAAACCAGGCAGTTCTGCAGGTGCAAAGCTTGTCCATGCCGTATTGTCTGGATTTAGATAGTAGACTCCGTATGCGCCGTAGAACCATTTTCCGTTATCTGGATCAACGTAAACACCATAGTAATAAAAGTCAGTGAATGGTTCCGCCGGAAGGGTGAGCCACTGTTCAGCGGTAACATCATACGCTACCGGAACGGATCTCAACGGCGCGAAATATACGATGTTATTGGAATCTGCAGCCGCACCGACAACACCGAAACTCCCGAACCCCACATTACCAGCCTGACGAAACTGCTGCCAGCTTCCATCAGCTTTCAAACGGGCTATGCTGGGATCATCGTAGGCTGGAAACCAGACACCGCCGCTTTTGTCTGCGGCAATCTGGTTAAAACGGAGTGCTGTGAGAGAACTGCTGTCGCCCCGGTAGGTATAATGGGTAACAATCGGCTGGTTTTGAGCTGTGAAAGAGAGGTAATGCGCTCCGGTTCCGTTTCCGGTAATGCCTGGATTGTAGGCAGTTATGAACCACAACCCCGTACCATCTACAGCAAGTCCATGAACTTCGCCGCTATCCAGCCCAAGCTCTGCCTGGGTGAAACGGGTCCATACTCCACCACCTGCAGGGTCATATCGAAGAATTGCCCCAGCTCCGCTGTAGACGCTTCCGAACCAGACTGTTCCGTCACTTCCGGCAGCTATATCATGTGCCCGAAGACCTATATCATTAACCGGACCATCAGAATATTTAATCCAATTCCCAGATTTGTTATAGCAGTAGATACCGTCAACGCCATACCCAAAGTCGGAGCAGAACCAGATGTTGCCGAGCGAATCCTCCACTATCCGGCTTATCATTGTTTCTGTTCCAGGTGCGGTTGGATATTCTGCGGAGGGGTAGAGATCTTTAACATAAGTGGTATTTACAAGTGAAGTTCCCTGCTCCAGACCTCGCCCGGAAGTGATCCAGTAACGTCCGCTGCTGTCAATAAGAGCATCGGTAATAAAGCTGTTGTTATAGATATCATAGGCCTGTCGTGTTTCTACAACACCAAATGCGGCGCTGATACGGACAATCCCCCTTGCAGCTATGAGCAGCTTTTCCTGAGTTCCGTCCGGTTTGTCGATCAGGCGTATTCTGTGTGCGCTGTCTACACCGCTTGTGCCGACACCAGGCTGTATGTCTGATGAATCTGGCATTGCAAAGGTGAGCCAGCTTTTATCAGCCTTTTCGCAAAGAACAGTCCTGTTGTTAAGGGCGTACCAGACATTCCCCTGTTTGTCCCTGATGACGTATTGAACCGGAGCAGTCAGCTGAGGTTTTACGACTGGCGGGTTAAAATCGGAGTTTAGAGCGTTGTTTCGGGGGTCGTTAGTAATGTGTGTGAAAGATGGTGCTTCAGAGACAGCGGAAGGTTTATACCAGACTCCGGAAACCGGCTCTGTACCATCCACCGAAGTGATCCAGATCCCACCATCAGCATCTTGGGTTATGCTCTGAGGTTGATAAGGAACGCTATTGGTGAGCAGACGATACCACTCTTTTGTCTCCGCTGACTCTGCACGAACAGCAGGAGCAGCTATTGTAAGGGCAAGCAGTAAAATGGATATGAAGCGAGTGAGAAGGGGGGGGGATTTCAGCGATCTAAATGAGTTTACAGAGTAATAATCAGACATTAGAGCCTCCGTATTCAGACGGTTTAAATTAAAAACCACTTTCTTATATGCTTTATAACATATTTCAAATAATGTACGACCTCTTTTTTACAGAAATCTATCCAGGCACCAAAAACTCCATACTTGGTTTACAACCCAAGAAACGAATTTATTGAGAATTGAATGGAAATAAAAATATTTTTCGGAACATACTCAGGATTATAGATTTGTGTCACATCTGAAACAGATGCTCAGCCTCGGAAATTTCGTAAGCTGACAAGCCGAGCCTTCTGGCACGAGCCCTCCACCCGCCGATCACCCTACCTACCCGACTGACAATCTCCTGTGCCTTGTCCATTCCGAGACGATAATACTCTGCTGTTTCCAGTACGACAGCCATATCCGGCTGTCGGGCATAAAGATCCAGGGCAAGGACGTGTTCATCCTTTTTGAATGACGGGTTCATATCAAAAGCGGGGGCAAGACGCCAGCCAGCGGGTGTTCTCATGAAACCATGATTACGGAGATGGTCGTCACGGTTGGCGGTCGCAACATTGAAGACAACCCGGGTAAAAAGCTCCGCAAGGTCATGGTTAATATGATCCGGCTCGCCCCAGGTAGCAATAAACTCTGCTAACTCCAGATAACTGGCATCTTCGGTATCCTGATGCCCGGTCATGGCCATAGCTGATGCAAAAAAACGTCTTGCAGTGCCGTCCCGGTCAAATCGTTTCACCATGAAAGTGCGATAGCCGCTGCCGACCTGCAGTAAACGGGAAGCAGGAACGTTGATCCCACACTCCCTGGCAAGCTCCTGCAGCAGCATTTCCCAAAGTGCCACATCATAATCATCATCAGCTGACGGGAACTTGGCAATCCAGAGAGTCCCATCCTCGTCAAGCAGATTGGCTTTTGGACGGGCGCCGCCAAGTGACGAACCAGGTGCAACCAGAACCTTCAGCCACTCCCTGATCTTGTCCAGATCATCCTGCTTCTTTCTGCTCAGCTCAAATGCCACAGTTTGTAGTTCGGCAATTCTGGCAATCGGTGGCGCCGAGCGAGTTTCATCTGCTAGAAAGAGATCTGTGTCCGGGCGACTGAACCGGAGAGCCCCCATACGAGTGCAGTCCTGAACCCCCAGCAGAAACTCCCATGCACCAACTGTCCTCGTTGTGCGCCCCTGTTCACGAGCCTCGACCGCTTCCCTTCGCTTCATCAGGATCTGTCCCCATCGATCAGGACAGGAATCCATAAAGACCCCGAAGTTGGTATTGCCAGGGTAGAATTCGCCGGCAGTCAAGTCCAGTTCAGGGTCAAGAGGAAAGGCATGGGCTTTCTTAAGCCATGTCGGCTCATATGCAAAGCGCACACTCCCACGGTCGCCACGGGACAGTGTGCCGATCCGCTGCAAGGAGCCGAATAACGGATCATCAAGCCAGACCCAGATATGTTCGCCTTGTACTTTAGCCATCTAAGGCACCGGTTTGTTGCGTTTTTTTTGGCGCTCGTTTGCGGTGCGGCAGGGCTTCATCCTGAAGACGTCGGCCCAAGACATCTTCCTTGGCAATCACCCCCAGATCATCTAGCAGTCCCAAGACACGGAGTACTTGAACGTAAATTCCCATGGCAACGGACGGGTCTCCATTCTCGACCTTGTAGAGGGTAGGACGCGAGATATCCGCCCTGGCACAGACAGTCTCCATAGAAAAACGACGACGCAAGCGTGCATCTTTGAGACGTTGTCCCATGGCTTCAAGTTCTTTTGCCGAAGAGGGGTAGATTGTAACGCTTCTTTTACTCATAATGATAATAATTATTTACATTAATGGCAGTAATTGTCAATTATAATTACAACTGAGATATCGTCTTTAACCCCGGAAAGCTGTTGATAGTTCTCTGCAGTTCGATAATGGAGACGTTATTGTCTTCGGCAGCTAAGGAGCAACGTGCATTAATATCAAATCTGTAGAAAAGAAAGAGCCTTGATTGTAACTTCAACCAAGGCTCTTTTCTCATACGGCGATTTTAATTCTCTACAAACCTAGAAAACTATTAATAGTTTTCTGAACCTCGGCTATTGAGACTCCATTTATTCCATCCGTATCAACACACGCTTGAACCGATTTAAGACCCAGGAACATATTGATAGCGGATTGCACTTCTGCAATGTCGACTGTTCCTGATCCGTTGCAGTCACCGGGCCTGTCATTAATGAAGGTTGCAGATACAGCATGGTTTGCTGTGATGTTGCTTATGGTGAAATTTTTGCCTGTAGGCAGTTCCAAAGCTGCAGCGTTATCAGTAAGCGCAGTCAGCTTGAAACCTGGAAGCGTGTTCAGAACACAGGTGCTTGAAGCGCCGCTTGTTACTGTTGCGGGGATACAGACAAGAGATCCACCGACTGTTGATGAACCGGTTACTGAATACACGGTTGTACCTGACGGAATAACCGGTATAAAGCTGGCGGTTACACTACAGTCTGTTGTGGCGGTGAGGTTATACCGGTTGCCGGATAGTTCTCCGCCACACCCTTCTATTGCTGAGAACTGGTATCCGGTTCCTGCCTGCATACTGCATGAAACCTCAGCCCCTTTAGTAACAACTGCAGGACAGTCCAGATAGCCGCTGGCGGCTGCGCTGGATACGACTGATGTGATGTTGACGGTCTCCGGAGCGAGTGGGCTAAGTTCAATATTCTGAGTGGTTACCTTGCCCGGAGATACAATAAGTGATACAGGTTTTGCCGTGTAGCCGTCAGCAGATGCCGTTAAAAGAATGCTTCCCGGTGCTGCTGCTATGAGGAAAGCACCGTTAGAGTAACTCTTGTAAGATGCTTTTGCTGTATCCAGGCTTACAGCAGGGAGCTTTGATCCGGTTGTTTTATTGCGTACAACTCCGGTTATGTAGCTGGGTAGTCCGTTGGTATTATCTGTCCTGAAACTCTCAACTCCGCTTTTGGTTACAGCGCCATAACTGTCTACCGCCCATACCTGCCAGTAGTATGTTGTCAGGTCGCGCAGTCCGTCATCATAAGTGATTACATTTGCAGGTATATTCAGCCCCTCCTTGACAAGAACCGGATTTCCCATATCAGCCTGTTTGCTGACCAGCATGGTATATGTAACAGTATCTCCGTCTGGATCAATAGATTCGCTCCATTCAGCCATAAATGCGCTGGCGGTTGTTAAAGCGCCTGTTGGTGCAGCCAGAACAGGTGCCTGCGGAGTGCTGTTGTTGGCGCGCTCCCGATACAGCGCGATGCGCTTCGGTGATATCTCCCCGGTTGATGGGTCCTGCAGATAGATGGTTATATCGTAGCTGCCGGCATCTGTGAATTCGGCATAAGTACCTGTAAATGAACCTGCTGCCGCATCGTATAGCATCTGTACGCGGGGGAGTTCTGCAATCAACTGGCTGCTCCCGCCATCAAGGGCGAGTGGAAGTGACGGCTTACGAATTTCAAACCAGGCGTTCCAACCGCTCTGGCTCTGATCCACTTTAAGTGAGACTTCTTTACTGCTGCTGTTCTCATCGAGGAAAAGCGTTGTTACTGCAGCCGTACGATCATGCGGAATCATACCCTGCGGATCGTAGGCAAAGTTATCGCCGGAACCGAGATAAGCGACATCCGGTGCATCATCAGCAACACCGGTAGGTATTTCTGTCACGCCTGTTGTGTCCCCTCTATAGCTTATCAGCGGGTTCTGCAGCGCTTTGTCGTCACTTGAGCTTACAACACCACCACGACGGGACTGAACACGCACCGCAGCTGCACCCTTGTTAAAAGCATCTCTTAACGATTCACCTCTGCGTAAGCCACGATATAACTCATCAAGGAAAAACTCACCGCTTCGGATACCGTCAGGCTCAGACGGCCCACGGAACGACTGTTCGGTATTGGACGCACTTGTAATAATGGTTCGCCCCACTTTTGCAAGCGCCGGTATGAATGTTCCGGAATAGCAGGAGCCTACAACAACCATTCGGGGCTGCAGAGCAGCGGAAGCGACAAGCATATTTTCCATGGTATCCAGCCAGCCGGCGAGTTCGGCTGGTGTGATAACTTCCGCTCCGAGATGGAACTCAGCCGGATCACCGTGGTCAATGAGAATAAGATTCAGAGGTGCAGGAGTGATGTTCGCTCTTGCGGCAACAGCGTAAAGGGCTGCCTGCAGTTCGGCTTTACCGCTGCTGAAATCATTGGAAGTGATAGAGATAATATTTTCAGAGGTGAGACCACGCGCCAGCAGGGCGTTTTTCACACGGGTGGCGGTTTTTGCGTGCGCTTCCGCACCCTCTCCGCTCGGTATGCGCCCCTGCAGAACAATCGCATAACCTGCGACCGGGAGAACACGCAGCTGTTTTATTTCGGATTTGTTAGGTGCTGTAGAGCCGGTGCCGCTACCACCGAATGCCTGTATTTTGTAGGTTCCAAGCTGACCGAGGTAAGAAGTGAGCGGAATATCGGAGTAGAGTCCATCCTGATCTGTCGTAACTGATTCAAAATGCAGGCTCCCGTCAGGTTTGGTTATGACCAGAGAAATATTCTGATTTGCTACCGAGTTGTTTGTAACATTTATCACACCGCTCGCATAAACAGGGTTTCCGGTTATAACCCCGTTTGCTGAAAGATCAAGAGTAAGTGTCGGAATAGAGACATTATCCGGTTTTTTTACTGTGGTAAAAGCGATAGTAAGCGGGGTGGAATTGCCGGCATAATCACTGACCCACCATGCGCCACCATAGCTTTTTGAATACTCCAAAGGAAACAGCGGTTTTACAGTAAGCTGATTAACCACGGAATTAAAACTCATAGTACATGGGATATGGAGTGGGCAGTTAGGTGTCCCATCCATATTGTAGGTATTTATCCCTTCGTTAAAATTCATAGTAAAATCAGTGGTTATCGGAACATCGACACCCCCAATAACCGGAATCATACTTTGCAAAACCGGCGGTGTGGTGTCAGGGGCATAGGTAACATCGGTAGTTGCTACCGTTGAAACCCTGTCAAACTCATCCTTTACATAAGCATAAATCGGATACGTTCCATAATAACCAAACGCAACAAAATCAAAATAGCTATTTGGAATCTCCCCATACGCCCAGCTGCATGACCCGGGATCCGGGTGTGAAGTGACACAGTACGCTGCTGTTGCAGCGCTGTCGCTTACCGACAGGTCGGTTATTTTTACAGTAAAACTTCCCGGAGTGGTTGATGCCGCAAAACTGGTTATTTCGGGTGGATTAGGAGTAGGAGGTGTTATCGTGTAGGTTGCGGAACCGTATGTAGGAGTTGCAGCCCCTTTACCAATGTATCCGTATCTTACCGTTGTAGTACCTATCGGCAGATCTATAGGGCCTTCATAGTTCATTGATGTGTCTACAGGGATTGTGCCATCCAGGGTATATTTGATAGTTACCTGTTCATTCGTGACAAACGAAACAGCCTTATGAGTCGAGTAACTCCCCGGTGTCGGATAAACGGTAACTGATAATGTACGTGGATCTAAATCAAACTGCGCGGTAACTGCATTGTCTTTAGCACAATTAACTATACAGTCAGTTCCGTCTACTGAATCACACCCGACCCATTTTGTCAGATGTGTGAAATCATCCGGCATGGCTTTCAGCCTGATTGTCTGCTGCACTGCAACCGGCTGGGTGCAGGTCCCGGACGAGCAAATTATGGATCTAAAATTCATTGAGTTCGGGTCATAATAAAAAGACTCTACTGTTCCGGTTCCAGTTCCGGATAAAGTTATTGAGAGCTGTTTTTCAGCAGGGGTTGTGGTAGCGGTCATGACATACATCGGAATAATCGTCTTTGCCGTCGGAGCATTGCTGGCAAGCTCGATATATGCGGAGCTAAACCCATTGCCGCTCATTGTATTATAGGAGACTTTAACATCACAGGAGGTTCCTAGAGCAAGGGTCGGAGTAGTTGAACTGCAGCTGACATTAGATATTGTAAAATCGGCTGAGCTATCGCCAAGAACCTTAATAGAGCTTACAACGAGGGGGGCAAGCCCGCTGTTTTGAATGGTTATATTTGATTCCATTGTGTTGGAACCGGGATTCATAGAGGAGAAGAATATTCTGTCTGGAACAGAAACTTCCGGTTTTTCATATCCACTGCAGGCGGCACTTTTTATAAAATCTTTCTGAAACAGCAAACTATTCTGCAGATCGCTTAAACCGAGCGGAAAGAGACCGCCTATGGTCATATCATCCAGAACTCCGCCGGTTGAGGTACAGGTAACAAGCTGCTGACGGATATTTATCGGAGCTGCAGCGTTAAAGAATTTAGAGAGATTAACCACTGTACTACCGGTAAACGAGTAGTAAGTTGCCCCCGAAAGAGACGCTTTTATCTCATCCATAGATTTAATAATCTGGTTAACCTCGAATGTAGTTGAGCCGATCGGTGAGTCATTAAGCGGAATATCGAGTACAAAGGCGTGACCACCCTTATCGGTACGCTTTCCGATTGCTGTTGCAGCAGTTTTAAAAGTATCGATAAAACCAACCAGACCGGCTTTTGCAGTTGTAAGACTGGCAGGCTTGACCGGAGTAAGGAGTTTGGGGGAGGCAACTACCAGATCATGCAGCCTCTTCAGCTGCAGTTCGGGAGCACCACCAAATACATCAGGCGGGCTGAAATCAAGCCCGTAAACATTCAACAGCTCCAGGTTGCACACCATAAGCGAAGCTATCGCTTTAAGAACCTGAACATCACCGTAGTCAACATTTACGGTCTGAGCGTATGAGTTCATAACAGCGGAAGGGTCAAGCGAAGAGACAAAAGTCGCGTTAGTGACTGCGCCAAAGTTTCCAATCGCTCCGTTTATCTCCGGCAGAACCCTGGTTGAGACATAATTTATGACATCTCCACTGCGGGGGGTGGTTGACGGAAATCCTGTCCCTGTGGCGGGAGCGGTCTGGGTGTCATACAGTCCAAAGTTCGTAAAGCTGAGCCCCGAAAGTTCAAGAATCTCCCGAATGCTATCGAGTCCAGCTGTCTGCACGTACTGGTTATCCTCATAAACAGCAAATATACGGGTTAATCCGTACAGAAACTGCGCTTCCTGATTGGTGGCATCAAGCTCTACAGCCTGCTTGAAGCTGTTTCGGGCTGCGATTATATTTTTAGATGTCAAGAAAACCTTCCCGGCATCAATTAAAGATTGGGTGGTCGGCGTCGTTGCCTGTACCACCCCATCGGGTGAACTGGAAAGCAGCCGAACCACTTTTTCCTGAACACCGGCTACAGCTACAAGAGCGCTAATTGCAAACAGCACCAACAGTATAAGGCTGACTCTTTTTCTCATTTCAAACCTCCAAACCGGATTTACTTAAATCTATACTCATCCCTTTTTGTACCAAAAGTTACAATTCTACCCTGATTAAAATATATTTTTGCTCTTTCTACATTATTAAGCTGACGTCTGTCGAGTGAAATTATAACATTGTTCTTCAAATCAAGTGGTAAATCAGGAGAAGTCTCCCATTCACCCTCGCTGGCTGAAAATGTAACAAGATGAGTTGAAGATGAAAAACGCCCCTGAATCATATCAAGCATAGTCGTTTTAACAACTGTCGAGCGTAATCCAAACATTTTTTTCCCACGCCTTACAAGCTGTTTACCATAAATGTAGGTATTACCATCCTTACGAATATCTGAAAACTTGAAATCTTTAATAACATTGTCGACATCAGACGGCAGAGAAACCCTGTTTTTCTGATTCGCCTCATTGTTTTTGTGGAATATGTTTAAAACCGTAAAGAGTGAAAGCAGAGCAATTGCCAATATGAGTAATAAAGTGCCGGAGAGTTTTGAAGCACTCATACCTCTGCTTTTCACCATTTTTTACAGCCCCAGAAAGCTGTTGATCGTCTTCTGCACCTCAGCGATTGAGACTCCATTCAATCCATCTGTATCCACACAAGCTTCCACGGTTTTCAGCCCAAGGAACATATTAATCGCACTCTGCACCTCGGCAATGGTGACACCTCCACGGTTGTCGCAGTCGCCCGGTTTTGCGGCGACAAGTTCGTTAAAAGTCGCAGTAACTGTACAATCTGCGCTGGCAGCTGCGGTTGAATATGAAGTACCTGCCAATGTACCGCCGCACCCTTCTACCGATGTAAGCTGATAACCCGGTTTAGTCTGGAGGGTACAGACCCCTGCAATACCTGCCGATACGGTAACCGGACAGTCCAGATAACCTTTTGCGACATCATAGGTTGCAGTTATTTTGTAAGAAGCAGCGGCAGTCGGGACAAGAGCAATATTCCTCGTAGCCGCCTTCATCGGAACTGCACTCAGCCCCCTCAGTGTCGTTGTGTCATAGCCGGTTGCGGAGAAGGAGACATTAAAACTGCCCGGCTGTATGGCTATCAGATATTTGCCATTAACTAACGATTTTACAGAGTAAACACCTACTGTAACATTGGCATCACTTACTGTTGCCGCAGTGCCGGAGTCTGAGACTGTTCCGGTAAGGAAAGCTATCCCCCCATTGGTATTATCTGTCGAGAATGTGCGGATTGCACTGGCGGAGAGCCCGCCGTAGCTGTCAACCGCTTTAACCTGCCAGTAGTAATTGCCAAGATCAAGCAGACCGTCTTCATATTTGATTACAAGGAATGTATCGTTTATCCCTTCACGAACAAGAGATGGGTTAGACATATCAGGATTACGACTTATCAACACGGTATATGTAACTGCATCTTTGTCAGGATCCAGCGATTTCCCCCACGAAAGTGCGAGAGCAGTACGCTGTGTGCTCATATCTTCAGGGTATTCGAGAACCGGAGCTGCAGGAACAGTATTGCCGCTCCGTTTTTTGTAGAGAGTAATATTTCTGCTGAATACTTCCGATTTATTGTCAGCAGCATCCTGCAGATGGGCAATAACCGTCCAGGTACCTGACTCTGTTAATCCGGAATAAGTACCCTTGTATATACCGCTGGATGTTTCGACCATATCGGTAGTCGGCAGATCAACAAGAAGCTGTTTGCTGTCTGCTTCAGGTACGCCGCTTGATGTTGCAGATGGTTTTCGTATCTCAAACCATGCTTTTTGGCCCGCTACTCCTGCCATTGTAATGTCGGCAGCAGTAGCGCTGCTTTCGATAAATAGTGACGATATAGCTTCAGAGCGTTCAACGGGAACAAGATTAGCCGGATTAAACGCTTCGTCCAGACCGGTTCCCAGATAAAGGGTGTTTGGTGCATTATCTTCAACACCGGCAGAAACCTGCACTGCACCTTTTGTATCACCATCAATACTGAAAAGCGGAGTCTGGAGAGAAATATCCGTTCCGGCACTTACCGTACCCCCTCTGCGCGAATATTCGCTGATACTTTCCACAGCGTTATTGAAGGCATCGCGTACCGACTGCCCCTGTTTCAGGAAACCGAAATACTGATCGAGGAAATACTCCCCGCTTCTGATACCGTCCGGCTCTGCAGGACCACGGAATGACTGTTCATCAGCAGATGTACTGGTGATGATTATGCGCCCCGCCTTGGCTAATTCAGGGATAAATGTCCCGGAATAGCAGCTCCCCATTATGATATAGCGTGGCTGTGCCAATGCAGCGGCATCAATCGAATTCTCCAGATCGGTTATCCAGTCTGCAAGCTCCGTTGGAGTCAGGACTTCGTCATCAAGGAAAAATTTGTCCACATCTCCATGATCCGCCAATATGATATGCAGCGGTGCTGCCTGAGTCAGCAGCTTTGTTTTTGCCCAGTCGGTAATCGCAAACATAAGCTCCAGCTTGCTGAATATTTTCGGCTGGGTGCTGTCCAGCACCAATATATTCTCTTCCGCAAAGCCACGGGCAAGGAGAGACTGTTTGGCACGGTAAAGTGTCTTTTCATAAGAGACCGCACCTTCGGAACTTGGAACGCTCCCCTGCGCGATAATTGCATAACCTGCTACAGGCAGTACCGTAACAGTTATCATAGGCGAAGAGACCGGCGCTAACTCACCGCCGTCACCCAGAAATGCCTGTATCTGATAACGCCCCGGCTGTACGAGGGTGTTTTTAAGACTGCTCGTGTAAATTCCGTTGGAATCTGTTGTCAGCGATAGAGGCTCAACTCCGCCGTCAGGACGTGTAACAACCAGCAGGAGATCTCTTGATGCCATACTGGTTGAGCCTGCCGTAACAATTCCGGTGGCAGTCACATCATTGCCGGAAATAACTGATTTAGCGGAAGTATCCAGAGTTACAACCGGCACAACAGCTGTGGCACTCTGCGAAACGGTGGTAAAACTGCTGCTGAACGGAACAAGCGCATTCCCGGCGAGGTCCTTGGCAGAGTCCAGCACCACGCTGTAGGTTGTACCGAATACCAGAGGTGAGCTTGGAACAATATTAAGAGTTGTACCGGAGACATCAAGTCCGCCGGTTGCCGGTATGAACTGGTTGCCGATTCTGAGAATACGGCTTGGTGCCGGAATGGTAGCCCCGTTCATCGCTTTATCAAAATTTATCGTAATTACAGTTTCAAGAGGAAGCGCTGAAGCCCCGTACCCTGGATAATAATTAACAATATTCGGGGTAACATTATCAAAAATGTAGCTTTCAGAAACAACAGCGGTCTGGTTTACGCCGTCACAGGCTATATAACTTATTGTTGCAGCTTCCGAAAGCTGAACTGGCAAGGTATAAAGACTTTCTGTTCCGCCGCCTCCGCAAATCGGTGTAGTTCCGTCAACGGTATAATAGACAGCGGCATTTCGTGTTGCCGTAAGGTTCACAGATATCGCGCCGTTGTATAAGCCGCCTGCCGGATTTGCCGATACACTCAATGCTGTTGTGTCAACCGTGTAGGTCTGGCTCTGTACAGATTCGAGGTTGCCTGCAAGATCGCGGGCGAAATATTTTAGTGTGCCGCTTGTTCCGTTAAGCGGCATTGTAACCGGCCCGATGTAAACCCTGGTACTTCCATTAGGTGCAGGCGGGTAAACCGGATTAGAGCCGTCCTGGGTAAAATATATTGATCCCGGTTTGTTTGATGTGAGTCTGACCTGGGTTGCAGCGCTGTATATACCTCCGGCAGGAACCGCAACGGTTGTCGGACGCGCAGCGTCGATTGTATAGACTGCTGTTCGTTCACCCCCTGCCACACCATTTGCATCAACCGCAAAAAAACGGATGGTGGTATCTTTTGATACGGCAATCGGAGCTGCATAGACTAATGTACTCCCGCTTGCAGGATAGGTTGGGAGAGTGCCATCAAGCGTATAATAGATGGCTCCAGATTTTGAAGCAGTTAGTGTCACACTCTGGTTTGAGTTATACATCCCCCCCGCCGGAACTGCTGAAGCAACCGGCAGGTCTGGAATAATATCCGGTGAGAAGGGGTAAACGGCAGGGTCAGTATCATTCGGATCGACATCGGCGGCATAGCCGTCACCATCTGCATCCACAATAGTTGAATAATCGTAGTCATAACCCTGATATTTGAAGATTGTTGCAGTACCGGTATTATTGACGAGATACCCGCCATGCGCATCATCCGCATTTATCGAAATCATCAGCGGAGATGGAGAAGATAGCGCCTCGAACGGCAGCATCACACTGGAAACCGGCAGTATTGTAGTTGTTTCTGCCGTGTTATCGTTATTAAGATCAATTGCGGTTGTTGCGGAATAAACTCTATCCATAACCCCGTCACCGTTCAGATCGTTCCTGGCATAAACAGTCAGTCGATAGACTATGGGGAGATCGGAAAGTACCGGTGCCCACGATATACGGATTCCGCTGTTTTCGCGGTTTATTTTCACGCTGCGGGAATCTACCGCCGGAACAGGTTGATCCGCAGGGAGATATTTGTAACGGGTCAGGCGATTGCCGCTGCTGTCGGCAACTGAGAATGTATAAAGACCGGCTGGCGACTTGCTCGTTTCATAATGAAGATATGTACCGCCGTATAAGCCGGAATACCACCGCTCTTTCAGCAGATCACGAGTAATGGCATCAGGTCCGGTAATTTTTACCTCCGAAAGTGTTGTGCCTGCTGGGAGTATGGCATTCTGGCTGAAAAGTGTACCGGTAAACCCGACTGAGTCCGTCTTCGACATAACTCTACCGGAACCGATCATAAGCCCACCGGAATACGGTTTAACAACCAGCGGTATTACTGAAGAGGCGTGATGATTTCTTCGTGTGTTGAGCGAAATGCTGTCAAAAGCATCCACCCGCCATTTCAGGTTTGACGGATCACCAATTACGGAAGTGCTGACAGTCATTGAGTTGCCGTTGAATGCTGCCGGTTGATATACAGTGCTGTTGGTAGTCGCGTTTTTCACCGTTATCCGATAATAGAGCATCTTGGTGCTATTGACCGGAGCCCAGCTGAACTGCACCATCGTTTTTGCGGCATCTGTATATTCTGCCTGCATGGTAGCAGTATCGACAGAAGGAAATGGCGCCGGTGTTGTCAGTACTGCTTTAGCGTAATGATCACGCCCGTTGATTACAGCATGGAAAATGTAATTGCCGGCAGTCAGCGGTGTAGTAAAATCCTTGTAAAAGGAGTTGCTGCTGTTCACATCGGCAGTAAGATCAAAGGTGTATAAGCCTGAGGGACCGTTCAGCTCCAGAAGAGTTACTGAAGTTCCCATAGTATTGAAATAGATGACCGCCTCTGTTGCAAGCGAACCTGCGGAACCATCTGTGCGGTTAAATACCGCAGCATTGGTAATTGTGGCTATCTGCGGGTCATAGTCCGAAGCTGAAAAAGTTAGAGGTAAGTAGTCACCATTTGAGCGGTTGAAAGTCAGGTCATAACTCTGTGCTTCATGTGCTTCTATACGAAGCTGATAAGATCCGTCAGACATAGCTGGTATAATATCGTAATTATCCATCTTGCGCCTGCCAACATAAACCGGATTACCGGCACCGTCATTCAGGCGCAGCCGGTAGTACCAGGTGCGGCTTGAATCGTAGAGCGGAACCCATGATACACGGTAGCTGCCGTCAGCATTACGCTGTGTACGAATTGTTGTGATATCAACCTTTGGCACTGTTTTTGGCACACCGTACGTGGCGACCCGATAGCTCTTATTGCCGTTTACGTCAGTAAACGTGAAGGTATATACCCCAGCCTCCAGTCCGTTTGTCGGATACTGCTTCTGAACCGCCAGATACCCTGGGAGATAGGTATATTTATCAGCATCGGTAAAGGTGTATGTGAAACCGTTAGGTCCGGTGACGGTAAGGTTCATTCCAACCAGCGAGGTCATAGCGGTCGAAATACCGGCATCCAGATAGTCATACTCCGTCCCTGCCGCAGAGGTGAGATGAAAAGTCGTTCCCCAGTTTAAGGTTACAGCCGCAGTCCGCGCCTGTATGTTAATTCCGGTTACGGTAGCAGGGGCAGTAACATTTACAACCGTTGCTGTTGCAAGTTCCCCCTGACCGTTATAGAAGGTGCTTGCCTCGTCATGCAGACCGATTCTGTACCCCCCTGTTGCCAATCCGGAAAGGGTGTAGTTGCCGCTTGCGTCTGTAAAGGTGAAATTAATCATCGTATTTGTTGCAGCAGCATAAGCAACTACAGGGGTGTCCGGGAGTGGTGTTGTGCCGTCTGAAGTGACCTGTCCCGCAATAACACCGCCCAGAGTGAGATCGGCATTTATACCAGCAAGATTTTCAGGGGCATTAACTACAATTTCACGTGCGGATGAAATCTCCTGTCCACCTCCATAGTACTGCCGAATGTAACCCTGTGACGAACCGTCGAACCGAATATAATAACTGCCGGAGACGACACCGCCGATCATGTAGGATCCGTCAGTTGTCGTCATCGCCGAAGCTAAGAATGAATGGTTAACGGAGCTGTACAATTCTACATTTAGTCCGGAAAGTCCCGTTGTTCCGGCATCTGCGGTTACTCTACCCGAAATGTATCCGGTAAGGGGCGGGGTTAGCTTGGTTGTAGCGCTTGCCATAGCAGAAACATTACCTGCCGCATCTGTGACATAAGCGTAAAGGTTTTTTGTTGTTGTGACCCCTTGCGGGAGACCGGGGAAATAGAAATGGGTTGGTGGATCTGGTAACCAACTACAGGTTCCGGAATCAGGCGTTTCAGTAAGGCAATAACCTGTAACAGCGGCATTGTCTGTTGCTGAAAGAGTTACAGCGGCGGTATCACCTGAGACAACCCCGGTAACGGTGAAATTGGTTATGGTTGGCGGGGTTGTATCAGGCGGACCGCCTGCAACCGGCCAGACTAAACCCGACGCGCCCGTTTTAAATTCCTGATCCAGTATATTGTAAAAGTCCGGATATATATTGAATGCAGAATTACTTATCGTAGAAGTTGTTGACGACCAGTACGGCATTGAAGCCACGTTGACAAACCCACTGCCGTTTAACCATGCAACTGAATTTTGTCCAATATTCAGCAGAGTACTCAACTCATTGATGTTAGGTACTCTCCAGTCACCTCTTCCGAGATAATTCTGGGCATTAAGACATCCGGCGTAATTTAAACTATTCTGCCATGTCATCAAAACAGGTGTACCGCAAGCTGGTAATACCAATGCAGAAGGATCCTTTATCCAGATCAATTCTGTCAGAGAATCTAAAACACCCCCGTCACCCATGTCAAAAAAACGTGTGGTCGGCCAGACAGCGCCGGTCTGCAGTTCAGCATCCTGACCGGTTCCTGTGCAGTTTATTACTGTGCCAGAGGTATCAGAACAGGTCGTCTGACCGGTTTGAGGCAATGTAACAGCGCCAATCTGCCCTGTTCTGACTGGCCATACATAACCGTTGTCGATTTTGTAGCGGCTTTCCAGACGTCCACCACCCATGCCTATTCCCCATGATGACATAGGATCGTAGCTAGCAGTACTGCTGGACCAGTGTATAAGATTTGGTGCTTGAATTGTGAAGCCCTGGGCAGAAAGCCAGCCGTTTGGGAATGTATCCCCATAGTTGTATATGCTTTTTAACTCAACAATATTTGGAAGCCGCCAGTCAGAGTGCCCCAGGTAATTTTCAGAGTTCAACTTGGCTATATAATCGAGCGCATGCTGCCATGTAACTCCACCGTCATTTACACTCTCGTAAAGATTAGCGGAAGTATAATCCTGATCGAACGAAGGATCACGAGTCGGCATCAGGTTTGTTTCCCTGCTCCACACAAGACCGGTCAACTGGTCTGTCATTGTCTGGTCGGCATTGACAACAAAACGCGGGGTTGGCCAGGCAACCCCCGTCTTCAGTGCGGCATCCTGCCCGCTGCCGGCACATGGGATATTATTTCCGGTTGAATCATAACAGAATGTCTGTCCGGTCTGTGGCAACTGCACGACCGGACCACCGGCAAAGGCAGCCGTGAATGATGAAATGATAATTAAAAGTGTAACCAGCAGAATCTTTGTTACATAACGCATAATTTACCCCCCTCTTCAATAACATATATAGGGGCGGATAAGGACCGCCCCTACCAATTTATGTGTAAATTTAAAACATTCAGATCATTTTGTGGAATCAGATTGAGCGAACTGCAGATGTGGGGCGAATATCGTCTCGAAATCTTTCATCATATTCTGGATTGCCTTAGGTACAGTCTTGGCGAAACAGTCCAGAATTATAATCGCATTTATACCTACATCACCTTTTGAAGAAGTAGAAACACGATAGGCAAACGATTTGTTTACATCACTTACTTTTTTATAAATATCCTGCAGCCCGTCAAGAGTCCAGTCCGGCTCTTCTCCGTTCTGCTGGCGGAGATACTGGGCAAACAGATACATGGAGACCATTCTATACTCCATCTCTTCCAACGAAGCAAAAGGGAGGTGAAAACGGACCATCGGACGGAGCGGCTTGAGGAGAGGACACCCCCCTGTGGGCATAATAATCCCCATCAATGATCCAAGTCCATCCTGCAGCGAAGTCTCTTTAACATAACTTCGCATAAAGTCAACAACTTCAATGGTAACCTCTTCAAAAGAGTCATACTCCTGCAGCTCATTAAGAATCCATCCAAGATGAAGTGCAGTCGGACAGTATTCGTGAATATCCGGATCAAGCGGACAGTTGTTACATTTGTAAACAGACAGAGCCGCCCATGAAGGTGGGACGCTCTTATTATCAGGAATAAGATCAAGTGTCGTACTATCAAAACGGAGTAAGAACTCCTTTGTCTCTCCATTTTTGAATCTGAAAATATAGCGGATATTGTCGTTTGTAGTCATCTTCACCCCTCTGCACCGGTTAAAAGGATATACCGCGAAATAATCCAGCGTACATTAAAATTAAATTTGCGGATTTACAACCCAAGAAACGAATTTATCGTCTTCTGTACCTCAGCGATTGAAACCGTGCCGCTCCTGTCAAAATCGACGCATATTTCTGCAGATGCGAGTCCGAGGAACATATTGATGCCGCGCTGTACTTCAGCGATGCTTACATCTTTACTCCCGTCACAGTCACCGGGCATAGTAGAGACTACCTCTGTCAGATTGAACAGAACTTTTGAGACACTGCCGCTGCTGGTTGTTACGCTTCTGGTTGCTGATGTATAGCCTGCTTTTTCTGCCGTCAGACTGTAGATCCCGGCAGAAACGGGTATAAGTACATAGCCGTTGGAGAGTGATGTGTACGTTGCTGTTGATGTTTTTACCTTTGCGGATGGAACACCTTTACCACTCTGGTCGATTACTGTGCCGAGGATAAATGCAAGCATCCCGCTCTGCGGGAGATAGCTGAATTTTACTGTTTCTGATTGGGCGCTGCCCCCTCTGCTGTCAACCGCAGTTACCTGCCACCAGAATGTGCCGGATGTGAAGAGTTTTGAACCGTCGGCTTTAAGTTCATTTACTGCATCAAGAAGGGTTGCCGATTGAGGTATCCCTTCAAAGCGTTTCAGCTCATTACCGGCAGCTCCGTTGTTATCGGCAAGTATGATTAGTGTGTAGCTTATCGGGTCGTTATCCGGGTCGGCTGATTCGCTCCAGCTGAATGCTATCAGTGGTTCTTTCTGCTCTGCATCTGCGGCAGGTTCAAGGGGTTGCGGTACAGCAGGAGCAGTGTTGGCTGTGTCATTGATATATACCGTAGCGACAGTCGGCGGGAGCTGTTCTCCATCAAGATCTTCAGCATACAGAATGACAGAGTAGGTTCCTGTTTCGTTGAAGATAATGTCTGTTATGCCGGGGTTTAGGTCGGCAGGAAACTCCCAGCGTGAATTGCTCTGGTTGTAGCGTGCTGTCAGCTGCGGGAGATTCAGATTGATCTGACCTGTGTCCCCTTCCGGCATGACGAATGACGGTTTCTTTACTTCTGCCCAGACAGTCACTGCTTCACCGGTTATATCTCCTGTGGTTGCTGCGTATATTTCCGGTGCGGTGCCGAGCATTGCAGTTGCGGCAGGCATGGTCTGTTTCCATTCGACCATTGATGCGGCACGGGAGATGCCGAAGGGGAGATTCCAGCTGGGTATACCGTCGTTATCGGCGAGGTACTGATATGGTGTTCCGTCGTCGCTGCCGTCCTCAAAGAGCGGGGACTGTTTACTCATTCGTTCGATTGTTTCTGAAGCTTTTTTGAATGCCTCTACAAGATGCAGATTGCTGTTACCGGCAAGGTGATCGACAAAGGCATGAATAAACGAATCCCCCAGAATGGTCTGGTCAGCTGCATAGCGGGATGGTCTTGGCCCCTGGGCGGCTGTTTTGTCTGCTGCAGCGCTTGTTATTATGGTGCGGCCGGTTTTCTTCAACCCGGGAATAAAGCTGCCGGAGTAGCAGGATCCGTTAATGATGACGATTTTGGAGGTAATGTTGAAGTTGGTCTTGAGGTTGCTCTCAAGGGTAGTTATCCAACCGTTCATTTCACCGGGGGTTAGATAGCTGCTGTCGTCGCCGATGTAGAATTTACCATCCCTGCCGCCATGATCGAGCATTATGATGTAGAGCGGCGCATCGCCGTAGGAAGATATCCGGTTGTATGCCCATGTCGTGATGGCGTTCTGTATAGCTGTTCTGCTCATAACCTCATCCACATTTGCGCGACTGGTCCCGTCTGGCGAGAGATACCAGATGTTATCTGCGGTTATGAAGCGGTCGGTGAGCTGTTTGTGTATTCGCTGCATACTGGCGGTGTAGCTGTCGCGACTGCTTCCGTTCAAATCCCCCTGAATCAGGATTGCATAGCCGGTGGAAGCGGCGACGGTGAAGTTCTGCGGAGTGGATGCGGGTGATGCGTTGAGATTGCTGCTGCCGCCAAAAGATGCCCGTACACTCCAGATGCCGGTTATACCGCCAAACTGGTTGAAGCCGATGCTGAAACGACCGGCGCTGTCGCTGGTAGTCGGGTTAAGTGTATACTCCTTATTGTTGCTGTCGGTTATGGTGACTGTCACCGGAACTCCGATAAGGTTTACTGTACTGCTGGACGCAGCGTTTAGCTTGCCGCTTATTATGACGCTGCCGCTTGGAGATACGAAGGTTGGAGCGGATGATGCGGTTACAGTCGTGTCAAGCTTATTTACTGTGAATGTTCTGCTTACTGATGCAGCTTTATAGGTTGAATCCCCTTTGAAGCCCAGAGCGACGCTCCAGCTGCCGGAGAGATCAACTATGGCTGAATCTACCGGATAGTTGAATGTTCCGTTGCTCATGGTCTGGGCGCAGTTCTCCGCTGTTTTGGTGGCTGACGGAGTGGTAAAGATGAAGCAGACTTCCTTGTAGGCAAGCGGCGTTACAGTAGCGTCTTCGATAAGTGAGCCGCTTATGCTGAAGGATTGAGCGTAGGCGATTGATTGAGCCAGTGCGTTTATGTTCAGTGTAACAGTACGGGTCGGATCAAAGGTTATGGTAACGCTCTGGCTGGACGGGGGGGAGATGTTGCCGGCTCCGTCACGTGCAAAGGCGTAGAGTGTTTTTGTGCCGGAAGTGGTAAAGGTGTGGTTAACCGGTATGCTTGCGCTCCATGAGCATCTGCTGCTGTCGTCTGTTTCGGTGATGCAGTAGTCGGAGACACCGTTACTGTCGGCGGCGCTCAGGGCTGTGATGGCAACAGTAAGGGTGTTTGATGTAGCAGGGATGGTGAAGTTCGTAACCGTAGGGGCGGTGGTGTCGGATACTGTTGTGTCGGTTACGGTTACTGCGTGGCTGTCGCTGCCGTAGGCGGCGCTTGTGCTGCCGCTTTTGCCGGAGGCGGTCAGCGTGAATGTTCCTGCGTTGCTGTCGCTGTACATGAATTCATAACTGGCGGTTCCGGCGGTTATAGTTGGATATACGGTGTTAGCCAGACTCCAGCTCATGCCGTCGGCGCTGAATCTGCCGGTGGCGGATGAGGATGTGAGGGTGATTGCTGTTGCTGATGATGCCGCTGTTTCTGTGCCGTAATCATCTATTATGCGGGCTATTATGCCGGCTAATGCTCCTGCTTTGGCGAAGCTCCATGATGCCGATTCAAGACGGAGTGTGCGGTAGGCAGGGTCATAGACGCGGATCTCCAGCTCTTTTGTTGCAGTATGCGGTGTTGCGGCGCCATCGCTGACTCTTATGCTGAACGGTGCGGTGATTGTTCGTGCTGTCGGAGTTCCGGTGATGCTGCAGCCGCTCAGTGTGAGACCGGCAGGGAGTGAACTGCCATTTGCGAGTGAACAGTTTATTGTGCCGACACCGCCGCTGGTGGTTATCGGTGCGCTGTAGGCAGTCCCTTTAATACCTTCAGTCAGTTGGGTGGAGCTTATTGTGAGTGGTGTCGAGATAGTCAGCGGGATGTCTACTGTTTTTGTATCCCCTCCGCCGCTGGCGGTTATACGGAGAGTGTAGCTGCCAGAGGCTGCTGCGGTGGTTGTTACGGTTATGGTGATATCGCTTCCGCTGGCTGCAGGAGTGATACTGGCGGTTGAAAGCTCTGTTGTGACACCAACCGGCGTTGTGCCGACAAATGATGCGGCAATAGATGTGACGCTGCTGTAACCACCGACTGCGGTGATTGTTAAGCTGCGGTTTTCCCCCTCCCCTTGCACCAGTTCAATTGCCGCCGGCGTGGTAAGGGCAAAACCGGTCTGCAATAGGGTTGTGCTTGCACTTTTTGATGGCGATCTGTTACCTGCTGCGTCTTTAACAAAGGCGTAGAGCGTTCTGCTGCCGTATGTGTTGCTGAATGTGTAGCTTGCAGGTTTTGTTGTCTGCCAGCTGCAGTCGGTGCTGTTGTCAGTTTCAGTCAGGCAGTAGCCGGTTACTCCAATGTTGTCGCTGGATGTAATGCCTATGCCGGTTGCGGTGAGTCCGCCGACGCTGGCAGGAAGGGTGAAGGCGCTTATGGTTGGTGCAGTTGTGTCCGGCAGGGTGATGGATGTGGTTGCTGTGGCAACCGGTGATATTAGTCCGGCTCCGTCTTTGACAAAGGCGTAGAGGGATTTGCCGGCTGCTACCCCCTGAGTAAGTCCGCCAAAGCTGTAGCTGGTAGGTTTGGTGCTGTTCCAAACACAACCGGTGCTGTCGTCAGCTTCGGTAAGACAGTAGCCGGTTATTGCTACGTTGTCGCTAGCGGTCAGAGTCACCGTAGCGGCTGCGGTTGTGGAAGTGGCGGGGAGACCGAAAGTGGAAATTACCGGAACTTGTGTGTCGGTGAAAGTGGCTGTTACACTCTTTGCTGCAGACATTGTTACGGAGCAGGTTGAAGGCGTGCTGCTGTCGCATCCGCTCCAGCTTACAAAGCTGCTGCCGCTGTCAGCGGTGGCGGTTAGGGTGACTACGGTGTCCGGAGTATAACTGGCTGTGCCGCTGTTACCGGACCAGGTTATCGTACCGCTATCCGGGCTTACGATTCCGCTGCCGCTACCGGCTTTTAAAATGGTCAAATAACCAAATGACCCAGACT
Organism: Desulfuromonadaceae bacterium; assembly: GCA_028683855.1. Classification (GTDB taxonomy): domain Bacteria; phylum Desulfobacterota; class Desulfuromonadia; order Geobacterales; family Pseudopelobacteraceae; genus JACRCG01. Next base: position 123,156 of record JAQUHA010000004.1, read on the forward strand.
GTCCTCCTCGAACAGGCCAGACATAGACGTTACCCGTCTTATAGCCGTAGCTCACGTAGCCACCGTACATACTGACGTACCAGGCGAGGGTACTACTGTCCGCGTAGCTGGTAGATGACCAATAGTAGTCAGACTGAACGCCGCTGAAAGGGTGACCGGCAGGGAGAGCGGGAGTGTATTTTTCCGCGTCAATCAGGCTTTCCAGTTCTGTCACGTTGGGGAGCCGCCAGTCGTTATAGCCCATATAACTGCTGCTGTTGAGGGTTTTGATATAATCCAGCGCACCTTGCCACGTTTTGGTTGTAGACGCAGGATTGGCGTTTTTACTCCAGATCAGTCCGGTAAGAGTATCGGTTACGGTTTGGTCACCATTATCCGTAAAGCGCACCGTTGGCGGTACTGCACCGGTTTTCAACGCTCCGTCATCAGCTGACACATAACTGGTGGTCTGCCCGGTTCGCGGCAGTTGAATGGTAGCAGTAAGGGCGAGTGATGCGTTAAAAAGCAATAGCATACACAACAGAAAGGCAATTCTGAACCAGGATTTACTGGATTTATCGGATTTACAGGACGTTAAATTCTTCATTGTCAATTCTCCGTGTGATATTGCGTTACTTGACAGAACAAGAAACCTTCCGAACCAGGAAACGTCTGAACCTGGATTTACAGGATTTAAAGATTTACAGGATCTTGAATCCCGATAATTCCAACAATCCAATAAATCCTGGTTCAGATAAAGATTTTAAAATCCAATAATCCTCGAAATCCGACGAATCACGGTTCAGACATTTTTCCTCAACCTTTTAAATTCCAGACTGCGCGCCCCGAAGTTGATCAAAAGCCCCTGTTCAATACGGAATGCCTCCAGATAATTAAGCGCCTGCGCCAAGTGGACATCTTCCAGCTTAATCAAAGCCTTCAGCTCCACCAGCACCCTGTTTTCAACCAGAAAATCGACCCGGCGGGTTCCGATATCGATACCATCATAGTAAATCGCTATCTCCTGCTCACGGGAAAAGGATAAACCTTTTTTCTGCATCTCAATTGCCAACGCCCTCTGATAGATCACTTCCTGAAAACCGTTGCCAAGAGTAGAGTGAACTTTCATGGCGCATCCGATAATTGCATGAGTCAGAGGATCAACTATCACTGCCATGGCACCCCCTTTATCAAACTGCCTGAAACGGGAAACATCTTAACCGGTATTTACAGGATTCAAAGATTTACAGGATTTTGAATCCCGATAATCCCAACAATCCAGTAAATAGTGGTTCAGAGATAGATTTTAAAATCCAATAACCCACGGAATCCGACGAATCCAGGTTCAGACAGCTACTCTCCCCCTCGAACTGGCCAGACATAGTAGTTATTTGGCTTACTGTGGTTGTACACGTGGCCATTGAACATATAGACGAAACAGGCGTAGGTACTATTGACTGCGTAGCTGGTAGATGACCAATAGAAGTTAGACCGAACGCCGCTGAAAGGATGACCGGCAGGGAGCGCGGGGTTGGCTTGAGAGCGATCCACAAGGCTTTGCAGTTCCTTGCGATTGGGCAACCGCCACTGTCCGGCTCTGCTGCTGTCGGTCAAGCCGCATGTACCTGCAGAAAGGGCACTGCTCCAGGTTATGGCGTTGTTCCACGTGAGGTATCCGCTGCTCTTTGCTATGCCACCTGCCGTATCGGTGCAGTTTGCATTTTTGAGCCATATTAACCCTGTCAGGTTGTCGGTTACTGTACCGTTACCGTTATCAGTAAAACGCGGGGTGGGCCAGGCAACTCCGGATTTTATTTCGCCATCCTGACCTGTGCCGGCGCATGGTATGACCGTGCCTGCTGTATCGGTGCAGGCAGTTTGACCGGTCTGAGGGAGCTGAACGGTTGAAGCGGCAAAGGCAGTTGAGAATGCGGAATGAAAAAGAGAGAGTGCAATAATAATTAAGAGCATTTTTTTCATGTTTACGACCTCTGCAAATTATATTTTTAATCCATATTTATATTAATTAAAGCACATCATAATGCTTTTGGAGATTACTGCATACTGGACTATTTTACAACCCACAAAGACATTCCCGACTCGTTTATGCAACTCCGGCAAAATTTGTCTTGAATTAACTATAAACAAAAGCAAGTCATTTGAGTTGGCAATCTCTACTGTTGACAGGATGCGTCATTAATAATTAGCACCAAGAGCACACTTAATTAAAAAATATATTCAATAAATAAAAATTATACTTTTTACAAAAATATTAGCTTTGGTGATTAAATATATTTTCTATTTCAGTCTGTTTCTGTTATAAAGACTGTGAATAAATTACCATATTTTTTATTCACGCTGTTTATTCAGCAATATCAATGGGATGGAGGTATTTTGCTATGATTTTTAAAAGGATGCTATTGGCAAGTATTATGATGCTTTTCAGTGCAATGTCCGTACTGGCGGCGGTGGGTCCGACTCTGGATCTGGGAACAGTATCTGGAGCACCGGGGCAGACAGTAGCAGTGCCCATAACTCTTACCAATAACGGAGCTGCACTGTCTTCTGTTGCCGTTGATATTGAGTATGACGCTGCTGTATTAACCCCGACAGCCGTTGCTCCGGCAACAAAACCTGTGGTAATTGGCGCTGCCGGAACAGCAGCGGGAAAAATGATTACCCAGAATCTGGTTTCAGACGGCTTGTACCGCATAGGACTGACTAGTCTTGCTGACACAAATGCAATTGGCGATGGCGTTGTTGCTACTATTACATTTGCTGTAGCAGCCGGTACATCTGGTAATGTACCCCTGGCAAATAGACCGAGCGCTTCAGATGCTAATGGCGTTGCTGTTGCTATTACAGGTTCAAACGGACAGATAAGCCTTCCGGTAGTTTTACCAACCGTTACCGCTTTTACGATTCCAGCAACCGGCACTTCACTTACTTCTACCTTCACAACACTTACCGCCTCGGCTAATACAACCGCGTACCTGATTTCTGAGACCTCAACAAAACCTCTTGTCGGGGATTCAAGATGGTCACTCACTAAGCCGGCTTCTTACACATTTACAAGTTACGGAGCTAAAACTCTTTATGCCTGGGTTAAAGACAAAGACGGCAATATCTCAGCTGCAGCTGCAACTGCGACCACAACTTTAACAGAGCCTGCTGCAACCGTAGTGGCTTTTACAATTCCAGCAACAGGTTATTCCACCACAGTTTCGATAACTACATTTACAGGTTCCGCAAATGCTGTCGCTTACCTGATAACAGAGAGCGCAACCGCCCCTGCGGCAAGTGATGCAGGCTGGAAAAATGCCGCTCCTGCAACATTTGCTGTTACCGGACTTACAGCTCACACCCTCTACGCCTGGGTTAAAAACACATCCGGTGCTGTTTCGGCATCCAAAACCGCAACTATAACTCTTTCGGAAAAACCTGCACCGGTTCTTGTTGTAAACACTCTTGCTGACAATGATGTTACAAACAACAACACTCTTAACATTACCGGTTCTGTAACTAAAAACAGCGCCGCCGGTAGTGGTGATATTTCAGGTCTGACCGTAAACGGAAATAATGTTCCCCTTAACCAGGACGGAACATTCAGTACGGCTGTTACTTTAACAGAAGGCAGCAACAACATTGTCACCGTTGCTTCTGACAACCAGAATCCTCCGGTGACTGCAACCGACAGCCGGACGATAATTTATGACAAAACAGCACCAACTCTTACCATATCCGCTCCGGCTAATAACTCGCAGACTAATGTTGCTTCAGTAACCATAACCGGAACTGTAAATGAGACCTCAACTGTTTCAGTCTCACAGAATGCCGGAGCCAGTGAATTCGCCACCATGACTGGAACTTCATTTTCATTTGCTGCAACGCTGGTTGAGGGGGACAATACGTTTGATCTTACTGCTAAAGATCAGGCTGAAAACAGCAGCAGCGTTACTCAGTTAAAAATTAAACTGGACACTGCAAGTCCGACGTTGGCAATAACAGATCCTTCCAAGGATATTACAACTACACTTCGAACATATCTGCTTACAGGTACAGCAGGTGATAACAATGAAGTAGCATCGCTGGATATTAAAGTTGATGGCGTATCCGTTACTCCGGCAGCTGCAGTTGTAAACGGTGCTTTCCAGAAAGAGATTACACTTTCAAATCCGTCTACAAAAACCTGGCCGGTTTCAGTAACTGTAACTGACGCAGTCGGCAACTCTACAACCGTGACACGCAATATCATATTCAAGGCACTCGGTCTTGCGGATGCACTGAAAGCGCTTAGAATTTCGGTTGGTCTTGATGATGAAACTGCCGCAGATCAGGTTTTGGACGTCGCGCCACTGTTAAATGATAAACCTAATGGAGACGGTTCTATTAATGCGGGCGATGCAGGTGTTATTCTCCGTAAGGTCGCCGGTTTTGAATCCTGGTAATTTATAAAAACACTAAAATAGAGAGGTAAAAGAATATGAAAATATCTGCATTTGCCAAGTTGTTGTTTATTTCTGTAATGAGCTGTTTTCTGTTTGCCTGCGGCGGGGATAAAGCCACCCCGTTAGCAGCTGATACCAGTACGACACTGAAAGGGGTGGCTGCCGCCGGAATTTTTCAGACAGGAACTGTTGATATTCACGCGGTTAAAGCAGACGGGACTCTTGATCCGACCCCCCTTAATTCTGCCAATATTGTAGTGTCAGATAATGGTAATTTTTCCGTTAACATAGGAACATACTCCGGTGCGGTTGTGGCAATTGCTTACGGAACTTATGTTGATGAAGCAACCGGCGCAACTATCAATCTACCAAAAACCAGCCCGCTTCGCGCTGCTCTTCCGAGCTCATCAGTTAAATCGGGGGTTGTAAAATTAAACATTACCGCACTTACAACTGTTGCGGTGGCACAGGCAGGAGTTGCAGGCCCTGCTGTAACTTTTACTGACAATTCAATAGTAGCAGCAAATCAGGCGCTTGCTACCGCTTTTGATATAGCGAGCATTACCGATGTAGCGCCTGTTTCACCAACTGACCTGTTAAACCCGGCAGTCTCTGGAGACCAGATAAAATATACAACTCTGCTTGCACTGCTTTCCGAGTACACCGGCAAAACAAGTCTCAATCCGGCAGAGCCTACCCCGACTGAAGTTGTTGCTGCTCTCTCTAATATGGCAACTAATATTGACACCACAAATAAAACGATCAGTTCTGCCGGTGCATATTCACTGCAGAGTGCAGCTTCAACCCTTTTGGCAAAAACTGAAAACCCTGTCGTAGTTGCAATAAATCAACTCCCTGCATCCACAACTTACATCAATCAGGTAAAAGATGGTTCACTGTTAAACGGTGGGGTCCCGATTACAATATTTCCTCTTAAGCTTAGAACAGTCGGGCCGGATGGTATTCTCGGAATTGATGTAGCATTTACATTACCGCCTGGCGTCTCAATATTCCCGAATAATACAACAGGAATATTTGCATCAGGAGCAGCAGGCGGAGTTTCTCTTGTTACTGCTAATACCGTTGGGCAGAAAACCAGCATATCTCTCGCAACCGGTGCAGAGAATGGTTTAGCAGCCGGTGAGTTTTTGACTGTATACTGCGGTTACTCAGCAGGAACAGCACCGTTGCTTGCAGACATTATTATTTCTGATCTTATAGTTCACAGTGTAGCTGGTGGTGAGATTGTTACTGACTCTTTTGTAATCGAGAAGTTTTAAATCTGAATCAGGGTAGTATAGATACAACAAAGCCCACTTTAAGTGGGCTTTGTTGTATCTGATTGCAGGAGCAATCTCCAGATAGTGATTTTAGTAGACTGGAGCCTTGCTCCTACATTCCAATATGCAGCAACAGCTCAAATCACAGAATCAGCCCCTGCCTGAATCTCTTCCCGCAAGGTGACCAGCAGTTCAGCACATATTACCACCAACTCCTGCCTCAAGCCTTCTGCCTCTGATGAAAGTTCGGTATTAACTGATTCTGCAAAGTATTTGAATTTGGATACAACATCTTCAAACTGCTCAATAGTGCAATTCATGCCTGAATCTCCTCGATAACAATTCGTAAATAAAAATGTGGTGAAGGAACAATAGTTCTGAAAGTATAAATCCGGTTCTCAGGGAGCTATCATAAAGCGGTTTTTACCACCAAGCTTTGCCTGCCTGAGAGCTTTATCCGCCTGATTAACGCACTCTGAAAGCGATTGTTCGACCCTGTATTCGCTTATACCTATACTCGCGGTAATCCGTATTCCCGGGTGATTAGCCTTGAATTCTGTCATTGATATAGATTCGAGTATTTTGCGGGCAAGCGTTATAGCGCCATCAATACTCGTCTCTGTCAGGAGAAACAGGAACTCTTCTCCACCCCACCTTGCACAGACATCCTCGTTTCTGACGCAACTCATCAGTACCCGCGCCACCTCAACAAGAACGTCATCACCATCGTTATAACCGTGTGTTTCGTTAAGCTGTTTAAAGTTGTCCAGATCCAGCAGCATAACAGAAAAAGTCCTCAGATGCCTTTGGGCGCGGCTGAGTTCACGCTCCATTTTCTCCATGATATCCCGTCGGTTTGGAAGACCGGTCATAGGGTCAATCCTGGTAGCAAGGTCAAGAGAACGATCCATTTCAGTCAGCTGGGTTTTTAGACTCTGGTTCTCCCTGTCGAGGAGTCTGGCACGATTTTTAAGAGCAGAATACTCTTCATACAGAAGCCTGTATTCAATCATAAGTGGATTGCTGTCATGGCTGCAGCCGGCAATTAAATGCTCAAAATGCGAGTCATGAACTCCAGCTGCATTACGGGATGAGGCACTCTGCTCTGTCATAATCGGCTCTCCTTGAGACACTGGGTAAGTGGCTGAAAACTCTCCTAATCAGCTCGGCAACACCGGGAGTGCGAGACCTGCCATCTGCTGAACCATACGCACAACCTGACAGCTGTATCCAAATTCGTTGTCATACCAGACATAAAGAACGCAGCGACTCCCCTGGACTATTGTTGCGAGCGAATCCACAACGCCAGCGCTCCTTGATCCGACAAAGTCACTCGATACAACCTCGGGTGAATTTGTATAATCGATCTGATTCTGCAGTGGCGAATTGAGCGACATATCGCGCAGATAACTGTTCAGAGTGACAACATCAACCGGTTGTGAAAGTTCAAGGTTCAGAATTGCAAGTGATACGTTGGGAGTAGGTACACGAATGGCATTACCTGTAAGTTTTCCGGTAAGAGCCGGAATAACTTTGGCAACTGCCTTTGCTGCTCCGGTTTCGGTTATTACCATATTCAGTGGGGCGGATCGTCCACGTCGGGAGGCTTTATGATAGTTGTCTATCAGGTTCTGGTCATTAGTATATGAGTGGCAGGTCTCCAGATGACCGCTTACTATTCCGAAACGGTCGTTAACCGCTTTCAGAACCGGAACGATAGCATTTGTGGTGCAGCTTGCAGCGGAAAAAATGGTCTCTTCAGCGGTTATAAGTTCGTCATTTATACCTGAAACAACATTTGGAATATCCCCTTTGCCCGGAGCGGTAAGAATGACTTTGGATATACCTTTCGCTTTAAGATGCCTCCCCAGCCCTTCACGGTCGCGCCACTTGCCGGTGTTATCGATCAGTATGGCATCGCTGATTCCATACTCTGTGTAATCAACATTTTCCGGTGCATCCGCATAAATAATGCGAATCATGTTCCCGTTTGCAATTATGGCATTTTCGGCTTCATCTATTGTAATAATACCGTCAAAGTGACCATGTACGGAGTCCCTTCGAAGCAGACTTGCGCGCTTCAGGAGATCATCCGCCCCCCCTTTCCGTACAACTGCGGCTCTGATTCGGAGTTTTTCGCCGCTGCCGGCTTTTTCTACTAGAATACGTGCCAGCAGACGCCCGATGCGTCCAAAACCGTAAAGGACTATATCCTGAGGCTCAGGGCGTAACGCTCCACGCCCGGTGTTTATACGCCCCAGTTCCTGGTTTACAAATTCGTCGATTGTGATTGAGCCACCCAGTTTCTGATAGTTAACTATCAGTTTACCGAGGTCAACCCTTGCAGGGGCAAGGTCAAGTTTTGCCATGGATTCTACAAGCGGCAGGGTCTGGGTTACAGAGAGTTCCGCATCAATAATGAGACGGGCAAAGCGGTGAGCCTTTAGTATATCCATAACTGAGCAGTGAACAAGCGGTCTACCGTATACTGTCAGAACTACGTTGTTTTCACGATACATCCGACCGATAATCGGGAGCATTCGCTCGGCGCAAGCTTCCTGAGTTTTCCATTCCTGAAGGTAGACTTCCTGTTTTTCTGAGTCCATTACGCATCTCCTCTTGTCTGTAATAAATCATTTTATCAGATAAAAATTACAATTTATCTCCAAACGATAAATGGTGGTTTTACTTTACTATGTTAATTAGCCGAAGCAGTCCGTCGAGTATAGTCAACGGGCTTGGCGGGCATCCCGGGATATAAAGATCAACCGGCAGGAGACCGTCAAGACCGTTATTCACTTCTGAAAGATCTTTAAATGGACCACCGTTGATCGCGCACGCACCGGCTACAATTACAAGCTTCGGCTCCGGTATGGCTGCGTAGGTATCCAACAGGGCTTCTCTCATATTTTCTGTTACCGGCCCCGTTACAAACAGAGCGTCAGCGTGTCTGGGACTGGCGACGAACTGTATGCCGAAGCGCCCAATATCCCACCCGATTGTGGAGAGTACATTAGTGTCAGCCTCACAGGCATTGCAGCCGCCGGCTGAAACTTCTCGAAGTTTAAGAGAGCGTCCGAACAGGTTGAGAAGGTCAGCCGCGAGAGCATCAGCAGGTTTATACTCCTCATCGGCTATAACCGTCAACCCCTGACGACTGCGACTTGCAAGACGCGGATCAGTGGAAAAAGAGATTGCTCCACCCGGGCAGAGATCTCTACACTCCCCGCAGAAGATACATTTACCCATATCGATAGTCAGTCTTCCGGATTTTGAAACAGCGCCATACTGACAGGTATCAACACAGGATCTACAACTCTCCGAACATTTGGCTGACTCCAGAATAGGCAGCCCGCGAAACCGTGGAGGGAGCTGTATCGGTGTATCAGGGTACGTCATGGTGCGATGTCCCTGACGAAAGCGGGTTATAATAGCTTTTAGCATACAGGCTCCACTCTAAAGATCAAAACCGCAGTATGAGAGATTGAAACTTTTGTTGCAGAGGGGAAAATCAGAAATCTGCTGATTACGGAGCGCAAGAGCCAACCCGGACCAGTTATGGAACGATGGGTCAACAATTTTGTAGCGCTCAAATTTCCCTTCACTGTCTGTCAGGGCTACATGACAAATCTCCCCGCGCCACCCTTCCGTAAGTGCTACGGCGCAGCGATCAGGCAGAATCTGCTTCATCTCAGTTCTATAAGCTCCACGGGGGAGATGACGGAGCTGCTCATCAAGAAAATCGAGCGACCGCTGAATTTCCAGCCACCTAACCATTGAGCGGGAGTAAACATCACAACTGTTGCCGGTTATTACAGGAATCTGGGTCATCCTGAATATGCCAAAAGGGTGGTCACGACGAACGTCGCGATTCAATCTGCTGGCTCTTGCGGCAGGACCTACGAGTCCGATTTCTCTTGCGTCAGCTTCAGAGAGAGTTCCAACGTCTTCAAGTCTTGCCATGACTGAGGGGCTGTTCCAAAGCAGCTCTACCGCCTGCTTAATTTCAACCCGACCTGCCTGCAGACGCTTCAGTATCTCCTCCGCAGTTGCCGCATCGCAATCAAACGAAACCCCTCCGGGACGTAGCAGCCCCCTACCAAAACGGCTTCCGCAGAGCAGAGCAGTCATATTCAGAAAATCACCTCTGATCCGACCGCAGAAGGAGGCTGTCGGCAGATAGCCTACATCACCTGAGATTGCGCCGAGGTCACCAATATGATTCGCCAGTCGCTCCAGCTCAAGAGCTACGCCACGCAGGGTTTCAGCTCTTGGTGAAGCAAAAACTCCGGCAAGCGACTCCACATTAATGCAGTATGCCTGAGTATGTCCGATGGTCGTATCCCCCGCTATTGTCTCCATGATATGGATAGTGCGTGGATTCGGCGACCCTGCAACTGTGCGTTCAATGCCGCGATGTTGAAATCCGTGGGCTATTTCAAGATGAAATACCTCTTCCCCATGACACTGAAAACGGAAATGTCCAGGTTCGATAATTCCGGCGTGAACGGGACCGACAGCTACCTCGTGTACTTCATCCCCATCTACTTTGTAGAACTCTGTGACGCCAGGGATCAATCCATGTCCATCTGTTTCACTCCAAAAACCATCACCTTCGCATAAAGGTTTCTGATAACGAACCGGCTTTAACCATGGATGTCCATCGGGACGAATCAGGCACTGTTCGGCAATTTCGCGCTCGAACATTTCAAATTGCGGGGCGCGAAGAGCCAGAGAGGGGAATGATCCGCAGACTTCTGTAGAAGCAATGCCGAGAGTTCCTGAACCGCCACGCGCCGACATGAGACAATAAAGCGTTGCACCTTTGGATGATGGCACTCCGAAATAGGAACAGGCTCTCCAGCCAGCATTTATCGAGTCAAGAAGCATCTGGAAAAAATCTGCGTTTCCAAAAACCGGTATATCGGAGCGGAGAAAGGCACTCCCGTTATATAGAGTTTTCATGCCATAGCTCATTGCTTCACCTCCAGAAGCGAAGCTCCTTCACTCAATATATCCATAAGAGGTGCCGGTATCCATACCCCTAGAAGAAAAATAAGCAGAAGAAGAGATAGGGGGGGGCCTACAGTCCAGAGTGTATCTTTGTATAAAGTAGTTTCGCTGTCAGATGGAGGATCCCCCATAACCATCGGCAAGACAGTCAGCGCCATCCCGATAAAGATGATTCCCAGTGAAACTAGAAACAGGGAGGCTACAATATATCGCCCCTGAATAAATGCACTGCTGACAATGGTGAATTCACTGATAAAAGGGGCAAATGGTGGAGATCCGGTTATCGCGATAAATCCTGCAAGAAAGATACTTCCTGACCAGGGGAGTCGACGGATAGCACCACGAACATGGTCTGTTTTTTTGCTGTTGTAAGAGCGGTGAATGTTTCCTGATGATAGAAATAAGACCCCTTTGGTAAGACTGTTTGCCATAATATGAAAAAGTGCTCCGAAAACAGCTTTGCCGCCAAGTCCAAGGGCAACTGCCATTATACCGACATGCTCAACGCTCGAATAGGCAAGCATCCGTTTGAAATCTGCCTGACGAGCCATGAAGATGGCGGCAAAAATCATCGAGATCAACCCCATTGCTACAAGTGCATTCTGAAAAAAAGCAATCTCCTTTGTTGCCATGCAGAGTTGATAAACCCGAAGTAGAGCGAGAAAAGCAAGATTAACAAGTCCACCGGCAAGCATTGCTCCTACCATTCCAGGGGATTCACCGTAAGCATCAGGTTTCCAGGTATGCAGAGGTGCCAATCCCATTTTTGTGCCGAATCCTACCAGAAGAAATACAAATGCCGCATGAACCCAGCCGGAAGAGAGTTTGCCGGCATCGCTGAGCAGATCGTCGAGTAGAAGAGACGGCTCTACATGAGCAACGATGGTGGCGTAGGCGAGAAAATAGAGACCGATCAAAGCAAGCGCGACACCAACCGAACAGATAAGAAGGTACTTCCAGGTTGCTTCAATAGATCGGGCGTTCCGTTTAAAATATATCAGCGGCGTCATCGAGATGGTGGTAGTTTCCAAAGCGACCCACATAAGACCAAGATGATGTGTGATTGTAACCGTTGACGCAGCGGCAAGGCAGATGAGCAGCGAAGAGCAGAAAACACGATTGGAGCGCTCTACACGGTAAGCGAGATAGCCGATGGAATAGATTGCACAGAACATGAACAGAACTGTCGTACTTAAAAGAACTATCTTTCCGAGAGCATCCAGGTGAAACCACCCCCCCGGTGACTCTGCGGGGGTGCAGATCAGAAGCTGTATAGTTGTCCCTAAATGTCCAAGAGCAAATGCGGAGAGGGCAACAGGGCGCAGACGATCAGACGGAATAAGCCATGTGGTAAGCGCTCCTAAAAGCGGAAGAATTATCAGTACAGCGAGCATGGTGCTACTCCTCTTTGAGGGAGGTCAGACGGGATGTGTCAAGAGATGCAAATTCCCGGCTGATATAATTTATAACTATCCCCATTACGAAGGTTCCGACGAGCAGATCAAGCAGAGCCCCCGCCTCTACCATTATAGGCATTGCGTCTGCCAGCAGCAGACCGAAGATAAAAATACCATTTTCCAGGACAAGATACCCTATAACCTGCGAAATTGCTTTGCGACGGGTCGTTAAAATCAGAAAGCCTGCCATAAGGGTTGCCATTGAGGCTGGAACAAATATGTAGTTCTGATGTTCAGCCAGCATTGGCAGTTTACCGGCAAAGCCAAATGAGAGCGCCGTAAAAACCGCTCCGAGCAGAAGTGTCGGCACATAGCCGAGGTATGGTTCAGCTTCCCTTTTTATCTCCGCAGAACGCATCGCTCTGCTTAACATCATTGGAATTACCACCCCCTTGGTGACAAGTATCATCGATATAATACCGACAAGGTGCCACGAAAAAGGGTGAATAAGTGCAGGTAGAACCCCTAGAATAACGCCTTGAACAGCTACCGCCCGAATTGAAAAAATCAGGCGGCTTGTTCCAAGAACAACAAAGTTTATCAGCAGTACCAGGACTAGAAGTTGGTCGGCAATTGTAATCATGTCATTACCTTATAACCAGCAGAGTTGAAAAAGCGGCAAGTATCGTGGCAGCCACAAGAAGTTGGGGTACGCGAATCAACCGCAGACGAGCCATGACAGATTCAACCACTCCTATAACAACTGCCAGCTCCAGCATCGAAATAATGAACAGCCCCCAGTCAAGATAGGGGTTTCCGGTTGCATAAGGGAGCGCGATATGAACAAAGAAAGCGCCAAGCACAAAAAGTTTAAGCGAAGCTGCGTAGTGTATGATTCCGAGTGCAGGACCACTGTGATCAAGCACCATGACTTCATGAATCATGGTAAGTTCAAGATGCGTATTTGGGTCATCAAATGGAATGCGGCAGTTTTCGGCAAGAAGGACAATGAACATCCCGCCGACTAGCATAAGCAGTGCTGCACCGGCGTTAAGCCAGATTCCAAAGCTGATGTTAATCAGCATTGGCGAAAGTGAATATGAACCGGAGAGGCGGGAGAGCGTAATCAGTGCAAAGAAGAGCGTAGGCTCTGCCAGACAGGAATAGGCTGCTTCCCGTGCAGACCCCATCCCCTCAAAGCTGGATCCGGTGTCAAGGGCGGCTGCCATTGTGAAAAAACGCCCCAGAGCGAATAGATATGCATAAAGAATCATATCACCCTGAAATGAAATCGGTGATGGGTGCGCACCGAATGGTATCAGGAGCGCGGCTATGGATGTAGATGCAAGAGCAACAATTGGACCGGCACGAAAAATCCACGTTGTCGTACTGCTGAACACACTCCCCTTATGCAGCAGTCGTATTATATCGTAGTACGGCTGTAGAAATGGCGCACCTGTCCGCCCTGCAAAGAGTGCTTTTGTCTTGCCGATCACGCCGATTAGAAGTGGCGGCATAAGAATAGCCAGGAAAATATGGATTATGCTGTTAGTCATTATGTCTCTCCGTAACGCCCTTCTGCTAGTGAGCCCAGAGCATCAGAATAAACAGTGTCGCAAATATATATATCATGTAGACGTGCATCCTGCCGTGCTGAAGACGGCGCAGAAATGCAAAGGATACTCCTGCCAGAGAAAAAAGCGGAGCAATGACACGCTCAAGAAAAGTCTCTGTAGGAGCGTCGCTACATAGCGATTTTCCCGGAAAGAGTCCTGACAAAACAGGACGTTTTATATCCTGTCTTACTATGCCGTTAAATACGGATACCGGCAGCTCTGAGAAAGATGTTGCTCCATACTGCATACGGGATGATCCACGCTGGTAACCACACCCCCATGTTGAGCCGGTTGTCGAACCGGCTCTCTGCATACGCCATCGCCAGAAGAGAGTCACTACCGCCGCAAGTGCTACCAGAGAGAGCCCTGTAAGGCTGATTTTTCCGAGAACATCTCCATATCCATCCGGATTGAAAGGGATCGCTGTCCCGGGCATAAATACATTTATTGCAGGGTTAACAAAACGAAGAGCCTGATAAGGCAAGAGACCGATAAGTACACAGAGCAGCGCAAAAAACGCCATTGGAAGCAACATTGTAAATCCCGGTTCGTGTACAGCGGTTGAAAAATAGCTGCGCGGAGTACCCAGAAAGATAGAGCTGTATAATTTTGTAAAAGCAATGAGAGCCATACCACCAACAAGCGCCAGCAGAGGAGCAAGCAGCACGAGATATACCAGAGTGGAAGCCTGGATCTGCGAGAAAAAGCCAGAATAAATCAGAAATTCTGACACAAAGCCGTTAAGCGGCGGAATGCCGCAGATGGAAACCGAGCCGATAAGAAAGAGTAGCGCGGCTCGCGGCATATTTTTGGCGAGCCCCCCCATCAGATTCATATCACGCGAACCTGTTGCGTGGATAATAACCCCGGAACCAAAAAAGAGAAGCGGTTTGAAAAAACTGTGATTGAGAATATGAAGAAGCGCACCTGCCATACCAAGATATGCCAGAGTTCTGTTATTACTTGAAATGCCGAGCATTGCGACACCAAGAGAGGTGGTTATGATGCCGATGTTCTCAATACTGCTGCAGGCAAGAAGACGTTTCAGATCTTTCTGCGCAAGAGCAAACAGAATTCCGAAAAGAGCTGAAAGTATGCCGGCAACCGTAAGAACAACACCCCAGATGATAGGTGGATCGTGAAAGAAGGTGAGAGTTCGGAATATGCCGTACAACCCCATTTTCAGCATTACTCCCGACATAATTGCAGAAACATGGCTCGGCGCATTTGCATGAGCCTGTGGAAGCCAGGTGTGAAGCGGCATAATACCGGCTTTAGCACCAAAACCGACAAATGCCGTAAGGAGTATTGCCGTTGCAGCCGGAGTATATGGTAACAGTGATCCGGCAACAGGAAAGGTGAGTGAGCCTGACTCTGCCGAGAGCAGTGAAAATAGAGCATAAAGTGCAGCACTGCCTGTGTGAGTTGCAATAAGGTAGACTGTTCCTGCTTTCCGGACATCTTCCCGGCTCTGTTCGGTTACGACCAGAAAGTAGGCTGAAATTGCCATAACTTCCCAAAACATGAGAAAAAACACTCCGTTACGGGCTGTCAAAAGAACTGCCATTGATGCAGCAAGGATGCCGTAGAAGAAGGTCAGACTTTTTTCAGTTGACGGATGCTCCCTGGCTGGCCAGTAACCGAGAGCAAAGAGGGAGCCGGAGGCTGCAACAAGATATACCGGAATGAGGAAAAAGGCGGATAGCGGATCAATAGAAATTTCGCAGGGACCGAATGGGAGTCCCCAGTTCACTGCAAAAGTAGTTGTGTTTTGTGAAAAAAGCAGAACAAGTGCAGCGGCAAAGCCGGACAGAGAAGCAGCAATAGTGATAACTGTTGCCAGTAGCTGGCCAAAGCCAGGTTTGCTGATGAAAAGACCGGGGATTCCCGCAAAACCGATAAAAAAGGCGGAAGTCAACGCCACAACAGTAGGGTCGTACACACCCTGCAGAGCGCACAACATAAGCAGGGACTCCTTGTATCTATGAATACGGGAACGGGTCAGCGCTGCAAGACGGGCTCTCATTTATTAAGCAGGTGGGTATATTGAACCTTTACGCTAACGTCTGTCAATCTAAAATTGTCTGCAGCAACCTGACAGTTAAATCATACGATTTCACACACGGTTTCATAAAAAGATCTGAAAGCTGATGTTAGAGATAATCACTCATAAAGAGTAAGACCAGCGTAATGAGTATGTAGAGAACATACTGCTGCAAAATGCCGTTCTGCAGTCTCCTTATAGGGAGGAAGCGCTGATATAATCGTTCGAGCAGCGGCGTATAAATCAGCTCAAGCACCACCTCAGGAGCGTGATTATGAAAATCTGCAGATGGCGGGAACATACCTTTGGCAATATCTGGTTTGCTGATTTCCGGTTTCAGCAGGAATGCGAACAGCCCTGTCAGAATTTCAGCAAAAGAGGATGCGGTATACTGCATCCTTGCTGTCGGTCTCCGGTATCCACACCCCCATGTTACTGAGTCGGAGCGTGATGATTTTAAAGTAGTGCGTCTGT
Organism: Desulfuromonadaceae bacterium; assembly: GCA_028683855.1. Taxonomy (GTDB): domain Bacteria; phylum Desulfobacterota; class Desulfuromonadia; order Geobacterales; family Pseudopelobacteraceae; genus JACRCG01. The sequence continues at coordinate 139,407 of JAQUHA010000004.1, forward strand.
ACCATAGCGCCAGGAGAATAATCATAAGCATAAGAGCTGCAGCAACGAAAGAGAGTGTCGGTAATGGTACCAATGAAACCAGCCGGATACCGCTCTCCAGAGCTGAAGGGAATACTTCGCTGGATGCCCGCTGCAGCATATCGCCCAGTAGAGCCGGAGCGGATCCTATAATAAAGCAGATTGCCGCCAGCAGCCCCATTGGGAGCAGCATCTGCCAACCTGCTTCATGATGGGCGGTATGTTCTTCCGAACGCGCTGTTCCAAGAAAAACTATGCCGTACACTTTGACAAAACAGGCTACCGCAAGCCCGCCAACCAACGCCAGCGCCGGAATAGCCAGGGCATCTGCTGCTGCCGCCACCCCACTCCCCTGAATACCGCGAAAAAGACCTATATAAATCATCAGTTCGCTTACAAAACCGTTCAGCGGCGGCAGACCGCAAATTGCAACAGCACCGACCCCGAAGAAAAGGGCGGTATAAGGGAGAAAACGCGCTGCTCCACCCATAAGATCAATTCTGCGTGTTCCTGTAGCATGAACAACCGAACCTGCCCCCATAAAAAGTAAAGCCTTGAATGTCGCATGATTCAGAATATGCAGCAGTGCGCCGGCAGTGCCGAGCATGACTATAGCAGGTGAAGATGTCGAGCAGCCGATAAGGGCAACACCTAGACCCATAAAAATTATCCCTATGTTTTCAATGCTGTGATAAGCCAAAAGTCTTTTAAGGTCATGCTGGGCAATAGCGAAGAGAACAGCGGCAAGGGCGGAAACGGCACCCGCCAACAGAAGAATTATACCCCACCATAGCGGGAAACCGTGAAAGAATGAAAGTGTACGAACTATCCCGTAAACACCGACTTTCAGCATTACGCCAGACATTACTGCTGAAATATGACTCGGGGCATTAGCGTGTGCAGATGGCAGCCAGATATGGAGCGGCATTATGCCGGCTTTCATACCAAAACCAAAAAGAGAGACAAAGAAGAGTGACGTAGCCAGAGTTGAAGTTGCGTCAAGCGAACCTGCATCAGGAAACAGCCATGAACCGGCAGCCAGCGCAAGAAGAGGGAAGAGAGCAAAGAGGGCAAGAGTGCCAATGTGTGTAGTGATCATATAAAGCGTGGCGGCTGAATTAACCTCAGGCTTTTTATCCTCAGTCGCAACAAGAAAATATGCTGCCAATGCCATTATTTCCCAGAAAAAAAGAAAGGTAATTCCATCTCGAGCCAAAGTGACCGCACTCATGAAGCCGGACATCAACCCAAAGAAAAAAGTTATTTTGCAGACGGTTTCAGGGAATTTATCGGCATTCCAATAGGCTCTGCCATAAAGTGCGGCAGAGCCTGTTATTAGAAAAACCGGGAGCAAAAACCAGGCTGTAATCGGATCAACGCCTACTTCGCCACTTCCAAACGGAAGTGATAATGGAAGTTGGAAATGCTCTGTTTTACCGGAAATCAGTGCTAATAGGGCTCCCGACAGACCGGTTATTGAAGCTGAAAGCATTAGAACCGTAGATAACAGCTGTGCGCGGGAGGGGGGCAGCAGACGACATAACAGCATCGGTGTGCCGGAAAGTGAGGCAAGGAGTGTGGCGGCAAAAATAAGTGTACTTGGTGAAAAATCATCCGCCATAAAACACTACCTCCTTACGTTTGTCTCCTCCAGCCTGCGGATAGTCAGCATAATATCTGACTTTGCCCCTGGTATATGGAGCAGTTTCAGAAAACCGTCGTCGTGGAGCAGGAAAGCGAGTTTGGCAAGCAGATTGAGGTGGACCTTTACGTTGGGTGTAACCAGAGTAAAAAGTGTTGTGACAGGCTTGCCGTCAATTGCATTAAAATCTATCGGATTTTTGAGAAAACAGAGGCTGATGGATGAATCAGATGTCTGCCCAAGAATTGGATTCCTGACGTGTGGTATGGCTATCCCGTTACCGAAGGCGGTAGAGCCGAGTGCTTCGCGTGCCAGCAGAGTCTGCAGCAGAAATTCAGGGTCAAGAGATGGTGGGAGTTTAAGCCTGTATACTACTTCGTGCAGGGCTGTTTCGGGGGTATTACCCGGCAGATCGTAAAAAATCCCTCCGTTTAGTAAGGCTTCTGAAACAAGCGGACGATCAGGATGTTCATCATTTATCGAAAAAATCTCCGGCGGGAGTGTAATATCATGCGTCGTAGCCCACTCAAGAAGATCAATACGATTGACTCTATAACGGTCATCCTGCTTGTGAGCCGGAAGACCTCTCTGCTTTATCCAGTTCAGCACTATTTTTTCGTCAACACCGGCAGCAGTAGCAAGATCAGAAATTTTAAGAAACATCTTGATAAGCTCCAAACGGTTTATACATCACATACAACACGAGAATAAATAACAAAGAACTAGGTTGAAACAATATGACAATAACCGATAAACGTCAATCGCATTCTATGCGGAGATTGTCACTATTTAACGGGCTTAGATAGAAGCCCTTACAAGCGAAGGAGTTATATCTCAAAAAATCTCCTCTTTAGTATGATACTTGAATTTCTGCCAAACACGTCTGTTTTACACTAAGGAGATATATATAGCTGACTGCGGCAAAACAATATGGTAATAACGATCCAACCTTAGTCGGGCAGACCCTTGTTCACCTCCTGACAGTCTGTTCTTAAAACCTGATATCAGATGGATTCCGAAATGATGAAACGACCAAAGCCATTTCCTACTCGTTACCAGAAGAGGATCAGTGCGATAGAGCATGGGCATCTTACTCACTCCACCTCATGAATACACCTCTGCACCCCACTAATCTAAGAGTCTACTTTTCCCTTATTCTGACTACTATCTTCTGGGGTGGAAGCTTTCTATTCACCAAAATCGGCGTCGCCACCATTCCTCCACAAATTTTTGTGTTCTCCAGATTTACAGTTGCCTCCGTAATAATGCTGATAGTTTTCGCGAGAAGAGTACCAAAGATCGATACCGACATACTGTATCGCGGAGCGATAGTAGGAGTTGCACTTGGGTTATCCAATATAACATTTGTATTCGGAGTTCAGGGGACGAGCATATCAAGAGCCAGTGTACTTAATAACCTGTTCGTACTCTTCATTCCATTGGTAACAAAAATTGTCTGGCGCGATAAAATAGGCGGGCTGAACATTTTCTGCATAGTTTTAGCGGCAACCGGAATCGCTTTTCTTTCTGCCAGCGGCGGCGGATTCAACCGTGGTGACATTTTTTCAACTTTCTGCGCTTTTATCATAGCCTGTCATATCATTTCAGTTTCAAAAGTTCTGAAAGATGATGATGTTTACCTGATATCGCTTGTGCAGTTCTCAACTGTAGCTCTTATCGCCGGTACTATATCACTCATAATACCTCTCAAGCCTTTCACGCTTACAGGGGAAGGGGCACTTTCAGTTCTTTACTGCGCGCTCTTCCCCACGATATTCTGCTTCACACTCCAGAACATATATCAGCGCTATGTCACCCCTACAAGAGCCGGACTTATTTACACTCTTGATCCAGTATGGACTCTTATCGCAGGCTTTTTCATTCTGGGCGAACGGCTCAATACGCGTGAATGGATAGGGTGCGGAATCATATTTCTGGCAGCCTTGATACCTCTTCTGTTTCGTTTGGGAAACGAGAAGGGGGAGGATGACGACTCTGCAACCAAAGTGAAGTGATTAATTCAGCAACCAGCGAAATAAAATATCTTGATTAACTAATTGAATAAGCAGAGAATGGAAGTGTGTATCATGATTTAAACAGCCTACTGATTATGAAGGGAGGGCGGGTAAATGGTAATGGCAGCCCTATCACCGGGAAGCATTCTGGCAACTCCGATTCAGGCTAATCCACAGGTTAGAGCCGATCTGCAGACTTCACAGCCTCAGGCATCTCAAGATGCGGAAAAAACAGCAAAGAGCACTCAGACTGATACAGTAACAATCTCTGCTCAAGCCATAAAGATGGCTGACGATAAAAACGCCAAAGCTGAAGAGGCGTCAAATAAAGCTGATGAGCAGGAATCTCTTCAGCTTGCAAGAGACAAAGCTGATAACGAAAGAAGTGAAATTCAGAGAAACGCAGTTAAGGCGTATGCCTCGCCATTCTAAAAGCTTTTATCCCTTACTAAAAGAACTGTATATTTATATCCCTAAAAACAGAGAGAGGAAACCGATCAAAATGGTTTCCTCTCTCTGTCTCTTTGAACCCACTCCAAAACAGGAGCTAAACCTTTGTGTCCACCGAAGCCTCGGCTTTGGAAGCGGCAAGTTTCATCTGCTGCATCAGCTCTGAAGGAACCTGATATATAAGGTTACTTGCCTTATCCTGATAACGAACTGTCAACTCCCCGTTCTGATCATAAACGAACTGCACGTCGGCAAATCCTGCAGCCGATTTTTCACTTTCATTTACCGTTTTTGTCTTTTCTTCCTTTGCGGCATCTGCCCTTGCCTGTTTCAGCGGAGAAGATATAGTGACCCTGTCAACAGGCGCTCCCGACTGTTCAGCAGAAGAGGTCAGAGCTGCATCAACAGATGGAGACAACTGTTTCTCATCCTTAGTAACAGGGATCGTTTTCGCATCAGAACTTAATCTTGGAGATTGCGAAATATCAACGACCATCTCTGGAGTCACAACAAACTCCCTTCTGGAACCTGAAATTAACCAAAGCTACTTATGCGGTCAGTTTACCGCTCAAATATGTTTTTTACAAACTTATTTTATACCATGTGATGCTTTGACAGAGTTCTCCACCTGGGTTATTGTGAGGCGAAGCGACTGCTTTTATACATTAAATATGGGCTAAAGGACTTCAACCAACATTATCGGAGATTACAGCCATGGAAGCACCTGAAATTTTTATCCCAATCTCTCTGGAGAGCATAGAGCCGGTTATATTTCCGGACGTTGCCCTCTACATTAAAACAGGCTCTAATCACGTTCTGTATAAAAGTCATGGGCGTGACTTCAGCTATCATGACCATGAACGTCTCTCGAATAACGGAGTCGAGTTTGTTTTCGTTTCAAAAGACGATATGGATGTAATAACCAGTCACATGGAAGAGAGTGCAGAGCGACTTCTAAAGAGCGATATCCTTAACTCCAGGGCAAAAGGGAAAATGATTTACCAGACGTCCATAAACTTTGTAGACGATATGTTCAGCAACCCTGATAAAACAACAGATTTAGAACGAACTAAACGGCTTATTGAAAACCTGATGCTCTATCTGTCTGAAAATCCGGATGCAATCGGATCGCTGGAAACAGTCATGTCACACAACTACCACACGTTTGTACACTCACTGCAGGTAACTTCGCTGACGTTGATGATGCACTCCGAAGCATATACACTCTCGCGAGACGAGATGCTGGACGTAGGTTCAGGAGCTATACTCCACGATTTCGGTAAAATATTTGTTCCACCCGAAATTCTTGGAAAAAACGGCAAACTTAATGACTCTGAAATTGAGATTCTGAAGCGTCACCCTGAAGACGGATATACTTTTCTTAAAAACAAGGGTGTACTCTCTCCGGTTTCATTAACGATAGTGCGACTACATCACGAACGCTGCAATGGAAGCGGATATCCTCTCGGACTGGAGTATAGAGATATTCCTAGAAGCGCCCAGATAACGGGTGTTGCTGACATTTACTGCACTCTTACCACCGATAATCAGGGTAACAAAACTATTCCACCTCATATTGCTGTCCAGTTAATGCGCAATCAGATGAAAGAGCTGTTCGCCCCCAACCTCCTGGATACTCTGGAGAAGCTTGTCTGTACAGAGGAAGTTCAGCAGTTCATTCTGTAGTTCATTGTCCTTAACAAGTAAACTGAGAACCGAATGGAATCACAGCCGATAATAGAAAAGATAAAAAAACTGCTTGCTCTTGCAAACTCCGGCAACGAACATGAAGCTGCTCTCGCTGCAAGCCATGCTCAGCGTCTGCTTTCAGAGCACAATCTTGCAATGACAGACATCGAATCATTTAATAAACCTGATAAAGCAGACAGGGTGGAAACTTCTGTATCGAAAAAACTGCCAAAATGGTTGAGACATCTAAGCTCAGGGATAAGCGCCGCTTTCGATTGTCAGGCTATTCATCACCCCGCAACCGGCAAAATGACTTTTATTGGTGTAGGTGCTGACGTCCAGATAGCAGTTTACACTTTTACATATCTTAACAGCACCGTAAGAAGACTTTGCGGGGGTTATATGAAGCTGAATACAGACCCAAACACTCCCGGTCGTCATCGGGAACTCATTCGGCAATCCTATTGTCTTGGAGCTGTATCCACAATAGTATTAAAGCTTAAAGAGCAGAAAGTGCAAACACCCGTAACCAAGGGCGCTATGGTATTGGTGAAAGAAGGGCTGATCAGACAGGCGATGAATGAAATAGGTAAAATACGAATTATGCATAACCGAAGAAGCTACATAAATTCTGAAGCATACGCAAAAGGTCAGTCAGATGGCAGAGAAGTGGGGGTAAATCATGCCATCAACGGCAAAAGGCGGAAACAAACTATTGCCCACTAAAAAAACGGTTCGGCAAAACCGATCTTGAAATAGTTTATAAAATAGGTTATACAATTTCCCCCACGGAGAGGTGTCCGAGTGGTCGATGGTGCCTGACTCGAAATCAGGTGTACGGCAACGTACCTAGGGTTCGAATCCCTACCTCTCCGCCAACAAAAGCAATGGGTTACAGTCTTACGACTGTAGCCCTTTTGCTTGTAAACGCGTTCACGTATCCTCTCACGTATCTGTAGCGCGACTTTTGATTTGGCAGTGATTTACATTTGATTTGGCAGTGGAATTGTTCAAAAGAAGTGGGCTTTAAAGTGAGATTTTATTCCGCTTTAATACCCACTTTTTTTTCTTAAAATCAGCCGCATTTTACGGCTGATTTTACGGATGGTTTAGCGATTATTTTATGCCCCGATTTTGCATGATTTTTAAGTTTTTGTGATCGTTAAACTTCACGGTGGGGTCGGTTATTATAATGCGGTGGTTTATACAATCTCCTCAAGTTGGAAGGATGCGTTTGTAGCGTTATAAAAAGCACTTTCCAACGGCGATAACTCTGCGATTGAGCAGAGCATGGAGCGTTGGCGTTCCAGGCCGCTTGTTGCCTCGGGGTTCAGAATAAAATAGAGTTCACCGTGGGTGCCTAACGTGCGTTGCATTTGCCATAAATGCGCCATGGCTTCATTGTCGGGCAGATTTTTAGCGCTGATCTGCAGGGTTTTCCGTTGCGGACGGATATCATAATATGCAGTCCCCCCCATTGTGCGGTGCATGGTTGTTTCGCTCGCAACCCCCTGTCTCATGCCATATACAGGGGATGTGGATAGTTCAAAGCCGCCCCCGCAGAAGAGACGCGCAATTTGTACATAACCGGCTGCAGTGGCAGCGGTATCGGTGATAGTAATGGTGATGGAAACGAGTGGTTGCATAATCAGCGGGGCAATAACGATATCAGGGTATTCCGGCTGCATTGATCCGGCAAAAGCGCTGCTGTACAGGAGGGGTTCGCCATCAGCATCTTCAACTATCAGCGCTGCATGACCGTACAGTTGATACGGAAGATTTAAGGTGCTGTCTGTCGTCCAGCCGTTTTCAGGGTGAGAAGGGTCATAGAGCAGCG
>JAQUHA010000062.1 GCA_028683855.1 Desulfuromonadaceae bacterium
CGGTGACTCAGCGACCTGTACGATGGTTGCCGGGGTTGGTTACCACCTCACGGCATTATCAGATTACGACGGCACGACAACTAACGATGTCTTTGGCAGTATAACCGGCAGCACCTATCTACAGTCGGCATATACCGCTTCAAATGTAGTCAAATCGCGCACTGTTACAGCCGGATTCAGCATAAATACATATCAGGTCACCGTTCCGGTTGCACCGGTCAACGGCACACTTGTATGTACAGCCGGTGAGATTGGACACGGAGTACCGGCTTCCTGTACTGTCACTCCGTTAGCCGGTTATCATCTTGTAAGCCTTACTGACAACGCCGTAGATGTTACCGGTGGTGTAACTGCCGGTACATATTCAATTGAGAGCGTTACTGCTGCGCATATCATGGCAGCAACCTTTGCTATTAACACATACGCAGTAAATGGATCAAAAATCGGGAGCGGCACGATCGTATGTTCACCAAACCCGGTCAATCACAATGTGGACTCTGTCTGCACCGTTACTCCGGCTGCCGGTTACGAATTGACCGCCCTGACTGATAACGCCGTTGACGTTTATGGTGGCGGCGCACTCCTGAACGGCGGAAACTATACGATCACTGCCGTGCAGGCTGCTCATTCGGTTATTGCAACCTTTACGATCAAACAGTACAACGTAACGATAAGCAGTGCTGCCAACGGATCTTTCTCTCCCGTTTCACCGCTGGTGATTGATCATGGCAGATTTGTTACGATCACCCTTTCTCCTGTAGCCAGCCACGAAGTAGATCCGGCAGCCGTTGATATCGGTGTCAATGCCTGTCCCGGCACGCTGCGGGGCAATCAGTTTGAACTTGGACCGGTGACAGCTGACTGTACGCTCACCACCGGCTACAAAATCAGAACCTTTACTGTAGCAGCCTCACAGAACGGTGTAGGTGGTGAAATTACTGCGCCGCTCTCCCGTACTATTGACTATGGAACTACAACAGCTTTTGAGCTTGTTCCTGCAAGCGGATATCTCTCCACTGCAGAGGGTTGTGGCGGAACTCTTGCCGGCGATACCTTTACTACAGGTGCAGTTGCAGGCGATTGTAATATCAATGTAGTATTCAGGGATATCACCGCTCCAACTGTTGATGTTTTCGCCTTACCTACGGCTAATTCATCACTGTCCGTGCCTATAGCACTTCTTACAACTTCTGATAATTCAACCGCAGCTGGCGGGACAGGAGTAACTGGTTGGTATATCGTTTCTACTGATAAGAGTACCGATGCCGTTCCTGTTGCTGCTCCTGTTCTTACTGAACCGGTCGCCTGGCTCGACGTCGAGCCGACCAAATTTATTCTTCCTGCAAATACCGGTGCCGGCACCAAAACCCTGTATATCTGGGTTCGCGATGCCGCCGGTAATGTCAGCGCCATCAAGAGCGCTGATGTCAAGATCGTCTTCCCGGCTCAGACACGTCTCATCCGCACCGGTCAGGAAACCTGCTTTGATGTTGCTGGTGATGTTGTTGATTGTTCGGTTACCGTTGATACCCACGACGGCAAAATAAAAGCCGGTGTGCCATGGATAGCAGCCTCACGATTCATAGACAACTGGGACGGCAGCTTTACCGATACCGCCACCGGTCTGATGTGGACACAGTCTGCTAACGTAAAATATGCCCGTACCTACGGTGCAGAAGATGGACTGATTGCCTGGCAGGATGCCCTCGACTATGTCAAGATCATGAATTCCGGTCCATACCAGGGGTACAACGACTGGCGCCTGCCGAACCGCAGCGAGCTGACCAGTATCGTGAATTACGGTTCACCTTCACTGGCAGCCTGGTTCTCGTCCTTCACTCCAGCCTTTACAGATATTCCGGCAGATCCGGTTTATTGGACATCAACAACAGCTTCAACACCGTCATCGGCATATACTCTGAACAATGACGGCACAATATCAGCGGTAGATAAAACAACTATGGCTTATATGCTCGTGGTTCGTACCCCGCAGGCTACTGATGTTGTCGGCTATTATAAGCCACGCGCGAACCTGCTCGTGACCGGTCAGTCCTCCTGTTTCAATGCCGATGGTACAGATCGTCTCTGTGCAGATTCAAACACTGCTGAACACACTGGCGAAGATGGTGACATGATGTCCGGCGTTCCTTATGTTGCACCCCGTTTTGTCAATCCTGACGGTACTGCGCTTGATGCCGACAGCACTATAGTGTTTGATCAGGCCAGCGGCCTGTCATGGGCGCGTAATGCATCAACGCCGCTCTGCACCGTTCCGGCAACCAGTGTTCCGTTGTCCGGCGTACAAAGCTGGGATAACGCCCTGGCATATATCAACTGTCTTAACAGTACCTTCTTCGGCGGTACTGCAAACTGGAGACTCCCGAACGTACTCGAATACACCACGCTTATCAACTCTTCACAGTCAGCCAACGCAACCTGGCTGAACGAAGCCGGTTTCACAACTGTTCAGGGTGCAGATTACTGGACATCAGACACCGTGCTGGCAACTCCTGTCGATGCCTATAGTGTAAATATGGGTGCTTTCTCGGTCTCTACTGCAGCAAAATCAGCACAAAAATTCGTCTGGCCGGTTCGTGGCGGCTATATTTACTCACCCGGCATTCCATTCTCTCTTTCAGCGGGTGCAATCAACTTCGGTCTTGTTGCCGGGGGTACTACCAGCGTGCCGGTAATATTTACGCTTACCAATGATTCCGGTGCAGCACTTACGATCAGCTCTGCAGCAGTTTCCGGTGCTGATGCATCAATGTTTACCCTTCATACCGATGGCGGCGGAAGCACAGCCTGCGGACCTGCACCTTTCGTGCTGGCTGCAGATGACAGCTGCAGTATGGGTATGACATTTACAGCCTCAAGTACAATGGGTCCGAGGGCAGCTTCACTTGCCATTACCGGCAGCACCGGTTACACATCCAATCTGCCGCTCTCCGCAGAAGGTGGACCGAATACTTATCGCGTAACTATTCTGCCATCTGACGGCGGCACGGTTTCCTGTATTCAGGAGAGTGTAGTAGAGGGGTCAGGTCAGGCAATAAACTGCTTTAATACTCCAAACGAAGGCAAAGCATTCATTAAATTTATAGACCAACCGCTGACTGACCCGGCGAGTGCTGCCGTAGAGTCAACCGAGAGTCTTTTCACAATCAATCCGGTTACATCTAATCATCAGCTGTATGCTACGTTCGGCGTAAAAACATATACGCTTGGTACAGCAACAACCGGCAGCGGTAGTGGCTCTTTCCCGGCTATCGCGGCAGTGCAGCATGGTTCGGCTGCTCCTGTTTTTGCACTCATTCCGGCTGCAGGCAGT
>JAQUHA010000063.1 GCA_028683855.1 Desulfuromonadaceae bacterium
TTTTTTTCCTGTTTTTCATTCTTTTTCTTCCCGCCTTCTGTCTTATATCTGATGATTGACCCAGAGGTGTCGGGTCATGAAGCTTATCCTCAAACGGAAGTGCCGGTGTTGCAAAGATTTCTTCACTCCCAACCACCGTAGCGCCAAACGGCAGATGTATTGTCACAAGCCTGAGTGTCGTAAAGCCAGCAAAGCGGCAAGCCAGCGTCGTTGGACCAAGAATAATCCCGATTACTTCAAGGGTTCAGACAACGTCGAACGGGTGCGTGAGTGGCGCCGGACTAACCCCGGGCGGCAGCGCCGCAAGGGATCTGCTCCTGTGTTACAAGATAACTGCGACCAAATAACCGATATAAAGCAAGAGGTTACACCACTTTCACCCCCTGGATTACCTGCACTGTCCCCTGTGTTACAAGATTTCTGCATTGCGCAACATCCCGTTTTTGTTGGGCTAATCGCTCATTTAACCGGGTGCGTGTTACAAGATGACATAGCCATGGTAACCCGCCGTCTGGAACAATTAGGTCAGGATGTCATCTGTTCAACTACAGGAGGCCTTTATGACCCACAAGTTCCCAATCTACCCCGACCGCATCCGCAGCATTCCGGAGCAGTTCAGTTGGGTTGATCACCGTCTGGTTCGTGATCGCCACATTGGGCTGTTAAGCTACGAAGCTGCATCGTTGTACCTCTTTCTCATTACCGTGGCGGACTGTCAGGGTTTGAGTTATTACGCCGACGCATCCTTGTGTGAGCGCTTGGCTATGGATGCGGTAACGCTGGCCTCTGCCCGTGCCTGTCTGCTCAGGTCCGGGCTTGTCGCGTACAAGAAGCCCCTCTACCAGGTGCTGGCTCTTAGCGATGTTCTGCAGCCCTCCAAACAAATCCGTGTGTCCGGAGAGATGACATACCCGGTAAAGACCGGAGATGATGTCGGCACGCTGGCCATTGACAAGATTCTGGCCTCGTTGGCTGGAGGTACGCCATGATTGACTACGAGACGTATTCCCGTATCAAGCACCTTCACCTGCAGAAGGGACTTACCGCTATGCAGATCTCCCGCGAGCTTGCTCTTGACGAACGCACCGTGAAGCTCTGGATTGCCGCGAAACAGTTCAGTCCCCGTAAATCTGTCATCAGGCCAAGTCTGCTTGATCCCTTCAAGGATACGGTCGTTAAGATGATCGAGTCATATCAATATACGGCGCAGCAGGTATATCAGCGAATCCAGGAGGAAGGTTATACCGGCGGCTATACGGTGGTGAAGAAGTTTGTCCGCAAGATCAGGCCAACCAGAAAGAAAGCTTTCCTTACACTGGCGTTTGCCCCAGGAGAATGCGCCCAGGTTGACTGGGGATCATACGGCTCGGTTCGTGTGGGTGAAACCACCCGTCGTTTGAGCTTCTTTGTGATGGTGCTCTGCTACAGTCGTCAGCTGTATGTGGAGTTCACCGTGTCCCAAACGATGGAGCATTTCCTTGCCTGCCATCAGAACGCTTTTGCGGCGTTCGGCGGGGTGCCGGCCAGAATCATGGTTGATAATCTTAAGAGTGCCGTACTTAAACATGGCGTAGGAGAGGCGCCGGTTTTTAATCCTCGTTATCTTGATTTTGCCAAGTATTACGGGTTTGGCATCTCTGCCTGCGGCGTTGCCAAGGGAAATGAGAAGGGGCGTGTAGAAAACGGCGTTGGCTATGTGAAGAAGAACTTTCTTGCCGGGGCTGAGTTGCCAGACTTTGCGGCTCTGGGGCCTGCAGCTAGAATCTGGCTTGATACGATTGCCAATGTTCGTATCCACGGCGAATCCAGACAAAAACCGGTGGATATGCTCCTTGGGGAGCTGCCGCACCTCCAGCGACTACCGCTTCACTCCTACGATGTCGGAAACGTTACCGCAGTACGTGCTTCAAGCCAGTTCAGAGTGGCTCTTGATTCAAACCGCTATTCCGTCCCGGCACGCTACGCGGGGCAGCCACTCACCATGAAGGCCTACCCCGATCGGCTCTGTTTCTATCACGAAGAGAAACTGATCGCCCGCCACAGCCGTTCCTTTGAACGCAACCGCGATTTCGAGGACCCGGATCATCCAAGGGAGTTGATCGCACAAAGGAAGAAAGCCAGGGATCAGACACTTCTGCGGCGCTTTCTGGCTTTGTGCCATTGTTCTCTGGATTATTACCGGGAGCTCGACAAACGGCAGCTGAATGCAACCATTCACATCAGAAAGATTGTCGCTCTTGCCGAAATCCACGGGGATGATGCGGTGGCTGGAGCCATCGACGATGCCATGAGACTGCACGCCATCGGCAGTGACTACATCGCCAATATCCTCGAAAGTCGGGCACGGAAACTTCCGGAGCCGGGGGCGCTACATTTGACGCGCAGAGCAGACTTACTCGATATCGCGGTGGAGGCAGCGGATCTTTCTATCTACGACCAGCAAACCATAGGGGAGGAAACACCATGAGCGATGACAAACTTGAAGCGGATCTACGTATGCTTGGATTGAACTTCATGGCAGAACATTACAACCAGAGTGCAGCAGCCGCTACCCGTGACGCCATAAACCACGCTGATTACCTCGCCGGTCTAGCTCGGGGGGAACTAGGCCAACGCCGCGACCGCGCTACGATCCGCCGGATCAAAAGCGCTCGATTCCCGGTGGTGAAGACTATCGATCAGTTCTCATGGAGTTGGCCAAAAAAAATCAATCGCATGGCGGTACAGAACCTCTTCCGCCTCCAGTTTCTGGAGGATAACGCGAATATAATCCTGCTTGGTACTGTGGGGCTCGGTAAAACTCATCTTGCCACCGCTCTTGGCTATACGGCGTGCCTTGCAGGTAAATCGGTACTCTTCGCAACGGCAGTCGATGCTATCAATACACTGGCTGCGGCACAGGCTGCCAGTAAACTTAAAAGCGAACTCAAAAAGTATCTCTCTCCACAAATACTCATTCTGGACGAACTTGGCTATCTGCCGATTGACAAACACGGCGCCGATCTGCTCTTCCAAGTAATTAGTCAACGCTACGAGCGAGGTTCAACAATCATTACCTCAAACAAAGCCTTCAAAAATTGGCCTGAGATATTCAACAACGACAGTACACTTACATCGGCGCTTCTCGACAGACTCCTGCATCATGCTGATACTCAGGTTATCGAGGGCAAAAGCTACCGTATGAAAGATCAGATAGAAGCCTGAAAAAAATAAAGCCGCCGACCTCGGGAAAACCCGAAGTCGGCGGACTGTTGTCACAACATTTTTAAAGTGCCGCGTTTGCTACATTTTCACGGAACCGCTGACA
>JAQUHA010000027.1 GCA_028683855.1 Desulfuromonadaceae bacterium
AGCTCTCACCTTTGCCGAAGTTCGCTCCGGAGCTGCGGTTGGTGCTGTTGTAGTCACCGCTGCGGGGGGCGGAGCTCTCACCTTTGCCGAAGTTCGCTCCGGAGCTGCGGTTGGTGCTGTTGTAGTCTTTCTTAGGGGGGTATTTAGCGTTATTATTTACTTTAAGACCTGATGGCGGCCCATCCTCCCGATACGGTGATGTAAGCCACGTTCCTTTTAACAAAGGAACAGCGTATGGCATTTTATCTCCCAAGGTTAGACTGACACCATGCGGATCATGGCAAGGGGTGCAGAGACCGTTAATTTTACCCGTAGTAGAGTAGTTAACAAAATTGCCTGCCTTAAAATGACTACTGGCAACATCTATACGACTATGTCGATTTGAAAATCTGGATGTAGACCCCTTCACACCGGAAGCAAAATGCATAGTGTCCTTGTACCCGACAATTGGTTGACTGGCACCGAAAGTGGAACTGTACCCCCATGGAGTAACACCTGATTTGGCTGTTTCATGACAATCAAAACAGAGACCTGCTCCTGGATTGTAAGGGTTTTCGCTGGCTGCATCTAAATTTGATGACGGCGTATATGTACTGTCATATCCTCCACGACCTGACACAGTTTCCTTGAGAATACCGCCATTAGTTGTGCCTTCAAGCGTGCGATAACTTGAAGTTATTCCCGTCACACTCGATCCATGAGAATTATGACAATCGAAACATTCAACATTCTTTGCGCCTACTCCCCCTCTTGTCGCACTCACATTGCCATCATACCCGCTTTCTGATGACCATCCACCAACATTGGATGCCGAATTTCCGTGTGCGGAAAAAGCCTTGATAATCTGACTTTTTCTGTTTGTAGCCGCAGTCGAATATTTACCCCAGGCGGTAAGACCCTTTTGCGAGTATCTCGACGAAATGCTCATTTTGTCCCAGGCATAATGCTGCGGTGTATTTTTATCCCCTATAAATGGCAATGTGTTGCCGTTTGATTCATTATGGCAGGAAAGACAATGATTGGTTATTTTGGTTACTTCGCTTCGCTCACTCTTTCCTCCAATTGATGCGCTATTGAAAATAACAGCAGTCATATTCTGCTTATATTCAGTAGGGCGCGCGCCTGTACTCCATATAACAAGATCAATCTTTGTTGAGTTTGATGTTTTAGATTTACTTGATTTACGCCCTTCATGGTATTGTGAATTAATTTTACCGGCTGATGTTGCTTCCCAATGACAGGCATAACAATGTTTGCCGGAGAGAGTAACGCCCTGGACGTGGTGAGAATTATTACTAAATTGTTTGTGAATAGCAGAATGGCAATCTATACACTCTTTTTCTCTTGCATCTGCCGAATATCTGCTGACGACCAAAAGTACCAGCAGAACATATAGAAACACTCTATAGCCATACGCATGTTTCATCATGCATTTCTCCTCAATATATAGACATTTAAAATATACACTCCGCATTAGTACAATATCTCAATACCCATAATAATCAGGGAGAGTAATACTAAGGATAAGGAATGATGTACCTCTTTTCCCCAACTCCATATACCGCTTTTTTCTGAACAACTGATGTATCCCACTCAAGAAGCTTACCCTTCAAAACGTCGACTATTTTTGGATTCTGCGCCGCAACATTGTGTCGTTCATAAGGATCTTCGAGAATATTATATAGTTCAACATCCCCATATTTGAGAGGAATTCCTGTAATATAAGAATACCATGAGACAACTTCCAAAAGGCGTGGTTCCTTACGCAGAATCAATTTCCACTGTTTTGTTCTTATTGCGATATCTCCCGGTGGGTAAGCACCATCCGGAAATGAAACCTTAAGCTTTGATGCATAATCTTTAACAGGCTGCTTTTCGGATTCAGGATAGTTTGTCTGAGAATTTTTGAATTCAAGATACCACCTGCTCAAAGTGTGCTCCCACCATGGAATACGGTCAATATAGGCGTACTCGCTACCGGTTGCTCCTGCTTCACCATTTATAAGCGGCAAAAGAGTACTACCCTGTTGACTGTAATCACGAGGTATTCCAAGATAATCAAGGAGAGTCGGCATAATGTCGAGACCCTGTACCTGCTCCGCAATACGCTTTCCACCATGTTCGCCATCAGGGAGGTGAACAAGAAGTGCACTTTTTACAGCTGATTCGGAGAGATCATAGTGTACGTATGTTCCACGCTCCCCAAGGTCTTCGCCATGTATTGAGTGAATTATAAGAATTGTGTTTTTTGACAATCCATTTTTTTCAAGTGTACTGACAAGCTGTCCAATAAAATTATCTGTATAGCGAATAGCTGCGTCATAGCGTGAAACTATGTATGAGTAATCCTTCTCCGTAAGTTTATAAACAGGCTTGAAACCAAGATAGTAGTCATCATTATAGATACGCATAAGAACGTCGTAAGTAGTATCGTCAGAAGCCCCCTCCTTAGCTTTAATAGAGTGAAACTTTTCCCAGAATGGTGTGTATTCTGGTGGATCGTAGATACCCCGCTCTTCCCTCGGAACTCCGGCAGCGTAAGGTACATGAATAACACCGCTGGCGATCCACATAAAAAACTTTTTGCCCCTGTTTTTTTGAATCCAGTCAAGTGATTCTACAGGAGCAACTCTTAAGGATGAGCCAAGCCCCTTTCTCGTCCTGCCGAAATAATCGAAAGAGCGTGAGAAAACATCACCAAGTTTTATCTCAGTACCGGACTCAGTATCATACCTCATGAAAAATTCCGGGGAACCCGAAACCGCAGCCGTTGTGTAACCGTAATATTTCAGAATTTCCGGAAGAGTTCTACTGGATACAGCATCTTTGGCAACATCAAATGCGATCATACCGTTCACACGGGGATACTGTGATGTCAAGACACTCATCATAGCCACCGGCGTCAGATTAGCCTGAGCTATAGTATTATCAAAAAGTATTGAAGATTCAGCCAGTCGGTCGATATTGGGACTGGTATCTCGCTTGTAACCGTAAACACCAAGGTGATCCGGTCGCAGACATTGCAAAGAAACCAGTATGACATTTGTATCCTTATATCGCTCAGAGGCAACCGGAGCTTCCTCAGCTGAGGATTCAATTAAGCCGACACAGCAAATGTTCATAACAAAAAACAGGAACATTGATACTATTTTAATTGTATAATCAGATGCAGATTCGGATTTCATCGTTGATTCTACTCCCTTTGTAACAAAAGAAATCTTCAGCACCTTATTTCTCTGGTGTAGTTCCGTGGAAGAACCGAGCATTCAACATAAAGTTCCGTATGCTCTTTATTCAGACAACTTACGTCTACGACTACAGAACTCATGGATACGGTATAATCAGTGACGGTCTTGATACCGGTTTGAACTCACCACGGTTTTTATTGTTTGCTGCATCCCACTCCAATAATTTTACCTTAAGCTTTTCAACAACATCAGGGTGTTCGTTAGCAACATTTTTCTGTTCCATCGGATCATTTATAAGGTCAAAAAGCTCTAGCCCTGCTACTGGATATTTAACGCCTGAGATAAAGTTCCACCACGATATATCTTCAAGGAGTAAGTTTCTTTGGCGCAGAATGAGTTTCCACTTGTTTGTCCGTACTGCTATGCATTCAGGCGGATATTTATTCCCACCTATTTTTGACTGTAACAAAACCTGATACGCCTTCATCTTTTTAATTTCCAACGGGGTGTACTGAGCCTCTCGCTCCGACTGATGTTCAAGATGCCATCCACCAAGAACGTGTTCCCACCATGGGAGGCGATCTATAAAAGCATACTCTGAACCTTCATATTTCTTATCATCACCATTGATAAGCGGCATCATACTCGCGCCCTGTGCTTCATGGTCTGCCGGAATCTGAAGATAATCAAGGATAGTAGGGAGAATATCTATACCCTGAGTCTGATGTGAAACTCTGACACCCCCCTTCTCATTTCCAGGAAATCTGAACATCAGAGCGGTCTTAACCTCGGTATCAAAAACATCATGATGGAAATAATATCCGTGTTCGCCGAGACCTTCACCATGAATTGAGTGAAATACCACAAGAGTTTTACCTGATAGATTCAGAGCATCAAGCTCTTTCAGCAACTCACCGATAAACATATCCGTGTAATAAAGAGCTGCATCATAACGACCCTTTATAAAATCGATATCTTTCTGTTCAAGGGTGTATACAGGTTCAAAATCAAGGTAATATTTATCTCTATAAACATGAAAAAGCGCTTCAGTTGGAACCCCCCTATCAACATTTTTCAGACCAGGTTTGATAGGGAATTTTTCGTAGAATGGCGTATACTCAGGCGGGTCAAAGCGAGTCTTATATGGTGCAGGAACTGTTTGTGAGTACGGCGGATGCAGCATTCCTGTTTCGACCCAAAGAAAGAATTTTTTCTCTTTATTAGCTTTAAGCCATTCAAGAGCAGCTACCGGGTTAACTCTGGCACTCCCTGTATCATCCGGCATTGTTCTACCGTAAAAATCAAATCCCTGCGAGAATATATCTTTTGGATTAACAATCTTGCCCGACTCGGTATCGTAACGCATAAAAAATTCAGGAGAACTGGCAACAGCAGCGGTTTGATAGCCATAATATTTCAGTATTTCCGGCAATGTCCTTTTAGCAACCTGATCACGGGTAACTTCAAACGAGACCATACCATGCCTGCGGGGGTACTGACCTGTTATAACACTCATTTGCGCAACAGGCGTCAGGTATGAGTGTGCAATAGAATTCTCAAAAAGTACAGACTGGCGGGCAAGCTTATCTATCTGCGGAGTCGTCTCTCTCTTATAACCGTACGCTCCGAGGTGGTCGGAGCGTAAAATATCGAGAGAGATCATAATCACATTGGTATATTCATGCCTTTCAGGCAACTTGACCTTTTCGGCAGCAATGCAATCTCCCGGGAAATAAAAAACTGACATTAGCAGCGCAACCATTAAGGTTTTTGCCGTATTGCCGCAACTCCGGATCATTTATTCTGAGCCCCTTTAGCCTGTGAATCGTACACAGGGTTCAAACCGGTAATCCACTGCTGGGCGTTAAGATCGTGACCAATTGATTTAAAATGTGCGAAGATGCGCTGTTCGAGTTCGTATGCTCTTCTTGGTTCCCGATCAACAAGATTTTTAGTTTCCTTGGGATCATTAGTAAGATTATAGAGTTCGCGACTCTTATCCTCCAATGTGTAGACAAGCTTCCACCCATCTTTGGTTCGAATACCACGTTTGTAGGTATACTGACGATAATTTGTCTCAAAGAAGACATCTTCTGCAACGGGCTTACCCTTCAATGCTGGAACAAGACTGGTTCCCCGCAACTGTTTAGCAGCATTCGACGGCATTTTAACATCCAGCAGATCCAGAACAGTCGGCATTATATCCACACTGCTTACCTGATCCTTAACAACCTTCCCGGACTTCTGTTTTGGAAGTTTTATTATGAGGGGAACATGAATCAGTTCATCGTATAGACTGAAGCCGTGATCAAAACGTTTGTGTTCATGAAACTCCGTACCGTGATCGGAAGTAAGAACGAAGATCGTCTTATCCATAAGACCCATCTTCTCCATCTCTTTAAGAAATTCTTTAAACTTGGCATCAGTTTTCTGAATTTTTTCATCATAGATGGCACGCCAGAATTTTACATCTTCATCCCTTAACTTTACCGTACCGTTTGCCAGACCCTCTTCGCGAAGCGCCTCCTGTTCCTTAGCAGAACCGGTATATTTTTTATCGTACCCTTTATCTACAAAACGGTAGTCGAACCCCTCTTCCGGTACAAACTGGCCATGCATATCGTAGCCATGCAAGAACATGAAGAACTTTTTGTCCTTGTTTTTCTTCAGCCAATCCAACCCTTTAGGTATACTTACCCCCATACTTCCGAACTTTCCTTTTTCAGAGTAATATTCGTCGAATCCCTGTGAATACCCAAAAATACCGTTCACACCTGCATTACCGGTAAACCCGCCAGTGGCATAACCGTTCTGTTTCAAAACTTCAGCCAGTGTTACCAATTCAGGGGAGAGCTTTTTAAGATTTGAGAGTACATTGTTATTTGGCGGATTATATACTGAAAATTTATTAAGAAGGCGGTGCTCAGACGGGTAAACGCCTGTAAACCATGTCATTGAAGCAGGAACAGTCCAGGGAGCTACAGAGATGTTATTAGTGAAGTTGTAACCTTTTTGAGCCATTGCATCAATAGTCGGTGTTATACCTTTCTTATATCCAAGTGCCCCAACATGAGCAGCCTGCAAAGCATCAAAACTAACAAAAACCACGTTGTAGTCCTTGAATTTGGTTTTGAGCTGAGCTGCATCTGCTTCGCTGAACATGAATCCGGGCATCGCCATCGTTGCTGCCAGAACGCCTGCGCCTACAGCACTCTTTTTAATAAATTCGCGACGTCCAATCAACTCAACTACCTGCTGGTTCTGACTTTCATTTTGTGACATTTCCACCTCTCCTTTGTTCTTAATTATTACGGGCAGCCTTTCAAAAATATGTCATATAACGGACTTTTCGACACCTTAAAGAAACAAAGGCTTAAAAAAATCAGGCTGTTATAAAAATAAGAGTATTACAGCCTGCAATTATTGTACCCCTTAAAACGAATCCAAATCACGGGCAACGGCTATTTTCCCCTTATATCCATTCATCTCAAGCAGTAAATCATCCGGAGTTGAAGCGCGTGGTCGCATATCTGGACGTAGGGTTATAGGATTATGATACATAATAAGCAGGCCCGGTTTAGCCTTGGTAGCAAGATCAACCAGCTGTGTAGTAGTAGTATGGTATCTGGCTACATACGCAGCTACATCGTACCCCTGACTGTTTGGGCGCATAGGATTATTAACAAACTTGAGTGTCTGGGCTTCATGAACAAGAACATCACACCCTCCGCACGCATCAATTGTGGTTTGAAGCGGCACAGTATCACCACTTATAACGATGCTTCGATCTGCAGTATCAAAACGATATCCGTAACTCTCTTTCCACTCCCCATGCCTTGTTGGAAAAGCTGTTACAGTAACATTGGCATCCTTATATACAATGCCTGGGGTTATCTCATGTGCATTCACTCGCCAGCCATCTGGCGAACCGTGCTCCATCCCGGACGTCCTGACCTGTATATCCTCTCCGTAAGCAGCCAGAATATTATCAGTCATCTTTTTTAATCCGGTTGGCCCATAGACTTCAAGAGGCAGCCGACGACCCATTACCCAGGGGGTCAATATAAGATCCGGATAACCTGCCGTATGATCGGAATGTAAATGAGTCAGAAAGACTACTCTTATATTAGCCGGACTGAGTTCAACTATACCTTTGTAGAGTTCGGCAGCAGCAGCACGCCTGACTACCCCGGGACCGAAATCAATTAAATATGCACTGCCATTAACGACTATAGCCGTTGCAGAACCGGATCTATCGGGATCAGGCTGAGGAGTTCCTGTCCCCAGCATAACAACTCTGGTTCTACTTTCATGTCTGTCAACTTGCTCTGCAGAGACCGGTCTTGGCAGCGCAATATATAAAAACAGCAGGATGACGAACAGTACTGAATAACTCAAGCGACGGCAAATATTCATCAGACACACTCCATTTACTATGAACCGCAGTCGGCTGATAAGAGTCTGAATAATAGCACCTGTAATTTGGCATCGTCAATGTGATTGTCAGAACAACACTTTATATCAGACAGTTCTCCCGATAACCGAGGTCGCACACGCCAAACCTCCAGCGCCATTGATCAACTGGGTCAATTCCAGTTCGGCAACTACGTTCAAACCACTCTTCTGATACAACATTTTTGTCTCTGGACATCCATCTGTCATAATTATTGTGCGTGGTGCTACTGTGACAATGTTCATAGCCTGACGAGTACTTACTTCAGGATTATCGGGTATATTAACAACGGTAAAACCGTGCCACTCAAGGAAGCTGATAATCTCAGGTGCAATTATAGCGTGACGCACCAGAGCAAGACTCGTATCAACAATCTGAATTGAACCGAGCAGATGCTGTGTAACCATTTGACTTGATTGTACTGACAGACACTCCACCCCCTGCTTAGCCAGGATCGCACGGATCTGCGAATACCCATCAGTATTGGTACGATTGCCTACGCCGACCACCACGACATCTTCTTTGAGCCATAGTGCATCTGCCCCTTCAAAACGTCCACTTCCAGAGACAGTATGCAGTATTGGTACTCCAAGTTTTCTCAGTGAATGCTCCGCATAGAGAGGTTCTCCAACGCGAATATCGTTCGCCATATTAGCCATAATTGCACCATGAGGTGTCATAAAAAAGAGATCACGACAGTACATCATATTGTAGAGATATCCGATATCGCCATCCAAAGGAGTTGGATCAATCATATTAACTTCAACTCCCAGCGATTTGAATAGCTTTACAGCTGCGTCAAATTCAGACTCTATAGCGTGTTGATCAATAGATCTCAAATGCAGAATTTTTGAGGGATCTGGATAGTTATCGATTTCTACTCCCGGCTTATGAAGCAGTATCGAGGTTAATTTGCCATATTCTGAATTCGAACCAAAATTTTTCACAACCAACCTTCCATATTTTCAGTTCGATACCCAAAAAACTCCGCCATTTCAGATATCCTTGGAGCATCCAGCACTCTGGCAATCATATCCTGACGACTTTTCCAACGATAAAGCTGTGGAGGAAGAGTGGACTGAACAATCGGCAGGGCATCAAGACCCAATACAGAAGTAAGCCCTGTAGAAATTCCGATAAAATTTAGGAGCCTCTCAAACTCAAGAGTCCTTGACTCCAGAGATCTGATCAGGTCTTCAAAGTGGATCAGGCAGGATTTACATCCGCTTTTAGCGAGATAACTCAGAATTTCGGTATTGGCTGAATACCACTGGAATGCACAAACATCTACAAGGTCAAGGTTAGCAACACTCTGCCACCCATCAGGGAGATCAAAATTCCACCATTTTGAACCGTGTGGATAAATGTCGCTATAACCCTTGATCTTTAATTTATCAATGCCTCCGTCATTAAAGCAGTGTGCAAGGTTGTGCGAGAAAAAACCCCGGTGATGCCAGCCATCGAAAATTCCGTTTATAGTAGCTGCAGGGTTACGCACCAGATGAATAATCCGGATTTCCGCATTCGGCAGGAGACGCGCAACCAGATTCATACGATAGCAGTCTACCGTAGACTTAAGAAGCAGCGTTTTATCCGTCAGATCTTGTACGTCAGGCCGGTTACGGGGTGGGAGTAGCACATAAGGGGGCTCTTCTATTGTAAATCCGGAGGTTGGCGGATCCTTCGGGATTTCAAGAAACGGAAACTTCAGCGCGACCTTGTCAGTCCCGATGTCATAGTAGAAGGGGTTGATCTGATGCCAGAACGAGTTCAATCTTTCAAGCATAGAGAGATAAAAGTTTTCTGTATTGAAGAGTCGGTTCTCAGCCAGGTAACTCTCCAGAGAACCGGCAATTGAAGAACGGAGAACTTCAAGATCAAAATCAATATCTGTCCACTGCAGAAGAAGTCTGAGCATGAGATCATCAACGTAACTGTCAAAGTCTATATCTGCCGGTTCACTTACGGTTTCATTAAGATAAATATCAGAGATAAAATCTGAAGAGACACCCTCTAGATCGATAACGTCATCAATCAGCTCTTTAGGTATACGATCCGACTGGTGCGGGTTAAACCGATCAAGATACGTATTAAGTTTGTAGAACGGGGAGGCTTCTCCGGTCAGAGAGTAACATTGCGGCAACTTGCTCAACAGGGCATACAGGAGGCTGGAACCGGAGCGTGACGATGAGTTTATAATTACTACCTTTTTTACATCTTTCAGAGAGTTTTTAAACAGCGGGATTTTTTTCCGGTTTTCAAAAATTTTGGAGCGCAGCTTTTTAATTTTATCTATTTTTCTGAATATTTCAGACATCGGCGGCACCCCTCCAACCGAAGTTGCGGATGTAAAACATATAGAGATTCTTGCGCAGCCGGGCTACAGAGTTTCTGTCTTTGATAAAATGGCTGGACTCCACTTTTATCTTCATCCACACCTCGGCAAGGCGATAGGAAAAGTGCTCCCGCATAAGATCTCCCTTATTCTGAAGAAGCAGTTCTGCCAGATTATCAGGTTGATAACCAAGTTCCTGCATCTCTCTGAATGCTATCGTTTCAAACTGCAGTATTTCATGCGGGGTGAGTTGACGGCGATACTTGTTGGAGTTTTCTCTGATCACCGGCTTTGAGGTATTCTCCCACGAAACGCTCAGACTGCCAGATTTGCGGGCTTCTCCTGAACGGTGATACTCCAGCATCTGAGGCTCAAAGGTTTCATCAAGAAACCTGCACAGATCTCTTACTACCCTCCCGGTATCGGCAATCAGCTCCTCGTATCTTAACAGAATTATCTGTTCCTGCGGCAATCTGGAGAGCCAGTCAAGACCAATGCGCTGTTCCCGCTGCCAACGGCTTGCTGTATAAAAAATATGATAATGGTTGAAGATTGATTTTCTCGCAGAAACCGCCACATCCCGCCCGTCACGCACCATGAATATGAATCTGGCACCCGGATAATAGCGAAGAATCCCAGCGATATGTTCAATCATAAAAGTACTTTTGCAGCACCAGCGGCGTTTTCCGGTATGTGCCAGATACTGACCGTAGATCTCGAAGTAGATGTTGAGCAGATTCCGCTCCCGCACACTCCGGAACAGCAGCCCGGGATCAGGCTTTATCTCCCACTGGTAGGTGTGAAGCTCGACCATGCGGCAGACATCGGTGACAAGTCTGAGAAAATTGGCGTCAATCTCCGGATTACCGTACTTCGACTCCAGCGGCGCAAAGAGCTTCATGATATGAGGAGGGTGCGGAACCGTTATGGAGCGGTGCGCGTTGAGCATCAGGCGGAGCAGGTTGGTGCCGGAACGCTCGGTTCCTATGATGAAGATGGGATTGTCCACTGATCACTGTTCTTATTTGACAGCTGTTGCAATCACCAGCAGCATCTCATCAAGGATGTCGTCGTCAGTAAAACGTACGTTGTGAATTTTTTTGAATTCGTCGTCAGCCGAGCGGTAGCTTTCACGAATACTGTCCATGTTCTCCTGTGGAATGGCGCCGTTATCGATCCACTTGTTGATCGATTCATCGGTAACGTACTCAATATCTGTTACCTCTTTGAACCCCTCCCTGCGGAGACAATCAGAGATGTCGTGCGGCATAAGATAATTGCGGCGAGCCGGGTTTCGGAGTTTCTGGATGGCAAAGGCCAACTCCCTGTCAATCTCGCTGTATGCGGTAAGATGGCAAAGAGTTGCTGTGCCACCCGGCTTGAGCACCCGGTATATTTCAGGAATAGCTTTGTCAAGCTCGGCAAACTGCAATCCCTGACGACAGACGACTGCGTCAAAACTGTTGTCGGCAAACGGCATCTGCTCATATGGCGCAAAAATGATCTCATCCATACACTCGTCGGCATGTTTGGCCATTTCCGGGCTGATATCAAGTCCGGTAACTTTTTTGACTCTGCCGTAGAAGCGCCTGGCAATCAATCCTGTTCCGGTCGCAATGTCCAGAACCTCAGAACCTGCTCCAACCCCTGAAAGCTCGAAAATGCGGTTGATCAAAGCCTGATCCGCCACCCAGTTTGAAGATCGGTTGTATTTTTGTGCCCTGTTTTTGAAATGAATTTCTGCCTTTTCCATTAGACAAACTCCTTAAGTCTTTCTTTACGTATCTCCAGCAGATCGTCAAACGCGGCTCTCAGGAGCGGTTCCGGCAGCTCGGTCAGATTGATTATTTCATCGCTGGCGTCATTCACCTTACGCTCCGCCAGAGTCCCGAGATAGGCAATCGGATCTTTGATATAACCCCGCTCCACCGCCATGTCATATATTTTTGTCCCTGGAAACGGGGTCAGATATTTTATGGAGATCGGTATAACTTCACTATTTCTGCAGAATTCCATCATTTTGCGTAGCGACTCCTCGCTCTCCCCCGGAAGACCGACTATCAGATTTGCCGCAACCTTGATGCCAGCCTTGACTGTTTCGGAGACGGCGTACTCAATCTCTTCAACTTTCGTCATCTTGTCGGCAAGATCAAGCACTGTCTGGTCAACCGACTCAACTCCGTACCAGATATCCCGGCAGCCGCATTCGTGCATATAGCGGAGGACTTCCGGCTGGATTCTTTCCACTCTGGTGGAGCAGGTCCAGACAAGGTTGAATTTTTTCAGCACATCACAGATCCGGTAAGTGCGCTCGAGATTGGAGGTAAACGTCAGGTCATTGATGTAAAAGTAGCGAATGCTGTGCTTTGCCACAAGATCGGCAACCTCAAGTTCAAATCGTTCCGGGCTCTTGTAGGAGAGCTTCTCCATATTCAGAAAGCAGAACGAGCAGCGCCCGTAGCAGCCGCGCGAGGTGGTAATCCCCAGCTCCGGAATGACCGGATTCCTCTGCACCGTCGGAAAGAGGAAAAGATCCGGAACCGGCAATACATCCAGATCCATCAGCTGCAGTCTCTTTGGAGTAAAATGAACTGCTCCATCCAGAAACAGCCCGAGACCGGCGATTCCGGTTGCTCCGGCAGGGGTACCGCCATTTTCGATATAGTCCAGAAGCTCAAGAAGCGTTGCCTCCCCCTCCCCCAGAATCGTGTAATCCGGCCTTAGATCAGCTATGAGGGTTTCCGGGAGGGAAGAGATGAGTGCGCCGCCGACAACCGACACAATTTCCGGATTGAGTTCAAGTACCCGCTCCAGAATCCGCACGTTGACCGGATAGGAGTCGATAAAAACCGGCATGGCGAGAACTCCGCCACGCTTTGCGGCATCCTGGCAGGCGTCCTCAAAATCCTCCCCATCCCGCAGATCGCGGATTTTCACATTCCAGCCGGCAAGCTTGGCCATGGTAGCAATGTGGCTGACACCTTCAGTTGGTGTCTCCAGCAGGAATTCACGATTCGGAGTTCCCACCTGTGGTGATGTCGGCAGGATCATGGTAAACGCGGGTCTGGAATTGGCCTGCCTCGGCTTTGCCGTCAAATCTGCGATTTTCTGTTCGTCAACTGTTCTGCTCATCAATTTTCACCCGGCTTTCTGGTAATGAATTTCTCTGCTTCCTTCAGGTAGACATTCCCGCCATTAGTATAGTCGTAGGGGCGCACCTCGATACGATAGTTAATATCACGATAAACAGCACGCAACTCTTCTGTGGTCAGATGCCCGGTAAATTTGACAAAACCGGGCTGTTCAATATCCTCTTCAATCGACTGCTCCCGAGAGAGCCATTCCAGATGAGCAACCTCATCCCTGATCAGACCGTCACGCAGCGCCTGACGATAGAATTCCGTCCCCGGAAGTGCGGAGAGGTACTTGACCCTGGTAACTTCCTTGAATTCATTACAGAACGCCCTCAGTTCATCCATGCTCTGTTGGTTGTCTTCCGGTGAGCCAACGATAAAGAGTCCGCCAATCTTTACTCCGCACTTTCGATGCAGCTGAATTGTGTCAATCATGGCGTTGCGGGAAATACCCTTGTGATAGTTTTCAAGCACCGCCGGCGAGACTGATTCCATTCCGTAAAGAACAATGTCCAGCCCATTCTCCTTCATCAGCAGCAGCGTCTCCTCATCCATCCCGGTTACCCGGCTGAATGCGGTCCACCTGAACTTGTGGTCAGCGAAGATCGTATTCATCAGACTCTTGACGTAAGTCCGGTCAGTGACAAAAGTGAGATCGTTCCACCATGCCATCCTGAAACCTCTGGCACTGTAGTAATCAATTTCTCTTTTTACCCGCTTAACGGATTTGTAGTTCAGGGAGGGGAAAGCCCGGAAACAGAAGGTACAGTTGCAGGCACAACCACGCGAATAGGAGAGATATATTTCCGGGATCTCTTTACCGTCAAAACGCTCCCAAACCGAAAAATCCTGAAAAGGGAGTACATCGAGATCCGCCAGCTGCTGGCGAGGCGGGTTGATCCGGATTTGTCCTTCGGAATCACGCCAGATTACTCCGGGAATTTGCCACAGAGACTTCGCCCACTCATTGCCGGAGAAATAATCGAGGAGCTCGGTGAGAGTCACCTCCCCTTCTCCTGCCACCACAATATCGGCTCTGGTCGTCTCAAGCAGAAGCTGTGGAATGGCGGTTGCCAGAGGACCGCCGAGAATCACCGGCCGGGAGGGGTTCTCCTCCTTCAGAATCTCCACCGCTCGACGGACGTAGTTAAAGCTGTCACCCCAAACACTGATTCCGACAATGTCAAAACCGTCGGCAAGCCCTCGGACATCTTCGGGATCAAACTGTTCACGCTGATCCAGCAGCCGGAATGGATATCCCAGCCCTTTGATGAGCGCCGCAAGGATGGAGGGGCCTTCAAAAGGGGCGGTATGAGTCCATTCCCAGCCGCGCGGGACGACAAAAACCGAAGGGGGAACCAGAAGTGCAACGGAAAGCGGCAGATTCTGTTCAGCTTCATGTGGTTGGGGAATAGCGGCAATGCGTCGTAAGGTCTGTTCCGAATTCTGTTCCGTAATCATCACCCTACTTCTTCTCCGCGCTGAAGATCACCCAGTTCCAGTCCTCCAGCACTTCTCCAGCAACCTCTTTAACTTTATGGAGTGAATGATATGGTTCCGGAGAATTCAATATGAGGCTGCTTACTTCAGCCCGCTTTTCCAATGAGAGTTCGGGCGCAGCAGCAAGCCAGCGGGTGATATTTTCCTGCACTGACATACGGCGAACCTCCCGTACCCGGAAAAACTTCTGCTCGAGCTGCTCTTTGAGACTCTCCTCGGTAAAAAACTCTTTAAGCTGCGCCTGCTTGGTACGATGAATATGCTCCAGCCATGGAGAATCAGCTGCAGAAAACGGGACAGTCTGGCCGAGAACAAAAACTCCATCAGGCTTCAGAACCCTGTGCGCCTGCTCCAGAACTTTCTGGCCGTTGTCCAGCAGAAAATAGGCCTGACGCAGTACGACAGCATCAAATGCCTCGTCCAGAAAGGGTACCTGCTCGGCCGGCGAACAAATGCAGGGGTAAAAGCGGTTGGCCTCTTCGGCCATACCGCGGGTCAGATCAATGCCGCAGACGTTCCATCCAGCAGCGGCAAAATTACGCCCGACCATACCGGTACCGCAGCAGAGTTCTAGAACAGTTCCGTCAGTTCTGGGTAGTGCAGCAGCGATGTGCTCCTGGATGAGCTTAATATCTGATATCCAGTTGGCAGATGCAGAATAAGTTTCGGCACGAGTGGTAAATTGATTTATTACACTGTTCATTATAACTCCATACAAGAAATTTGGGGCAGTCTAGCACTCATCAACTCAATTTTTCAAGTGGTGCCGGAAAATTAAATCAACGAAGAAGATTATATTTCAGAATGCATCTTAGTGCCGAAATGCCGTCTTTCCACCCTATTTTTTTCCCTTCAGAATATGTTCTCCCGGAATAGGAAATACCAATTTCGTAAATTCTCAAATTCATTTTTGAAATCTTCGCAGTTATTTCCGGTTCAAAACCGAAACGGTTCTCTTCAATAGTAAACCTGTCCAGGACATTCCGTCTGAAAACTTTGTAACATGTTTCCATATCTGTAAGGTTAAGGTTTGTAAACAGATTAGAAATGAGTGTCAGAAGCTTATTCCCGACCATGTGCCAGAAAAAGAGCACCCTACGGTATTCACCGGTAACAAAGCGTGAGCCGTAAACAACATCAGCCTTACCATCCAGAATCGGCCTGATCAGCCTTGGATATTGAGACGGGTCATATTCAAGATCAGCATCCTGAATAATGACTATATCGCCGGTCGCAAATTTGAAGCCACTGCGCAGAGCAGCCCCTTTACCCATATTTTTATCATGCAGCACAACCCGTGTAGAATCATCCGCAAGTGAAAGCAGAATCTCCCTACTGCCATCTGTCGAACAGTCATCGACGAAGATTATCTCTTTTTCCAGATCAACTGATCTTACGGATTTGTACAGCTCCCGAATTGTACTCTTCTCGTTATATACAGGAATTATTACTGAAAGTTTCAAAACGGTATCACAGGTCTTCTGCGGTGGTGGTTAAAACTAGCTTGCCGTGCTTGACGCCTTTAACACCGATCAGCTCGTTTGCAATCTGCTTGATAACCTTAACTGCGCCTCTAATTATCAATACTTCAAGACAGTTATGAGCGTCCAGATGAACGTGCAGGGAAGAAATAATCTGATCGTGATGTGAATGCTGGTGCTCAGTCAACTTGTCGGAGAGATCACGAACGTGGTGATTGTAGATCAGGGTAACCGTACCAACAGCTTCCTGATCTTCCGCACCGAGTCGTTCGTCCACAAGTGAAGCGCGGATCAGGTCACGAATCGCCTCAGAACGGTTCATGTAACTTTTCTGTTCAATCAGCTGGTCAAAATTTGCCAGAAGTTTTTCGTCAAGCGAGATACCAAACCTGACCGTGTTTCCCATATCTGACTCCTTGCCTGAGTATTTATAACCCTCGGCACATTACCTGATTTTTACTGATAAATAAAATATTTTTCCTTTTAAGTAGTTATTAGCAATTCCACGAGACATATAAAACTCCTACAAAAAGCAGAGGAAAGCGCTTGACGCCGTTTTTTTATTATTGTATCAATCCCGTGTTACAAAATTGCCAATAAGGTTCAGCACCCCACAGGAAATTCGATGGCTTCAATTCATAGTGCCGTTCTTGACCTCAAGCGTTTGGATCTACTGGCTAATGGCACATCCTCTATCCATCGCCTTGATGCACGGGCTAAAGTACTGGTAACAGTAGTATTCACTCTCTGCATAGTATCCTACAACCGTTACGAGTTGAACGCGCTGTTCCCTTTTTTCATATTTCCTCTGGCAATGATCTCTTTGGGAGAAATCCCGCTCCTCTTTATCCTGAGAAAAATAGTACTGCTCTGCCCTTTCGTTCTTGCCGTCGGAATATTCAACCCGGTGTTTGATCGTGAAATAATTCTGCAATTCGGATCACTCGGCATTTCTGGTGGCTGGATTTCCTTTGCTTCGATTATGGCTCGATCTATTCTTACCGTAGGCACAGCGTTTATTCTTGTAGGAGTTACAGGGTTCACCGCAGTCTGTCAGGCGCTTGAACGCCTTGGGATGCCGCAGGTTTTCGCCGTCCAGCTTCTGTTTTTATACAGATACATATTCGTGTTGACAGAAGAGTCGGGTAGAGCATCAAGAGCAAAAGAGCTGCGGTCATGCGGCAAAAAAGGTGAAGGAATCCATAGTTTCAGCTCAATGGTTGGACACCTTCTCATACGGACATGGAGCCGTGCTGAAAGGATTCATACCGCAATGCTGGCACGAGGATTTACCGGGCAATTTCATACAAGCAGACAATCAAATTTCGGCAGAGCTGAAATAATATTTGTGCTTGGCTGGATCACCATTTTCATATTCCTGCGAATCCAGAATGTTTCTCTGCTCCTTGGATCACTGGTCACGAGGTTAATGCCATGAGTCACCATATTGTCGAAGTAAAAAATCTGCGACACGTCTATTCTGACGGGACTGTTGCTATCAAAGACATCTCATTCATCATAACCCATGGTGAATCAGTCGGGATCATCGGTGCAAACGGTGCGGGAAAATCAACCCTGCTGCAGCATCTTAATGGATGCCTTGAACCAACAAGCGGCTCAATCCACATTGGGCATACACCGCTTTCCAAGGGCACTCTTCCCGACATAAGACGTACAGTAGGGATGGTATTCCAGGAACCTGATGACCAGCTTTTTATGCCAACCGTTTTTGATGATGTTGCCTTTGGACCTTTAAATCTGGGATTCTCTCCCGCTGACGTCGAAGAGCGTGTTGCCGATGTTCTGAAACTTGTTGGTGCAGAACATCTGCGCGACAAACCCCCTTACCACCTCTCGGGAGGCGAGAAGAAACGTGTTGCTATCGCAACAGTACTATCCATGTCTCCAGACATTCTGGTGATGGACGAACCGACTAATGGGCTGGACCCATTTGCGAGAAGACAGCTTATGCAACTGCTACGAGACTTTAAGCACACAAGAATTTTTACCAGTCATGATCTGGATATGGTTCTGGAGCTCTGCGAACGGGTTATTGTTTTACATGAGGGAGAGGTATTTGCGGACGGCTCTGCTCTGGAGATATTCAACAACGAAAAACTTCTTTCTGAATGCAGACTTGAGAAACCTCTTTCTATGCAGGGGTGTCCGGTTTGCGGAATAACCTGCTAGAATGACTAAAACAGCACCATAGTCTTTGAGCCCCCAGACAAAACAGGTAGTTAGAACACTAACAGACAAATATTTTTGAATAAATTGGACTGCCTGTCGAGGCTTTTTTCTATGTTTTACGCCTTATCCAAAACAACAGCAAAAGTCAGCGATGCATTAAAACCACACTATTTATCCCTACTATTACTATTTTTCCTTACAGCTGTTACTTTCAATGAACTCCCGTCTCACTCATTCCTGAATAATTGGGATGATCCTCTCTATGTAACTGATAATCCTGCAGTCCGCGGTTTCAACCTGCTCAACCTTAAAGCCGCATTTACAGGTTTTTTCGTAGGAAACTACTCCCCTGTTCAGATCATTTCATATATGACAGACTATACATTATGGGGGATGAATCCTGCATATTTTATACTCAGTAACATTTTCTACCATTTTACAAATTCGCTGCTTCTGTACTTTCTGTTAATACGCAAAGGTATATCAAGATGGGGCGCTGCTCTAGGTTCAGCCGTTTTTCTGCTTCACCCGGTTCAGGTAGAAAGCGTTGCATGGATATCTCAAAGGAAAAATCTCCTATCCATGACATTTTTTCTTATCAGCTTCCATTCATATCTAAGTTATTTTTCAGCCTCCGGAAAAACGGCTAAAAAGTCGTACGCTTTATCATTTACCTCGTTTTTACTTGCACTGCTTGCCAAACCTGTCGCGGTAATCTTTCCAATCATACTTATCATTCAAGACCATCTAGAAACTGTTAAAGAGCAGAACATAATAAAAAGACATAAAGACAAAATCCCTTATTTTGCAGTTGCAGGAATCATGGCTGTAATAACAATTATGATTCAGTCACCTGTAGACGTAGGTGGAAGAGTTGAATACCCTGAGAATGCGTGGCTTGTTTTACCGATGACAATGCTTCCGGTCCTTGTCACCTATCTACACAACATTCTATTACCATCATCAAAAGCTCTATCCATTATCTATTCAGTCCCTCTTAAGCATAATGCGGACTGGATTCTGCTGTTTTCAGTTTTAGTCGTCATATTTCTCATTTTTACAGGGATATATTTTTACCGCAGAAACCGCTCTCTTCTATTCTGGTATGCCACCTTTTTTATTGCTCTGCTACCTGTATCACAGGTAGTTCCACTGGTTACAATGATGAACGACCGTTACCTGTATTTTCCCATGATCGGGATTGCAGGCATCACCGGTTGTCTTACAGGAATTGCACAGACAAAAATCCAGACTCCATCATTTAAAATAATGCTGACTCTGGTCGCAACAGTCGTTATCGCCTGGTTAGCATTTGAATCTTATCAACGGGGAAAAGTCTGGAAAAACTCCGTAACGCTTTTTAGTGATGCAGCACAAAAAACACCCGATGACTTCAGATCACTGCTTGGTCTGGCAGAAGGATACCGCGCTGCAGGCAACCTTGAAATGGCAGTGAACTACTACGAAGATGCCAGCAGATACGGATATCTCCCGAGTGAGGCCTCTTTTGGACTTGCTCGGATTTATCTGGACAAAACTGAGCCGGACAAAGCTTACAGTCACATAATCTCCGGACTATTAAAAAGCGGAGAAACCAAAGCAGGAATGCTGCTGCTTGGAGAGTACAACGGCATGAAGGGTAACTATTCGGATGCTGAGCAACAGCTACTATCTTACCTCGAGTCTGTCCCGGATTCAAAACAGGGGCTGTTTCTGCTGGGGAAAGTGTATTTTATGTCAGGTAAAAATGAGAACGCCAGAAAATACTATCAAAAAGCGCTTGATTATGGCGCAAAGAGTGCCGAACTGTACCTGGCTTACGCCTGCCTGGAGAGCGAAGCCGGCAAAAGCCAGAAGGCAGTCCATCTTCTTCAAGAATATGTCAAAGCTGAAAATTCAAACATCAAGACCCCTGGAATTGATGGATACAGCTGCTTTTCCACGTTAAAGAATAATCCTGAATTCAAATCACTATTGAACCAATAAAAATCAGAGTCATCACACTGAAAGTATTAATGCATAAACAACTGAAATCTGTCAGGAAGTGACCTCTCCTGGAAACGGTTTAACCTCCAGCCGCGCCCTTTCGCAATACTCCGTAAATATTTTTATCTCCTTTGAATAATCAACAAGATGATTATTTTTATCCAGCTCATTAGCCCTGCTAATATGATACGAAGCAACATCAAACATCCCGACATCCATAAGAGTTTCAGCTGCAAGCAGATTGAGTCTTACATCAGCAGGTGCAATTTTCAGTGCTTCATCAAGAGCGCCCAGCGCCTTATATTTTAAATCCTTGCTGGAATATGCCAATGCCAGATTTGTAAGAACCCTTCGGCTTGGCTCATTACTCTCAAGAAAGGATTCATAAAGTTCAATAGCCTTCTGAGATTTGCCATTATCCTGATACAATTTACCGAGTGAAAGGTATGTCTCAATATAATCCGGTCTTAAAAAGATCGCCTTCTCGAAAGACTCAACTGCCTTATCTAAATTTCCTTTTCTTTTATAATAATTTCCAAGTGCAACAAGGGGTCTGGCTCTTCCAGGGCTTTTTAAAGCGGTATCACTCCAGAGTGAAAAACGGGAACTATATACAAGATTTCTCTGCACCGTTAATACAGAGAAAAGCAGAAGCGGCAGACAGGCTAAAAGAACAAACCTCGATGACCATTGAGGTGCCAACTTCAGCTTTAAGCTGTAGAAATGCGCCGTAATTCCTGTACAGAATGCTATCGATGGCAGATAGGTCCGGTGCTCTGCCATCAGGTCAGGCAGTGCAATTACAGAAGATGACGGCATTATAAGCAGAAGAAACCAAAAAACTGCAAAAACGACTAAATCGTCAAAAACGGTTCTGTTTTTTGATCTCAAGATGACAACTGAAGCTGAAATAAAAATAACCCATATCATAATGGAAAGAATAATTTCTTGATTTATAACTGAATCAAACAATTGATATTCCGGGAAAAAATTCTGATTATACGGCATTATGAATAATCTTAAATATGAGAGGATTACCCTTAGCTGGGTAATACCGTAATCTATTGTTGAATAACCGTTCTGATGAGATGCCGTCATCAATGAGCGAACAGTTGACGCCTCTCCTGATAAATCCTGAGATATGATATACAGTTGCAATGGGATTAACAAAATAACTACAAAGTGAGGAATCAGTCTTATTAAAGAATATCTTAACTTATTTTTCAGCAGTAACAGTTCAATAAGAAGAATTGAAAAAGGAGCAGTAACGACAAACTCCTTTGTAAGAAGTCCGAGAAGCAGCATAAAAATTGACACAATATATGCGATAAATCTTATTCGAGGCGTTTCTAAAGTAGTTGATTTAAGATACAGCAGGAGGGTTCCCAGATAAAAGAAAGTTCCCAATGAGGTAAATCGCTGAACTATGTAAGTCACTGATTCCGTTTGAAGCGGGTGTACCAAAAAGAGCGCGGCAGCAAAAAAAGGGACTGCAGTGAGAGACCTCCCAGCCAGATCTTTTGCTCTTTGTCTTAAAACATTCAAAATCAGCAAATAGAGCATAACTGAGTTACAAACGTGAATTAGAATATTAACCAATCTGTAACCGACCGGGTTATTACCACCAAAAAAGTAGTTTAAAGTGAATGTCGCATAAGCGACCGGACGCATTACAAAGCTGGTTACAGTATCTGGATCATGGACTTTCGGCAGGTACTTTGGAACAAAATCATCTACATCTAAAAGATCTATATAACTTTCAGCTTGCTTGACAATCGGATTATTTAGCACCAGCACTCTCCCGTCAAAAACAAACGGGTAGTGAAGCGTAAATAAATAGAGTGCTAAACCCAAAAAAATCAGTATAAGGATTTGTGCTTTTCTGGAATTTTGGAGTTGATCTATAACTGCAAAGATTCTGGAAATTCTATTTTCAGATGGATCTGTATAATTGATAATCTGACAGGAGTTCTCTTTTTTATTTTTAACAGAAGAGTAAAACAACACCAACCACCTTACCTGATAATTTCCACCGATGTGTGACCATAAACCTGAAACCTGTCTGTCTTAAGCTTTACATCGCAGGGGTTGCAAAATCCGTAGCGTTCACAACTTCTGAAACTTTCATCAATGTAAAAATCAGGATCAAGTATATTTCCAACTGGCGAAAAACCATCGTAAAGATCACTGTGACAACGGAAAACATCACCACCTGGGCCAATAATCAGCTCACTTGTTCTGCATCGTACGTTTTTTACACCCTTTTTGTCAAATGCCCCCGGGTAGCTGTAACTGCCGTACATGATTCCATCATATTCACCCAAGAACTCTTTGGTGCGAAAATCTATCCCTAATCCAATGCAGAAATCTCTGGCTTTAAGAACTTCAGCTTCATGCAATGGGTGCAGAACTCCCCAGATTCCAATGCTGTACCCTGCATTCTGCAGATTCAGAACTTTATCTACCAGAGCTTCCAAATCCATGACTTCGGGGTGATAACTGACCCTTATGGAGGCATAAGGTGACTCCCGCTTTATCCGTTCCGGCGATATTTCAGCTTTAAAGCGTGAAATATCAA
The DNA here is from genome assembly GCA_028683855.1 of Desulfuromonadaceae bacterium. GTDB lineage: Bacteria > Desulfobacterota > Desulfuromonadia > Geobacterales > Pseudopelobacteraceae > JACRCG01. The sequence goes on from JAQUHA010000027.1 coordinate 22,846, forward strand.
ACTGCAGATTGGTGAGCAGATCGATATTCAGCTCTTCTGAAATACCGTTGACGATCTCATGGAAATCCGGGTGGAGAGTCGGTTCACCTCCGCCAAGAGTCACCGGAAGGTCTGGTCTCGACACAATCCGGCTCAACCCGGCGATCCACTCTTTGCCGGAAAGCATTTTGCCCGGTGCTTTGAGATCAGAGAAGCGATTAATACAGTAACTGCATCGGAGGTTGCAGTTCAACGTAAGGAATGTGGCGATATAATTGTATCTATCCGGAATAGTAATAGCGGGGAGTTTCATCTTTTGAACTCTTTCTCTTTATATAAAATTCAGGTGAGCCGGGGGCAAGCGTAAAGGAACGGAAAGTTCACCTCCATCTTGTCGCAGATCCCAGAGGTACTCATTCACTTTGTGTTGAAGACAGAGTGAGCCACACATGGTTTTGGCATCAAAACAGTCAGATGCGATCAAATTCATGACCTCCCAGTATCTTTCACTCTGCCAGATATCCTTGAAGGATGTCTCTGCAATATTGCCGATATGATACTTCTTGTAACTGGTATTAAAAAACATCCCACAAGGGGCTACAAGTCCGGATCCTGAAAGCTGAATTATGAATGGCGGGGCATAACATCTGCTGTATTTTCTATTCCCGCCCGAAAGGATTTTAGACCACTTGACGCTGATCTGGCACACCTCATCCGAGAACTCTTCAGCCTCTTTTAGCAGCGGCTCCAGAGCGTGATATTTTTCATAGTCGATACCTATGGACGAATTTTCATCATCGCTGCAGTGCTTGATAACTACATAGTCCACTCCCAACTCTTTGCCCAGACGGGCAAGAGGGAGTATCTGGTCGGAAAATTCCGGCAGTAGAACCATCTGAAGACCAAGAGTCACAGGCATATTTAATTCACGCTTAAGAGCAACCGACCGTCTGATTGTGGATATAACCTTCTCAAAAGCGCCCGCTGGCGAACCATGAATTGCGGCATAGCGCAAAGGTTCGGCTGCTGATATGTTGAAGCGGAGGTATGTAAGCGCCGGAAGTATTTCTGGCAGCCTGTCATCATCCAGCAGATAACCGTTGGTGCCAAGCGCCATGTCGAGTCCATTTGCTTTACCTTTTAATATTGCATCGTAAAGATGAGGGGAACAGGTGCTCTCACCATCACTTACAAAGCTGATCCCCTTCACTCCTATTTCAGCGGTATCATCCAAAAAACGGAATATTACATCTCGTGTAATCGGCTTTGAATCATTCTCCTGCAGCTGACCATAACAGTATGAGCAACGATAACTGCAGGCTCTAGTCAAAGCGCAGTCAATGGTGATCGGGGCGATCCGTTCGCCACGCTGCCAAGCCTCAACACGCTCCCTGTGCCACCCCAACTTATGTCCATCAAGTATTATCTTATTCACCGTTTCTGATATCCTCTAATGTTCGCAATCTCAGCACTGAAACAGTATTCTCAGCGGGTTTTTTAGTATCGTTATTCGCAGAATGTACTTCAATAAATGTGGAGATATACCCTCTGGCGACTTTAACGAGTGACTTGAAAGTTGTGGCATTTGAGTCTCCGCTCCCCCTGCGGCTTAAAGCATAAGGAACCTCGGCATACAGATGTCCACGACGAATCGTTTTAATCAGAAGCTCAGTCTGATAAAAGAATCCGCCATTTTGAAGTTCAATCCCTGCAAAAACGGCTTTCCGGTACATAACAGTGCCGTTCATATAGTTGAGCGAAAGCCCGAAAGATGCCTTGATAATTTCCCTATAAACAATGGAGAGAAGGCGACGCCCAAAGCTCCTTACTTCACGGTTGAACACAAAAGGAACAATTATGTCAACCTGGTCGAGAAGCGGCAGATACCTTAATATTTCCAGAGCGTCGTTCTCTCCGTCTCCAGGTAGCATGACAACAATCTCACCATTAGACTTTTTTACGCCATCCCAGAATGAACCGCCGATACCTTCAGGAGTTTTGTGATGAATTACCGTAATCATAGTGTTATTAGCGGCAATTTCTTCTGCCATCGAAGCAGTATTGTCACTGCTCCCATCATTAACCACCAACAATTCTCCGCTGATATTCAGTTTTTCAAAAGACTGTAAGACATTCAGAATTGCAGCCCGTAGATTTTTTTCCTCGTTTAAGGCGGGCATTACAACCGTAACCAGAATCTTGCTCACATCATCTCCCTGACAGCTGCCACAATACCTGCAACATTAGGATAAAATGCCTGTTCAAGTACCGGACTGGCCGGCGTAGGGCAATCCGCTGTGCAGATGCGACAGACAGGTGCACGCAGAGCATCAAAAGCACGCTCTGACGCTATAGCAGCGACTTCAGCAGAAATGCCGCACCGTTTCCAACCGGTGTCAGCCACCAGCAGTCGACCGGTCTTTCTGACAGAATCAACTATAATCTGTTCATCAATAGGGCTGACCGAGCGAAGATCGATAACTTCCGCGCTAATACCTGACTGTTCCAACTCCTCTGCCGCAAGCATCAACTCACCAACCATATATGAAATACCGACCATAGTAACATCACTTCCGCTTCGACGAATAACGCCGCTGCCCGCTTCGATAAGATACGGCTCTTCCGGCACGGCACAAACCTGGTCATACAACCAGCGGTGTTCAAGCACCAGAGTAGGGGTTGTTCCGGCTATAGCAGCAAGCAACATCCCCTTTGCATCGTAGGGAGTAGCAGGCATCACGACATTAAGCCCCGGAATATGGGCAAACAGAGCCTGCAGACTCTGTGAATGCTGTGCAGCAGACCCCCACCCACGTCCGATAATGGCTCTGATGGTAAGCGGCACTTTAACCGCGCCACCGGTCATGTAACTCCATTTGGCAACATGGTTTATTATCTGATCCATCGACATCGGCAGAAAATCAACCCTCATGTGTATAAGAACCGGCCTCATACCGGTCATGGCGGCACCGGCACAAATACCGGTCAAGCCGTTTTCAGCCAGAGGCATATCCATAACACGGCTGCTGCCGTAAGTTTGCGCCAGTCCGATAATGGAACCAAAAACGCCACCATAATCATCAATCCCCTCACCTATCAGAAAAACTCCTGGATCCTGCGAAAGAGCCTGGTCAAGGGCTTCACGAATAGCATCGCGATACGATAGATCTCTGACTCCTCCGACCTGCCCCGCTGTTTTTTTCGCGGTGTTACCGCTAGCGGCCTGAATTTCAGTCCATGGCATAACAGCTCCTCAACATACATAATCCAGAAGTGTATTTATATCCGGCTGTTTACAAGTACGGACGAATTCAAAAGAGTCATCAATTTCAGACTTAATCATTTTATCAATGGTATCCAGCTCTTCAGAAGAGATCATACCGGCTTTAAGTATATCAGTGCGGTAAAGCTTATTCGGACAGCGCTCCTTCCATTTAAGCAGCTCACTTTCAGAACGGCAGCCAGTTTGAAAATCAGAGGCAGGCCCCACATGACTTTTCCAGCGATACGTCTCAAACTCAAGCAGGGTTGGACCGCCACCGTCACGAGCCAGCTTGATGGCTTTTGCCGCAAACTCGTACACAACTCCAAGGCTGTTTCCATCCGCCGTGTGCGATGGAACGCCGTAACCTGCCCCTTTTGAGGCAATTCTGCCTGCAGGCTGACGAGCCTTGATATGGGAGTTGGTCGCGTAGAAGTTGTTTTCACAGATAAAAATAACAGGCAGTTTGTGCAGCGCTGCAAAATTGAGGCTTTCGTGAAAGCTCCCCTCTTCCGTAGCCCCATCTCCGAAAAAAGCCACGGCAATACGACCGTTCCCCTGCATCTTTGCAGAAAGGGCCGCTCCAACTGCCAGTGGCACAGAACCGCCGACAATAGCCGTAGAGCCCGGTATTCCGCAATCCGGATCTACAAGGTGCATGGAACCTCCACGCCCGCGCGCACATCCGCTATCCATACCGTAAAGCTCTGCGGCAATCGAGCGCAACTGCATCCCTTTGGCTATGCAATGTCCATGGGAGCGATGAGTGCTGAAGATATAATCTTCGCGCTCCAGCTGAGAACAGACACCGACTGCGACAGCTTCCTGTCCAATACAGAGATGCACCGGGGTTTTCATCTCCTGCTCATGGTATAAATCCACGATACGCTCTTCAAAAAGCCTGATTCTTGTCAGGGATTCGTAAAGTCGCAATAATTCCGTTTTAGAGATATCAGGCAGATTCATATAAAGTTCACATGCTCCGATGGGTGTGTCAATTCCCACAGATAGAGGTTTATTTCATCCATGCGGCAGTTCATGCGGCATCCTTCAGTATCAAGTTCTTTACTAACAAAATCCATGGAACGCTTTCGACATTCCCCGTTCCAGATTTTCTCGAAACTATCTTCGAGTATGCTTCCAAAACGGAAACGCTCGTCGCCAAGATACGCACTGCAACCCCATACAAATCCCTCTGCATCAATATAAGACCAGAACGGCAGAGCCTGACAATGTTCATAACCACGCTGACTGCGATGCATTTTCTTTATGGTATTCATACGAAATATAACAGTGAAATCGTCACGTTCATACTGTTTGAGGCGATTCTGCAACTCCAGATATGGCGAATAATCAATATCTCTGTAGCAGTCGGTTTTACTCATAAGATGCTGCGAATAAGGCTTAACCACCAGATAACTTAAGCCGGCATCCCGAACCAGAACTGCCAGTTTTTCGACTTCATCAGCGTTTTCAGGAAGCAGAATTATCTGCGCCCCGATTACACAGCCACCCACACTTTTTTTTGACAGGTCAGCAGCGGCAGCCAGATTTTCCAGCGCACGGTTAAAATCATCTGCCTTTGTACGATGAACCGCAGAGTATGTTTCAGGTGTACCAGCATTGATGCTTGCCTTAATCCATGAGGTATGCGGAATTATCTTCCCGGCTCGTTCAGGAGTAAGGAGAACCGCATTGGTTGTTAAAGCGACATCTATTCCACAGGCTTTTGTGTGAAGAACCATCTCGTCCAGATCGCGGTGCAGCAGCGGTTCACCCTCTCCACCGTACATTATGCTCTTAACACCAAGTCTCCCCAATTCGGAAAGACGCTCTTTAAGGATTCGGGTCGGCAGGAAATGCGGCTGGTATTCCCGGTAATCAAGCGCGCAGAAGGTACAGCGATGGTTGCAGGCTCCGGTCGGAGAAATCTCCATGTAAACGGGATAAATCTGCTCCCCGTTCAACCAGCTCGCCACCCTCTTCGGATGGAACATAAGCTTGTGACTGTCTATTCTGTTTTTATCGTTGTTTTTCATATACCGCCATTCAGTGAGATTTAAAAACAATTATATCCAGTCAGTTGTTCTTACAGATTAAATATTCAGAATATCTTGCCACAGCCAGATGTTTCTAATAGCGCATCTCAAATGAACCGGCTCCCTCTATTGCTCTGTTGACCGTCGCAAGTTCCTGGGAAACCATCTGCCTGCCTACATTGTTGGAAGATTCCTGTAGAACTTCTCTAGCGGCAAGTAAATTGCCCGTCTGGTGAAGTACTTTACCATACAGATACTCTTCGTAGGAACCACTCCCTGCATTTTCTGCTACCTGTCTGAATGATTCAGCTATTTTTTCAGGGAATAACACGTAATTTGGATTTTGGGACATGGCTGAAGAATACAACTCTACCGATTCACGTTGCTGACCATTACCACTCAACGCAGCTGCCAGCAAAACCTTCCCTGACCAGTAATCCGGAACTATGTCATGGAGTTTTCTGAAACAATCTACTGCAACTGAATAGTTATGCTGATCCATATTCGCCAATCCGAGAAAATACTGCACATCAGCTTCATCAAAATATCTTCGAAGCCTTTCGATGTATGTCAGCTCGCCAGTAAGCACAAAAAGAGCCGCGAGCACATTCGGGCTGCCGGGAGCTTCAGCCAATGCCTCTTTAAATCGCTGTACCGCCTTGACGGGTAGTTGACGTTTAAATTCTATTCGACCTAACTGATACAATACTTCTGATTTATCGTTTAATTCGACAGTCAAAACTTTCAGCAATGACTCCGCTTCAGGCAGCTTATCAGCCTCTATCAGTAATACAGCACAGTCGTAACGTGAAACAGCATCATTTCCCCGCAGCCTGGAAAATTCACGCAATGCGTCTGCCGCCAAACCATCCTTGGCAACCGGTATATACGCTGACTGCATGAAATCGTAATCATGCGCCAACGCCCTTGACTGCGCCTGCGCTTTGGCAGCGCCAGCCGTTTTATCTTCACTCTGCAACGCCCAGGCATTTGCCTGAAACTCCGCTGAAATTGCATCATTCTCAATGCTGGCAGTATGTTCCAGAATAAGCTCTGTTTTCCATGACAGCGCCACAACACATACAATAAGTGCCGCAACTGCTGCAATAGTTCTCATACGACTCATCCATAAAAACGAAAGTCCGGCTACTGCAAAAACTATCAGGCAGGGGAGCAGTGAAAGACGCTGTCTGTCGCTGACATACGTGACAAGCATAAGAAGCGTCTGGCTGATGACAGCTACACCCGGTATGAAAAAATCAAGCCATCTCCTGCCAACCGCGCAGAACCCGAGCAAGGCAAAGGAGGAGATAAAAGCAAACGGCAGATACGGCAGGTATCTTCCGCTAAAAGCTGCATCAACCTTATAGGCTTCTGCAATATCATGCCATCTGAAGCTGTTGCCAAGATAGTACAGTTTGCTCAGTTCAAAACGTATGAATTTCAACGGATTATCAGTAATGTAGTTTATTGCCAGCGAAGACCAGAATTTATTCACTTCAGAGGCAGACAGATTTTTGCCGGTACTCTTCCGGGCAACGACTCTATATATGGCGTGCTGGTAATCGCTCTCATCAGGGTAATTCATCAGAAGCCCGGAGAAAATCGGTGGATATGTTGCAATTACTCCATCTGATAACGGATTGTTTGCATCATACAGCACCGTTCCCGGATTCATGAGTCGTGGCGGAAAGGTACCTTCACCCATCGCAACGATAAGAAAGAATCCAGACAGCACCGGTATAATAAAGAGAATAGATGAGCGTTTATAAGAGTTTCCTTCGGCGCGGAGATAATAATAGATGGGAACAGATAGAGCGAGAAGTAGAAAACTTGGTCGCGTAAGTAGACAGAGAGAAAGGGTCATACCGGCAAAAAAGGCATTAAGGGCTCCACGCAGCTCCACCACAAACATGAAAAGTACCAGCAGAAAAACCAGAACAACTTCTGGTTCAAAGATATGGCAGTAAACCATAAGACTGCGACTTAACAAAAAGGCAACACACCCTGCCAAAGAGAGAGTTATATTGAAACGACGACGAAGCAGAAAAAACAGCAAACCCGAAGTAATTGCAACCAGTATACTTTGAAGGAGCAGAACAGCATCGACCGGTGATGAGAGAAATTTACAGGCAATAACAAATATGAACAGGTAGAAGGGACTGAAGTCCAGCGCTCTTTCTGATGTGAGATTTCCTTCAAGAAATTTAAGAGCCGCTGTCGAGTATTTTGTAAACTGAAGAAAGTCCGGAAGTGAAGATACATTTGCGAAGTAATAGCTGAATGTCCCGATAGCCAGAATAGCGGCTATAAAAAAGTCCCGACCGGGAAACAGCAATTTCTCGAAACGCACTCTATTCATGCAGATAAAAATCTCCTGTCATCATATATAACAGGAAGTTAACCTCATACAAACTGTTTTATCTCTTTTGTACTGCCTGTATGTAATCAATACAGATACTCTTCACTCACGTTTAAAGGGGTACGGTTGTTCTTAATGTCAATCTTTGCGACTCTATACCAGTTAAGCAGTTTCGCGTGATTTCGCTCAGGCACAAGCCGTTCCCACCCCATAGACTTTCTAAGTAGCAGTCCATCGCACATCTCTTTAAAATTCTGCGCTTGATCTGGTCCCTCTTTAGCCAGAAAAAGGCTGATTTTATCATAGTGACGCTGGGCAGTGACCGGGTCACCCTCTTCAAGAAAAAAACTGACCATATCGACCGCAGAACCAACAATTTCGTAGTCGATCTCGTAATTTCGAACCTTAAAAAGAACCTGTGGATTATTTGCAACTATGTTTCGGAACACCTGTTCGCCATGCTTTGCAGCAGAAGAGAGAAAAGCGGTTGTTACGACGGCAGAAATAACAATAGAAACCAGGCAAAAGGTAAAACGCCTCTGTTCTTCAAATCGTCTAAATATCAACCAGATCGCAGTTACAACGATTGAGAACAGAGGAAATAACCACCAGATATCAGTATGTTTAGGGATAAAAAGCAATTCAAGTACTGGCTGAACCAGCATGGGATAACACTCTTCAATAACTGCAAACATACCTGCCAGATGTATCGGATACAAAAATCCGGTAACACCATCAGGAAAATACCACCTAATCCCGTATGCGGCATAAACCAGATTCGCCCATATTACTGAAACAATAAAAACCGGTAAAAACCAGAAATATCGTTTTCTGCATATTTCGATAAAACGTGCAAGAAAGAGAACCAGGCACGGAAAGGCAACCAGAAATCGGCGCTGACCGAATGAAAATCCTAAATCACCAGACCAGAATACTGTAGATCCAAAGAGTAGAGTTTCAATTAACAGAATGATAAAGAGAACATGATACAGTGTTGGATTTTTGGCAATTTTCAGAAAATAGCCAAAAACAGAAAAAATCAGGATCGACCAGAATATAAACAGACCGTTGCGCGGTCCAAACAGCATAAGATATGATTTCATAAAAATGGTGTGATCGAACTGCACAAGATAGGTGCTGCCGGATGAGCCAAAGATAATCTGTCGTATCATCACTGAAGGCGCTATGAATAGAAGCCCTCCGAACAGAGCCATAAATGTGATCTTAAGCACCTGCCTCCAATCTTCACCGGCTTGCAGCTCCCGAACAATCGCAAAGACAATCAGAAGTCCCCATACAATAAACTCAGAACGGACAAACGTTCCAAGCCCCAACACTGCTCCCATCAAAAGCCAAGAGGTTGACTTTTTCATATCTGCAAAATGATATATGTACAGCAGAAGCGAAGATAAAAAGGCAACAGGAAGGTTTGTCTGACAGGTAAAAACAGCTGCATAAACTAATAATGGTCCACCAAAGACAGACAGCAGCAGTGCTGTTACGGTGGCTGTTTTTGTGTGGTAACAACGCGCCACCCGATAAATAAAAAAACATGACCCGGCAGCAAACAGGTAGGCTATACAGCCAAGCCACAACCCTTCATAGAAAGGGACTTCATAAAACCGTTCAGGAAGCCCGGATACCAACTGGGCGGTTTTCTGTGATGCGATAGCAAGCAGTGTCGCTGGAACAATGAATATAACACCGCCGATATTCTGATGGATCGGGGTATGGTTAGTCGGTGTAATCTGATTAGGTCTGACATCACTGAGGACTTGAGGGAGAATATTCAGACTTCCAGTGGTTACTATACTGTGCGAAACATTAAGATAAACTGCACTGTCCGGTCCTATCGGCGAATTGTTATGGTAAAACAGAAACGGAAACAGCAGAAGTAGCAGAAACCGTCTGTCCCGAAAAATTTTCTTCACTCTATATCCTCTTGCTATTCGTCTCATTCACGATGGGATTTTTACAAACCACTTTTGTTATCAATACAGGAACTGGCTCCTGATGTCAGATGGCGTTCTATTGTTGTGGAGCTCTATACGAGCCAACCTGTACCACTCCAGAAGAATGTCAGGATCTTGTTCCAGCACAAGGCGCTCCCACCCCATGGAATTCCGTAGTAATAAAGCTTCATACAGTTGCGTGAAACGTTGTATTTGGTCCGGAGCTTCTTTTAGCAAAAAAGCATATGTCTTATCTTTAAAGTATTGTGCGTTAGGCCTATCGTGCAGTTCCAGAAAGAAAGCTATTACTTCAATTGAAGAAGCAATTATCTCATAATCTATTTCCTGGTTACGAGTTATAAACTTCGCTTGTTTGTTCTCTGCTGCTATAACCTGATAAGAGCTTAGTCCGCGCTGTGCAGCACCAGTTAAAAATATTGTTATAACAACCCCGACAATCATTATGCAGGCAGTAGAAAACCTTGTAATTTGCTGTCGTTCAAAATTTCTGACGGCATATAACACCCCCAGTGCAAACACGGAAATGATTGGAAACAACCACCACACGTCAATATGTTTGGGTTCTAACAAAAGGTCAAAAAGTTCACTGAAGAAAAGAGGGTAGTGTTTAATGAAAGTGCGGAGTATACCCTCAACATTATCAGGCATCAAGAAGCCGACCACGTTGTCTGGAAAATGCCACATCAACCCATATGCCGCATAAGCTAAATTTGCCCAGATAACGCACCCCAGACAAATTGCCATAATGTATTTAACGTATCTTCTATAAATTTCAATAAAGCGAGCAAGGAAAAAAACAAAGCAGGGAAATACTATTAGAAAACGTCTCTGGCCAAAAGAGTTACCAAACTCTCCAGACCAGAAAACGGTTGAGCCAAACAAGATGGCTTCCAGGAATAGTATTAAAAACAAAACGTGATAAAGTTGCGGATTTCTGGTTGCTTTGACCAAGTAACCTGGAATCGAAAATATTAATATGGGCCAAAAGATGAACAAACCATTACGACCGCCAAAAAACATTAGATGAATATTTGACAAGAATCTAACATCAAATTGAAAAGAATAGGTGTTGCCTAGCTCGCCAAACAAAATATATTTAATCATTAATAACGCAACTATATAACTCAGCCCGCCCAAACCAATTGCAAAAATCCTTGTTTTACATCCCACAGAAGCGGTGGGTTCTTTCATGACCGCGTAGAGTAAAAATATCCCCCAAATCGCAAACTCAATCCTGACAAAAACCCCAATTCCCCACACAGCACCAAGCAATAACCATGAAGCATATTTTTTAAGGTCCACAAAATGGTACACATACAGTAGCAATGACGAGAGAAATGCAGTCGGCAGATTTGTCTGACATGGATAAACAACTCCGTAAACCAGTAGAGGACCACCATAGAGGCATGAAAGTAATGCTACCAGTACTGCTGATGAACTATGATAAACACACGCAACCTGGTAAATCATTACGCATGATAGCAACATCAAAAGATAGGTTATACAACCAAGCCATATTCCTTCGTGATAACTAAAGTCGTATAAACGCTCAGGAAGGCTTGGGATTAGTTGTGCTGCGCTCTGGGTTAAAACAGCACTTAACGTCGCAGGAATAATAAAAATTACTCCTCCGATATTTTGGTGAATCGGAGTATGTTTGGTTTTAGTAATCTGCCATGGAATTTCTCCGGAAAGGGTTTTAGGAAGGGTATTCAGGCTGCCGTTTGAGACAATACTATGTGAAACCGCCATGTAAATAGGACTGTCTGGACCATCTAACCTGTTATTGTGATAAAACAGAAATGGCAACAATAGGACGAAGCATAATAGGTAAGGATTTTTCACCCTATTTTCCCATATCAGTTTTAAAAAATCGCATGACGGCTGAAATTACTGTCAAAGCACCGATGTATTTCATGCAGTGAGTTTCCTGACTACACACCGGTTCAAGGCAGGGGATGCATGGTCGATCCATTTCCGGATAGAGAACTTCGCCTCTTCCATAGAAGTAGGTTTCATTGGGATTTGTAGGACCGTAAAGCACAACGACTCTTTTCCTCAATGCCAGAGCAATATGCAACCCCAGACTGTCGTTTGTCACCAGCAATCTGCACGAATTTATCCAGTCAATATAGTCATGAAGGTTGTCCATACCCTGCTGTGATGAATATGATAACTGACTGGAGTCAAGGAGTTGTTTCAACTCCTCCCATTTTTCAATCGGCCATGATTTATTCGGCCATTTCGAACCGACCGCCCAGTTTAGCCCGACATCATAAAATTCTTCCGTTTTTGGCTGATATCCGAGGATATACTCCTGACCGCTCCATTCGGCGCCAACCACATGAAGCAGTGACTCCTGCCAGCTCCCTTTATACGTCCTCTTCAAGTCTCCATCCCGGCAGAGAGAAACTATTTTTTCACAGCCGTCATAAGCTTCGGCCACTCCGTTCTGTTCATCAAAACGGAATCCGTAGCGCCGCCAGGCGTTTATCGAATCTGCAAACGCACAGATACCCGGCACTTTTTCCAGATTGATGACTGTATCGAACCGCTCATGCTGAAGCTGTAAAACCGATGTAAGATTATATGCAAGAATCCGATTTATATACGGATTCCCCTCCAGAAGCGGATAGGCGTGTTCATCTACCAGCCAGGTGACATGGTCATTCTCGAATGGATAGAGAATAACCGTAGTCCGAAGAACATCTCCCAGACTTGTGACAGAACTGATCCCTGAATCAATGGTTTCAGAATAGCCAAGCTTGATAATTAGAATTTTGGACATTTCGTACCTTACCTGATTTTTTATTCCGGTTTTACTCTTAATATCAACTTTTCTTCGTCTATTTCAACAGGTTCAAAAGTAAAACCATATAAATGATTGTCCTTTTGATTCTCAATTATCTTCTCAACCATAAGACGAAATGGATCTGAAACCCAACTCTCTTTCGGTGTATAATTCAGATAATAGCAAGGATGATAAAATTCCATGGCGATCCAGATAAGATCCGTGTTTGCAAGAATCCGCCTTCTCTCCTGCTCGGGTGCCACATTAAAATATTGCAGTGCTGTAAGCTTTGAGTAACGCTCTGGCTGCATCACCATTATTGGGTAGAGAAAATCGTCCTCCGTCATCAGACGCGTTGATTCAGGAACATTCTCATTATTAATTACGTTAGAAGCATCCACCACAAACTTAAGTATCGGTTTCTGAGCATTTACGTACTTAGTAAGAAGGGAATAGTCGTAAACAGCAATCAAAGAGAGTGCGGGAAAAGTAGCTAGAACGCCTGTTATAACATTGCGCTTCCAGTCAACATTCTTAATACATCTGACAACTGAACCAATCCCGATTGTAATAGCCAAAGCATAGAAAAGAGCAAAATATCGCTCAAAGTTCAGGGTTCCGCCAAGGGCAACAACATTGAAAATAAGCAGCAGCATAACGGAAAAAACATTCAGATACTGCTTATAGCCGTAACGAATACAGCCAGCGACCCCAAAAACAGCAAAAACGGAGAGGAATAGTACATAATCATAATGTTGCGAAAAACCTGATTGCAATTCATGCCATAAATAACCGAGTTTTTCATTGGTATTGGAATTAAATTTATAACTGTTGTACGATGCAATATAACCCGCTGCTGCCCCTGAATTTAGACGGTCAATACTGCCCTGCACTCTTAAAATTATGGCTACCCACAAAGTAATCGAAATAACCCCGATGCCGGAAAATATTGCCAACTCCTTCCATCTTTTTTGCAAAACAATCCCGCCCCAAATTGAAGCTAAAGTTGCAATAGCCTGAATATGGAAGTGAATTGAAGAGAGTAACAATAATCTGCCGAGTGCTTTTTGCTTTGGCTGATAGAAGTAATATCTGATACCGGTAAAAATAATCGGAATCAGAAATATTGAAAATGAAACATGAAGAAACTCCAGCAAAAAAACACCGCATATTGCAGGGAGGGCAATAACAGCTGCTACTTTACCACCAAAATCGGTTGCTATTTTCAGAAGACTCCAGACACATAATCCCATTATCAAAGAAATCCCCGCAGAGAAAGCGTACCCACCAAGAAACGCATTCAGTTCATAGAGAAGTCCCATAACTATTATCTGACCCGGCTTTGTGTAGGAAGCTCCAATACTGCCGATCATATTTGGATGGAAAAGGATTTCCCAATATGCAATCTGACAGAGGTTGTCGCCTTGAAGGCCTAAAACGTGTGTCAGCTTTCCGTAAAATATGTAGAAATACCCAAAACCAGCCACATAGAGCAGGAGACTGTACAATCTTTCGGAGAGTCTCTTGTTAAGCAGAATAAAACCAGCCACGAAAAAATAAAGAAAATGGAAGGAAGAAACAAAGCTCAGTGAATTTTTAAAATTGGCTGTAAAGTAATCAACTGAATAGCATGATGCAAGAAAAGGAATCAGAAGTAAGTTAACAATAGACAGGAATAGCATCTCTCTATTGTTAATACACCGACTGGTAAAAGTTGTTAACCATATTTTTTTGCCCAATCCCAAACTCCTCTGAAAAATCTACTGCCTGGACCATAATTCCGGAGCCATGTTTTTAATACCAATCCAGGGGTATAGGGTGCTCCCCGGCAAGCTCGAAATCTTTCTCGGCTTCATGCTGACGCCCCATAGATTTCAAGGTCAACCCTCTTAAATAATTACAAGATGGATTTGGAGTAATTTCAATTGCAGAGGTAAGGTCTTCAAGTGCCTTATCGTATGACTTCATTGCGCGATAGGAATCACCACGAAAAGCGTACAGGTTGTGCAAAACCGGAACCTTTTCACGCTTTGCAATTTCAATAGCCCTCGACAGATCCTGAATCGCCTCATCATAGTGTCCAATAGAGTAATAGTACATACCACGCTGCACGTATGCCCTGCCAATTTCCTGTACCTCAAGCAATCTCGTCCACAAAGTACCGGTATTATCCCATACGATCGTATCTCTATACGTTACGGTTGCATAAAACAGCAATAAAAACAGTATGGTAACACAGAGCAGAACTCTTAATTTATTCTGATACCTATATACCTGGAAAAATCCAAAAGCCGCAATAACAGAGATCGGAACCGCAGGAAGATAGGTGAAACGGGCTGCCATCGCCTCTTCACCGCCATTTTGGAAAAAGGCCAAAACAGGTAATAACGGTGTAAGGAATAGAAACCATAGAGCAGGTATCCAGGGTCTGCTTTTTATAAAATATAAGCTGCTACAGCATACCGCTACTACAACCACAGCTTTAATGGCGTAAGATGCTGGTAAAACGGGATTGATTATATAAAATGGCTGTATTCCAACAGGAAATATTATTAATCGCAGATATTCAAAAACGGAATTCCCGGATATCAGCAATCGCTTGTAAAATGATATTTCATTGAGCGTGAGAAACATTCCATCCGTTTGAGCATAATAAATTGTCAACACAGATACGGCCAGTGAAAGCAGCAGAAATGGAATTTTCTCATATATGATCGTGAGGATGGTTGTTTTCCTTAATCTTTTGAGGGGAAACCAATCAATTATGATAAGGAGTGCCGGCATTACAACTGTTATGGATTTAGCCATAAGTGATAGCGCAAAAAGCATAAGAGATATCGAATAGTTCGCCGCTAACCTGCTTTTACCTTCAATATCTTTGGCTTGAGCATACATCAGATAAAACAGTACCGAGCCCAGCGCAAAGAGTCCGTTCAGCACATCTTTACGTTCAGATATCCAAACCACTGACTCCACCCGTAGTGGATGAATACCAAAAAAAAGCCCGGATAAAAGCAGCATCGCCAGATATGGCTGTATATTTTGAATATCACAATATTTTTTTCCGAGAACTTTATCTGCTATAAGGACTACTACGAACGTATTTGTCGAATGTAAAAGAATGTTGGTAAGGTGATAGCCAAATGCATTCATTTCCCAGAGACGATAATCAATCGCAAAAGATATCCAGGTTAAAGGCATCCATGAGCCTGCGTATGAAGATGTAAAAACAAACTTCAGGAAATCCAGGTTCAGGTCTCTGATGAGTATATTATGAAGTACGTATTCAGAATCATCATAATTTACAAAACCGCAAAAGAGCGCCCGAAAGTAAACGGCAAAGCATATTATCCATGAAACTGCCGCAATTTTCAGAACAGAGCCGCTTGTAAATTTCATGCTGTTATTCATGTTCTCTCTTTACTAAAAGATATGACAAAATAATCAAACCTCACGACCTGCTTTATACTTTGAGTCAAAACAGGTCAGTATCCGATTTGTTCAAAAAAGGGTTATTTATCCAGTTTTTCATCCATTGATTTCAGCAGCGTCTTTTCCATCTCATAAAGCGTAGAATCATCAGGATTTATTCCAATTGCCATACGCACATTCTCAAGTGCTTTTTTTCTATTACCGACAAGTATATACACCTCTGTCAGAGCCTTATGAATCCTGTATCTCTTTGATCTGCCGGGGTGTAATGAAATTGATTTCTCATAGACGGTTACTGCGTCCTGAAGCTGCCCTGCTTTCCTGTATGCATCCCCCAGGTTTGCATAGAGAACTGGTTCATCGCCTCTGACTGCAAGCCCTTCCTGATAAACTTCGATCGCTGAGTAATAATCAGAAAGCGTCAGGTAGGATGAGCCTAAATTAGCATACCCCTCAACTTTAAGCGGATTGATTTTTATCGAACGTCTGAAGAATACAATCGCTTTCTCGTAGTGATGCTCTACCAGTTCAGCACAACCCGCATTATAATTAGTTCGCCATGAATTCGGGTTTTTTGAGACTGCATCGCCCCAGAGAGCGCTTCTTGAGCTGTAAACAAAGTTTCGCCTGACTGTCAATGCGGAGTACATAACCGCGGCAAGACACAAAACAGTTATAACCGCAACCGTTCCTTTTCCGCTTAGTTTCATACGAACAGAATCTATCCTGCACATCAACCCGGTAATTACAGGAAGTGAAAACAGATAGGTTCTATGTTCAGACATCAGATCCGGCAGGGGAAAAAGAGAAGATACAGTTAATGCCAGTAAGGCAAAAAATATGCAGAATCCTGTGAGATCGTCTTTAAAATGTTTCTGCGGATTACGAAGCGACATAACGCCAGCACCTGCAAAAAGCAGAATTACCAGCAGACTGATGATTATTTCGGGGTTGGCTATGCTCCTATATAGAGGATAATAGGGATCGATATTCTGGTTATAAGGAGCCACTATCATTCTCAAATAAGTCAGTAGCACTCTTGGTTGAGTAATTATATAACCGTAGGTAGAATAACCATCTACAATTTTATACATACCTGTAAGTGACTGTTTCCCCGGCATCTGAACAGAAGATATAAGGTAAACTACATAAGGAATTACAGGAATGAACATAAAGTGCGGAAGAGTCTTTATAAAAATCTTATGTGGAGACATACGTAGAAGGAATATGCCGACAAGCAAAAGAGTGAAAGGAGCAGTAACAAGAGACTCTTTGGACATCATTCCGACAAACAGTGCTGTCAGAGATCCGATATAAGCGACTTTACGGAGTATAGGAGACGGATGTAATACTCCTTTCACAAATAACAGAATTGTTAAAAGATAGAACATCGCCCCCAGAGATGCATAGCGCTGAATAATGTAAGTGACTGATTCGGTAGCAAGTGGGTGGACCAGAAAAAACAGTGCCGAAAAAAACGGGATGAACCATTGCTGCTCAGGCTTATCTCCACCGTCCCTGTAACGCATGACACTGTTAATAAATAGATACCACAATGTGGCATTAAGAATATGTACGCCAATATTAAAAACTCTATACCCTTCAGGATCAAATGCATCAAACAGATGGTTTAGATAAAATGTAAAATTTGCGAACGGTCTCAAAATAAAAGTCACCAGAACATCGCGATGAATCCTCAATTCAAGATAATCATCAGCAAAATCAGGTATATCGAATAATTTTAGAAAACTGTCAAAATCGGTAAGTAGAGGATTGTTAAGGAGATAGAAACGACTGTCGAAAACAAATGGATATGGCAGGGTATAGCAGTAAAGCAGAGTACCCAGCAACAGAAAGAGCAGAATGTGAGTTTTGGGGGAGTATCTGTTCAAGAAAGGGTCCTTCAAGCTTTTGTAGCTCGGCTAGATTATTATGAGTTACTATAACCGGATTATTATAAATTTTCGAATATATTTTGACAACATTACCTCTTCAGACAGGCTAACCGTCTTCAGTCCCGCTTAAACCCGTCTCTGTAATCAAGCTTCAAGGCAGCAACCTGCAACTCTTTCCGCAGAAAACAGTTACCAATAGCCAACCCCTCAATCTCAGTGCCCATAAAACAGCGAAACGCATCCTCAGGGGTACAGACAATCGGCTCACCCCTGACATTGAAACTTGTATTAACCAGAACCGGACAGCCGGTTTTCTCCTTAAACGATTTGAGCAGTGCATGATATTTTGGATTTGTAGTTTCATGGACAGTTTGAACTCTAGCCGAATAGTCAATATGAGTTACAGCCGGAATATCAGAGCGAACAATATTTAATTTATCAATTCCGAAAAGCGATAGTTCCCGCTCACTCATTATTTTACGTCGCTCTTTGACAACATCTGCTACAAGAAGCATATACGGACTGTCGCAATCGAGATTGAACCACTCTTTAAGGTCTTCGCGGAGAATTGAGGGAGCAAATGGCCGAAATGACTCACGAAATTTCACCTTCAGATTGAGTGTAGACTGCATCTGTGGAGAACGGGGATCGCCAAGAATCGAACGCCCCCCCAAAGCGCGGGGACCAAACTCCATTCTCCCCTGAAACCAGCCAAGCGCCTTACCATCTACCAGCATATCCACGCATTTACCCAACAGTAGCTCATCATCCACTATTTCAAAAACCGCCCCCATTTTCAGCAGACGCTGTTCGATATCACTCTGCTCGAATGAAGGGCCAAGATAAGAACCCTGCATACCATCAGAGCCGTCTGACGAAACTTTCCTTTCTCCAGCAATCTGTTGATAATATACCGCCAGCGCCGCACCGACAGCACCACCGGCATCACCTGAAGCGGGCTGAATCCAGATATTTTCAAAAGAGCCCTCTTTTAGCAGTTTACCGTTTGCCACACAATTAAGCGCGACTCCACCTGCCAGGCAGAGATTCTTCATACCTGTTTCAGAAGCAATAGAACGGCCGAGCTTAAGAATTATCTCCTCCGTAACCTCCTGAATCGAGGCAGCAATATCCATCTCCCGCTGCGTCAATTCAGATTCTGGCTTCCTTGCTGCGGCACCAAAGAGTTTGTCAAACTTTCTGTTAGTCATGGTAAGACCAGTGCAGTAATCAAAATACGACATATCCAACCGAAAAGTTCCATCCGGCTTTATATCCACCAGATGTTCCCTGATCAGGTCGGCAAAGCGCGGTTCACCGTAAGGAGCCAGTCCCATCAGTTTGTATTCACCCGAATTGACCTTGAATCCGGCATAATAGGTAAACGCAGAATAGAGGAGTCCAAGGGAGTGCGGAAAATGAATCTCTTTCAGAATTTCAAGTTTATTTCCGCGACCAACAGCAAGTGAGGTTGTTGCCCACTCCCCTACCCCATCCATTGTCAAAACCGCCGCTTCAGCAAATGGAGATGGAAAAAAGGCGCTTGCCGCGTGGCTGAAATGATGTTCGCTGAATAAAAGTCTGCTGTTCCATTGAATATGAGCATCAAACTTTTTCAGTTTTTTACAGAGGAGATCTTTAAGAAACAGTTTTTCACGCAGCCAGAGCGGAATTGCCATTTTAAATGAGCTGAAACCACGTGGGGCGAAGGCAAGAAACGTTTCCAGCAAGCGCTCGAATTTCAGAAAAGGTTTTTCGTAATACACGACATAATCAAGTTCGGACGCGGTTATTCCAGCCTGTTTCAGACAAAAATCAACCGATTGGTGCGAAAAATCAGCATCATGTTTTATGCGGGTAAAGCGCTCCTCCTGAGCAGCAGCAACAATAGCGCCGTCACATATCAGAGCAGCAGCACTGTCGTGATAATAGGCTGAAATACCAAGTATATACATGAGGTTAGAAGAGTGTGTAAATAAAGGGGGCAACGGCAGTCCCCTGGGCAAAAACCAACACCAACCCCAGCAGCATCATTGTGATTATTATCGGTAACAGCCAGAACTTTTTCCGCTCACGCAGAAAGAGCCAGAATTCTTTTACCAGTTCCATAGGCTTCCTTAAAATTTACGTTTCATATCTGTTTTATTTACGCTTGCTTCAGTGGCTTGGTCGTAAGAATCGAACGTTAAGCCTTGACCAGGTCAAACCTCCATATTGGTGATTTTGACAGGATTTTACTCAAATTTCATTTCATTGATTCCATTGACGCCACTGTTTTATATGCTATAATCACAATACAAAATGCCATACAGGGGGTATATATGTCTGTAAAAGCGACCTTTGCAATTGATGATGTGGTCTTGCATGACGCTCGTGAATACGTTAAAAAAAATCATCTCAAATCACTTAGCGCTTTTGTTGAACGAGCGATCAGAGAAGAATTGGCACGTGCTCGACAAGAGAGGATAAATAGTGCCCTGCTTTCCGCGGTGAATGATCCGTCTTTTATGGCAGATGTCATGGAAATTCAGCAACTGTTCGAGCACGCAGACTATGAGGTAGCGTCATGAGCTTCAAATGGTCTGTATTTATGGCTGACCTTAATCCGGTGGTCGGCTCCGAACAGCAAGGAAGACGTCCAGTACTCGTGGTTAGCAACGAGATAACCAATACCGTCATGCCTGTTGTCTCAATCCTTCCACTGACCTCACTTAAAAAAGGGCGCAGAGTCTATCCTAACGAGACTCTGCTGAAAAAAGGGATTGCGGGTTTGGATTCGGACTCGGTTGTCCTGGCTCATCAGATTAGAACTATATCTAAACAGCGGCTGATGAGCTGCCTTGGTGAAATCTCCGATTCTGCTCTTCAGTCCAGTATAAACGACGCGCTGCGGGTACATCTAAACCTATAAGCCAAAGCCTCACACAATCTACAACAAATTGATGCTTGCTGTAAATATGGGCAGAAAATCGTTATTCTCCATGTGCTTCCTTAAAATTGATGTTTCATATCCTGGACTTTTACGGTGCGTTTCTGCCAATAGCTTTCAACTGGAGGATCTTTTCTCAACCCCAGTTGGTCTTTACGGAATATTCTCATAAAGAGCGAGTAAGGGGTAATAATAAAATAAAATAAGACCGCAAGCACCAACGGATTAACGATCCTGTGAAGAAGTGCCCCCAGTTTTGCCCATACCATGTTTGGCAAAGCCAGAAATGACGGCTTTAGCAATGAAATGAGCAGAAGCAGAAAACTAGCCGCCACAGACCAATAACGGGGAAAGCTTCCATCCAGAAGTGGCAATAGAGCATTAACAAGAAAAAATATGGCAAAAACTAATCCAAATGATCTATTGGAGGAACCTTCCTTTATGTCAACTCTTGAATAATTTTCAAAGCTCACTTTTTTACAATCCCCGCTTCTTTCTTTGAGCCAAAACCATATCAATATTCTCTTTAGCATTCCTATTTTCCGGATTTATATCAAGCAGAATCTGATACTCCTTTATTGCCGATTCTAAATCCCCTTTCATGGCAAAAGCCACCCCCATATTGTTATGGACTTTTTCGCTATCTGGATTTATTCGGAGCGCCTCCTGATAGGCTCTGATTGCAGCATCCAGATCACCTTTCGCCGCAAAAGCAAGCCCCATATTGTAGTGCGCGTCCAAATCGAGTGGAGATATTCTTAACGCCTCTCTAAATTCCCTAATTGCCAGATCAAGTTCCCCCTTGTCGGCAAAAACAACTCCAAGATTAATATGAGCCTTGCTATAATGAGGATTCAGCCGGATTACCTGCTCAAATTCAAGAATTGCAGCATCAGGATATCCTTTTATATTTAGTATAATACCCCGATTTGTCCGTGGCTTAATATATTGAGGATTAATCAGAATTGATTTGCTGTATTCCTGCATTGCAGCGTCAAAGTCCCCACTAGCCTGAAGTTCAATCCCCATATTATAATGGATAATGTAATTGCCCTCTGTTACTTCAAGAGTGTGCCGATAAAGAGAGGTGCTGTCCTTCCAGTAACTCAAGTATGCTCTGGAGAACCATATTGATGCTATTAGAATAGCGAAAGTTATTATTGCAGAAAGAGCCAGCCTGTTTCTGTAATGCGCTGTCAGATGCGCAAATCCGCCAACTGCCATGACAATAAGACCCGTCATCGGAATGTACGTATATCGATCCGCCATTGACTGGCTTCCAACCTGTACCAGCCCGATAACCGGAATCAAGGTAACAATGAACCAGAGCCAGCCAAAAAACAGATATGGATGACTACGCCTCAAATGAATAGCGGCTGCAGAGATCAAAGTCAGAAGGATCAGTGAGGCAATAAAGTGCCACAGTGGTATGGCTTGAGGAAACGGATATAGTATCGCTAAATCGCTGGGCCAAAAAGTTTTACCGATATAAGTACAGTATGAAATAACGGAGTTTTGAATCCTTATATGGAGCGGCAGATTTTCAAGCGCCCCCATAGCCCCTGAATTATTCTGAACATAGATCGTAATAATCGACGATAGTATTGAAAACAAGAAAAAAGGGATCTTTTCTGTTATGAGAGCGAGTCTCGTTTTCTTTGAATCAAGGAGAGTTTCCGGCTTCTCTTCGTCATTGATAAAACGCCTGAATGGCCGGAAATCCATCAGCAGCATGATAAGCGGAAGAGTAACCAGCATCGGTTTTGACAAAAGACCCAGTACAAATAGTGAAAGTGTCAGCAGGTAAAGGGAAGGCTTCCTCTTTGTGACGTAAAATGAGTAGGCAAACAGCGTGGAAAACCAGAAAAATGCGCTTAAAACATCTTTTCTCTCTGCGACCCATGCAACAGATTCAACGTGCAGTGGATGTAACGCAAAGATTGCTGCGACAAATGAACTCTGCCAAATTTTTCCTGTCAGACGCAGTATAAGAAAGAAAAGAACAACTGCAGCAGCAATATGTACCAGAATACTGGTAAGATGATGTCCGCGCGGATTCAAGCCAAAAAGCTCAACATCCGCCAGATGTGACAACCATGTTACCGGATGATAATTGCCTGTATTCGAGTCAAGGGAAGTGAACGCCCAATAGATGTTTTTTGCTGTTATTCCACCGACGACGTGTTGATTGTCCGCAACGTAAATACCATCGTCAAAACTGATGAAGCCATTATTTAGAGCAGGAAGATAGAGGGCAAAAGTAATAACTGCGAGAGCAAGACAGATTAAAACAATAGATTTAATGGAGGAAATGTTTCCAACAGATTTGCTATTAAACGAGCCAAAAAGATCCGCATCTGCTTTTTGAAGTTCTTCTCCAGATTTCAGAGCTATTTCCATACAATTGCGCCTCTTGCTGATCCTGCTCTGGTCAAGTCCCTTTCCGCCTCTTCCTTCCTCCCCAGACTAGCTAGAGCGAGTCCACGATGATAGAAGTATAGTGGATCTGGAGAAAAATTGATCGCTGTAGAAAAATCCCGAACAGCCTCAAGATAGCGTCCGGCTTTTG
Source organism: Desulfuromonadaceae bacterium (assembly GCA_028683855.1). Lineage (GTDB taxonomy): Bacteria > Desulfobacterota > Desulfuromonadia > Geobacterales > Pseudopelobacteraceae > JACRCG01. The sequence goes on from JAQUHA010000027.1 coordinate 46,077, forward strand.
AGAATGCATCCCCCCTGTAAGCATATAGATTCTTCACGGTTACTGGATCCAGATTCTCTTGCAGAGCTATCTCAATACATACTGTGTAATCCTGAATTGCAGCAGCGTAATTACCATCGTAAAGATAGAATCCAGCTCTCAAAAAATATGCTTTGTCATAAGGCTGATATGTTATCTGCCTTGTCCAGAAAGTCTCTGAATTTTTCCAAACGCCGATGAGCCGCGTTGTAAGTAATCCATGGAACAGCAAAACCGCAATCAGAATACTTGTCAGAAATTCGCGGATATAACGGTTATATCTCCAGATGGTACTTTTTTCATATACGGCTGATATTATGGCAATTACCGCAATACTCGGAATTACTGAAGGAAGGTATGTATAACGAGCGGCAAAGGCTACACTATTAGTCTGAAAAAATGCCAATACCGGCAAAAGCGGAATAATAAAGCAGAGCCAGGCAGCAAAAAGCCAGGAGGGTTTTCTCGTTATAGCAAAATATATGAAGACAACAAAAATAACCGTGGTTTTAAGAGTGTATGAAAAAGGGATTGGAGTTGCCAGGAGGTGAGTGGGCAATATTGTTACCGGATATACAATAAATCTAATATATTCAAATATGGCATTACCGGAGATAACCAGGCGTTGACCGAAAGAGAGAAGAGAAGTTGAGACGAGCATACCATTTTCAGAGGAGGCAATATAAAGAGTCAATGATGTCATAGCCATTGACAGAACGAAATACGGTATTTTTTCAATAAGAATTGAACGCATGGTCGCTCTGCCAAGACGATTGAGTGGATACCAGTCCAACACAAGCAGAATTACAGGTATAACAACGCTTATAGGTTTTGCCATAAAAGAAAACAGCAAAAGCAGTAACGATATAAAGTAGCAGCGCCTTGCCATACTCTTTTTGAGCAGAGACGCGTTACTTTCCACATAAAGCAGGTAGAAAAGTATAGAACCTAGAGCAAATATACCGTTCAGAACGTCTTTACGCTCCGATATCCAAACGACTGATTCAACTCTCAAGGGGTGAATTCCAAAAAGCAAACCGGCAGCAAGAAGCACTGCCGGGTAGTATCTTCTTGAGCTTATTGTTAGAAAAGTTTCTGAAAACTCTGATTTTGCCATAAAGAGTTTGTCTGCTATCAAAACAACCAGAGAGGCATTCACCGCATGAATCAGAATGTTTGTCAAATGATAACCAAGGGGATTCAAACCCCAGAAATGATAGTCTACTGCAAAAGAAGCCCATACAAGAGGCGTCCATATTCCACTGAAAGGCGGAACCGTTGTGAACGCATAGGAGAGCATATCCATGTCCAGATTTCTTATATTGGGATTATAGAGGACAAAGTCCATGTCATCATAATTAAGGAAATCGAAGGAGAGAGCTCGCACAAAAACCAGCATACAGACAAGTCCGGTAGCTATAGATGTTAAAACAATTGTGGTTTTTCTGTACTCCATTTACTCTCCGCGTTGAAAACCTTTTCTTCGAGCTTATCTCTTCACAAAAAACTGACGTGTAAAGCTGACATTCATCTCCTTCGCCCTGTCCAGATCAGAGGCGCTGGTTCTCCCCTGACAGACCCCATCACCAATACCGTTGTAATAACCGTCAACACATTCGAGGTTGTATAAATTGATCTGCCTTGCCTCCGCATATTTTTGCGTGGACCAGTTATCACTATAAGCGGAAAAACAAAATAGCCATAGAATCAGAAGCAGTACCGGATACTTCTTATTGCCTGTTTTTCTGAACATAAGCCACCATGCCATTGCAGCGTATGGTATCAACATAAAACCTATTTCTGAATACCGCGATGTTTTAGGTTCTCCAAAATCCCCCCTCCCGACACTGATAGCGGCAAGTAGCGCCAATATTCCGAGAGTTGCCGTCAATACCTGCCAGGTAGATGTCTGCCATCGGGTTTCCCTATGGTGAAGAAGTAATACCAGAGGAGTAACCACAATCGCAACACATAGCAAACCAGGAAAAATTGATATTGTATCAAAACCGAATCCAAAACTTATGATATTCAGATAGTATTCCCAAAATCTTATGTCAGTCGGGTACAGTTTTGGCGGCGGCCATTCTGACGTGACATATCCGTGAAACCAGAGCAGCGCCCCCGCAATAGTTATACTCCAGACGATCAGAAGAAATCTCAAACCGGCCAATCGCTCTATTCTGCTTTCGGAAATACCGGAAATAATGAATATTGTGATGCAGGCAAGATAAACAGCAACAAAGACAATCCAGGCGGAACTGGTGGACATTTCCAGAATCATACAGAGGGCAAACGCAAAAGCAGATAACAAGCCGACTTTTTGGTCAAAGGCGTTATAGAGCGCCGCAACTGAAAACAGCAGCATGAGATGATACAACCCCTGAAATGCCCAGAGATGGTTTTCTCTCGCAATCATTGACAGCATGAAAATTAAGAACATCGGGAATAAGTTAAAATTCCCGGCACCTGTAACTCTCTCTTTAAATCTTGTAAGCAGAACGATCAATGCTCCAAAAATAAGCATATTAAAGATTTTCTGGATCGCAAAATCAAGACCAAGAACTTTGAAATTCAGCCACGACATAAGTCTGGTGAGTATAATCCTGTCTTCAACATGAAATCCGGTAAGCCAACGCCATGAAAAACTTTCTGAAAGTGATGCCGCTTTAAAAAAATCCCACTCATCCTCATACGGAAGATCAATTCCATACCTGCTGACCAGAGACAACTGATACACATACAGGAGAGCCAAGATGATCCAGGATATTTTTGCCGCAGTACAAGAAGTTATTAGTCCGTATTTTGAGTCGCCTCCACAAGATTTTAACAGCCATATTCCGGCTAAAAAAATGCCGATGGCAAAAAACAGCGCACGTGCCATTCTGGTGCTAATACCGTTTGCGTATTCGACCTGAGGAATTGATGATATTGAAACTGAACCATCCTCTTTGGTTGTCAATACCGGAGCTGCAGAGTTACAGACCTCTTTCGTCATCAGACCATCCCGAAGTGCCTGACGAAGACAATCACTACGTTCACCCCATAAGTAACTATCAGTGCCGTTTGATAGAATTACTCTGTCAAGAGCAAACTGACCTACAGGAGCCAGGGGCAAAACTAAAATAGATTTCAGGTTACCGGCAGGCAATTTATAATGCTTACGGTTTTTCGGACAGGTAGTTAAGTTTGGTTTGCCCCTGATTACGGAGGTAATCTATGATGGCAAGCATGAGAACGAAACGCACATCCGAATTCAAGGCAAAGGTTGCTTTGGCT
>JAQUHA010000047.1 GCA_028683855.1 Desulfuromonadaceae bacterium
CGTCCATTGAAGCCTCCTTTTCGTGTACTTTGAGCGGTTCACGTTAAGGAGGTTTCTACATATTTCAGGAACTGTCAAACTTTGTGAGTCCCCCACCAAAGGTGGGGGATTACTCAAAAGAATTTAATGACGCAACCACAACAGCTTTGAGGCACTAACTCTTATCGGCTACGGCAACACCGTTCCTGCCGTTTGATTTTGCCCTGTACAGGGCATCGTCCGCCCGCTTCAGGAGTGTCTCCTCACTGTCGTTTTCGTATGCTTCTGCAAGGCCAATGGAAAGGGTCATTGAAACGGCAGTTTTATCAAGAAGAAATCTGCTTCCACGAATCTCTTCGCAGAGCTTCCATGCGACTTCCGCAGCGTCAGCAGCGCCGGTTTTTATGAGAATAAGCGCATATTCATCACCGCCGAAACGGGCGAGAAAATCACTGCCACGGAGAGAAGCCTTAATTTTCATTGCAACACCTTTGAGTATTCTGTCTCCGGCAGGGTGTCCGTAAGAGTCGTTGACACCCTTAAAATTGTCCAGATCAATCATCATCAGCGAGAACGGGTCTCCATAGCGCTTGCGAAGTGCTATAAGTTCACCCAGCTTTTCATCAAAATACGCACGGTTAGCCAACTGGGTGAGACCATCAATTCTTACCGCGGTTCTAAGAGCTTCGATCTGACGCTGCTGTTCATTCAGAACCGCCTGTGATTTTGCCAACTCCCCCTTAAGCGTCGTATTGCTAGAAATAACAAGGTCGATCTCCTTTAACAGAAGGGAGTGTGCTTTACCGAGGTCAGTAGGTATATCCATAGTATTTATGGCACTTTTAACATCGCCAAGAGCAATGGATGAATCGCTGGCTGCCTTACCCGTGCGCTGAATACTGGTAGCAAGAATAAGAAGAATATTTCTGATAGTCTGAGCGGAATCATAAAGATTCTGTTCGCGGGGATCGACACCACGCTGAGGCTCTGCAACCCTCTCTTCGTCATCGGACTGATTCTCGGGAACTTTTCTGACAGACCTAGAAATTATTGAGAAAAGCTTTGAGAAACCGGAAAAAAAATCCAGACTTTCCCCTGAACTGATCTTCTGTGCGATAGCAAGAATCAGCATTCCGGCAAGCAATCCCGAGCCAAAAACAATAAGATATGCTGTTATACTCACTAAAAACCCCCTTGAAGTTAAGGTGAAGCCGCATTGTAACCGTTCCACGCATAGTATCAAGGACTTTTATATCTTTTGCCATACTCCAAGATATGATAGAGTTACCCATTTTTTTAAAGGACAATCCATGCTTATCCCGAATACATCGCGTACTTTTATCCACTGGCAGGATAGTGACCCTCCCCCTGTATGGAGTGAAATATTTGGAAATGACAATTCGTTGGCGCTGGAGATCGGCTGCGGTGTTGGAGATTTCATAGTTCAAAAAGCGGTTCTTCACCCCGAACTTAACTTTATTGCACTTGATTTTTATAACAAGGGGTGCATTAAAACCTGTAAGCGGATCGACAAGAGCGGGCTGACTAATATCCGGGTTTTTCGTGCCGAGGCTCGTACTTTCATTAATGCCTGCATCCCCGCCGAATCTTTGAAAATGACGATTATAAACTGCCCCGACCCTTGGCCGAAATTGCGCCACAGGAAAAGGCGTCTCGTCAACACTGATTTTGTTGAATATCTGTCAAGTTATATGATGCATGGTGCGGATTTTTACTTTGCAACCGACTTTGTTGATTACGGGCTGGATGTTGCCGACTTTATGACTACTCAGAAGGGGTTCGAAAATCAGCTTGCACCTGACGCGTTCCGACATCATCTTGAGGGGTATCCGGTTTCAAAATATATGCGGCGGTTTCTGGATTTGGGGCAACCTATTTATTACGTTCATTACCGTAAAATATAGCGGGGGGGGAAATATGATCAGTAACTCTTCAGATACAGAACCCAGTTTTATAAAACCTCAAGGCGCAACGATGCGTAGCGAAGTTCGTGTTATAAAACTTGTTCTTGCCGGCTGGTTTCTGGCAATTGTCGGTTTTCAGCTGTTTGCATATCTTCTTGAGGCAAATTATTCCGCACTGCTTCTGACTGATTTGACATTCTTTAACTTGCCGATACAGTTTTGGCTCACCGGCCAGCTTCTGCCGTTATGGTTTGTCATTTTGTGCGTAATTTTCAATCTCTGGATGGATCGCCACACAATACAATCTTCGGAAGGTTCACTACGTTTCAGAATTAAGGCAAAAACCGGGGAGGACGAGTGATGACGACCGGCACAATACAGCTGATTCCAATAGTTATTGTTGCAGTGATGTTTGCTGTCTTAATACTATCCGGACTTCGCAATCGCATAAGGAATGCTTCGGAATACAGTTTTGGCGGCAATTACGCCGGACGGATGGGAATAGGGGCTGGAATAGCCAGTAACTGGATGAGCGCCGCCAGCTTTCTTGGTCTCGCCGGTATATTCTACCTTAAAGGTTATTTTGCGATGGCTTATGTGATCGGATGGACAGGTGGATATGTACTCCTGCTTGTTCTGATGGCTACGCAGATTCGTAGATTTGGCAAATTCACCACCCCCGATTTTGTGGGTTTCCGCTACGAATCGGACGCTGCCCGCACTATCGCGGCGCTTATCTCAATTGTCATCACACTGATCTACTGCGTTGCCCAGTTTCGCGGCATTGCGTTGGTTGTATCCTGGCTGTTCGGCATAGAGTACATCCCTGCGGTAGTTGTGGGTACTTCACTGCTTGTCTCTTTCATAGTAGTTTCAGGTGCTTTAGGCGTTACTAGAAATCAGAAACTACAGTATTTCGTGCTTATAATTACCTTTATACTCCCGTTGATGCTATTGACGCACAAGCTTGGTTATTTCTGGGTACTGCCGCAGTTCGGCTACGGAGAAGCCATCACTGAACTGCAGCAGCAGTTTGGTCTTAACTGGTCCGAACCTTTTGCCAACACTTCACTATTCAAGTGGTTTGCACTCTGTTTCACCCTTATGTTCGGCACTGCCGGTCTTCCACACGTACTTTCACGTTTCTACATGGTTCCGGGAATACGGGATGCCCGATGGGGAGTAGTGTGGGGGCTCTTCTTCATAGCTCTTATCTACTGGTCCGCACCAGCTTACGGCGTTCTTGCGCGGCTCTTTGAAGCACGTAACGGGCTGCTTCACAACGCCGGAGGTGGTGATGCTGCAGATATGATTGCACTATCAGCAGCCACTCTTGGAGGTCTGCCGATCTGGACTATCGGTCTACTTGCAGCCGGTGCGATAAGTGCCGCTTTTTCAACTACTGCGGGACTTCTGATGACCGGGGCGGCTTCATTCTCCTTCGACATATACCCGCGTCTGATAAACCGGAATGCATCCGAGCTGGACAAGACGTATGCTGCAAAGGCTTTTTTTCTAATATTAGCTCTGGCTGTAATGGTACTTACCTTTAAACCCTGGGGGATGATTGCCGAAATCACTGCATTTGCATTTGCAATAGCCGGCAATACGATTTTCCCGGCATTCCTGCTCGGCATCTGGTGGCCAAGAACCAACTCAACCGGTGTCATCTGCGGGATGCTTACAGGACTGTTTATCAGCTTCGCCCCGCTTTTCCTTTCCACTGCTCTCCCTTCGGCAGCATGGCTGTTCCCTCTGACATCCTCCGCTTTCATAGGGGCGCCGCTGGTAATTACAGTGATGGTAGTTTCATCACTTCTAACTGCTCCACCATCAGAGGCAATAAGGCTTTTTGTAAGCAGGGATGTCCACGAATGCAGGAATAGCTGATGAATCGGCTGCTTTCTGCACAGGGGGGGGACGTAACCAGTTGGCGAGCTGCCGAGAATTTTGCATTCAACTATCGGCAGACCATGCTGGAACTTGCGGCATCAGGAGAGTATGGCACGGCTGAAGAGCTGTTTATGCAAACCTATGCAGAGCTGGACAATAAAATTCTGGCTCATCGAAGAATGATATCTGAGCTGGAGCAGATTATCGAGAAATCAGCGGGGGTTACACTAACAGAACTGGCTTACCTCAACGACTCTTTCTACAAACTGCTTTATCGTCACTTTGAACTCTTCAACTCTACTTCGGCTTTCTATCAGCTAAGTATCTCTTTTCTTGTCAAGGCGACAGAATCGATAATTTCAAATGTAATAGACAACACCTCATCCTCCACCCCCGGAATATCTGATATATCCATTATAGCTCTTGGACCGGCAGGGCGTGCTGAATACTCTCCATACTGTTCATTACAGTTAATCATGGTTCATGGCGAGGTACTCCCCTCCCAGCAAGAGGAGTTCAACAACTTCTGCGCTCTCCTTCATAATGGCTTTGAGTCTGCCGGTTTTAATATTGACCCGCTGGTGACGCCTCGTAACGCTGATTGGAGGGGGACTCCAGCCGAGTGGCAGAATCGCTGCCTTGAAGGTTTGGAAAAAAATGAGAAAGAGGAGCTGATAAACCTCTGCCGCCTTATCGACCAGTATCCGCTGTACAATCCTGTAATGTTTGCGGATAAATTCAAACAGAGCATTCAGTCAATTATTTCCAACAGAGCCCCCGCAGTATCCAACCTTATAGAGCGTATGGCAGCTCTCCCGAGCGGAATAAGCCTCATTGGAAAACTGAAACTTGAACGTAGCGGCAGCGAACAGGGACGTTTCAGGCTGCTTGACTACGGGCTCCTCCCTTTTTCAGCAGCGTTATCCGTACTCTCTGTCATTACCGGAAACCTTCCGAACGGGAGTTCTGAAAGAATATCTACATTGCTGAAACTGGGGAGAGTTGATGTAGAGCTTGCAGAGCGGATGTTAAACAGCTGGCACACTCTTCATGGTTTGAGGCTTTCGCTTGAGCTATCCGCATTAGAGAGTGGAGAGCGGAGCTGCCAGCTCTGTCTCGACCCCAGACAGTTAAGCGATCAGCTGCTGCAGTTATTCACAGAGGCGCTTGAATCAGTTGCCGTAATCAAGCGCCATGTTGGAATCATTTATTCCGGGCTGGAGGCGTAAACCATATGATTTTATCGCTTTCAACCGGCAGCCTCTTTACCCTCCCTCTGCAACGTGTTTTTGAGCTTGCAGCGGAATCGGGTTTTGAGGGGGTTGAGCTGATAATCAATCAGGATTTTCAGCGGGTAAACTCTGTCAAACTCGTGCGTTCTCTCCAGGAGATAACAACAATTCACTCTATTCATGCGCCATTTATGGAGCTTGATGGATGGGGTGGAAAAATTGAGTCCCTAAAACTTTCGATCAAGCTGGCGGCTGAATGCAATATTCCGTTGGTAAACTTTCACCCCCCATCATGGATGGGCCTGGAGATCGGTTTCTGGCGCTGGCTTTACAGTGTACATGACTATCAGAAGGAGATCGGTCTAAACGGAGAGGTTATCGTAACTTTAGAAAATATGCCGTGGGTCGGAAAAAATAAAATAAACCCCAACATTTTATCCAATACACAGCGACTGGTTGATTTTATAGCAGAACACAATCTGTTTATGACATTTGACTGTACCCACATGGGTTCCGGAAAAACAAACTTCATAAATGATTTTTTTCTCTGTTATGACTCCGGCAGGATTCGTAATATTCACTTCTCCGATTATGGTCATGACCGTGAGCATCTACTCCCTGGACATGGCATCCTCCCGCTCACCCGATTTCTTAATCACCTTCGAAGCACCGAATATAAAAGCACCGTTACGCTTGAACTAGACCCAAGGGAATTTCCTAAAGGGGAGAACAATATTCTGGCAAGCCTTAAAGAGATACTTGCTTATCTGAGGAAGGAGACAAACCCTCAGACCGATCTCCCCAGAGAGTACACTCAGGAGACTATAGCCCCAACCACTCATGTCTGATAAATATATTGAAAAATCTTTTCTTCTTCTTCTCTGCCTCTCCTTTCTTCTTCACGCGGGTCTCTTTGCCGGGCTGTACTTCATGCGATCGCAGTCATCCAAACCGCCTGAAGAACCGGTCTTCATAGACCTGCAGCAGATCCCTGCGCCGCAAAAACCTCTAAAAAAAGAGCAGGAACCGACAAAGCGCCGTTCAGAACAGCGTGTTCGTGTATCAAAAGAGAGTTCTCCGCGTGGTGATGCGGCAAAAGACTCCCAGACTTCTGTCAAACCGAATCCACCTTCAGCTGCGGCAGAATCTCCGGCAGCCAGACAACATTCAAAAACCACAGAGCAGCAGAGTGCCGATCAATCTGTTGCTCCCGGCTTTTCGGCATCAGGACTTCTAAAACCAAGAAACAAGATGGCACGGCAATTAGAAACGCCCACCAACCTATTCCCCGGAGTAAGCCGCCTTGCAAAACTGGAAGAGGGGTATCGACATAAATTTGAAAATGATATTGCCGAAGGTGATACACGCTTTCTGAACAGCGACGACATCGTATTCGGTTCATTTTTGAGACGATTTGAAGGCGCGATCTACGGCGTATGGCGTTATCCCCAGGAAGCAGCCCTAAGAGGAATAGAGGGGATCACCCCCGTAAGAATTACATTCAACAGACGGGGAGAGATTACAAACATAATCCAGTTGGAGAGTTCCGGCGCACACATTCTTGACGAAGAGGTGCTCCGCACGCTCCGCGCAATAGGACCAGTTGGAGGATTTCCAAAAGGGTATGATAAGGAAGAGTTTCACCTTATAGCATTCTTTCAGTACGGTGGGTCAGGGAGGTCACTGAAATGACAACAAAAAACGGTTTCCTGATATCCGCACCCCAGAGCGGCAGCGGCAAAACAACCATCTGTATGGCTATTATGGCGGCTATGGTTCGCAGAAATCTAACTGTTATACCCTTTAAGTGCGGCCCCGATTTTATTGATCCCGGATATCACAAAACAGTTACCGGAAGAAATTCGATCAACCTTGATGGCTGGATGTGCCCACAATCATTCTTAGCCGGGACAATGCGGAGAGCAGTTGCAGAGCAGCAGGATGACTCCGTCGTAGTTATTGAAGGTGTCATGGGGCTTTTTGACGGGATAGGAGCGTCCGGAAAAGATGGCAGTACTGCTCAGATCGCCGCTGTTACGGGTGTTCCGGTTGTTCTCGTAGTCAATGCACGCGGAATGGCGGCAAGCGCTGCCGCAGTTGTGAGAGGATTCGCAGAGTTTGACCCTGAAGTAAAAATTGCCGGAGTTATTTTTAATAATGTAGGAAGCAGTTCACACGCAGCACTTCTAAAGTCTGCACTCTCTACATACTGCCCGAAGCTTGTCTGTTTCGGCTCTATTCCACGTGAAGAGTCTCTCGAAATCCCATCCAGACATCTTGGACTGGTAACTGCCGATGACAACCCGCTCTCTGCTGAATATTTATGCCGCCTTGCCGATATTGCTGATGTTTATCTTGATATTGATAAGCTTGCGGCACTCTCATTTAAATTTAACAGCATTGAAACGACAGAGCCTCAACCCATCACACCGATGAATAAGTCGGACATCCGTATTGCAGTAGCCCGTGATTCTGCTTTCTGCTTCATGTATGAGGACAACCTGCGCTTGCTGCGTGAAACCGGAGCAGAGCTGATTTTTTTCTCACCGCTGCATGACTCCAGACTCCCCCACGACATAAACGGAGTATACCTGCCTGGCGGTTACCCGGAACTTTACGGACTTCAACTGGATGAAAACCAAAGCATGAAGGAGTCGATACGACAGGCGGTATCAATAGATATGCCTGTCTATGCAGAGTGTGGCGGTTTTGTATATCTGACTGAAGGGGTTGAAGCATCTGAAAATCGACCTTCCTCAGATTTTGTCGGAGTTTTTCCGGTACGGAGCAGAATGCTGCCACGCCGGAAAGCTCTCGGATACAGAGAAGTGATGCTTACGCAGAAAACCGTTATCGGTGGAAAAGGTACTCTGATACGAGGGCACGAGTTTCATTATTCAGAAACCGGAATAATGCCTAATGAAGTGGAGAGGTGCTATCAGGTGTCACGTCAGAACGTATCGCTGGGTTCGGAGGGGTATAGAATTAAAAACTGCCTCGGTTCATATATTCATATACATTTCGGGAGCAATCCGGAAATTGCAAACGTCTTCACCGCTGCCTGCAGAGCAGGCAAAGCCCGTTAGTGCGCAGATTGAGGGCCAAAACAGACTTTTTCGGGAGTAGTGTGACGTATAAGCGGTTGCTCAGATTCAGGAGTTGTAAAATTTAAAAAATGTAGGATAATAGGGAAGTATTAACAAATAGCGAAAAAAAAAGGGGGGTATATGAAAAAGGTTCTGGTGGTTTCGTTGGCAGCAGCAATATCATTGTGTACAGTCGCTGTTTCGTTTGCTGAAACCAGCGAGAGCGCTACTAAGGAGAAAACCGTAGCGCAAACTGTCAAAAAACGGAGTGCTAAGGCAAAGATGATGCCTGCTCCAGAAGTGCAGTTACAGCGGTTGAGCAAAGGACTTGGGTTGACAAAAGAACAAAAAGATCTTATCAAGCCCCTTCTTCAGGCGGAGTATGCGACTCTTAAAGAGATTAGGCACGATGAGAATCTAAGCCCAAAACAGATTCAGACCAAGGTGGAATCATTGCGAACAGAAACTGTAACTAAAATACAGGCTGTTCTGACTCCTGAACAGGTGGAAAAGTACAATATGGTCAGTGACGAGATTAAATCAAATAAACAGATGCGTATGAAAGAGAATCGCAACGAACGCCTGGGTACGAAGGGGGATCCCCCTTCTGTGCAACCTAAAAAACAGTAATTAAAGTTGGCTGTTCCCCACAGAATAAAATGATTAATCGCGGGGAATAGCCAGCATTTTGTCCAGCGCGGCTTTTGCTTTAAGCCTAATATCTTCCGGCACCGTTACAACCGGCGCAAGAGTCTCAAGTGAAAGCAGAATATCTTCAAGCGATGTCAGCTTCATGTTTGGACAGAAAAGAGCGGATGAAGCCAGAAAAAACTCCTTGCCGGGATTTTCAAGCCTCAGTTTGTAAAGTATGCCGGCTTCCGTACCTATAATGAATTTAGACGCGGGACTGTTGCGACAGTAGTCATACATTCCACTCGTAGAACATACATAGTCAGCCAGAGCCGAAACTTCGGGCGCGCTTTCAGGGTGACAGACGAACAACGCGTCGGGCTGCTCACTCTTTTTTTGCATTACCGACTCCACGGTCATACGTTCGTGGGTCGGGCAGAAACCTTCCCAGAAAATGAATTTTTTGTCTGGAACAGCATTTTCTATCCATCTCCCCAGATTACGATCCGGCACGAAAATAAGCTCATTCTCTTTCAGTGATTGTGCAACTTTTAGCGCATTCGCCGAAGTACAGCAGATGTCTGAATGCGCTTTTACCTCAGCGGAAGAGTTAACATACGTTACGACAGGAACGCCCGGGTGCTTTGCCTTAAGGAGTTCCAGTTCCGCTGCCGTAACCATATCCGCCATTGGACAACCCGCATCCAGACGGGGCAGCAGAACCTTCTTCTCCGGAGATAAAATTGCTGCCGATTCAGCCATAAAATGAACCCCGCAGAAAACAATTACATCGGCATCCGTTTTTGACGCCTCAATAGAAAGTGCGAGAGAATCACCAGTTATGTCGGCTATTTCCTGAACCTCGTCACGCATATAATTGTGAGCCAGCAGCACAGCGTTGTGCTTTTTGAGCAGACTTCGTATCTCAAGCTTTATATTTTCACTCATTTTCACAACTCCTTACTCTTAAATATTATCCGAAAAGTTCTATTCATATCGTAATGCATCAATAGGGTTAAGTGCAGCAGCTTTTTTTGCCGGGTATAGTCCAAAGAAAATGCCTATTGCTCCTGAGAAGAAAAAAGCTACCGAGATTGACTGTATTGATATCAGAGTTGGCCACGAAAGTATCTTTGAGACGATTGTAGCTCCGACCGAACCTATTGCAATTCCGAGTAATCCACCAATAAGCGTCAGTATAACCGCCTCCGTCATAAACTGCATCAGGATGTCATTTTTTCTGGCTCCGATCGCCATTCTTATGCCTATTTCCCGCGTCCTCTCTGTAACAGACACCAGCATGATATTCATAATTCCAATGCCGCCCACTATAAGGGAGATCGAAGCAACTGCTCCAAGAAGCAGAGACATCGCCTGTGCAGACTTTTCAGCAACTGCAAGTATTTCAGATAGATTACGGGTTGTAAAATCTGACTCCTTGCTTCCTGTTATCCGGTGGCGCTGTTTTAACAAACTGTTGATCTCCTCTTCGGCATCAGTCAGCAATTTTTCACTCTTTGCCTGAACAAGAATGGCAGCAATGTTGTTAGTGTGATTTTCGCGAGCCAGACTCCGTTGAGCGGTTCTAAGAGGGACAAAAACTGTATCATCCTGATCCGTACCCTGAGGAGACTGCCCTTTTCGTTCCAGAACACCGATAACCGTGAACGGAATTTTTTTAATTCTTATAACTTTACCTACTGGATCAGCTGAACCAAAAAGGTTCTCAACGACGGTAAGACCTAGAATACAGACTTTGCTTGCAGAATCCACATCCTGCTGGGATATGCTGCGTCCGCTGATTACCGGCCACTCCCGAATCTCGAATAGTTCGGGTGTACCCCCCATTATAAGAGTCGACCAGTTGAGGTTTCCGTATACTGCCTGACCGGAGGAGCGCACAGTCCCGGATGCCATACTTACAGAGGGACATTCGCTCATGATGGCTTTAGCATCGTCACTCGTCAACGTATGCGCACCACCGCCGGTTCTCAGACCGCTGCTGGTTGTTGCTCCTGGTATAACAAGTATAATATTGCTGCCTATACTTGCAATCTGCTGCGATATTACATAACTTGCGCCTGAACCTACTGCCATCATTGCAATAACAGCCGCAATGCCGATAATTATACCGAGCATTGTAAGAAATGAGCGCATCTTGTTTGTGCGCAATGCCCTGAGAGATATTTTTATCGTCTGTATGAAATCCATCCGCTAAGCCTTCCGCTCTTTGTTACTGCTTTTATTATCCGAAATAATGTAACCGTCCCTGAAAGTGATCTGTCTAGTCGCGAAGGAGGCAACATCATGCTCGTGAGTAACCATGATAATTGTAATACCAGCATGGTTCAGAGCGGTAAACAGGTTCATAATCTCTTCCGTTGTACTGCTGTCAAGGTTTCCGGTAGGTTCGTCAGCCAGTAGAAGCGAGGGGTTGTTCACCAGAGCACGAGCTATGGCAACCCGTTGCTGCTGCCCACCCGAAAGCTGGCTGGAGTGGTTAAACTCCTTCCCTTTTAAGCCCACCTCTTCCAGAACAGCCATAGCTCTACTGCGTCGCTCTTTTGAATTTATTCCGGCATATATAAGCGGAAGTTCCACATTTTCAACTGCAGCTGTTCGTGCCAGAAGATTGAAACCCTGAAACACAAAACCGAGTTTTTTATTTCTTATATCAGCAAGCTGATCTCCATTCATGCTGCCGACATCAAGACCATCCAGAAAATATTGACCAGATGTTGGAGGGTCAAGGCATCCAATAATGTTCATGCAGGTCGACTTGCCGCTGCCGGAAGCTCCCATAATAGCCACAAATTCACCTTTATTTACATCAAAAGAGACACCTTTCAGAGCCTCAAACTGCTGCTCTCCCATGACAAATACCCGCCGGATATTATTTATGGAAATTACGGCACTCATTAAAAACGCGGCCCCATCGGTGATGAACTCATACCTGATTTTTTTTTGCTCTCTCCGCTGTTCTGGCCGACAATAACCTCGTCACCCTCTTTCAGATCACTCTCAAGAAGCTCAATACTGCTGTTATTTGCAATTCCGGTTTTAACTGAAGTTACCACCGGCTTACCATCTTTCAGGAGGTAGACTTTCTGATCTCTGCCGCTGTTTTTATCTCCACCCGCTTTTCCGGGGTTCTGACGTTGATGCCCCCCCCTTTTTTGCTCTTCGCTTTTTTTAACATTTGTACCGTCATCTTCGGTTTTTGGCTTAAAACGGAGCGCTGCAGGAGGTAGCTTAAGGGCATCCCCGGTTTTTGCTACTTCGATAGAGACATTTGCCGTCATCCCTGGTTTCAGCTTCAGATCGCTGTTGTCAACACTTACAACTACTACATAGGTAACAACATTCTGATTGATGACCGGGGCGGAGCGGATCTGAGTGACTCTGCCGTGAAATGTCTGTTCAGGATAAGAATCGACGGTAAAGCTGGTTTTCTGCTGAAGCACGATTCTGCTTATATCAGCTTCATCAACGCTGACTTCAATCTGCATCTTGGTTAGATCCTGAGCTATGGTGAAAAGAGTAGGAGTAGAGAACGATGCTGCAACCGTCTGCCCGACATCAATCGCACGGGAGATTACAACGCCGTCAACCGGAGAGCGGATTACGGAGTAGCGAAGATTTGTTTGAGACTGCATCAGCGCCCCCTTTGCCTGGGCAAGATTTCCCTCTGCAGCCTTCACTCCAGCCTCCGCCGACTGCAGAACAGTTTCAGACAGTTCATAATCCGCCTGTGAAATAATGCCGTCTTTCAGCAGCTTTTTGTTTCGCTCCAATGTCCTTTTGGCATCGAGCAAGCTAACTTTTGCCTTCTGCAGACTGGCTTCAGCTGACAAAAAGCTCCCTTTAGACTGCTCAACTGAAGCGTTGAAGAGTGACGGGTCTATCTCCGCTATTGCCTCACCTTTCCTGACTCGCGAGTTGAAATCAACGTAGAGCTTCTGGATTGTGCCTGAGACCTGTGTACCAACCTGTACTGTAGTCACAGCAGAGAGATTGCCGGTAGCAGAAACTGTCGAGACTATCGTGCCACGCTCCAGCCTGGCAGTCTTATAGCTTATCTCAGGGGTACGTTTATAAAATAAATATCCGCCAGAAGCGGCGATTACCAAGAGAACCAACGCAATAATCACAAACTTTTTCATTGTTTCACATCCCTTAATAAGTATGGGTATCGGGGTAAGAGTCTGTTGTTGTCCGGCGGGCTATATGAATTGGATAGATGGTCTTCCAGCATTTGAGAAAAATACACTCTGAAAAAGGGAGTGTCAACGCTATTCAGGCAGGGCCAGGGCAATTGCTTATATGTCGGGTTTTACTCACAACCTATTTGTTGCCAGGATATTTAATGCCAGTTTTTGATGGCAGTCCCTATTCTCTTTGCGTAGTACCGTATATTTGCCGTTTCCAGAGGCA
>JAQUHA010000048.1 GCA_028683855.1 Desulfuromonadaceae bacterium
CTTTTCAGGGTCAAAGCCCCACACAATCATCCAGCCTATAGCCTATCTACTCCAGGCAGTTACAAGTATAAATCACTGCATGGAGCGGTCAACGAGCTTTTTGTTTCTTTCATATCATCTCCTTTTGTTGTCCGGCCTTGCCGGTGTAGTGGTTGCTTCTAGCTTCTTTCTTACTTCTCGGACCTGGTCAGCTATCTTTTTGAAGTAAACCTTCACAGCTTGTGAAAGTCTGGGTTTGAATTTTGGTGGTTACGGTTTCATGCATTACCACCGATTCCGTTTACGCCCGCTGCAATAAACATCAGTTCTTTGTTGCGTTGACGCAGTAAAGCATTTTCCTCTGCCAGCTTTTGACATTCCGGAAGAAGTACATTAACGGCCTGTTCTGCGGCCTCAACAAGGTACATCACGTTCTGTGGCGTGATAATGCCCTTGTTTTCTGCCGCATGAATAAGGAAGGGTGCCAGGTCTTGAAGCGCCCCGTTTATAGGATGATGCGCTCGTAAATCGTCAAGGTGCTGTTGCACATGTTCATCGGTCATGCTGTCGTAGTCATTCATGGTGGTAGTCTCCTGTGCCGGTATCTCCGGCGTGTTTGGTTTACGCCGCCAACTGCCTGACGGCATCCTGAAAGGAACAGCCGTCACGCTTCATCAGTATGTCAATACCGTTGTAGGACTTTGCGCACGGAAAGCAGGTGGCTCTGTTCTTTAACTTGTGCCATGAGAGCGAAGGGTGATTATCGCCATGACAAAATGCTATTGCTTTTCCGGTTCGATCAAACTCAATAAGCTGCTCTATCGGATAAGACCTTGCCGATTCGATCATCTCCGGCGTGATAACACCGGCGCGGGGCGTGTCGCCTTTAGCCAGTTTAGTTAGATGTTGAAGCTCCCGTCCCATTGAGGCTATTTCTTCCATAACGCATTGTGCGAAGTGTGCAGATAAATCGCCCCCATCATCTGCCAACCATTCGGCATCTACTGAGCGTTCCTCAATATGACGGGTGAGATATTCGATACGAGCGGTTCGGCACTCTGACAATGACAGTCCGGTATAATCAGCCATACGTTGAAGGTTCATCATTTGGCCTTACCTCCTCGGCGTACAAGTCCATGAGGCGTTGCCGGGACTTGGCAACCAGGGTCAGTACATGTGAGAAAACCGTTTACTCCATCGCGTAACGGTCTACCACAAATGCGCCCGCCAACCTTTCGGGCTTGGCAATGACTAGGTGGCATTATCTTCTGAACATACCCCGCCATCTTCAAGAGCATTTCTTCTGGTACGTCGATGACACTACCAGGGAGCTGTGATACACCCCGGCGTACAAACTGTCTGAGGACTTGGCATTTCATAAATCAGTCCTCCCAATCGAAACTAGGAGTTTCATCAGTGACTACTTGAGCATCAGTTTTTTCATTATCCCCTGCGTTATAAGCGTTATAAGCGTGGTAAGGGGTGGAGTTGGCAGGCTTGTCACGCTTTTCACGCTTAAAAAGCGCAAGTGAGATAATTCTTCGTGGTGCTCCAGTGGTCTGCTCGGTAGTGATTATTATCAATCCGTCAGATTCCATAGTGCGCAAAAGCTCATCCAGGTCTTCAGCCTTGATATGCCCACTGAAACATTTCTTGCGGATCTCATCTTTGGTAAGGCCGTTGGCAACAGCCAGACTAAGCGCATCAAGAATTTTAGTGCGCCGCCGGTCGGATGACGTTTGACCAAATATAAAAAAAGCGGATTGCAGGCAGTAGCGCCATAACTCCAGTGCTGCCTGCAGGTCTTCCAGCTCAATGCTGTTGTGCCCTGCAAGAAGAGCATAGATCAGCGCCAGTCGTGTAACATGCGCTTCGCCCCGGTTGACCATACAGCCTGCTGCACCGCCGTATGCTGCAGACAATTTTGAATACTCGGCAAGCCATAACTCATCGGCATCATCAGAGAACGCAACTTCACCAGGCACTTGTGCATCAGTTATCCGCTGTTGTAACGTCTCCCTGAACCCCTGCATGATGGCATCGTCAATACGACGTGGTCGTGGGACAAGACGTTGCCGCCTGCTGCAGACCCAGACGATACGGTTGCCGAAACCGTTAAGCATCTCCTTCTGGGATAATTGATCTTTGAGTTCAGGGAGCGTGATGTGCCCTACAATACCGACGTGGGCATTTGTAGCTTTTATGCGGTTGCTTTTCGTAAGAGGTTCAATAGTGCCATCGTCATAGGAAGTACGGATGACAGATGAAAGCCTGTTCCCATCCATCTTTGTTGAAGTCAGTGCGTTGGCAAATTCTTCTTCCTGGATAAATAACCGCTTATCGGTGACACCTGGATCAGTGATTACCCATTCGCCAACATTGGTCTTTTTATCGACTTTCCATTCTCGGACTTCATCACGGACGGCCCAGGCAATACCTTCACCACTGGATAACGGCCCAGGCGATGTCCTGCAATGGTTTGGAATAAGGTCAAACAAGGCTTTCGTCGGCCCCGCTGATACTCCCTTTCGGGCTTTTGATGAATCACCAACGATGTTAGCATTTGTGCGGGGGTAGTGACGATTTTCACCAACCTGTACATACTTGTTGGTGCCGCACTCAATGCCGAATCTGATGAGGAACGTTATCGACACGGCAGCGGGATCGGCTTCACTGTTATTGCAAGCTGCATCAACAAATTCGCCCAGAATGCCAGGGAAGGCAACTCTTGAAAGCTGCTTTGGCCAGTTGTCTGCTGGTCCACCGGATGTGATGTTGTCGCCAGATAGCTGACTGTGCCTCTCAATCAGTTCTTCCCTGCTACCGGTGGAGCCGATGCCTATTCTATCAAGGTATGCTCGCATGTCATGAGTAGATAAAATTACAAAATCGTCATGGGTCATGGCTTGCCATCTTCCCGGCAAAAACAGACCGGACAGGGCGAAGAGCAATGGCACTGAAGATTGTTTTTTTCGGTGGGAAATGGTACAATTTCACCACGTTCAATTGCTGTATCCAGCCGCTCGGGTTCTCTGCCTGAGCGGTTTTCACGTTCAATAGCTGCAGTAGTCATGGCTCAAACCTCCGCTTTTTGCTGCTTGCGGGGTCTGCCAACGGTTTTTCTGCCTGGTGCTACCGGTTTGGTATTCTCCGGCGTGATAATCTCGCGGCTATCGAGCCAGGCCATTAATGCACTGAGGCGAACACCAACGGCATTTTCTCCAATGCGGATGCTGGGCGGATAATTTCCGGCCTGTTGGTCTCGCCAGATTGAAGCGAGTGAGCGGCCAGTGATGAGTACCTGTTCGGCGGGTCTAACGATGCGATCTTGAAATGTCTGAACGGTTGACATAAAGAAACCTCCATAATTTGATTGATCAACGGGCTAGCACCGTCTTTCATGTCAAATCGTAGAGGTTTAAATTATGTTGTTCAACTTCAGCATGTTAGGATTTATTGGGGGAAATATTTCTGTAAGTACTGTTTAACTAAAGAGTAGCTGGTAGTCTCTGCCTCTCAGTAAATATGCCGCCTTGCGGTGGTCATTTAGAATATTGCGGCTTGGTGAGGTGTGGGAGTTTTTCGAGTAATCAAAATTTGAATACGTCGAATAGAGGACGTCTTGTATATCTTTTGCTGTTGCACCCAAAGCATCTGCATCCAACAACCTCAGATAGTTGTTGAATTTTGAAACTTCATATTTTGGAGAAGAGATAATTTTCCCCTCCATGTTTTTCTGGATTTCTTCAAGATGCAGTTTTGCTTTTTCAATCTGAATTGCTATCGACAGAGAAGCATCAAACAGCCAGGGTACTTCGCAATCCTGAGGAATTATCCCGCAATCAAGTGGCACCTCTTCCAATGCCTCGTCACCGTCTTCCGTCTTGACAGGAACATGAATCCAATCTTCGGAGTAATTGAAATAGCCCAGTCGCGCAACTCCACTTAAAGCTGCAGTGTCAAGGTAACCATTCGCCGGGTCAAGAAGGTAGTAAGACATTCCCCAATTACGCAACTCTCGCAACAGTTCGGTGTGTAATAAAATTGATGCCGGTGAGATGTCATCATTTGTTAATTCAATTTCAGTCTCGCCGTCGGATTGTTTCAGCGTTACCGACTCTTTCCAGAATAGGCCGGAGTGTGCATTGAGCCCCAGAGGTTTCTTGTAATACTTTGCAACGCCTTCATCCTCACAAAGGTTACTCAATCTTGCATAAGCCTCTTGGTAGTTGGGATTGCGGCGCAAAAACTCCCAGGCGTAGACAGCCTTACTCTCCGTCCGGGGATATTCATCTACCTGGCGCCAGTCGGGTAACCATGTAGGCGGGTTATAGTTTTCCGGCCATCGCTGCTTAGACTTCATTGTGCGACCACGCCGGCACCTAAAGCATCACGCAGCACTGCCTCCAGCAGGCGGCGGTTGTCAGCTTCGGTGGTGTTTAGGCTCGCTTCCAACTGGTCGCACAGCGCCATCAGTTCATCAACCTTGGAGACAATACGGTGCTGTTCTGCGAATGGTGGAAGAGGGAATGGTGAACTGGTAAAATATTCCGTCGGTACACGTTTTTGTCCAGCAGTGCCGGTCATTTTGGGAATACCAGTTTCAATGAAATGTGGGCATTTCAAAAAAATTAACATGTATTCTGCAACTACAAAAATGGGCCGGACAATATGCAACTCTGTTGTCCCAGCACCTATTCCACCAGTCAATTGCCGAAATATCGTAGACTTCCTATTCTCAAAACATGGCGTAATTTTAGCGAGCCCGACATCACCCTCGGCAAAATGAGTGAAACCACTTCTTATTTCGCCCCAAGATCTGACTTCATGTTTATTGGGAATACCGTATTCAGCTGAAATCATCGGCATAGGTACAAATGAAGCCTGCAGATCATTATCTGCTACATTCCGAGGGCTGATAAATCCAATTTCGGAGAATTGACTCCATTTCCACGAAACCGGCAATGAATAGGGAATCTCATCGGCTTTAAGCAGTATCGGAGCTTTGCCTTTTCGCTCCAATCCTTCCTTAACCAACCTTGCCTTCTCCAGCTGAATCCGCTTCACTAACTCCGCAGCCGGTTCATCACTGGGGTCCTGCTCCACCAGTTTCCCACGCACAGCCAGATTGAGGATAGTCTGCCGCAGTTGCTTGATGTGTTCCGCTCGGGTGGTCAGGCGCGGGAGGTGGTTGAGGTGGAAGCGGGTCGCGTCTTTGGCCTCTTCTGCTGTAGTGGTGCTGATACGGTTCAGGCTGGATGCCGCCAACCGGTCGCGCCGTGCCTCGCGTTTGTTGCGCTCCGCCTCCAACTGGTCACACAGTGCCATCAGTTCATCAACCTTGGCAACAATGCGATGCTGTTCGGCGAGGGGGGGAAGAGGGAAGTTGGTATTCAAAAGTTCTTCAACTCTGATTCCCTTGACAGTCAACCCTGATCCCTCATATCCGTGGGTTTTGAAGAAATTGTAGAAGTAGTCTATAGATGAGTGGCTTGATAGAGATAATGCACGTAGGTCCTGATTTATTGCGATGGGAACACGATTAATCGAAATTTTGCCGAGCCCCATTCGAGTAACAACGATAAGATTACCTGGTGGTATCAGATTGGAAGAACTATCTTTCAAGCCAGCATTACTGATTTTGTCGATTGTTTCATCTACATATTTACCCTTGCCAATGTCCTTAACGCTCGCCCAAAAAATATCTCCATCCCAATAGCTAGAATTGTTCTTTGAAGGAGTGCCTCCCCCGAGATGACTGTTTACTGTGATGCCAAGTGGAACCCATTTCCAAGATGCTGGCAACTTGTATGGGAACTCGGTAGTGCTTTTAGTAAGTTCTTTTTGTTCCTTGATTTTCCCTTCCTTCACCAGCCGCACCTTCTCCGCATGAATCCGCTTCAACAACTCAGCCGCCGGTTCATCACTGGTGTCTTGCTCTACCAGCTTCCCGCGTACAGCCAGATCGAGGATAAACCTCCGCAGGCGAGCAATGGAATCCGGTGCTTCGCTGATGCGGTCGAAGTGCTGCAGTAATAGATTCCGGTTCATTTTGTACCCCCAGCCGCAACAAGCCGCTGCCAGATAGGGCGCGTCTGCCAGTCATGGGGAACACCCATATCTTTTATCAATGTCGGGTCAAGTGTCTGCATCAAACGCAACAGGCGCTGCGGCCAGTGAGTGGCCGGTTCTATAACCTGCATCAGGTGAATCAGCAGCACCAGCGAGTTGTAGAGCTTGCGCTCTCTGCCGACTCCGTGCAGCGGATCGTTGCAGAAATTATCCCAGAGATAGGCCGGTTTCTTACGGGGCAGTTGGAAGGTTACGGCGAATTTGCGGTTCCAGAGACGGCTATGGTGCGCGGCGGTATTACGCAGTACGCTGAGGTGATGAAATAGGGAACAGAAGGTTTTTTCGTCAAGCTGGTAGGTGCTGGCTATGGTCTGCCGGATGTGTGGCGAGACAAGCTGGCTGACCAGATTTGATATGGTGCCGAATGACGCCACTTCAATCGCTACCCAGACAGGAGGCCATGGCATACCGAGAGTTTTCTGATGGTGGATGATGAAATCTTCCCGGCTGCGCTTCATTTCATCATCCAGGTTGGTAATGGCGCGGGCATGAAGCACCGGATTCTTGAAGTGCTGGCTTTCAAGGTAGGCAAGCGGATCAAGCTGATGACCAACTTCATACGCCCAACGGGAACGTACGGAAATCTCAACGCGCTTGCATGCCTCCAAAACCAGTTGGCGCAAGGCGCGATCAAAGCAGTACAGCTCCCATAGTTGCTGGAAGGTGATGCCATGCTGGAATTGGTCGGGATTGCCGGAA
The DNA here is from genome assembly GCA_028683855.1 of Desulfuromonadaceae bacterium. Lineage (GTDB taxonomy): Bacteria > Desulfobacterota > Desulfuromonadia > Geobacterales > Pseudopelobacteraceae > JACRCG01. The sequence goes on from JAQUHA010000048.1 coordinate 6,811, forward strand.
ACCGTGAAAGGAAAACGATAGGCGGATAAACGGTAATAATTGTGATGTTCCAGACAATGGATGGCGAATGGTTCATCGGTAACGGCGAGTCCACGGCTTTTGAAAATTTCCAGTTGTTCCTGGTAGGTCTTGGCAGGCTTACTCATAAATCACCTGCATTCCAGCACAAAGAGCCAGAAACGAGAAACCCCCCTGGTGCGCATTGTTAAGAGGCGTGGGGGGTATTGTTGATCTGATACTGCCACCCACCCATTGATTCGTCAAGTAAAATTTCATCGCAGCAGCGCCTCCGCCAGAATCCCCTTCAACTGATCGCGCAAGCTCGCGGTTTGCAATTCACTCTCCTCCAGCTTTGCAAGCAACTCTTCCGGATCACCGTGGTCATCGGCTACCGTGTGCGGATTCTTGAAATCGAGGTTATAACCCCGCGCCTTGATCTCATCAATCGTCACCTTCCATGCCTGCTCGGTTTCCTGCCGGTTCTCCCGCTCTGCCCCACCCCACCACTCAACACAGCCATTCAGATGTTCAACCTTAATAGGTCTGGTCATGGAGTAGGCTTTTTGCCCTTCTGGTACGTGATGCTCGTAGAACCAGATCTCTTGAGTCGGATCACCCTTCTCAAAGAACAGCAGGTTGGTGCCTATGCTGGCGTAGGGTTTGAAGACACTGTTGGGCAAGCGCACGATGGTGTGCAGGTTGCACTCTGCCAGCAGATGCTCTTTCAGGCGGGTCTTGACACCTTCACCGAACAGGGAACCATCGGGCAAGACAATGGCGGCACGTCCACCCGGTTTCAGCAGACGGATGAACAGCGCAAGGAACAGATCGGCAGTTTCCTTGGTGCGGAAGTGGGCTGGGAAGTTGGATTCAATGCCGTCTTCTTCACGTCCACCAAAGGGGGGATTGGTTAGGATGATGTCGACCCGGTCGCTCTGACCGTAGCTGATGTAGGGACGCGCCAGGGTGTTATCATGGCGCACGAAGCTGGGGTCTTCAATGCCGTGCAGCAGCATATTGGTAACACAGAGCATGTGCGGGAGTTGTTTTTTCTCTACAGCCCGCAGACCTGCCTGCAGGGCTTGCTCATCCTCAACTTTTTTCACATAGCGGTCACGCATGTGACGGATGGAGCAGGTAAGAAACCCACCAGTGCCGCAGGACGGGTCGAACAGAATCTGCCCCGGCTTGGGATCAATTCTATCAACCATAAAGGCGGTGACGGCGCGTGGGGTATAATACTCCCCGGCGTTACCGGCGCTCTGCAGATCGTTCAGCAACTGCTCGTAGATGTCGCCGAAATGCTTGCGTTCTGCCAGGTCGTTAAAATCAACGCCGCTGATTCTGTTGATCACCTGCCGCAGAAGCTGGCCTGATTTCATGTAGTTGTAGGCATCCTCAAACACACTTTTGACTACGCGGGCACGACTGGCATTGCTACCGACGGCGGGCAGCTCCTTCAGTGCAGGGAACAGTTCTTCATTGATAAATGTCATCAACAGTTCGCCAGTGATCCCTTCCGGATCGGCTGCCCAGCTGCGCCACTGGTATTTCTCCGGTATTGGTGATTGGTAGTTATCCTGCATTACTTCCAGCTGTTGATCCTGGTCATCGATGATCTTGAGGAAAAACATCCAGCAAAGTTGGGAAAGACGCTGGGCATCGCCATCAACGCCGACGTCCTGGCGCATGATATCTTGAATTGATTTGACGGTATTTCGTGCAGACATGAGTTAGGCTGCCTCCTGGTAAAGTGCATTCTGCATTTCGTGGACGGCTTCCTCGAATTTAGCTTTCGTGCCGAATTGTTTGATAAGCTGGAGCGGAGTTCCCATGGCGTTGAAGGGTGGAATTTCCAATACGCGAACATTGTCCAGGCCACCAACTATACCTTCATCCTGATATTTGTTCAGCAGGGCTTCCAGCACAGCACACGCCTGTGGACCATACTTGGTAAATATGTCACGCTTTTTGACATTGTTAGCCCGCTCCCGACGGGTAAGCGGTGGCTGGTCAAAGGCTATGTGGCAGATGAGATCAAAGGGATCAAGCTCTTTGCCGACTTCTTCCAGTAGAGGTTCGAGCAGTAAGCCTTCTGCGGCCAACTCTTCAATAATCGCTTCTTTATGCTCTGTAGTTTTCCAGCGCCGTAGAAACTTGTCAAGGCTGGCATACTGTGCCCGAATAGCCTTACGCGAGAAATCACGCAGGGATTCGGTAATGAGCTTGCCATATTCATCAAGGTATTCGACCCGTTCCATTACTACCGTGACCGGTTCACCATTGATGTAATACTTGGGGTTCGGTGGCGGCAGTGGAGGTGGCAGAGGTCCTGGTGGTGGAGGATCGACAAGAATCACTTCATCATCACCCGGCTCCGGCGGAATAGGATCCTCTTCATCAATAATCGGCGGCACATCATCAGGCGGTGTAACGGGGTCTTCTTCACCCGGTTCGTAAATCTGAATCGGTGGACCGTCAAAATCAGGGTCAGCAAAGTGTGCTGTGGCCTTACGAAAGTCAACCAGATTGAAGTAATACTTTTTAGTATCTTCGTGAACCCGCGTGCCGCGACCGACAATCTGCTTGAACTCGGTCATGGAACCAACGGCTCGATCAAGCACGATCAGGCGGCAGGTTTGTGCGTCAACGCCGGTGGAAAGAAGGCGAGAGGTGGTAACTATAACGGGATACGGTGACTCCGGATCGATGAAGTTACCCAATTGTGCCTGCCCGGCGGCATCGTCACCGGTAATGCGCATGACGTAGCGCTCGTTTTTTAAGACCAGATCCTGGTTCTCAACAATCAAAGCCTGCCGCAATAGTGAAGCATGTTCGGTATCAACACAGAACACGATTGTCTTCTGGAAACGGTCACCGCTCTGTTTGAGATAGTCAGAAATCCACTTGGCGACCCGTTGAGTGCGCGTATCGACGACAATGCTTCTATCAAAGTCTTTAATGTTATAGATGCGGTCGTCTATTTCCAACCCTTGTTTATCAACTTCACCTGGCTTGGGCCGGTAGCCATCAACGTCAATGTTGAGATGTACCTTGATGACTTTATAAGGAGCCAGGAAACCATCACTGATGCCCTGCTTGAGGGAGTAGGTAAAGACAGGTGTGCCAAAATAATTGATGTTGGAGACGTACTCGGTTTCTTTGGGAGTGGCGGTGAGGCCTATTTGGGTGGCGCTTTTAAAATGCTCCAGAATTTCACGCCAGGCGGAATCCTCTGCAGCACTGCCCCGGTGACATTCATCGATAATGATGAGATCAAAAAAGTCTGGCGACAGCTCTTTAAACAGCTTCTGCCGTTCTTCCGGACCGGTAAGTGCCTGGTACAGACCGAGATATATTTCGTAGGCAGTATCAATGCGTCTCTTGCTGTCAACAGCCGTGGTCAGTTCAGTGATAGTGCCATCTGGACGCTCAATAGTCTTGGCTCCGGCACTGAGCTTGGCCATAGTCGCTCCAAACGGGCGAAAGTCGTTAACCATTGTCTGATCAACGAGGATATTGCGATCAGCCAGAAACAGGACGCGCTTTTGCTTGCCGGCTCGCCACTCAGATTTCCACAAGCGCCAGATGATTTGAAAAGCGGTGTAGGTTTTACCGGTACCGGTGGCCATAACCAGCAACACGCGGTCCTGCCCTTTGGCAATAGCTTCGACTGAAGCATTTATTGCGTTCCGCTGGTAATAGCGCGGCTCTTTACCACTGCCGTCATCGTAATACGGTTGCAGGACAATCTTTTCTTCGGCTGGGGTAAGACCCTTCCACTCCCGGTACTTCGACCATAGAGTCTCGGGTGCTGGAAAGCTGTCCATACTGAGATCGACTTCACCTGAAGCAATCAACCCGGTCTTGTCATGGAAGACAAAGCCTTTACCGTTACTGGAAAACACAAACGGCACCTGCAGCGATTTGGCATAGTCAAGCGCCTGCTGCATACCATGGCCAGCACTGAAGTTACTCTTCTTAGCCTCGATCACCGCAATCGGGAAATGTTGGTAATACAAAACGAAGTCAGCCTTTTTAGCCTTACCACGACTGACCAGTTTGCCACGCACGATAATTCGGCCATTCGTGAAAGATACTTGACGCCGAATCTGTACAGCTTCATCCCAGCCTGATTTAATCAAGGATGGAGTTATGTATTTGACGCTGATGTCGTCTTCGCTGAGATTGTGCATGGTTGGCCCGGTTGTGGTTGTATTTGACGTGTAACGAATGGTGGCTGAATATAATGAATAGCAGCGATCAAGTCACCAAGTTTGAACTTTGGCACTCTATCACTACAGGAAGTTATGTCAATTCTAATCAGAGGGCTTTTGATGACTTTTTGCTTCGGGCTGATTGGATATCGACGACGTTATTGCCTGAGCCGGATTTCTTCTGTGCTTCAAATAACTGTTGTTGTAAATCCCGGATTTGTGCTTCGAGTTGTTTCTTGTCATTGGCTGCGGTGTCAGTTTCCTCTGCAGCCTTTATATCGTCCTCTCGCTGCTGACGGGTACGATACTCTTCACTGGTGATAATGCTATTCAGCTTAAGTTCCCATTCTTGTAAAGCCTCCTGTTTTTCCTTGTCATATTTATTCTTATTGTACGTCCGGATCTCGCCTTTTTTTAGATGAGCAAGTACAGCGTCAACAACGGCATCAGTAAATTGAAGTTCTGAAAGCATGGTTGCACATGTCCTGCGAAGATCGTGCGGCGTAAATTTATCAATATCAAGCTTCTTGTCATCAGGAATGACAAAAGTGTTTTTTCTTATTGGTTTGGTTCTGGTTTTCTTCCATGTGGCGGGTTTAGGTTTCACTACATGCGTCAGGAGGTTGCGGCGTAGAGCACACGTAACGGCTCGCTCTGTAATACATCGCGTGTTGTCAGTGTGGCATTTGAATATGTATTCCCTAGGTACCATCGCATTTAAGTTTTTGTCGTAGACTTGAAGAGGCCCAATCAATGCGAGCACAGTGTCTGTAAGGTATATGCGCTGCTTGCGAGGGATCTCTTTGGTGATATCGGTTACTTTGGGAGTGAATTCCCACCACCGTCCCTCAATTTCGCTAGAGTGCATTGAGGAGACTTCTCCAGGACGTTGGCCAGTTAATAAAATTAGTCTCAATATTTTGCGAATATTTTCGGAAATTGCGCAGTTATCAAGATTAATCCAAAGTTTTTTTATTTCTGACTCTGACAGGTGACGTTCCTTCGATACAGGTCGTGGCAACTCTTCGCCTTTCTCGAAAGCATAGCAGGGAGTTGCGGGAATAAGCTCTTGCTTAACTGCGTAGCTAAACATCCTCCGGATGATCTTGAACGTGTTGGTAATTATGCCATTACCTCTTCCCTGCATCTCCTCAATTAGCAGCATAACGTCACGACGGGTTATGTCCCTGGCCTTCCTGCTACCCCATATAGGAAGCACATCCTTATTAAGAATGCGCTCGTCTTCCTGCCATGATGTTTTTTTCAGCTTGGCGTATTTCTCGATGTATTTAGTGATAAGTTCTTTAACAGTGGGGTTATTCAATTCCTCCTCAACTTTAAGGGCTGCTATTCTCTTTTCTCTTTCCGGATTTTTGTGCCACGCAAAGCCGACCTCTTGTGGGTCTTGCCCGTCCTTCAGAGACTTTCTCGCATCGGTAAGCCTATCCCTTGCTGCAGAAAGAGATACATGTTGACCTTCGCCTCTGTTGCCCTTTGCTACGTCATCCGAAAATTCACCAAGGTTCATTTGTCGCCGTTTTCCAGCGATCGTATAGATGAAATGCCAGGTCTTCAAGCCGGACGGGAGCACCCTAATGGTGAAGCCGCCTGCCTCTCTTTTGTAATACTGTTTCGCCTCTGGTTTCAGACTGATAATTCCCTTGTCGGTGAATTTCATAGCGCCCCCTCTGGAAAGGTTGCATTGAAAACGTGCAACCTCTAGTGCAACCTCTTGACTTATGGCAACTGGTGAATAACTATGAAATACTATATCGTATAACTATCTGATTGCATACAATAAAAAAGCTATGCGGGTTGCATAGCTGAGAGGTGGTGAAATGCTATAATGTGCAGTATTTACATCCTTGGGAGCAGGGGGTCGCTGGTTCGATTCCAGTCTCACCGACCAGCAAATTCAAGCACTTACAGTTAATTCTGTAGGTGCTTTTTTGTATCTGGTGGACTTGGTAACCTTTTAGCAACCTTTGAACCATGTGTAGCGCGACTTTTGATTTGGCAGTGATTTACATTTGATTTGGCAGTGGAATTGTTCAAAAGAAGTGGGCTTTAAAGTGAGATTTTATTCCGCTTTAATACCCACTTTTTTTTCTTAAAATCAGC
>JAQUHA010000064.1 GCA_028683855.1 Desulfuromonadaceae bacterium
TGCCGGTTGTCAGCAAACCTGCCCCGCTGCCGGTTGTCGCCGCCACCATCCAGCCTGCCAAAGCCCCGGAGCAGCTCAAACAGTGGCAGCGCAGCATAATGGATGCCCGTGTCGCCATCATGCGTCTGATAGAGCGTGCCGCTCCGACAGTCGGGGTTAACAAGGCTATTAACATCATAGTAAAGGATTCCGTCGATAACCCTGATATGGAGCTGTACAGCACCGCCAACGCCCGTAAAGGCGCAACCCGTCACCTGTCATACGGTGGCATCATCAAATGGTGGATGGCTTGGAAAAAATCAGGCGGAAACTCAATGGTACTGGCTCCCAAAGACACCGAAAACTACCTTGAGCCCGCCTGGGCAGCAACCTTTATGAAATTCTGGGGCAAGGGGCAGAACCCGCACCTGACCGATGTACTGGAAGAATATTACCGCAGTACGGGCACGGCGCGCCGTGCCCCTTCATACGGTCAGGCACGCCACTACCTGGAGAAAATCGGCAAAGTACAGTCTTCCAAAGGGCGTGTTACCGGCAAAGATTTGCGGGCGCTCAAACCGTTCCGCCGCCGTGACACCAGCCAGATGTACCCCGGCGATGCCTACACCGCCGACGGTCACTGCTTTGATGCCGAAGTCTACCACCCCTTCACCGGCAGGGCTTTCCGGCCGGAAGTAACACCGGTACTGGATGTTTACAGCCGCAAATGCGTCGGCTGGTCGGTCGATCTGGCAGAAAGCGGCCTTGCCGTACTGGATGCCCTGCGCATGGCGTGTGAGATCCACGGCATACCGGCGATATTTTACACCGACAACGGCAGCGGCTACAAAAACCAGATGATGACCAATCCCGGCACCGGAATACTTGACCGGCTGGCAATCACCCCCAAATACAGCCGCCCGCGCAACCCGCAGGCGCATGGATTATCAGAACGTGGTCATCAGACTATTCTGATAAAAGCGGCGCAGCAGCTCTGCACCTATATCGGAGTCAAAATGGATGGCGACACCAAGCAGCTGGTCTTCAAAAAGACCCGCAAAGCCATTGATAGCGGCGAAAAATCAGCCCTGATGCTCGAATTCGACGACTTTATCAAACATATCAACGCCGCCGTCGAAGCGTACAACAACAGGCCGCACCGTGGTCTCCCCGCCCTGCGCGATCCGATCACCCGCAAGCTGGTACACCAGAGCCCCAACCAGGCATGGCAACTGGGGCTTGAAAGAATGCAGCGCGAACTCCCCCAGGATGAATGGCTGGTAGCATCAGGAGATCAGCCCGATCTCTATCACCCCGCCGTCGAGCGTACCTGCATCAAGGGAGAAATCCAGTTCGGCAAAATGTCCAACGGACAGCCAAAACGCTACTTCAGCCATGATCTGGAAAACTGGACAGGTCAGCGCGTTCAGGTTGCCTACTGCCCAAGCGATCCCAGCCGGGTCTGGGTGCGGGATCTGGAACACCAGCGCCTTTTGGCCGTAGCAGAGCTATCCGGCAACTGCAGCCCCTATTTCGCCGAATCAGAAACTGAAACAGCCCGTAAAAAGCGGGGTAAAGGGGCTATTAAGCGGGCTGAAGCCCATGTTGAAGCAAAAAAGCTGGAGATGTACGGACCGCAGCCGGTGCCGGTGGAACATACAGAAGAGGTCAAGCAGCAGATAGAATACGGCCAACGGGTAATACAGCTGTTTGAAGAGAAAAAAGAGTGGGAGCCACAGTATGAAGACATCCCTGCCCTCAGAGAATGGCAGGATTTTGATTATCGCATCAATCAGGGAGAAACCCTGGAAGAGCGTCAGGCAGCCTGGCACAGAAGTTTTAAAAACAGCAACATCTGGCGGGCATGGCGCATGTTGAAAGATGAAGAAGAATCAAATTCAGCACCGGTGTTGACCGTAATAAAATAAGAAAGGCCAGGGGTCGCGAACCCTAGCCTCTTAAAACCGCCCACACGGGCAACTACAAGAAAGTGGAGGGAATTATGGCAATAAAAAGCTTGGATGTCAACACAGCAAATCTGGGGATCGTTACCCAGGCGATGGGATGCCTGCAACGCATCATGGAACGCCGGGAGCATCTTCCCGGCATGGCAGTACTGTACGGCTTCTCCGGCTACGGCAAAAGCACCGCCGCCGCCTACATCAGCAACAAAATGAACGCCTATTATGTTGAATGTAAGTCGGTTTGGAGCAAACGCGCCTTCATGGAAAACGTGTTGAAAGTCATGGGGATCGTCCCCGCCAAAACATCCAGCGACATGCTCGATCAGATATGCGAACAGCTGGCAAAATCAGGCCGCCCGCTGATAATTGATGAAATGGACCACATTGTGGAAAAGGTCGCCGTCGAAGTCGTCCGTGACATCTATGAAGGCTCCCGCGCCCCGATTCTGCTCATCGGAGAAGAGCGGCTCCCCGGCAAACTGGCCAAATGGGAGCGCTTCCACGGCAGGATTATGGAGTGGGCAGCAGCACCGGCGGCAGACCTGCACGATGCCAAAGTACTGGCAGACTTCTACTGCGCCGGAGTCACGGTAGCAGACGATCTGCTGAACATCATCCACCAGAAAAGCAAAGGATCGGTACGCCGTATCGTCACCAACCTTGATCTGGTGAGGAAAGAAGCTCAGAGCCAGGGATTGAGCAGCATCAGCCTGAAAGAGTGGGGCAAGCGTGAACTCTACACCGGCGAAGCACCGCAGCCGAGGAGGTTCTTGTGATTGCACAAAGGGTCAAGGTTCAAGGGTCAAGGGGCAAACAACCAAGGGTGTACCACCTTCAAGCGAGGCTGCCGGAAAACCACGGCTTGATCATTGACAAACTGGCAGAAATGCACCGCATCAGCCGCTCAGAAGTCGCCCGCCGGTTGCTCGCAAATGCGATTGAGGAGGT
>JAQUHA010000049.1 GCA_028683855.1 Desulfuromonadaceae bacterium
GCCAAAGCAACCTTTGCCTTGAATTCGGATGTGCGTTTCGTTCTCATGCTTGCCATCATAGATTACCTCCGTAATCAGGGGCAAACCAAACTTAACTACCTGTCCGAAAAACCGTAAGCATTATATAATCATGCCTTGTTAATAGAGGTTTGTAACCGTATTACATTTACATAAAAAAATATCAACTAATTTTTGTATAGCCAGCAAAAATCATCATGTTAACTATTGCATTGGTGAGGATGAAAAACAGGTTAACTACACTGTAATAGTGGTGAAGTTTAAAAACGAGTTGTTACTGTATGGGGATAGTGACGGTAAACGAAGTGCCTCCGCCGCTTCTGTTCGCTACAGAGATATTTCCACCTATGCTTTCAAGAAGATTTTTAGTCACAAACAGCCCTAATCCGGTACCTTCTCCAGATTTTTTTGTTGTAAAATAACGATCAAAGATCCGATCGATAGAGTCTGTAGGTATTCCTGGCCCATTGTCAGTTATTACAAAAGAAACTTTATCATTAGCGGACATTGCAGACTCAACTAACAGCTTCCCCCCCTGTTCTTCCATCGCCTGAAGTGCATTCATTATAATATTAAGCAGCACCTGCCTAAGAAGGTTGGCATCCATAAGAATAAAAGGAAGTGTGTGGTCAAGCTGTTTAAGGACTACAATGCCACGTTTGGCAACCTCAATATTCAAGAAGTTCAGAATGAAGTCGATAGTGTAGTTCAGGTCAACTTCAGTTATAGAATTGTCGTGGCTGCTGAAATTAAGCAGACCTTTGGCAAGTTGAGAAAGGCGTTGTGCTTCTGAATTGATTCGACATATCATTTCCTGGACAAACAGAGGAACTCCCTCTTCCCGCATAATCATCTGAGAAGCCGAAATTATTACTGAAAGAGGTGCATTAAGCTCATGCACAACGCCAGCGGATATCTCACCCAGTTCAGCCATTTTCTCGTTGTAGGCTAACTGTCGGAGCTCGGATGTAGTTATAATTTCATCATTATTTCTGGGCATCGCCACATCCAAAAAGGCACAGGATTTGATTTAAGGTAAGTCTTTTACAAAAACAGACAGAATATTCAGCAACAGTTTTTGCAAGAATCTTACCGAGAGACTTTAGGTTTTCAGCATAACTATTGTGGTTTCCTCCAAATCGTTATGATAATTGGCTTGTAGCTAGAAATAATGAGTATGAAGATAATAATTTTTATAAATAAAATCTGCTCTCAAGAAAACGACTGTGCCTGTTTACTATGCAAGAGCAATACAGTTGCACAAAAATGTTTCATTTTTTTGAGGAAACAGGAGTTGTAACAACAAGTATGTTATTCATACATATAGTGACACACCATAACATCAGAGAGTTTTCTATTTTTGCCGTTAGTGTCCCCCATCGCATCATGCCTAATTATTAAACAGACCGCCCTCAGCTCTGTATTCAGAAACGGTGAGAAGGGGGTCTGTTTGTGAAAACAGTTTTCTACCAACTAATTGGAATTTATCTCTGAGCTTTTGATACAAAAACGCCAGGCTTTAATATCAAGCCTGGCGTTTTTGTTTTAAATCAATGATGTATGCTTACATATTGTACTAAATGAACACTTGTAACTATCTATTTATAAGAGGCTTTTATATTTGCTACTCCAAAAAGGTACGACATGGGTACGATTAAAATATTTTGTGTCGTATGTTTAGAGTGATTTTGGGTGCGTCAAAACGTAACAAATCAACAAGAATTACGATTATATTTATAAATCGTTTTTGAAAAACAGAAGGTTCGTTAATGCAATGATAGCAGATTGTATGACATCCGAAAACTCCTATCGTCGAGACGCTTTATTTTTTTCCTTTACAAACAACAATCAGCAAGCGTACTGTTAAATCGTACTCAACAAATCCCCCACACAAGAAGTATTTCGTTTTATCGGTATTATCTCCCACGTAGCAAAGTCGAGCAGCAAAAGTTTCAACAAAATATGGCTCCATTTTCACCGAATGACTTACCCTGTCGCACCTCTGTAGTATTCTGAATACATCGCCCAATCCCTTTTATTTTCATATTAGCGAACCTGGCATCCCGCCAGCGATGCTAATGCCTTTCGTCCTGTCCCAAAACATAAGGAGGTACGCCATGAACGCTCTCGAACTCATTGCCCCCGCAAAAGAAACCCTCAAGAAAATCAAGAAACCGATCCGGGTCATTGGTATTGACCTGGGTACAACCAACTCCACCGTGTCTGAGATAGTCTACGATCCAGCCAGCAAAAGCGACATCAGCGTCCGTTGTATTGCAGTTGAACAGCCTACAGGAAACAGAAGCCACTGGAATCCGCTCGTCCCCTCAATAGTAGCAATCCATGACGGGCAGGAGATTGTCGGTGAAGGAGCTCGGTTACTCAGAAGCAAAGGCCATGAAGCAGGATTGATTGAAGAGAGCAATGTTTTCGCTTCCGTCAAAAATCACATAGGGCTGCGACGTACCTACAACATGGCACCGGCAGGCTATCGCTCGGCAGCGGAGGTAAGCGGAAGAATACTTTCATTCCTCAAGGGTGCCGCTATGAAAGACAAGGCTCTGGAACCTGCCCGCACCACTGTTACCGTGCCGGCATCATTTCAGACGGCACAGCGTGACGATACACTGAAGGCAGCTTCTTTGGCTAAACTTACTGTTCGTGGGGGAGATCTGCTTGACGAACCAGTGGCGGCTTTCATAGCCTACCTCGCGAATTATGGAGACAAAAAACTTGTTGAGCTGGGAGAATCCAAAAACCTGCTGGTATTCGACTTCGGCGGGGGCACTTGTGACGTAGCAATCTTTCGTCTCAGCACCGACCTCGCCGGAAACTTGATGATTGCATCCCTCGCTGTATCCCGTTACAACAGACTGGGCGGTGGCGACATCGACCAGGCTATTTTGTATGAACACTTGGTGCCCATGATCCTGGAGCAGAATGAACTTGAACGTAACTCCCTTGACTTTGAAATCAAGAAGAATGTCTTGGAACCGGCCTTCATACAAATTGCCGAACAACTTAAGATTGGCCTTTGTGATCAACTTATACAAGCTATCGAAAAAGACGACTACATAAACGGACTGACAGAAACCTGCCACAAGAAATTTACCTGTCGATTGCCGGAAGGTGGAACACTGACCCTGGACAACCCGTCACTTAGCCTGGAGACATTTGAAGAACTCATAGCTCCCTTTTTGGACATGGAACTGCTCTTTGTCCGCGAGACGGAATACTTTCAGACGCTCTCGATCTTCTCGCCAATTCAGGATGCACTGTTCCGTTCCGGGCTTAAGAGCGATCAAATCGACATCTGCCTGATGGTAGGCGGTAGTTGCCTGATCCCCCATGTACCAGACGCCATGAGCAAAATGTTCCCGAATACAAAAATCCTGTCCTTTGGTAACTCTGATGCCATGCAGACAGCCGTAGCCAGCGGGGCAGCCCTGAATGCACTGTCACTAGCCATCACTGAACGACCGATTATACAGCCAGTCTGCCAGGAAACCATCGCCCTCGTAACTAACAACGGCCCCTTCGACCTTGTAAAAAGGGGTAGCACATTACCCTGGCCGCCGGAGGGTGGCTATAAGGAGTTAACCAACCTGATGCTGTCTGAATCTTCACCCAATAAAGCTGTTACTGTGAGGGTGGAGATTGTGGCACTTGAGGAAATGGGCCAGCACATACTTATGAGTGAATTGTGGGATATACCGGCACCGGTCAAGGCAGGGGAGAAGATCAGACTCGAATATCGCTATGACGAGAATCAGGTGCTGGATGTACGGGCGTTTCATGCTGACAGGGATGATGTAAAACCTCTCAAAGAGCGAAGAGAGCACCCTTTAACCAACATATCAAATCCGCAGGTAATCAAACTGCGCATAGAAGACATTGAGGAGAAGCTTCGCACAGGCATCATTCAGCCACAGGAGCGTAGAAGTATCGTTATGGACCTGGCTGAAGATTGCGCCGAGATTCGCCAGTATGAGAAAGCAATAGCCAAACTCACTGAGCTGCTACGTCAGCGCAATGAGCCGGATGCAGCCATCATAAATCGAATGGCAATGTACTGCGGCTATATGGGAGATATTGAGAGGGAACAACGGTTTTACACCGAAGCAAGTGCCGCCGATCCGACCATGAGTGCTCCCTGGTTCAATCTTGCATTGTCACTGCGAAAGCAGAAACGCCTTGAGGAAGCGAAAAACTCAGTAGATATGGCTATCGGGCTGGAAAATGATTCTGCTCCATATTACGTGCTTCAAGCTCAAGTTGTACGGGATATGGGAAAAGATTTTGCAACAAAAGAGTTTCTTGATATTGCCTGGAAACGCTTCCCAAAAGTTACTGATCAAACCGACTGGGATTTAGGCTGGTATATTACCGCATCAGAAATGCGTGAAGACAAGGAAGCTGGAGACCTGGCACGACAGGAACGGAGTCGCCGGAAAACAGGGACAGTTCTGAGTCGTAATGAAGGGCAGGGTTCACTGCCAATTTTAGCAGCGTAAAAAGGTAGTCCCATATCAAAGAAGTCAACCGCACACAGCATTAAATAGCCAATAAAAGGAGCCATTATGAATTACGCACCACTACTGGAAGCAATTTCATTCGCAGCAGACAAACACAGCAACCAACGCCGGAAAGATCATGAAGCATCGCCGTACATCAACCACCCAATAACTGTAGCTACCATTTTAGCCAGTGAAGGCGAAGTTGATGACGAAACCCTTCTGATTGCCGCAATCCTCCACGATACTGTTGAGGACACCAAGACGACTTTTTCAGAACTGGAATACTTTTTCGGAATTGAGATTACAAATGTGGTGAGAGAAGTTACGGATGATAAAGACTTGGAGAAGCAGACCAGGAAGGATTTACAGATTACACACGCTCTCCACGCTTCACCCCGAGCAAAGCAAATCAAGATAGCCGACAAGATCAGCAACATCCGGGATATTACAAACAAACCGCCGGCGGACTGGGAAATGGAACGTAAACAGAAATATCTTGAGTGGTCGTGCGAAGTTGTTGATGGGTGCCGGGGTGTAAACCCAGTTCTGGATAAAGTGTTTGATGATGTTATTGCAAAGGCAAAGGCCGTTTGCATCTAACTATTGATGTACCGGTGGGAAGATAATCCATGACTCTATCTATTATCTATTTACCTTGCAGCTATACAGAGGCTTCAAGCCATGTAACTGGTAGAGAATGAGATTCAATCGTTGCTTTATTTTCTGACATCACAATTATTCTCACAGTGTTTGCCAGAAACCGTTTCGGCATCCTGCGGAAAAACTGACGGGCGGATATGGTCAAGGTGCCATAAAATGTTCCTACAGCCGGGCAACAGACCACAACGCCTTTTGTTTGTATCTTTAGCTGACCTTCAGCATGAGAAAACTGAATTTCAAAATCTTCCTCTGACCAATCGTTCATTTTTTCAATATAGCTCATGCAGAAGCGGAAGAACTCTCGATCAGCCCAGACCTTCGGGCGCTTTGCTTCTTCTTGCCGTAGCTTCTCCCAGTATCGCTCCATGTGGCGTTTGCCCCACAATAATTCCTGAGGAGGTTCTTCTGTACGAAACAATTCCCTGCAACAAGTGTATATTGTAGCGAGAATATCGATTGGCAACATATTGGGCCAGATTGGATATTCTTGTGGTAAATAGATTTGCCTTGATGTATTTCGATTAATCATCACCATCATCTTCCAGCAACCCATCCACGGCCCAGCGGAAACCTCGATATCACCCCAGCACCGAACCAGGTTGCCATATTTGTTGTCTTTAAAACCGAGAAGTCGAAAGGCTTCCTCGGTAGACAGTTTTTCAAGAAACTCTTTTGGTATTTCGAGATTTGCAAGACTATCTGTCATTACAATGCCGCCTTTCTTTTTATCGCTGGAAAATCCTTACCTTCCGGCATGATAAAAAGGCATGTGCCATTGCTCCGTTTTTCCCACAACTCGCCAAGCTGCCGTTTTTCGATATTCTCAGGCAAATGCCAGTCCCGCTTGTTTTTGTATTCAACCGCAAGGACTTTACCGGTTTCAAGCTGGCAGAGGAAATCAGGATAGAAGCGGTCAGAGCTTGTTTGTAGTGAAAATGATGTTGTTTTGCGCTCCACGTTACGAACCCAGAACTTTACCCCTTCAAGTTGTGTCGCCAGAAATACCGCGCATTCAAATTCTTCACCATCTGCTTTCAGGTTGCCTATCTGAGGATAAAAATGTTTCGGCAGCTCAGTAAAGCCGCTGTACAACCAATCAAAGGCATAGCGGCCATTCTGGAAAACAACCTGACTGCGATCATCGGCAATAAACTCTTCAGGGGATAACAGAAGGGTTTGATGTTCCTTCTTCATGGCTTGTCGCTTGGCATCGGCAATTTTGCTTTCCAAAATTTCACGCAGTCTGAATTTAGCGTACACCAGTTCATCAAGAGTAAACTCGCGTGTCTCGATTAACAGGGAAATGGCTTTGTTGATGAAGGCATCCTTTTCATCAGGTGCAATGGTGTCTTCAAAGATATTTCTGCCCAGCCAGGTGACAAGATGAACCTGCTCCCAATCGGCATGGTAATCGATCAGAGGGGTTGCAACTTTTGGCGTGTTGAAGTTGGAAAATTTAACTTTCTCCTGTTCAATGTACATCTGCCCGCCTTGCAGCTTCTGGTCGGGCTTGTTGAATGCCGGAAGGTCTGCCGGATAGTCAAGCAACTTCCAATCCCCCTGCAACAGGTGTGAATCCTCGAACGGCTGCCACAAGTCACCCTGCCTGAGCAGTAGCATCGGCACCTTGAACAGTTCCCCGTTTTCAGCAGGCGTTTTCTGGTGGCGTGGTCTTTGTGTACGCATCCGGGCGATGGCCTGTTTCATGGCCTCTTTGCCCTCTGGTGTGCGGCAGGCATCTTGAAGTGCCCTGGCTTGCGGCTCGGTGAATGTTCCCTTCAAGGTGATGGAACTGGATTCCGGGACGATCTCAACCTTTTTGGCAAGCTCTGCCGGTATCGCTTCCGGTTCGGGCAGCTCAGGAAGGGTAAAGGTTGCCGTGGTCTGGTGAGTAAACAGGTCATCCTGTCCCTTTTCATCGGGGATGATAAGCAGATCTTTAACTTCCTGACGCTCGAAGCCGTTCCGTACCAGTCCATCTTTCAAGCTTTCCACGGTTGTCTGGAAATTACCAGACGTGACAAAGGCATACGCCATGTTCAATTCCGGCAGGCTTTTTCGTGTTGCCCTTGGCATCCTCAGAATGCGCCCCAACACCTGTTCCGCCGCTGTTGAAGAACTTGTATTGCGGAATGAACAAAGCACATAAGCAAAAGGGCAGTCCCACCCCTCACGCAGTTTATCTACGGTAATGATGAAGCGTATCGGGCAGGCGTGAGAAAGAATGTCCTCACCGGCTATTTCATCGGTCGTGCCGGTGGCAATAGCAATCTGCTTTTCCGGCAAGCCGAAATCATCTATCAGCGCCTTTTTTACCCGCTCCGGTGTCAATGTCTCGTGTCCTGCGTCCTTGCGTTCCGCCTGGAGCAACATTATTGGCCGGAGGTAATCACCACTTGCCCGTTGTTCCTCTTCGGCCTTTTGTTGTAGGCCGTCCAACCGTGCGATAGCATCACGCAGAGCGTCCTGCCAGTTTGCCCGGTGCACCAGTTCCAGCGGCATTTTAATCATATCTTCAGAATGCAGCACAGAAGCGGAAACGCTGTAGAGCACGTTGCTTGGTTGAAAGGTTCTGTCAGGCGTCGCGGTCAGTTCCAGAATAGCGCACGGCTCGAAACGGGCCAGGGTATCAAAGGCAAGGTGTGTGCCCTGGTTGTGAGCTTCGTCCACAATCACAAAGGGGTGACGCATTCGCAGCACATCCACCAGTGACATATTTCCCTTAATTTCAGGGTCAGTAATTCCGTTGAAATGCTCCAACAAGCTGCCGTTCTGCTTATAAACGCTCAGCCGGTCGGTATCTTCCTGCTTGAATGCCTGCATGGTAGCAACAATGATGACATTGGAACCATTCAGAACATGGGGCGATATGCGTAACGCCTCGTCAATGTCCATTACTGTTACATCACCGAGAACCGATTGCACCGATTGGTGAAGGATGTTTTTTGAGTCGCGCAACGCCTTCAAGGTTTGTTCCCGGATCGGCTCTGATGGAACCAGCCAGAGGGTAAGGCTTTGCTGAACATAGAGCAGTGAACGGTTGACCCGTTCAATCGCCATGCCACCCACCATTGTTTTGCCACCGCCGGTGGGGATGCGCAGGCAGATATAGGGAACCTGCTTCATGGTGGGGAGTGGCCGGTAATTGAGACGAAAGCGCCATTCTTCAGTTGTTTCCGAATATGCGTTGCCGATGTTGCCGGATTCGTTGCAGCGTTTGAGGAACTTCTCGTAATAATCAAGTGCTTCTGTTTGATAGCTTTTCAGTATCATAAAACCCCCGTGCGCAGCTTGTACGGGAGCTGCTTGAAAACAATACCGTCCCGGCGGCGTTGATCCGGCCCGATTTTGCAGGCGGTGCCATAGATAACCTTCGGCCCGGTGTGTTCCGGCAGCAGGGCAAACAGCGCCCTGGTCAAGACATTGCCGCCGTCCGGTGACTTGTCTTTCAAGATGCCATTGTAGAGGAGATAAACTGCCGTGCCGTTTTGAATATTAAGAAGCGGAGAATTCGACTTTGCGGCGTGTGGCAAGGGCTCGCCTGTCTCTATGAAATAAACATGGCGAGCAAGGTCACTGAATGTAACCGTATTACAAATATGCCCTTGAGCGTCAAACAAAGGAGTGCCAATTTCACAGAAAGAATAACCGCCACCGCCCTCAAATTTGAATTGTTCAGAAATACCAGTTTTATCTTTCCCTGTGACAACGTTCTTCAGTCTTGGTAGCGTGTGAGAAAAACAATGTTCCCCCATTTCCACAGTTACCCATCTGCGCCCCATTTTATGGGCTACGGCGGCAGTAGTGGCGCTTCCGGCAAATGAATCAAGAACTAAGTCACCTTTTTTGCTGAAATGCTCCATGAGCATAGAAATAAGTCTTTCAGGTTTCTTGCCGCTTTTAAATTCAACTCCACCTTCATGCCTGCAATTACCAAAATCCGCAGCCATGTCATAAAAATTTGCTATAGGAATGTCGCTATTTTGATCTTCTATGCTCGCACTTAATACAGATGTCGGTACACCCTGGTAATATTTGCCACGGGTTGCATTCTTCTTCTTGGGGCCTGTAAAGTATCTGCAATCAAAAGAATCATCCCCAATATCGTAAACCTTATACACCACTCCTAAGCCGTCTTCATCGACACGCCCAGTTAAAAAATCACGAAAAAAACGACCTGAAGAATTCCCGTCAAGAATTGCACCTGAAGCCCAAATTTCTTTCAGTCCCTTTTCAGAGCATTCTCCCTCTTTTATCTGATATTCGCCGGGCTGAAAAATGATAACTCGCTTGTTTCCAAGTGTGATCTCTTTTCCAGGGGCTTTTTCAGTCACATACCAACAAAATTTATCCAGCTTGTATTCTTTGCTTTTCAGGTTTGGTTTTGATTTTGCTGACTTTTGATAAATGAGAATCTGCTCTATCTGCTTGTGAAACTGCATGTCTCTCTTCAAAGTTTTATCCAAATATCTGACTTGAACATAAATAGAAGTGACATAATTTATGTTCAGAAAAATGTCATCCATTATCCCTTTCAGGTTTGCAGCTTCGTTGTCGTCGATCTGGACACAAATAAAACCATCCTCTTGCAAAAACTCTTTCAATAGCCTCAAGCGTGGATACATCATACAAAGCCACTTATCATGACGTGACAAGTCTTCCATCTCTTTGCCCACGGTCTTGCCGAGCCAATCTGTAATTTCCGGGCTATTGACGTTGTCGTTGTATATCCAATCTTCGTTCCCTGTGTTGTAAGGCGGGTCAATAAAAATGAAATTAACCTGTCCCGCTAGATATGGAAGCAAAGCTTTTAGGGCAATCAGGTTGTCACCATGAACAACAATGTTCCCGCCGGGATCACCAACAGAGAGTTCATCATTGCTTTTCAGCAGATGAAACGGCACTTCGCGGTGATGATTGACTACCGCTTTCTTTCCTATCCAGTCGAGAGTGGGCATGGTTATCCATAGGTGCATTTATTGATCGCAGAGCATCGCTTTTATGCACTCTATGGGTAAAAACATCAATAAAGTTTTGCAGTCTATGGATAGTATTTATGGAATCACGCTGTTTGCTATATTGCTGCTCATGGAAACAGCCAAAATACTTAGCAGCAAAGAGATGGGCGAGAAAATCAAGTTCCGCAGGCAGGAAATTGGAATGTCACAGGAACGGCTGGCAGAGATACTTGATGTGTCGTATCAGCAGATTCAGCGATATGAGAATGGAAGAAACAGGCTCAACGTCGAAAATATTCAAGTCATTGCACACGCACTGGGTGTGCCGATTACGTTTTTCTTTGGCCCTTCTTCACATTATGGGGATTCAGAACCTTCACACGAGGTCAATGAAGTCCGCACACTCCTCAGATATTTTGAGAAAATACCTGGAAAAGCCCAACGACAACTGGTAATAGGCGTGGCTCGTGTAGCAGCGAAACCTTAAAATCAATAAACGGATTCAAAGCTTCCCAATCAACGTCTCAATCTCTTGAAAATCCCTGACAATCTCACGAACCTCAACACGCAATCTCTCGCGATACGCCTTCATCTCTTTGGTATGCAGGCCAGTACGGTATCTACCATGTTCCCGTCCCGAAAGCGACTTGCCGCCGTGAAGTCTACAGCGCCCGTTTTTCATCGCCGGTTGCCTGCAAGTCCCACCTGATCTGGTTTTTGCACCACAATGTACCCGTGGCATGGGGTAATTCATTTTCTTCATACCTCCCCCCTTTCTGTGAATCCCCCGGTTGATAAATTCTCGGCAATCACATTCTGCCCGCCAGTTACATGAACCTGCTTGACAACAATGGTTTGCTTCCCAGCGTTCCTGGTGCGGCACAAGGTATCCATTCCCTTCTGGTAAACATCCATCAGCTTTGTAGCGACGGCTAATTGCTTAAGTTGGAACATCCTAGTCTCCAGATCACGGGCATAATTACTGCTATCTGCAATTAAGTTCATAGCCTTTACATGGCAGGTCGCCATCTGGTGTGCTAACATCTTTTCAAGACTGTTCCGCGCATCAATGGTATTTGCCGCGTCAATGCCGGTATCCAGTGAGCCAGCACGCTGTAATAAATCAGTGCGCCTCACACTGGCATCAACAGCCGGGGTGTCAGGGTCGGCAAGTGTGTTTATTATTTCGTTGGGGAAATCCCGGTTATCATCAGGAACGTGCATAACCTCCCCTTGCCGAATATCCGGTGGGGTTTCCGGAATCATCAGAAGAGCCGCTTCCCGCTGATAATGATGGAGTAGTGTAGGGTTTGGCCTGTGTTTCTCATAATAAAGGTCTCGGCGGGCTTCGGCTGCTTGCTCTGTTCTGGTTTTCTTTTGTTTACTGGATGACATAAACTGCCCCTTGGTGAAATCCCTCACAAATATCAGGTTCTTCTTCGAGCATCTCATTATATGCCTTCCGCCCCTCTTCCCGTGACATTCCAAAAAAGTCAGATACCTCTTCAAGGCAATAAAGAGGTTCGCCGTTTTCATCACAACGGGTAGGTTTTGGAAAGAGTCCTTTTTCCTGCGCACCTTTGATAAACATTTTCTGGAGTTCTGGCGGTGTATGCTTTGAAGCAAGCCGCCATAACTGCTTGCCTGTTGGTGACATCCATTCTGATTCAGGCATGGTATAATGCTTACGGTTTTTCGGACAGGTAGTTAAGTTTGGTTTGCCCCTGATTACGGAGGTAATCTATGATGGCAAGCATGAGAACGAAACGCACATCCGAATTCAAGGCAAAGGTTGCTTTGGCT